>NZ_SOBM01000008.1:0-293203 GCF_004364705.1 Azorhizobium sp. AG788
GTCAGGGTGGTGGAGATGTTCCAGTAGGCGGCGCCGTCAGCGGCAGAATTGATCTTCTTGCCGGTGGAGACGCGGTCGTTGGTGGTGTTGAGGCTATCGTTGATGGAGCGCAGGGTCGCGAGAGCAACGCTGGCGGCATTGTTGGTGATGATGCTGGTCATGACTGATGTCCCATCATTGGAAAGAGCGATGATGTCGGGACATACCGGGCTGATACCGGCAATGGCAGGGCGGCTTCATGCCTTTGATCGAGGGTCAGCCAGTGGCACACCCGGCTCTTCTTGGAAGAGCAATCAACCTGTCATTACCCAATCATCATACCCAGCAAGCTTGCGCGAGGCTAGTACCTCCGCGGAGGAAAATTCGCCGCAGGCCGAATACGGTGCGGGACCCAGCATTTGCCTTTCGACATATCATCAGTCGGACTGAATTTACTGTCACGCCGACTTGCCCGGCGCTGGCCACGTCCGTCCGCCGCATCTCAGGTCCGGAATAATGATCACCTACTTATTCCACGATATGGTCCGATCCGGACCGGACCACGCGCCGTCCTGGCCTGCGAGACATTTGGCGTGAAATGTCCGCATTTGGGCCGTACGGGCCATTGGCGGCAATGCCACAGGGGCTAAGATCCATGACGCTTCCCCAACGAGGATTGCCGAAAATGTCCGATCCCGCCGCTCTTCTGGTCATCGATGCGCAGGAGTCCTTCCGCCACCGCCCCTACTTCCGCGCCGATGAGCTGGATGCCTATGTGTCCCGCCAGCAGGCGCTGATCGACGGGGCACAAGCCGCGGGCCTGCCCGTCATCCAGATTTTCCACGTGGAAGACGCCGGTCCCTTCTCCGAGGCCTCCGGCTTTGTCACGGCCCTCGATCCGCTGCGCGTGGAGGCGAGCGCCGTCTTCCGCAAGCGCCGCCACAGCGCGCTGGTGGGCACCGGCCTCGATGTCTGGCTGACAAGCCACGGCATCCGGCGGATCATCGTCTCCGGCATCCGCACCGAGCAGTGCTGCGAGACTACCACGCGCCATGCTTCCGACCTCGGCTATGCGGTGGACTACGTCACCGAGGCCACCCTCACCTTCCCCATGACCGACCGCACCGGCCGGGACTGGAGCGCGGCCGACATCCGCGCCCGCACGGAACTCGTGCTCGATGGACGCTTCGCGCGGATCGCCAGCGTTGCGGAGGCTCTCGCCGGCCGCGCGTCGCGGCAGGCGGCATGAGCACCCGGCGCCCCGCACGGATCACTCCGGTCCTCGCGGTGGTGCCGCCGCGGGCGCTCCTGCTCGACCTTGCGGGCCCCATCGAAGTCCTGCGCCAGGCCAATCAGGCGCAGGACGACGTGCGGTTCGACGTGACGTACGTGGGTCCATCCGAGCAGGTGCACAGCTCCATCGGGCTGCCGCTCGCCGGCATTCGTCCCCTGCCCCGCTCGGTGCCGGACGGCGCGCTCGTCCTCGTCTCGGGGTCCGTGGAGACGCCGCTCGGCTCTCCATCCTCGACGGCAGCACAGGACGAGGCGGACGCAGCGTCCATCGTCGCGTGGCTGCGCACGGCCATCCGCCCGCAGGTGCGTCTCGCCACCATCTGCTCGGGCGCGCTGCTGGCCGCCCGCGCCGGGCTTTTGGACGGCTATGACTGCACCACCCATTTCGGAACGCTGGCACAGCTCGCCGCCCTCGCCCCACACGCCCGTGTCCGGGAGAACCGACTCTATGTGGAGGATCGCGACCGCCTGACCAGCGCCGGCGTCACCGCCGGCATCGATCTCATGCTCGCCTTCGTGGCGCGCGAGGTCGGCCACGCGACGGCCGTCGCCGCGGCCCGCATGCTGGTGGTCTATCTGCGGCGCGGCGGCGGCGACCCGCAGTTGTCTCCCTGGCTCGAGGGACGCAACCATATCCATCCGGCCATCCATAGAGCGCAGGATGCGGTGGGTGCCGATCCCGCCCGCGACTGGTCCGTCGAGGCGATGGCCGACGTGGCCGGCACCAGCCCGCGCAACCTCTCGCGCCTGTTCAACGAACATGCGGGCATGAGCGTCACGGAATATGTGAACCGCATGCGCATTGCGCTCGCCCGCGACATGGTGGTGCATTCGCGTCTCGACATGGACGCCATCGCCGAAAGCTCCGGCTTTTCCTCTGCCCGCCAGTTTCGCCGCGCGTGGAACCGCCTGCAGGCCGTGCCTCCGGGCCAGTTGCGCGCCCAGCTGGCGCAGGGCTGATACGGCCGGTGAGCCGGGCCTCAGCACGTCCTGGGACAGCCGAACGTGCGGCACAGCCATCACATGCCCGCAAAACGTGTAGCGACCGCCCCTTGACGGTGCCCCTTCCCAAGAGGCACCGTGGGCGCCGTCGAGGTTCTCCGCACCGAATCCGGTTGCGGAGCTAAGAGGGAATTCGGTGCGACCTGCTTCCTTTGGGAAGCGCGCCAATGCCGAAGCTGCCCCCGCAACTGTAAGCGGCGAGCAAGGGCCCATTCGCGCCACTGGGAGGGATATCCTGGGAAGGCCGGGCCGTTGCGCTGACCCGTGAGCCAGGAGACCTGCCCCGACGCTGCGTGTCCTCGGGCGGGGTGTCCCGGTGGTCTGTCGAGCCCTCGCTACCGCGGGCGCCCTGCATACCGCCATGCCTCGCCCGCAATCGGGGTTGAGACCTATGGTTCGGATGTGTGCGTGGCACGGAACTTCCCGTCCGTCAGAGTTTTTGCGCGTGCGCCCTTGCAGGGCGCCTTTCCCCATGGCATGTAAAAGATACATTATATCATTTACCATGAGCCGCATGACCACGGATGATCGGGCTCGTGGAGGCCACAAGGGTGGGGGCAGACGTGCTGACCGACGCAGCCGCACGGCGAGAGACATGCAACACGCCAACCGCCTGCCTGCGGCAGCGGTGCTGTTGACGCGCGCGGCCGTCGCCATCCGGCGGCACTGAGCCGGCGACCCTCCTCTTTCCAGGCAAGCTTCCGCAAGCCCACCGCCCGCGTCCACGGACCGCGGGTGCGTGAGGCTTCGCATCTCTTCGCCTGATCGCCACCGCTGACGCCGCGCCCCGCGCGCGGCGAACACCTTCGTCATGCCATTTGCTGACTTTTTGCTCACTTGAAAGGTGACACCATGCCGCCGCGCGCGCACGCCTCCCGGGCCCAAGGGGCCGTCCTCGCCCTCGCCGCCACCCTGCCGCTCGCCGATGCCGCGCGCGCCCAGTCGGCGCCCCCGGAGACCACCACCATCGCGCTGGATACGCTGGACGTGAGCGCACAGCCGCTGGGCGACGGGCTCAATCTGCTCGTGCCCTCCATGACCGGCAGCCGCCTCGACCTGACGCCGCTTCAGACGCCGTCCAGCGTGCAGATCATCCCCGGCGAGATCGCCCGTGAACGCGGCCAATATACGGTGATCGAGGCGGTGACGCAGGATGCCGCTGGCTTCAGCGCCAGCCCCGCGCCGGGCAACGGCGGCACGTCGCTCAGCACCCGCGGCTTCTCCGGCCACGGCTCGGTGATGCAGCTCTATGACGGCACGCGGCTTTACGTGGGCGCGGGAACCGTCACCTTCCCGTTCGACACCTGGTCCGCCGAGCGGATCGAGGTGCTGCGCGGCCCCGCGTCCGTTCTCTATGGCGACGACGCCATCGGCGGCGTGGTCAATGTGGTGCCGCGCAAGCCGGACCCGCTGTCCAGTCATGGCGAGGCCCTGATGGCGGTGGATTCCCTCATGTCGGGCCGGCTGGCGCTCGATGCCACCGGCCCCATCAATGACCGCGTATCCTACCGGTTCGACATCGCCGGCAAACTGTCCGACGGCTGGGTGGACCGGGGCGACAATGGCTCGCTCGCCGTGTCCGCGGCGGTGCGCATCCAGGCGTCGGATACGCTCGTCCTCTCGCTGAGCAATGATTACGGCTATCAGGAGCCGCAGAAATATTTCGGGACGCCGCTCATCAACGGTCAGTTCACGGGGCTGCTGCGCAACCAGAACTACAATGTCGGCGACGCCGCCATCCGCTATTCCGACAACTGGAGCCAGTTCAAGGCCGAATGGGCACCGAGCGATGCGCTGACCGTGCGCTCGACCTTCTATTACCTGATCAGCGACCGGCACTGGCGCGATTCCGAGACCTATGCCTTCCAGCCGGCCACCGGCCTCGTGCGCCGCTCGGACTATATCGAGATCATGCACGACCAGAGCCAGCTCGGGAACCGCACGGACGCCGCCTGGCGCGGCAGCGTCCTCGGCTTCGCGAACGAGGTGGTCGTGGGCTTCGACATCAACAGCATCGACTTCACCCACACCAACAACTCGCCCTATCGCGGCTCCTCGTCCGTGCCCCTCATCGGTTTCAATCCGGGCACGTTCGCGAGCCCCGATCCGACCGTGCCGAAATATCACACGGACACAACGCAGTATTCCCTGTTCGCGGAAGATCGCCTCGTGCTCGACGAGCACTGGTCCATCGTCGGCGGGCTGCGCTGGGAGAACCCGACCATCACCCGCACCAATCTCGTCACCGCGCAGGAGGAGTTCCAGAAGTCCTATTCCGCGGTGACCGGGCGCATCGGCGTCATCTACTCACCGGTTCAGGATCTCTCGCTCTATGCCTCCTACACCACCGGCATCGACCCGGTGGCCGGCCTCATCACGCTCTCGAGTGCCAATGCCAATTTCAACCTGACCACCGCCGAGCAGTATGAGGCGGGCATCAAGCAGGTGTTCTGGGGCGGTCGCGGCGAGTGGACCTTCGCCGTCTACGACATCACGAAATACAACCTGCTGGCCCGCTCTTCCGCCAATTCCCAGGTGACCGAACAGATCGGCCAGCAATCCTCACGCGGCGTCGAGGGTACGGTGTCCGTCTCCTTCCTGGAGAACTGGCGGATCTCGGCCAATCTCGCGCTGCTCGACGCCCGCTATGACAATTACATCACCACGGGCGGCATCAACGCCACCGGCAACACGCCCGTCGGCGTGCCGGAGCAGGTCGGCAATGTCTGGCTTACCTGGAATTTCGCACCCAAGTGGAAGACCTGGGCAGGCCTGCAATATGTGGGGCCGGTGTTCGTGAACGAAGCCAATACCGTCCAGCGGCCGGAGTATTATGTGGTCAATGGCGGGCTCCAGTGGGCCCCCACGCCGGCGGCCAACATCACGCTGCGGGTCTACAACCTGTTCGACGAGACCTATGCGGTGGCCGGAAATACAGGCCAGTGGGTGCTCGGCCAGCCGCGCACGGTGGAACTCTCGTCCAGCGTGCGCTTCTGATGGCACGGGCCCCGTCGCGCGCCCGCGTGTGGAAGGTCGTCCGGTCCTGGCTCTACAAGGTGCACCGATGGGTGGGGATCGCCGCCTGCCTGCTGTTCGCCATGTGGTTCGCCTCCGGTGTGGTGATGATGTACGTGCCCTTCCCGTCGCTGTCCGAACGGGCGCGCCGGGAGGCTCTCCCGCCCATCGACTGGTCGGCTGTGAAGATCACCCCGGCGGAGGTGACGCATGCACTCGGCGCACCACCCCGCGACCTTCTCCTGCACATGCGCGGCACGGAGCCCGTCTATCGGGCGGTGCGGAGCGACGGGACGCTGAGCGTGCTCTCCGCCCGCACCGGCGACATGCTCCCACCGGTGGACGGGCCGCAGGCCCTTGCCCTTGTCCGTGCTGGCCGCGGCGGGGCCGAGGCCCGGCTCGTCGAAACGCTTGCGCGCGATCAATGGACCGTGCCGCAATCCTACGGTCCCCATCGCCCCCTGCATCTGGTGGCGCTGGAGGATGCGGCCGGCACGCGCCTCCACGTCTCCTCCCGGACAGGCGAGATCGTGCTGCGCACGACGCGGGCCGAACGCTTCTGGAACTGGCTCGGCGCCGTCCCGCACTGGATCTATGTCACGCCCCTGCGCCAGAACGGGACGCTCTGGGCCAATGTGGTGCTCTGGATCTCCGGCCTGTCCTTGGCGGTCGCCGTGACCGGCCTCTGGATCGGCCTGCTGCGGGCAAAGCTCGGGCGGACGCGCTATGCGGGCGGGCGGGTGTCCCCCTATCGCGGCTGGATGCTCTGGCATCACATGGCGGGGCTGGCGGGCGGCCTCGCCGTTCTCACCTTTCTCTTCTCAGGCTGGATGTCGCTCAATCCGGGCAACGCCTTCGCCCGTTCGCCCTTATCACCGGCGCAGATGGCGGCATTCGAGGGGGCAGACGGCCGGACCTTTCCGGGCGATCCTGCACAGATCACACCGCGTACGCTGCCGCAGGCCGTCGAGGCGCGGGTGACGTGGTTCGCCGGCCGGCCCCTCGTGCTGCTGGCCGATGGCCGCTCGCGCCTCGCTTTGGTGGATGCCGAAGGCAGTCCGGTTGTGCTCTCGGATGCCGACATTGCAGCGGCCGCGCCTCTCCTGCGGCCCGGCACACCGATCCTTCAGGTGACGCGCCTCACCGAAGCGGACGCCTATTGGTACAGCCACCACCGCGAGAGGCCGCTGCCCGTGGTGCGTATCGTGTTCGGCGACGCGCAGCAAAGCTGGGTGCACGTGGACCCGGCAACCGGACGGATCGTCGGCAGCAGCACCGCCAGCCTGCGGCTGTACCGCTGGCTCTATAACGGGCTGCACAGCCTCGACCTGCCGCTGCTTCTGCGCCATCGCCCGGTCTGGGACGGGGTGATGCTGGTGCTCTGCGCCGCCGGGATGATCATCAGCGTCAGCGGCATTGTCATCGGCTGGCGCCGGCTCACCCGCCGCAAGCCTGCCGCGCGGCGGCCGGAAGCCGGCTCGGCAAGCTGAGGCTTCACTATTTCGCGCTGGAGCCCGCCGGGCCGTGTGAAAGTTCCAAGCATCATGTGATGCGACAAGAAGGCTCGTGCAAACGGCGGCAGTTTGCGCGGGCTGGCACGGCCCCGAGGTTGCAACCGAAGGGCTCCGGCACGGGTTGCCAGAGCGCCCGGACCTCTGCCCGCTCATTCGCGCCGGGTGCGCCTGGCGCTTTCCGACGAGCACCAAAACCAATGACCGCAAGTGCCAACTCAGGATCCGTCGCGACGGATCTCATGCCGAAGGAGCTGAACCGCTCCGCAGACGTCCCCACACCGGACGCCGTTTCGGCCCCCAGCCGACGCGACGTTCTCGGCCTTGCCGCCGGTGCGGGCCTCGCGCTCACACTCGGCTCCATGCCGGCCTTTGCTGCCGGTCCCTCTTCCCCCACTTCAGCCAACGGACATACCGCCATGCCCAGCGTGACCACCAAGGACGGCGTCGAGATCTTCTACAAGGACTGGGGTCCGAAGGAGGCCCAGCCGATCGTGTTCCACCACGGCTGGCCGCTCTCGTCCGACGACTGGGACGCCCAGATGCTGTTCTTCGTCAGCAAGGGTTTCCGCGTCGTGGCCCATGACCGCCGCGGCCACGGCCGCTCCAGCCAGGTGAGCTATGGCCACGACATGGACCATTACGCCGCCGACGCCTTCGCCGTCGTCGAGCACCTCAACCTGAAGAATGCCGTCCATATCGGCCATTCCACCGGCGGCGGTGAAGTCGCCCGCTATGTGGCCAAGCACGGACAGCCGGCCGGCCGCGTCGCCAAGGCGGTGCTGGTCTCCGCCGTGCCCCCGCTGATGCTGAAGACCGCCGCCAACCCGGAAGGCCTGCCGCTCGAAGTGTTCGACGGCTTCCGCAAGGCGACCGCCGAGAACCGCGCCCAGTTCTTCCTCGACGTGCCCACCGGCCCGTTCTACGGCTTCAACCGTCCGAACGCGAAGGTCTATCCGGGCGTGATCCAGAACTGGTGGCGTCAGGGCATGATGGGCAGCGCCCTCGCCCATTACGAAGGCATCAAGGCCTTCTCCGAGACCGACCAGACCGAGGACCTCAAGACCATCACGGTCCCGACCCTCGTGCTGCACGGCGAAGACGACCAGATCGTTCCGATCGCGGACTCGGCCATGAAGTCCATCAAGCTGCTGAAGCACGGCACGCTGAAGACCTACCCCGGCTATTCGCACGGCATGCTGACCGTCGATGCGGACGTGCTGAACGCCGACATCCTCGCCTTCATCAAGGCGTGAGGCCACAGGCTCCGGCGCGCAAAGCCGGAGCCACTTCCTCGCGGCAGCTTTTGACATCGACACCCGCGTGCCCGACCGGCGCGCGGGTGTCGTGCTGTCTGGAGCCCGGCGTCCGGCTTCAGCCCCCGACGAGCGTGCGGTGCGCGTCCGCGAGTTCGCCGAGGGTGCGGAAATGGAAATCCACCTGCGGCTGTCGCTCGGTCGGCAGCGTCGCCCCGCTGCCCGACTGTCCAAATCGCCGGTCGATCCAGGCCCGCGCCAGCCCGGCCCGCTCCGCCGGCACATGGTCGTGATGCAGGCTCTGAGCCGTGTGCAGCACCTGCCCCGGCTTCACGCCCAGTTCGGCCTCAAGATGTGCGAGCAGAAACGCGAAATTGCGATCGTCCGGCTTGTATGAGCCGATGTCCTCGGCCGTGTAGATGGCATCAAACGCCACGCCCAGCTTGCGATTGCTGGCGGCAAAGCTGGTGCGATCCACGTTGGAGAGGATGACCAGCTTGTAATGGCGCTTCAGGTAGGCGAGCGCCGCGGCCGAGTCGGGAAAGGTCGGCCAGTCCGGCACCGAAGCTCCGAACCGCTCATGCAGGTCCGCATGGACATGGAGGCCCCAGACGCGGGCGAGGCGGGCATGGACGACAGCCAGCAGCGCCGAATAGCGCAGGGACGGCGTCTCGATCTCCTGTTCCGTCTCGTGCCTGGCGAAGGTCTCCAGCGCCTCCTCCCGGCCGATGGTCAGGCGCCCCTCGCTCAGCAGCGGCTGGAGGGCATTCCAGATGCCGGTCTCCCAGTCGATCAGCGTGCCGTAGCAATCAAAGGTGAGCGTGGTGAAGTCGGTCAGTTGCATGGATCAGGCCTCAGGGCGCACCGGCGCCGGTCTGTGCCTTCCTTAGCCGAAGCGGCTCACGGAGGGATGAGCCGAACCTGCGGACGGCTTGTCCAAACCTGCGGTGGGCTCACTTGCCGGTTCAAGCTGTCCGGCCGGCGGCGCGGAAGACGGACGGCGTCACGCCGAAGCGGCGCTTGAACTGGCGGTTGAAGGACGAGGCGTTCTGGTAGCCGAGCCGATAGGCGATCTCCGCGACCGGCTCGTCCGTCGACGCCAGCAGATCCGCCGCCCGCTCGAAGCTGTGCGCGAGCTGATACTGCTTCGGCGACTGCCCGGTGGTGGCGCGGAACACGGCGTGGAACTGGCTCTGGCCGAGCCCTGCCCCCTCCGCCATCTCGGCTACGGGCACCCGCTGGCCGGCAATGCAGCCTTTGGCAAACTCGGTCACCCGCGCGGCGGCATCGCGCCGATGTCCCGGCCGCGGCGCAACGAGGCGGAGGCCCGCCAGCGCCAGCGGCGCCGCGTCCCGCGCCCGCCGCGCATTCTGCCCAATCTCGGCACCGAGCAGATGGAACAGGCGCCAGGCGAAGGGATCGAGCCGGGAGACCAGCGGGACGCGTGTATCCACCAGCCGGGGCGCTGCTTCGGCAAGGGCGGCCCGCTCCACATCCAGCACCATCAGGCTGCAATCGCGGCTTGGCGCGAAATCATGGGCATGAAGGCTCGGGATGACCGCGACACACTGGCTCGCGACCACATCCACCTGCCCTTCCACGTCCAGCTGCATGGCCCCACGCATGGGGACGAGCACCTGCACATAATCGTGCGTGTGGCGCCCGGCACCGCTGTAGGAGCGAATCTCAAGCTGGATGGACATGGAACGACCTAGCCTGCACCTCAGGCGGAAGCGCCCAGTCTAGAACAGGCACGGGCCGCCACAAGCGGCCCGTTTCAGCTCAGTAGATGCCGACGGTTCCGCCGGGACGGATCGTCATGGGCTCGCCCGGAACCGTGGCGGACGCCGGCGACGGCGCAGGCGCCGGACGCGTGGCGACAGCGGGCTTCGCCTGACCCGCCGGCGTGTTCTGGGCCGTCTGCTTCGGCTTCTTGCGCTGCTGCACCGCGCCGGGAGGCGCCGCGGCCACGACGGGCTTGGGCGGGGCCGGCTTGTTCATGGCAATGAGTTCGGAAACCGTGACGAACTTGTAGCCCTTGGCCAGCAGCGTATCGATCACGCGCGGCATGGCGGCCACCGTGGTCGGATGGATATCGTGCGACAGGATGATGGCGCCGGGCCGGACCTGCTTCATGATCTGGTCGTAGACGCTCTGCGAATCGCGGATCTTCCAGTCCAGCGGGTCCACCGACCAGAAGATCAGGCTGAGGCCGTACTTCTGTTCAATATGGGCTTCCAGGGACTTGGTCATGGCGCCATAGGGCGGGCGCAGATAGATGGGACGACGGCCCGTCACGTTGAAGATGGCGTCGGACGTATCCTCAAGCTGCTTGTCCGCGGCCGCGACCGGAATCTTCGGCAGTTGCGGGTGGTTCCAGGAATGGCTGCCGATCTCGTTGCCTCCGGCCGCCACCGCGCGCACCACCTCGGGGTTCGCGGCGACATTCTGGCCGAGCATGAAGAAGGTCGCCTTGATGTGGCGCTCTTCGAGAATCTTCAGCAGCTTCGGCGTCGTCTCCGGGCTCGGGCCGTCGTCGAAGGTCAGGGCGATATAGGGCCCGTCCACATTGGCCTGGCGATAGGCCGCAGGTCCCTTGGGCGCGGACGCCTCGACGGGCGGCGGCGCGCTCGGGCCGAGCATGGCGACCGGGTTCGGATTCGCCGCACCGGGCGGGAAGGCCGAGGAGAAGAAGGGGTTGCTGGAGGCGTCGCTGGAGATGGGGAGCTTGGCCGGAACATTGGCCTGCGCCACCTGCACCGCGCCCGTGGCGGGAGCCGAAATAGTGGGCACGGGCTTGGATACGGCGGCTGTCGCGGACTCGGACGACGACATCAACATGGGTCCGAACACGAACCCGAGGCCAAGGACGGCCGCTGCCCCGGCGGCAGACGCTGCGACGATGACTTTCACGGCCAGACCTTGCACCCGTTGAACGATGATTGCCGCCAGTTTCAGCCCAACAGAGTGGAGAAAGTGTGAAGCCGTGGCTCCATCCAGCCCGAAAGCGCAGATTGCGGCGATCAACCCCAAGTAGTTTCTTACGCCTTTGCGCGGGCGCGCGCCAGCGCGGCGCCACGCGATGGCCGCATGGCTGACGGTGTGTCCATGCAGGATCAGGATTATTTGCGGGATCACCCGGCAGCGACCGACGGTAAAAGGCCGCAACGCCCCCTGCTCAGGCAAAGCTGCTCAGGAAGCTGTCTGCCAGTGCAAGCGTGCCGTCGGTATAGGCCGCACCCAGGCTCTGGGCGGTCGGAGTCTCGCTGTGCGACGCGATCCAGGCGGTGAGCAGGATGCGCCGCAGCATGACGAACAGGTCGAGCTGGCGCACCTGCTCCGCCGAAAGCCGCGCGCGTTGGCCATAGCCCTCGATCCAGGCCACCTTGAGTTCCGGAATGAAGGGCTCATGCTCGATGAAGCTGACGGCTGCGGCGAAATCATAGAGGAACCAGGAGAAGCCGCAGTCATCGAAATCGATGAGGGTGAGGCGGTCGCCGTCCACCAGCAGATTGGCCAGCCGCAGGTCCGCATGGATGAGGCCAAACGCCTCCGGCCCCTCCCCGAGGTCTGCGCACGCCCGCCCCACCACATCCACCGTCCGCTGCAGCAGGGCCCGCCCCGGTGCCTCCAACCCCAGCGCCGCGCGCCAGTCGCCCCACAGCGGGGCCTCACCGAGCGTGGACGCGAAATTCCAGCGCTTGCGCGCGAAGTCCGTGGGGCGCCGCCACCGCCGCGCCTGATCGTGCAGCACGGCATGGATGCGCCCGAGTTCCCGGAACCAGGGCGCCAGGGCGGCGCCGGCAACCGGCTCCTGTCCGGGAATGAAGTCGAAGGCGACCACATGGCGCGGCACCCCGCGATCGTCGATATCCGCGATCAAGGAGCCATCGAGCTGGCGAATGGGATGGGGCGTGGCGACGAGCCCTTCGGCCCGCAGGGCGTCAAGCCAGGCCAGTTCCGACGCGATTTCGGCACGGGTGTGATAGCCGGGCCGATGCACCCGGAACACCATGGCGTTCGCGCCCGGCACCTCGACCTTGAAGGTCGCATTCTCGGAGATGGCCAGAAGTTCCGGCGCGCAGCCCGGGCTCAGGCCCCAGCGCGGCAGCGCGCGGGAGAGCGCATCCTGCAATCTGGCAATGAAACCGCTGTCGTACACCCTCGTCCCCACGGCCGCCCACGGCAGTGCGCCGATGGATTCGCTCGGGCGTGTTTTGCCACGAGAGCCCGCCAACCGGGAGAGGTGCCGGCGCTGGTGTGGGCCGACACACAAGCGCCCGCGCAATCGCCGGACGAACCGTCAGTGTTTCACGGCGGCTTCCGAGCGGTGGCTGACCGCCTGCTCGCGGTGCGAGAGCTGAAGATCGAAAGAGGCCTCGAGCACAGCCATGTCGAGCAGATAGACCAGCGTCTGGCCGCCGTGGCGGGTGGCCAGCGCCCGCAGGCGCAACAGTTCATCCCTGAGATAAGCGGCATCGTCCATCGGAACCTGACCCTGCATCACGTTTCCCCATGCTTTGATGCCGTTATATCGCGCTCCGGCAGGACCCAAGAATGGGGATGCTTCCATTCGGCCAAATATAAGCATCCCATTTGATGCCCCGAGCCGCCTCCGCGCCGAAAATACCGCAGAACAAGCATAATACTTTCGTTCGACGCGCAACACGACCGCTCGGCATACCGCCGAAGACCTCAAGCAACGATCCTTGAATTTCAACGGGACGGAATTGTGATCTCGGCAGGCCCTTTTTCCGGCACAGGAAAAGACAACACACGTTGATCAATTGTACATACGAGAGCTTCTCGCGCCCAACGTGCATCCAGTCGGCAAAGCATCCCCGCCAATCTGGCGCGATTCGGCACACGATGGAGATGGATCAGGACAATCCGGGGATGGCCATGCCTTCATGGCCGCAGGCGCGGGCCGTCAGCGATAGAGACTGAGAATGCGGCGATCACGAACCCGAAATGACCCCCGTTAGCAGCAGAGAGAAGAGTGTGGACTTCGATCTCGCCCGGCTCAAAGCAACCGTGAGCGCCGGCTGGTTGGCCAAACAAAAACGCCCGCCAAGAAAGCCTGCGACGCCAGCGCATTGGGGGACCGCGATCAGCGCCACCTTGGGATGTTCCCCCAACGCCAGCCGCAGTCCGAGCGTCCGGTGCGCGGCGAGGTCACGCATCAGCACATCCGACAGCGGCTTGATCCCCTCCCCAGCGTCCGCGCCGCTCGTCCGTGCCTCTCCCCCGTCTCGCCCCGTGAATCCTCCGTTTCCTCGGCCAGCGGCTCCTCGTCCTCCGACCGGATAAACCCGCGCTCCACGCGCGCCCTGCCGTCGCGGCTCAACACCACGAGGACGCCACCGGCGGCGATCTGCTCGGGGTCTTAGGCGTAACGCACGGCAACGATACGCGCGATCTCCGCTTCCAGCTCGCCGGACTGCCGGTCCACACTCGTCCGGAAGCTCGTCACTGCGACACCCGGCTTCGATGGCCGCTATCACCCCAAGGTGGACCTTTGCGTCAATTGAGCGGCCCGAAAGGGTGAATGACCACGTCTAGGGGTGAATCCACAGACCGAAAGGCGAAAACGCGCCCGGCGAGCAGACCAGACCTCCAACATCCCGCACCATTCATTTCCTTTTGCATTGCAGCATGTTGTGCGGATTAGGCGCCGCACCGCAACAAGGAACAACTTTCTTGAAATTTTCGTTTTTCGCGCACTATGAAATTTTGATGAAAGGTGATTAATGTCATTGCAGACAGTTGCACAATGGTGCGGCAACAGGGGAGCGGCGGCGACGTGAGCAGCCCGTTCGACATTCTGGTGGTGGGTGGCGGCATCAACGGCGCCGGCATTGCCCGCGACGCCGTAGGACGCGGACTGTCCGTGATGATGGTGGAGCAGGACGATCTCGCCGCTCACACCTCCTCCTGGTCCACCAAGCTCATCCATGGCGGCCTGCGCTATCTCGAATATTACGAGTTCCGGCTGGTGCGCGAGGCGCTGCTGGAGCGTGAGCGGCTGCTCGCCATGGCACCGCACATCATCCGTCCGCTGCGCTTCGTTCTGCCGCACGACGTCTCCATCCGCCCGGCCTGGCTCGTGCGGCTGGGTCTGTTCTTTTACGACCACCTTGCCCCTCGCAAGCGCCTGCCCGGCTGCGAACGGATCAACCTCGCCAGCGACCGGCGCGGTGCACCGCTGAAGCCGCTGACCAAGGTCGGCTTTGAATATTCCGACTGCGCGGTGGATGACGCCCGCCTCGTCGTGCTCAACGCGCTCGATGCAAAGGAGCGCGGCGCGATCGTCGAAGTGGGCACCCGCCTCGAGAGCGCCCGGCGCGAGGGTAAGCTGTGGGTGGCGACCCTCAAGGACGCCAGCGGCGCGACACGCGAGGTCCGCGCCAAGGTGCTCGTCAATGCCGCCGGGCCGTGGGTGGCGGATGTTCTCAACCATCGCCTCGGGCTCAACACCTCCAAGGGCGTGCGGCTGGTCAAGGGCAGCCATATCGTGGTGCCCCGCCTCTATGAGGGCACGCAGGCCTATATCCTGCAAAATCCCGACAAGCGCATCATCTTCGCCATCCCCTATCAGGACGATCTGACACTGATCGGCACGACGGACGTGCCCTACACGGGCGCGCCGCAGGATGTCGCCATCTCCGATGACGAGACGGACTATCTGATCTCCTCGATCAACCACTGGTTCAAGCGCGAGATCTCGCGCACCGATATCGTGTGGGACTATTCCGGCGTGCGGCCGCTGTTCGACGACGGCTCCATCAATGCCTCCGCCGTCACGCGCGATTATGTGTTCGATATCGATGCGCCGGAGGGCCAGGCACCGCTGCTCTCGGTGTTCGGCGGCAAGCTCACCACCTATCGCAAGCTCGCCGAGCATGTGATGCGCGATCTCGCCCCGCACATTCCGGGCCTCAAGCCCGCCTGGACGGCGGAGGGGACGCTGCCCGGCGGCGACATTCCCGATGGCGATGCCGACCGCTATGCCGCCGACCTCCTGAAGCGTAAGCCCTTCCTCGGCGCTGATCGCGCCCGGCGGCTGGTGCACACCTACGGCACGCGGGTGGAAGCCATCGCGGGCGGCGCCCGCTCGGCCGAGGACCTCGGCCGCGACTTCGGCGGCGGGCTGACCGAAGCGGAGCTGCGCTATCTCAAGAGCGCGGAATGGGCGCGAACCGCCCGCGACGTGCTGTGGCGGCGCACCAAGCTCGGCCTGAAGCTGCCCAAAGAGGCGGCTGCCGAAATCGACGCATTCCTCAACAGCATCTGACGCCGGCCGCACCCAAGACGCGGACGGATGCCGGCAAGGTTAAAACGGGAGGAGACCATGACCAAATACGTGGGCGCCATCGATCAGGGCACGACGAGCACGCGCTTCATCGTGTTCGACCGCAAGGGCCAGATCTTCAGCGTGGCCCAGCGCGAGCATGAGCAGATCTATCCCCGGCCGGGCTGGGTGGAGCACAATGCGGTCGAGATCTGGCTCAACACCCGCACGGTGATCCTGGAGGCCCTCGAGAAGAAGGGTCTCTCCACGTCCGACCTCGCCGCCGTCGGCGTGACCAACCAGCGCGAAACCGCGCTCCTGTGGGACCGCAAGACCGGCGAGCCGCTCTACAACGCCCTCGTCTGGCAGGACACCCGCACCGACCAGCTCGTCGCCCGCTACGCGAAGGAAGGCGGCCAGGACCGACTGCGCGCCAAGACCGGCCTGCCGCTCGCCACCTATTTCTCCGGCCTGAAGCTGCACTGGATCCTCGACAACGTGCCCGGCGCCCGCGCCAAGGCCGAGGCCGGCGACGCGCTGTTCGGCAATATCGATACCTGGCTGCTCTGGAACCTGACCGGCGGCCCGGACGGCGGCATCCACATCACGGACGTCACCAACGCCTCGCGCACCCAGCTGATGGACCTCGAAAAGCTGGCGTGGGACGAGGACATCCTGAAGCTGTTCAACATCCCGGCTGCCTGCCTGCCGCGCATCGTCTCCTCCTCAGAGCGCTACGGCACCGGCAAGGGGCCGCTGGAAGGTGTGACGCTCTCCGGCATCCTCGGCGACCAGCAGGCGGCCCTGTTCGGCCAGGCCTGCCTGCATCCGGGCGAAGCCAAGAACACCTACGGCACCGGCAACTTCATGCTGATGAACACCGGTGAGAAGCCCTTCCCCTCCACCTGCGGTCTCATCACGACGGTGGGCTACAAGCTCGGCGATGCGAAGGCGGTCTATGCGCTGGAAGGTTCCATCGCCATCACCGGCGCCCTGGTGCAGTGGCTGCGCGACAACCTCGGCATCATCAAGAACTCGGCCGACATCGAGCCGCTCGCCCGCACGGTCAGCGATAACGGCGACGTCTATTTCGTCCCCGCCTTCTCCGGCCTTTATGCGCCGCGGTGGGATGACAGCGCGCGCGGCGTCGTCTGCGGTCTCACCCGCTTCGCCAACAAGGGCCACATCGCCCGCGCCGCGCTGGAGGCGACCGCCTACCAGACGCGCGAGGTGCTGGAAGCCATGGTGAAGGATTCCAAGGTCGCAATTCGCGAGTTGCGCACCGACGGCGGCATGGTGGTGAATGAACTGCTCATGCAGTTCCAGGCCGATATGGTGAACGTGCCGGTCGTCCGCCCCAAGGTCATCGAGACCACGGCGCTGGGCGCCGCTTATGCGGCGGGCCTTGCCGTCGGCTACTGGGCGTCCACCGACGACATCACCCAGAACTGGGGTGTCGACCGGCGCTGGCACCCGCACATGGCTGCGGAGCAGCGCGAACACCTGTATGGCTCGTGGAACAAGGCCGTTGAGCGCTCCCTCGGTTGGGCGCGCTGACGGTGTAAGGTGTCCCGTGCCGGCGGCTGGCAAAGCAGCCTCCGGCACGGTCTGAGGCGCGATCCGAAGGGAGTATTCACCTCGTCCGCAGTCGCGCCCTCTTGATGGCAGAGACCGCATGGCCGATGGGTCCGCGACGCGCGCGCATCGGCTCATGCTCTTGAACAATCAATCAAGAATGGGTTCTGGAGACGTCCCATGCACACCCCCTTTACCGGCGAGCTGCTCGGCACGCTCGTTCTCATCCTGCTCGGCGATGGCGTCGTGGCGGGCGTATTGCTCAACCACTCCAAGGCCCAGAATTCGGGCTGGATCGTCATCACCGCCGGCTGGGCCTTCGCAGTGATGGCCGGTGTTTTCACCTCGGCCGCCACCGGCAGCCCGGATGCGCACCTCAACCCCGCCGTGACGCTCGGCTTTGCCATCGTGTCCGGCGATTATTCGAAGCTCGCGGTCTATATCCCCGCCCAGCTCATCGGCGCCTTCCTCGGGGCCACGTTGGTGTGGCTCCAGTATCTGCCGCACTGGTCGAAGACACCCGATCAGGGCCTGAAGCTCGCCATTTTCTGCACCGGCCCGGCCATCCGCAACGCGCCTGCCAACCTCATCAGCGAGATCATCGGCACGGTGGTCCTGCTGTTCGTCATCGCCGCCATCTTCTCGAAGCCGGTGATGGGCGCGGGCATTCCATCGACGCTTGGCCCCTACATGGTCGGCATCCTCGTGTGGGCCATCGGCCTCTCGCTTGGCGGCACCACGGGCTACGCCATCAACCCGGCCCGCGACCTCGGCCCGCGCATCGCCCATGCGGTGCTCCCTGTGGCCGGCAAGGGCGGCTCGGACTGGGGCTACTCCTGGATCCCCGTGGTCGGCCCGCTCGCTGGCGCCGTGGTGGCCGGCCTCCTCATCAAGGCGTTCATCTGACGCCATCCGCCGCGTTTTGAAGTTACAGCAGCCCCCGGCCCAAAAGCCGGGGGTTTTCTGTTTCGGCCCCCACCTCACCTTGCGGCAGGGCACCGGGGACTTGGCAGCAGCACTCCAGCGGCATTTTCGGACCGCCTTTCGATAAGAAGACAAATTTTTACAAATTACATCCAGGACGGGTTAGGCATCAGGCACTCACTCCAGCCCGCCGAATAGGCATAAACCTTTAGCTTCACGTTATAATTCCTGCCGGAAAGGCCCATAGAAGCCGTGCACCCACCTGAAAGGTTGGCACAAGCTTGTCATGCCCAGAATGCCGCAGAATTCCCTGGGGCTTTTGGCATGACCATCACCATCCGGACGGCACTTGTTTCCCTGTTCTGCGTCATGAGCGCAGTCATCATCGTAATGTGCGGCCTCACGCTCTCCACCGCGAAGCGCAATTACGATGGCGCGAAGGAGGCGGCCAGTCTCGCCTCCGTCGAAATGGACATTCTCCAGGCCCTTTCGGTCTTCCGCCTGGAACGCGGGTCCATGGTCACGCTGCTGACGGTGGAGGGTGCCTACACGCCCGCCCAGCAGGAGCAGATGAACCAGCGCCGTCAGATCGCCGCCAAGGCGATGACCGCGGCTGCGCCCAAGATCGACGCTCTGACCCATCAGAAGCTCCTCGCCATCGGCAAGGATCTCAAGAGCCAGTTCGCCAACATGGACCGCCTGCGGGAAGCCGCCGACCGTGACCTGCCGCGTCCCCTGGCGCAGCGCGAGGCCGGCCTCTCCAAGCGGATCAACGACGACGGCGGCCGCCTGATGACCACCATGGAGAAGTTCCTGGACACGGCGGAAGACGGCATCCGCGCGAACGATCCGACACTCTCCCAGTTCATCCTCTCCCGCACCATGGCGTGGGACGTGCGCAGCTATGTGGGCACGATCAACGGCATCCTGAACACCGTCGTCGGCGCAGAGCGCCCGTTCAAGCCGGAGGAAGACCGCACGGTCACCGACCTCGACGGCCGCGTGACCGCCGCCTGGAAGCCGGTGCTCGACGTTGCGGACAATGACGATACTTCGCCAGACCTGAAGAAGGCGATCCAGATCGCGCAGGAGACCTATTTCGGCGGCTCGTTCAAGAAGTTGCGCGACGACATCCTGTCCAACCTGCGCAGCGGCAAGCCTGCCGGTGTGGCCCTCAACGCCTGGCGCGACGCCAGCCAGACGCAGAACACCTTCTCCGACGTCGCCATGGTCTCCATCAAGTCGATCGTGGAAGCGGCGAATGCGCGGGAGGCGACCGCCTTCCGCAACCTGCTCACCTACAGCGCCATCCTCGTGTTCGCCGTCGCTCTCACGGTGGTCGGCCTTCTGGTGGTGCTGCGGCGCGTCACGGGACCCATCAGCCGCCTGACGCATGTCATGACGGACGTCGCCGGCGGCGACCTCGAGGTGGAAATCCCCGGCACCCAGCGGCACGACGAGATCGGCGCCATGGCCAAGGCGCTGATGGTGTTCAAGGAGAGCCTCGTGCGCAACCGCGGCATGGAGGCCGAAGCCGCCCGCCAGCGGACCGAGGCCGAGCTGGAGCGCAAGCGCATGATGCAGAACCTCGCGGGCGAATTCGAGCGCGAGGTGGGCGGCATCGTCGGGACCGTGGCCTCCTCCTCCCAGCAGCTTCAGCAGACCGCCGGCCGCATGGCGAAGGCCGCCGAGAAGACCTCCAGCCAGTCCACCGCCGTCGCGGCAGCCGCCGAGGAGGCTTCCACCAACGTGGTCATGGTCGCTTCCTCCGCCGAGGAACTGGGGTCCTCCGTGGACGAGATCGGCCGTCAGGTGCTGCAGTCGGCGGAAATGTCGAAGGTCGCCGTTGCGGAAGCGGAGAAGACCGGGACGGTCATTCAGGACCTGGCCCAGGCGGCCGGCCGCATCGGCGCCGTGGTGGGCCTCATCTCCTCGATTGCCGAGCAGACCAACCTGCTCGCCCTCAACGCCACCATCGAGGCCGCACGTGCGGGTGATGCCGGCAAGGGCTTCGCGGTGGTCGCGTCCGAGGTGAAGGCGCTGGCCACGCAGACGGCCAAGGCCACCGAAGAGATCGAGAGCCAGATCGGCGCCATCCAGGCCACCACCCAACAGGCGGTGACGGTTATCGAGGGTGTCGGACTCCAGATCCGCAAGATGAGCGATGTCGCTGCCAGCATTTCCGCTGCCGTGGAAGAGCAGGGCGTCGCGACCCGCGAGATCGTGCGTAACGTAGACCAGGCGGCCACCGGCACGAACACCGTCACCTCCCACATCGCGGACGTCGCCAAGACGGCGGACGAGACGGGAGAGGCGGCGGGACAGGTGCTCCAGGCCTCGACCGCGCTTACCGATCAGGCCAAGCGCCTGGAGGCCCAGATGCAGCAGTTCCTCGCCACGGTCCGGGCCAGCTGACCCGCATCCTCGAGGACGAGTGCAAAGCCCCGACCATCGGTCGGGGCTTTTGTTTTTCAAGCTTGGTCTGCTGAGTGGACGCGCCCGAGCGGCGAACCTTCTGCACGGGGTTGGCGGCGCATGTTTCGAGGCGCCATTCCGCCTGCCAGACCGCCGCTGTGATAATTTCCATTTAAATAATTGACTATATCGTTTTTAACGGCATTTTGGGGTGAAACGGAGTGCCCCATGAGCAACCTCACCCCTCCTCCGCCCCACATGTTCTGGTTCATCCCGACCCATGGCGATGGCAGCTATCTCGGCTCGGAGACGCGGCAGCGCCCGCCGGAGTTCGGCTATTTTCGGGAAGTCGCAACGGCGGTGGATCGGCTCGGCTTTGAAGGCGTGCTGCTGCCGACCGGCCAGAGTTGCGAGGATTCATGGATCACGGCCGCCGGCCTCGCCACTGCAACGGAGCGCCTGCGCTTTCTGGTCGCCCTGCGGCCGGGCGTCACCACGCCGGTCTTTGCCGCCCGCCAGACGGCTGCCCTCGACCGCCTCAGCGACGGGCGCCTGCTGCTCAACCTTGTGGTGGGCGGACATCCGGGCGAGCTGGCGGCCGACGGTGTCTTCCTTGGCCATGACGAGCGCTATGCGCAGAGCGCCGAATTCGTCGCCATCTGGCGCGCCTTGGTGCGCGGCGAGACGGTGAACCATGAAGGGCGCTATTACCGTGTGGAGAACGGACGCCTCGATTTCCCGGTCGTGCAGGAGCACCTGCCACTCTATTTCGGCGGCTCTTCCGATGCCGGGCTCAATGTGGCCGCCGAGCATGTGGACCTTTATCTGAGCTGGGGCGAGCCGCCCGCCCTGCTGGCGGAGAAGATTGCCGCTGCGCGCGCCCGTGCAGCCGCCCGGGGGCGCACGCTGCGCTTCGGCATCCGCCTGCACTTCATCGTCCGTGAGACCGATAGCGAAGCGTGGGCGGCGGCCGACCGGCTCATCAGCCAGGTCTCGGACGCGCAGATCGCCAACGCCCAGAAGCGTTTCAAGGAAGAGATGGATTCCGTCGGACAGGCGCGCATGGCCGCGCTGCACGACGGCCGCCGCGACCGTCTGGAGGTGGCGCCCAACCTGTGGGCCGGCGTCGGACTGGTACGCCGGGGCGCCGGCACCGCCCTTGTAGGCGATCCGCAGACCATTGCCGCGCGCATCCGCGAGTATCAGGCCATCGGCGTCGACACCTTCATCGGCTCGGGCTACCCGCACCTCGAGGAAGCCTACCGGGTCGCGGAACTGCTCTTCCCCGCCCTCGGCATCGATGGCCGCCGCCGCGGCGTGCGGACGCAGATCGTCAATGAATTCGCCGTGGGCAGCCACGGACCAGCCGCAACCGCCACGATCCGCGCTGCGGAATGATGGTGGGAAGACATCTGGAGTTCGCAATGTTCAAAAAAGGTCTGGCCGCTTCCCTGATCGCGGCGGTGCTCGGCACCAGCGCTCCTGCCTTCGCCGAAGGCACGATCCGCATCGTGGAGCAGTTCGGCACGCTCTACACGCCTTTCCACGTGATGAAAGCCCAGAAGCTCATTGAGAAGCACGGGCAGGCCCTCGGCCTCGACATCAAGGTGGACTGGGCCAAGCTCTCCGGCGGTTCGGCCGTGAATGACGCCTTGCTTTCCGGCAATGTGGACGTGGCGGCGGCCGGTATCGGCCCCTTCCTCACCCTGTGGGACCGCACGCGCGGCAGCGCCAACGAGGTGAAGATCATCGGCGCGCTGGGCGCACAACCGAACTATCTCGTCACCAACAATCCCAACGTGAGGACGCTGAAGGACTTCACCAAGGCCGACAAGATCGCCCTTCCGGCAGTGGGCGTGTCGGTGCAGGCCCGCATCCTGCAGATGGCGGCGCAGCAGGCCTTCGGTCCGGGCAAGGAGAAGTCGCTCGACGACCTCACCATCACCCTGCCCCACCCGGACGCGACGGCCGCCCTGCTCTCCGGCTCCACGGAAATCACCGCCCATGTGTCCAACCAGCCCTATCAGGATCAGGCCCTGAAGGATCCCAAGGTCCACAAGGTGTTTTCCTCCTATGACGTGCTGGGCGGGCCCGTGACGCCCACCTTCGTTTACAGCACCGTCCGCTTCAAGACGCAGAACCCCAAGACCTACAAGGCCTTCTTCGACGCCTTCCGGGAAGCGACCGCATGGGTGGATGCGCACAAGGCGGAAGCGGCCGCCATCTATGTGAAGACCGAGAATTCCAAGCTCGATCCGGCCTTCGTCACCGAGGTGCTGTCCGACCCGCAGGTGAAATACACGCTCACCCCACTCGGCTCGCAGAAGTTCGCGGACTTCCTTGCGCAGATCAGCGCGATCAAGAACCGCCCGGCGAGCTGGAAGGACTACACCTTCGACGATCTGCACAACGATCAGGGGAGCTGAACGATGCCCGCCCTCGCCCCCCTCTTAGATGCGGCGCCCCCGGTCCTGGAGGCGCGGCGCCTGACACTCGACTATGTGACGGAGGCGGGCAGCGTCCGCGCCGTGGAGAATGTCGATTTCAGCGTCGGTGCGGGCGAGCGGCTGGTGCTGCTTGGGCCTTCGGGGTGCGGCAAGTCCTCCATCCTCAAGGCTCTGGCCGGCTTCATTCCGGCCACCTCCGGCACGGTGCTGGTGCGCGGGCGCCCCGTCACCGGGCCAGGACCTGACCGCATCGTGGTGTTCCAGGAGTTCGACCAGCTCCTGCCTTGGAAGACCGTGCGGGACAATGTCGCCTTCCCGCTGCGCATCGCGCGCAAGCTGTCTCGCCGCGAAGCGGAGGCGCGGGCGGAAGGCGCCATCGCCCGTGTGGGGCTCACCCGGGCCCTTGATGCCTTTCCCCATGCTCTGTCGGGCGGCATGAAGCAGCGCGTCGCCATTGCCCGCGCGCTCGCCACCGATCCGGACGTGCTGCTGATGGACGAGCCCTTCGCGGCGCTCGATGCCCTCACCCGCCGCCAGTTGCAGGAAGACCTGCTTAAGCTCGCGGACGAACTCGGCTTCACCCTCGTCTTCGTCACCCACGCCATCGACGAGGCGGTGCTGATCGGCACCCGCCTGCACCTGCTGAGCCCCCATCCCGGCCGGACGCTGACCACGCGCGATACTGCCCATCTGGGCCTGGCCGACATGGGCACCCCGGCTTTCGAAAGCCTCACCCTCGAGGTCCACACTTTGCTGTTCGGAAGCGAGCGCGGCCATGTCTGAAGTCGAACTGACCACGCTGCGGCCGCGACCGCTTCCTCGGCCGAGCCTCTCCGTCTCCCGCCTCTGGCGGCACACGGGCGTGCGCCGGATCGTCATCCTCGCCCTGCTGGCGCTGATCTGGCAGGCGGCGGCGCTCTGGCAGAACAACCCGCTGCTCTTCCCGACCTTCACCGACACCGTGAAAGCCTTCGTCGAGGCCACGACCTCGGAAGGCATGCTGTGGTCTGCGCTCGCCTCCCTCACGGTGCTGCTCAAGGGCTACGCCATTGCCATCGCTCTGGCGCTGGCCATCGTCTCGGGCGCCGTCGCCATCCCCTTCCTACGCGACGTGCTCCAGACGCTGACCTCCATGTTCAACCCATTGCCGGCCATTGCCCTGTTGCCGCTGGCCATGATGTGGCTCGGCCTCGGCGAGCCGGCGCTGCTGCTCGTGCTGGTGCATGCCGTGCTCTGGCCCTTTGCGCTCGCGACCCTCTCGGGCTTCGAACAGGTGCCGGAAACCCAGCGGCTCGTGGGCCGCAATTACGGGCTTCGGGGCCCGGCCTATGTGGTCCACATCCTGCTGCCGGCGGCTCTGCCCTCCATCCTCTCCGGCCTCAAGATCGGCTGGGCCTTTGCCTGGCGCACGCTGATTGCGGCCGAACTCGTCTTCGGCGTCAGCTCGAGCCAGGGGGGCCTTGGCTGGTTCATTTACCGGAACCGCAATGAACTGCTGACCGACCGGGTCTTCGCGGGCCTTGCAACGGTGATCCTCATCGGCCTCGTCGTGGAGATGGTGGTGTTCCGCTTCATCGAGCGGCGAACGGTGGTCCGCTGGGGCGTCCAGCACTGACGGCGTGCAGGCGCGCACGCCGGCCGCATGGAACGCACAACCGGATCGAGCGGGTTGTACGCGCCGAATGGCTCTAGCTTCGCGCCAGAACGGATGCGCTTGTCCTTGCGGCATATAGCTCGCAATTTTAAACGGAGGTCAGTGCTTACCCCCAAGGGCATGACTCCGCCGCGCCGTGACCCAGACACCGCCTTCCCAACCGGACCAACTGCCGAAGGACGCAGTTCCTCCTTCGGCGACCCGCTGGATCATTCCCGGTGGGCTGCTGATCGTTCTGCTGGTCGCCGTCCTCACGACGGTGAGCCTTTGGGAGGCCCGGCAAAATGCGCTCGGAAACGAGCAGCGCCAGATCGGCGACCTCGTCCTGATCACCAGCCAGGACATTCAGCGCCATTATGAACTGTATGACCTCCTGCTCCGGGAGGCGGCCGCCCAGATCGTGGATCTGCCACCGTCCCGCGGCACAGGTGCGCCCGCCAACATCATCCGGCGGACCATGGACGCGAGCCGCATCCCGGCGGAGATGATCCTCATCTCGGAATCCGGAAAGCTGGTCGCCAGTTCCCGGCATCCCACCAATGGCGAGCAGGCGGCCGACCGCGACTATTTCATCATCCAGCGCGACCAGCCGGCGACCGGGCTTTACCTCAGTCGCCCCTTCCGGAACCGGCTTGATCAGGAGCCCTGCGTGGCGCTGTCCCGCCGCCTCACGGACAGCCATGGCAATTTCGCCGGCATTCTCGCCATCCTCGTGCCCCTTCAGAGCGTGCGCGAGATGTTCGCCAGCCTCACCCGCCACCGGAGCGACGCGATCAGCCTGATCCGGCTCGATGGCACCATCCTCGTCCGCCAGCCCGATCTCGGCTCGTTCGGCGGGTTCGGGCTCAACGTCTTCGGCCGACCGAACTTCCAGCGCATGGCGACAGCGCCGCAGGGCAGCTTCACCAGCACCTCCGAAATCGATCGGGTCAAGCGCTACTACGTTTTCTCACGCGTGGGCGACCTGCCACTTATCGTGGTGGTCGGTGTCGGCATGGACGCTGTCACCGCCCCCTGGCAGGCCCAATGGCTCGCCGGGGCGGCGACCTCGGTGGTCCTCTGCCTCCTGATCCTCGGCGCGGCTGTGGCCCTCCGGCGGGAAATGCTGCGGCGCTTTGAAATCGAGCAGGAATTTCTCCGCCTGTCCCAGACCGACAGTCTGACCGGCCTGCCCAACAGGCGGCATTTCGACGAGTTCGGCCAGCGGGAATGGCAGCGGGCCGCCCGACAGCGCAGTTCCATCGCCGTCCTCATGGTGGACATCGACCATTTCAAACAGGTCAACGACCGTATCGGTCACCCTGGCGGCGACCGGGTGCTGCGGGAGGTCTCCGACATCATCCGCGCCAGCCTCCATCGGCCGGGCGACTTCGCGGGGCGCTACGGCGGGGAGGAGTTCGCCATCATCCTGCCGGAGACGGACGCCCCCGCTGCAGCGCATGTGGCCGAGCGCATTCGCGCAGCCATTGAGGCGAATACCGCCGAGGGCGTCGCGCCCGTCACCGTCAGCATTGGCCTTGCCGCGGCCCTCGCCGCGCCCAAGGGCACGCTCGCGGAGATGATGATCGCGGCCGATCACGCCCTCTATCGCGCCAAGGAGACGGGCCGGAACCGGGTCGTGAGCAGCCACGTCGCCCGCAACGACAATCTGCGCCCGCTCGCCTGCTGAGCCGGCGCAGAAAAGCCGCGTGCTCGACCGCCACGCCTTCCGCTTCCGAGCCGCCGAGGGTTTTCAACCGACCCATTGCGATGCAGCACGATATCTGTGGCACAAGCCCGCTTTTTCCTTGCGACACCGGCCTGCTTGGCATTACTAAAAACTAAGGTAATGCGACAATATGTCAGCAGGCGCGGCAATGACAGGCCTACCTATTAATCACTCAATCAATAGACGAACCCTGCTGGCATCGACAGCAGCAGCCGTTCTGGTGGGTCTGACGCCCGCGCATGCGCGCTTTCTGTCAGGCGAAGTCCCCTGGGCGCCGGGTGCGGCAACGCCGCCGGAGCCTGCAACGCCGGGCGGCTGGCTCTTCTTCACGCCCGATGAGGCCCGCGCGGTGGAGGCCATCGTCGAGCGTCTCATCCCGGCCGACGAGCTGAGCCCCAGCGGCAAGGATGCGGGCTGTGCCGTCTTCATCGACCGCCAGCTCGCGGGCCCGTATGGCGCTGCCGAGCGGCTCTACATGAAGCCGCCCTTCGCCACCAATGCGGCGCCCGAATTCGGACCGCAGAGCCCCTTGTCACCGGCTCAGCAATATCGTGCGGGCCTCAAGGCGCTTGATGCGTGGTGCAAGGCCAACCGCAGCGGCAAATCCTTCGCCGATCTCTCGCCGACGGAGCGCGATACCGTCCTGACGGCGATGGAAAAGGGCGAAGCCAAATTCGAGGGCTTTGGTGCGCGGCCGCTTTTCAACCTGGTGCTGCAGAACACCATGGAAGGCTTCTTCGCCGACCCGCTCTATGGCGGCAACCGCGACATGGTGGGCTGGAAGCTCATTGGCTTCCCCGGTGCCCGCTATGACTATCGCGACTTCATCGACCACGTGACCGATCCCTACCCGCTTCCGCCCGTCGGCCTGCAGGGTCGCGCCGGCTGGACGCCGGGTCGCTGATCGGACCCATCCCCTTCCCTCTCCCGGGCCGCCGCGCGCGGACCGACAGGATAGAACGATGGCGCGCAAGCTCCCAAAGAAAGACGTGGTGATCATCGGCCTCGGCTGGACCGGATCGCTGCTCGCCCATGAACTCACGGACGCAGGTCTCGACGTTGTCGCGATCGAGCGTGGTCCATGGCGCGACACCTCCACCGACTTTTCGCCGACGCAGGATCCCGATGAGCTGCGCTACGGCATCCGTCTGGACCTGTTCCTGCGGCCGGCGCAGGAAACCTTTACGTTACGGCATAACATCGCCCAGCAGGCGCTGCCCATCCGATGGCCGGGCGCCTTCATCGTCGGAAACGGCGTCGGCGGCGCGGGCGTGCACTGGAACGGCCACACCTGGCGCTTCCTGGAGACGGATTTCACGCTGAAATCCCACCTCACCCAGCGTTATGGCGCCAGCGCCCTGCCAGAGGACATGCAGATCGAGGACTGGGGCGTCACCTACGCCGACCTCGAGCCCTATTACGACAAGTTCGAATACATCGCCGGCACGTCCGGCCGCGCCGGCAATATCCAGGGCAAGATGCAGGCGGGCGGCAATCCCTTCGAGGGCCCTCGCACGCGGGACTATCCTCTGCCTCCGCTCAAGGACACCGCGCCCACGGCGCTGTTCGCGAAGACCGCGAGCGAGATGGGCTATCACACCTTCCCGCGCCCTGCGAGCAATGCCTCAGAGGCCTATGTGAACCCGCTCGGCATCGCCATGGGGCCCTGCACCTACTGCGGCTTCTGCGAGCGCTTCGGCTGCGGCAACTATTCCAAGGCCAGTCCGCAGGCGAACGTTCTGCCGGTGCTGATGCGCAAGTCCAATTTCAGCGTGCGCACCGAATGCGAGGTGCTGCACATCAACAAGCATCCCGGCGGCAATGTCGCGACGGGCGTCACCTTCGTGGACAGCTCCGGCGAGGAATGGGACCAGCCCGCCGACATCGTGCTGGTGTGCGCCTACGGCCTGCACAATGTGCGGATGATGCTACTCTCCGGTATCGGCCAGCCCTATGATCCGAAGACGGGCGAAGGTGTGGTCGGGCGCAATTATGCCTACCAGTCCGCCGGTGCCGCCGGCCTGCTGTTCGAGGGCAAGCGCTTCAATCCCTTCGTCGGCGCCGGCTCGCTCGGCCAGTGCATCGACGACTTCAACGGCGACAATTTCGACCATACCGGCCTCGGCTTCGTGGGCGGCGCCAGCATCACCACGTCGAACTATCATGGCCGCCCCATCGCCATGTCGGCCACCCGTGCCCCAGGTACGCCGGCCTGGGGTTCTGCGTGGAAGAAGCAGGTGGCCTCCACCTATCAGAACACCTCGGCCGTGGCGGGCCAGGGCAGCGTCTATTCCTACCGCGACAAGTATCTGGACCTTGATCCCGTCTACAAGGACAGGTTCGGACGCCCGCTGCTGCGCATGACGTTCGACTGGCACGAGAACGAGAAGAAGATGACGCGCTTCATCGCCCAGAAGTGCGCCGAGATCGGCAAGGCCATGGGCGCCAAGCATGTGACGCCCCGCTCCCTGCCCGACCACTTCAACGTGGTGCCCTATCAGAGCACGCACAATACGGGCGGCGCCATCATGGGCGACAATCCCAAGCGCAGCGCGGTGAACCGCTATCTGCAGAGCTGGGACGCCCACAACGTGTTCGTCATCGGCGCCTCGGCCTTCCCACAGAATGCCGGCTACAACCCCACAGGCACCGTGGGTGCGCTGGCGCTCTGGGCAGCGGATGCCATCCGCACCCAGTATCTCAAAAACCCCGGCCCCCTGGTTCAGGCATAGGTCCGCCCATGTCCAGCGTCCTCAGCCGCCTTCTCGCCTGTGCCTTCGGCCTTGCCGTGGCCGGAACCCCGCTTCTTGCCCACGCCGACGGGCAGGACTTCGTCACCATCGAACGTGGCCGCTATCTGGCGACCGCGGGCGACTGCATCTCCTGCCACACGGCACCGGGCGGCAAGCCCTTCGCCGGCGGCCGTGGGATCATGACGCCCTTCGGCGTCATCTATACGCCCAACATCACGCCGGACCGCGACACCGGCCTCGGCACCTGGAGCAACGACCAGTTCGTCGCCGCCATGCAGCACGGCGTCGGCCAGAATGGCGAACTGCTCTATCCCGCCCTGCCCTATCCTTATTACACCAAGGTCAGGCGGGATGATCTGGTGGCCATCAAGGCCTATCTGGACACGCTGGACCCGGTGCGGAACGAAGCGCCACCGAACGGTCTGCCCTTCCCGCTCAACGTGCGCACGGCGCTCCTAGGCTGGAACATGCTGTTCTTCACGCCGGGCGAGTTCAAGCCGGACGCGGCGAAGTCCGAGGAATGGAATCGCGGCGCCTATCTCGTGGAGGGCCTCGGGCATTGCGGCGCCTGCCACACGCCCAAGAACCAGCTGGGCGGCGACAAGACCGACAAGGTGCTCGCCGGCGGCGTGCTGGATGAATGGTACGCACCGAACCTCGGCTCCGACCTGCGCACCGGCCTTGGCGCCTGGAGCGTCGAGGACATCGTCCAGTATCTGAAGACCGGACGGAACGCCAAGTCCGCCGCCTCCGGCCCGATGGCGGAAGTGGTCTATTACTCCACCCAGCACATGACCGACGCCGACCTGAAGGCGATGGCGACCTATCTGAAGGATCGCCCCTCCGCTCCCGCCGCCCCCGCACCCAAGCCGCTGCCGGCGGAAGACCCGGTGATGAAGGCGGGCCTTGCAGTCTATCAGGACAACTGCTCGGCCTGCCACGTCTCGACGGGCGCCGGCATCGCCCGCCTTTTCCCGGCGCTCAAGGACAGCGCCGTGGTGCAGGCGGACGAGGTGCAGACGCTGGTGCGCATCATCGACCAGGGCACCCGCGCCACCGCCACCAAAACAGCGCCCACCGGTCCCGGCATGCCGCCCTTCAACTGGAAGCTCAACGACGTCCAGACGGCGGCGGTCATCACTTACATCCGCAACGCTTGGGGCAATGCGGCCGCGCCGGTTTCCGCCGAGGATGTGAAGCGCATCCGCGTGCGCCTGACGGACACGGCCGCAACGCCCTGAGCGGCCCGACCGATCCACCTTTTGCAACCGCAGGCGCTCCCGGGCGCCTGCGGTTTTCTTTTGCGTGCTGGCGTAACGCACCGGCAGATCCGTTTTTACCGTTCGGCCAAGCTCAACTCTTGGGCATCTGCTGATATGAGCAGCAACTGAGCAATAGCGATTGACAGGGGAAGTCCATAGCTCGCAAAATTGGAACATGGTTCCGTATTTTGGAACCAACGAGACATGGACATGGGCGCCCTCGACACTGCAGTCGTCATTCTCCGTTGCTTCTCCGAAGCGCGCCCCGAGCTGAGCTTCGCGGAGATCATGACGGCCACCGGCATGCCCAAGAGCTCGACCTCGCGCATGCTCAGCGCACTGCGCGAGGCTCGCCTGCTGGAGCAGGACGAGGTGACCCGGCGCTTCCGTCCCGGCCTCCTGGCCTTCGAACTGGGCCGCCTCTATCGCGCCCATGACGATCTGATCAGCCGCACCGAAACCGCCCTCAAGGACGTGTGTGCCCGCACAGGCCATACCGGCTATATCGCGGTGCTGGACGGCTGCGATCAGCTGGTGCTGCGCATGGTGCCCGGCTCGAATCCGCTACGTGTGGTGAGCCCTGCCGGCCAGCGCGGCTCGGCGCTCGCCACTTCCAATGGCCGCGCCATGCTGGCCCGCCTGTCGGACGCGGAAATCCTCGCCCGCCTGCCGAAACCCTTTCCCAAGCTGCCGCGCAACTGCCCGCAATCGCCCGACGAACTGTTCCAGCGCATCGCCGAGATCCGCCGCACGGGACGGTCCATGTCCGACAACGAGGCCATCGAGGGCGTTGCGTCACAGGGCTTTGCCCTGTGCAGCCGGGAGACCAGCGAAATGATCGGCATCGCCATCTCCTACGCCAGTCAGGCCACCCCGCCTGACGAGCGCGCCCATGTGGCGCGGGAGATGGAGGCCATGGCCCGCAGCGTCGGGCGGGCCATTGGCGATGCGGTGTGGGGCCTTGAGACGGGAGAACAGGCGCGATGAACCGCACGGGCGCCAATGTGATGGGCCTTGCGCTGCTGCCGAGCGCGCTGTTCTTCGCCCTGTTCTTCTTCCTGCCCATCGGTCTCATGGCGGTGATGAGCTTTCTCACCGGCAATCCGGTGGTGATGCCAAATGTCACCGCCACCACCCGCCATTACGAGCGCATTCTCGACGATCCGTATTATTTCGAAGTGATGTGGACCACCGTTCGCATCGGCCTCTACACCACCGCAGCGACGCTCATCCTCGGCTATCCCCTCGCCCACCTGATGGCGCGCATCAAGAGCCGCTCCTTGCACGCCCTGCTGCTCATGGCGGTGCTGATGCCCATGCTCACCGGCATCGTGGTGCGCACCTTCGCCTGGATGGCGCTGCTCTCCGACAAGGGCGTCGTGAACCAGATTCTTCAGGCCCTCGGCTTCGCGCCCATGCAGTTGATGTATAACGAGTTTGGCATCGTGCTCGGCCTCGTGCATATCTATCTGCCCTTCATGATCCTGACGCTCACCGGCGTCATCGGCCGCATCGACGAGCGGCTGGAGCAGGCGGCGCAGAACCTCGGGGCAAGCCCCATCCGCGCCTTCATCGAGGTGACGCTGCCGCTCAGCGTGCCTGGCATCCTCGCCGGCTCGCTGCTGGTCTTTGCGCTGGCCATCAGCGCCTATGTGACGCCGATCCTGATGGGCGGCTTCCAGATCATGACGCTGCCGATCCTGATCTATCAGCAGATTTCCGCGAACTTCAACATCGGCTTCGCAGCGGCGCTCGGCATGGTGCTGCTCACCCTCTCGCTGATCCTCGTGTTCGCCTACAACCACATTCTCGCGGCCGTCAGCGGCCAGCGGGACCTTGCGTGAGGCCCGGCCATGCTCTCCCTGAAACTCGGCCGCTTCCTCTATCTCGCAGCCAACTGGGCGGTGCTGGCCTTCCTGCTGCTGCCCATCGCCATCATCTTCGTCTTCGCGCTCAACCCCACGCCCTATATCGAGTTTCCACCGGTCGGCATCTCGCTGAAGTGGTTCGACAAGTTCTTCGCATCCAGCCAGTTCATGTCGGCGCTCGCGCTGAGCCTTGAGGTGGCGGCGCTCACCACGGTCGCCGCGACCGTTCTCGGTGCCAGCGCGGCGCTCGGCATTGCGCGGGGCAATGTGCCTGGCTCGCGTTTCATCACCGCCATCATGCTCTCGCCGCTCATGCTGCCGGCGATCCTCACCGGCCTTGCCCTGTTCCAGACCTATGTGCTGATGGATGTCGGCCGCCCGCTCTGGGGGCTGGTGGTGGGCCACTGCCTCGTCACGGTGCCTTATGTGGTGCGCACCACTTTGGCCGTGCTGCACAATTTCGACCTGCGGCTGGAAGAGGCGGCACGCAATCTCGGCGCCAGCCCGCAACGCACATTCTTCGAGGTGACATTGCCGCTCATCAAGCCCGGCGTCATCGCCGGCGGCATCTTCGCCTTCATCGTCTCCTTCGACCAGTTTCCGGTGTCGCTGTTCCTCGTCACGCCGGGGCAGGAGACGCTGCCCATCACGCTGTTCAACTATCTGAAATACGACCTCGACGGCACGATTGGTGCCGCGTCCGTGGTCTCCATCCTCCTCGCCGCGCTGGTCGTCATCGGCCTCGACCGCACGGTGGGTCTCCGCTCCTACGTCAAGCTCTGAAAACAAACACCTTCCAGACGGGAAACCCAGCCATGACCGAGCACAGGACGTCCCTCAGCCGCCGTCAGTTCCTCGCCGCCGGCGCCGCCCTCGGGGCGGGCGCCATCGCCGCCCCGCATGTCTCGCGCGCCCAGGAGGCAGCGACGCTGCGCATCACGGGCTGGGGCGGCAAGTGGGGGCAAGTCATGTCGGCGGACGTGGTTCCCGCCTTCGAAAAGGAGTTCAAGTGCAAGGTGGTCACGGACACCGCCTTGCCCTTCCTGCCGAAGCTGCAGGCGAGCCCGCGCTCGGCGCCCATCTATGACGTGCTGCACACCAATTCCAACGAACAGTGGGCGGCGGTGGAGATGGGGCTCGTCGAGCCCAAGATCGACCCCAAGCTCGTGCCCAACCTTGCCGACGTCTATCCGTTTGCCATCAGCGACAAGATCGTCGGCGTCTCCATCTTCACCAGCGCCATCGGCCTCGGCATGCGCACGGACAAGGGCTATCCGACGCCGACCTCCTGGAAGGACCTCTGGGACGAGCGCTACAACGGTGTGCGTGGCGGCTATGTGATCCCGGTGAACAGCCTCGGCCAAGCCTTCGTGCCCATGTGCGGCATGCTCTACGGCAAGGGACCGACCGATCTCGACGCCGCCTATGCGGCGCTGGAAAAGGTGAAGCCGATCAAGCTCGTGGACTTCACCGGCGCGATGGAGAAGATGCTCCTCTCCGGCGAAGTCGGCATGTGCATCATCCACGACAGCGGCATCAACCGCTATTATGACGACAAGCCGCCGACCGCTTTCGTGGCGCCGAAGGAAGGTGTTCTGGCGCTGGAGCAGGTGCTCACCATCACCCCCGGCAGCAAGGTGAAGGAACTCGCCAACGCCTACGTCAACTACATGCTCTCGCCGGACGTGCAGAAGAAGCTGGCGCAGGCGGTGTGGTATTCGCCCTCCAACAAGATGGTGAAGCTGGACGAGCCCTATGCCTCCCGCCTGCTCACCACCCCGGAGAAGGTGGCGAGCCTCATCCAGGTGGACTGGAAGTGGTACAACGCCCACAAGGACGCCATCGACAGCCGCGTGAACCGGATCTTCCGCGCATGAGCGCACGGATCGAAATCGCCGGCGTGTCCAAGAGCTATGACGGCGCCACCCGCGCCGTCGATGCCATCGACATGACCATCGAGCCGGGGGAGTTCTTCTCCCTGCTCGGGCCCTCTGGCTGCGGCAAGACCACGACGCTGCGGATGATTGCCGGCTTCGAGATGCCGAGCGAAGGCATCATCCGCGTCGGGGGCGTGGACATCACCCGCGTGCCCGCGCACAAGCGCGACATGGGCATGGTGTTCCAGAACTACGCACTCTTCCCCCACCGCACGGTGCGGGAGAACGTCGCCTTCGGCCTCAGGATGCGCGGGCTGGCCCGCGCCACCATCGCGAAGAAGGTGGACGAGGCGCTCGCCATGGTGGCCCTCACCGGCTTCGAGGACCGCATGCCGGGCCAGCTCTCCGGCGGCCAGCAGCAGCGCGTGGCGCTGGCGCGGGCCATCGTCATCGAGCCACGCGTGCTGCTGTGCGACGAGCCGCTCGGCGCGCTCGACAAGAAGCTGCGCCAGTCCATGCAGTTCGAGCTGAAGCAGTTGCAGAAGAAGCTGGGTGTGACCCTCGTGTTCGTGACCCACGATCAGGAGGAAGCGCTCGCCATGTCCGATCGCATCGCAGTGCTCTCGCGCGGCAAGATCGAGCAGGTGGGCACGCCGGTGGAGATCTATGATCGCCCGGCCACCCGCTTCGTCGCAGACTTCATCGGCGAGACCAATCTGTTCAAGGGCGAGCTTGCCGCCACCACCGATGGCGGCCCGGCGCTGAAGGTCGGCGACGGCTTCGTGATCCCGCTGCCCGAGACGCCAGGCCTCGCCGGCCTCATCTCCGTCGGCCTGCGGCCGGAGAAGGTGCGGCTGGCCCCCGGCGACGCTCCCGGCATCGCGAGGGGCACCATCGAGAGCGCCAATTTCCAGGGCGGGCATGTGCTCTATCGCGTCGCCCTCGCCGGCAATCGCCATCTGCTGGCCCAGAGCCCCAATGACGGCAGCGGCGCGCCGCTCGCCGCCGGCACCGCCGTCTCCCTGTCTTGGACGCCGGGCGACCTCGTGATCCTGAAGGACTGATCCACCATGGAAAAGACGCGCATGGGCGTGGTCGTGATCGGCCAGAGCCCCCGCCCGACCATCGCGGCGGAGATCGCCGCCGTGGTCTCTCCCCATTTCGAGATCGACCTGCGAGGCGCCCTCGATGGCATGACGCGCGCCGAGATCGACGCCATTCCGCCCAAGGACGGGGCCGACTCCCTCTTCACCCTGCTGCCCTCCGGCGATGCCGTGAAGATCAGCAAGAAGGAGGTGGAGGCACGCGCCGCCCACCAGATCGCCCGTTTCGCGGAAGAAGGCGTCGCGGTCACGCTCATGGCCTGCACCGGCAAGTTCCCCAACCTGCCGGAAGACGGCAAGGTCATCTTCCCCTCCGCCGTGCTGCACAAGCTCGTGGAAGCGGTGCTGCCCAAGGGGCGGCTCGGCGTCTTCTCGCCGCTCGCCGAGCAGAGCGCGCTGATTCACAAGAAGTGGGAGCGCGATGGCGTCGAGGTGGTCGGCGTCACGCTCCAGCCGGGCTCGGACGAGGCGGCCGTGGATGCCGCCGCCGCCGAAATGGCTGCGCTCCAGCCGGACCTCGTGGTGATGGATTGCATGAGCTATTCCAGCGCCAACAAGGCCCGCGTCCGCCACACCTACAAGGGGCCGGTCGTGCTCGGCATCGCCACCGCGGCCCGCATCGTCGAGGAACTTCTGTCATGAGCGCCCAAGTGCGTGCGCCTGCCTTGCGCGAGATCACCGCGGACGAGATCGAGGCCCTGGCCATCGGCGCCTGGGTGCTGGGCACCGGGGGCGGCGGCAGCCCCTATCTCGGCCTCCTCAACATGCGCCGCCTCTACGCGGAGGGGCGCCGCGTCCAGCTCATGTCGCCGCTCGATCTGGCCGACGATGAATGGGTGGCGGTCGTCTCCAACATGGGCGCGCCGCTGGTGGGACAGGAGCGCCTCGCCGACAGCCGCAACACCGCCCGCGCGGTGCGGATGCAGGAAGAGATCAACGGCATCAAGTTCCGCGCCGTGATGTCGGTGGAGATCGGCGGCGGCAACGGCGTGCAGGCCCTCATGGCGGCGGCCGAGCTGGGCATTCCGGTGGTGGATGCGGACTGCATGGGCCGCGCCTTCCCCGAAGCACAGATGACCTCGGTGGCCATCGGCGGCCTCAAGCCCTATCCCTGCACGCTCTATGATCCGCGCGGCATTGAGGCCGTGGTCACCAAGGTGCCGAGCTGGAAGTGGATGGAGCGGGCGAGCCGCAAGATCTGCGTCGAGATGGGCTCCATTGCCTCCACCTCAAAAGCCCCGCGCACGGGCCGCGAGGTGAAGGACTGGGGCATCCACTTCACCACCACCGCCGCTATCCGCATCGGCCATGTGGTGATGGAGGCGAACCGCCGCCATGAAGACCCGGTAGCCGCCATCCTCGCCTCCGAGGGCGGGCTGAAACTCTTCACCGGCAAGGTGGTGGATGTGGCCCGGCGCACCACGGAAGGCTTTCTGCGCGGCAGCGCCGTCGTGGAGGGGCTGGAGGAGGATCGCGGCAGCCGCCTTGAACTCTCCTTCCAGAACGAGTGGATCGTCGCCTGGCGCGACGGCAAGGCCATCGCCACTTCGCCGGACCTCATCTGCGTCCTCGACAGCGTGACCGGCAATGGCGTCGGCACCGAGACGGTGCGCTATGGCCAGCGGGTGAGCATCATCGCTTTGCCCGCCCCCGCCGTGCTGACGACGCCCAAGGGTCTGGAGCATGTGGGCCCGCGCGCCTTCGGCTACGACCTCGATTTCCATTCCCTCTTCCAGCCGTCCGAAGGACGGGGAGCCTGACCCATGCGGCGCATCGGCATCGACGTCGGCGGCACCAATACGGATGCCGTGCTCATCGACGGCACCACCGTCATCCATTCCGTGAAGCGCGCCACCACGGCGGACGTGACCACGGGCATTCTCGACGCCCTCGCGGCGCTGCGCCAGCATCCGGCGACGGGCGGCAAGGTGGATGCGGTGGTCATCGGCACCACCCATTTCATCAATGCGGTGGTGCAGCGCCGCCACCTCCAGAAGGTGGCCGCCATCCGCCTCGGAATGCCGGCGAGCGCCGCGCTCCCGCCCTTCTGCGACTGGCCGTCGGATCTCGGCGCGCTGGTGAATGGCGAGGTCTTCATGCTCGAAGGCGGGCATGACTATGACGGCCGCCCCTTCATGCCGCTGGACACGGCCGGCGTGCGCGCGGCAGCCAGGCGCATCCGGGACCACGGCATCCGCTCGGTCGCCATCTCGGCCATCTTCTCCCCGCTCGATCCCAGCGGCGAGGAACAGGCGCGGGACATTCTGCTGGAGGAATGCCCGGACATCGCCGTCACCCTCTCCCACGACCTCGGCCGCATCGGCCTTCTGGAGCGGGAGAATGCGGCGCTGCTCAATGCCGCGCTGCGCGATCTCGCTGCCACCACTGTCTCGGCCTTCCGGAAGGCCATCGCGGACAGCGGCATCGATGCCCCGCTCTACCTCACCCAGAATGACGGCACGGTCATGCAGGCAGAGGTGGCGACCCAGTTCCCGGTCATGAGCTTTGCCTCTGGAGCGACCAACTCCATGCGCGGCGCGGCCCATCTGTCCGGCCTTGAGGACGCCATGGTGGTGGATGTGGGCGGCACCACATCGGACATCGGCCAGTTGCGCCATGGCTTCCCCCGCGAGGCGAATTCGGTGGTGGAGGTGGGCGGCGTGCGCACCCTGTTCCGGATGCCGGACCTGCTCTCCATCGGGCTAGGCGGCGGCAGCCATGTGGACCCGGACACGGGCCGCATCGGCCCGCTCTCGGTGGGCTACCGGCTGACGCAGGACGCCCTGGTCTTCGGCGGCACCCAGCTCACCGCCACGGACATTGCGGTGGCCGCCGGGCTTCTGGACATCGGCGACCGCGCCCGCGTGCAGCATCTCTCCGCCGGCCTCATCAAAGCGGCGCTGGAGAATGCGCGCCAGCAGCTTGAGGACAATGTGGACCGCATGAAGACCGAGGCGGGTGAAGTGCCGCTTCTGGCGGTCGGCGGCGGGGCCTTCCTCGTACCCGAGAAGCTCACCGGCTGCTCGCAGATCGTGCGCGTGCCCCATGGCGATTGCGCCAATGCGGTGGGCGCGGCCATCGCGCAGGTGAGCGGGGAGACCGATCAGGTGTTCCGCGATCTCTCCCGCGATGCGGCCATCGAAGCGGCCCTCACCATCGCCCGCGACCGGGCGGTAGCGGCGGGCGCGGATCGGGACAGCCTCAAGACGGTGGAAGTGGAAGACATGCCCATCGCCTATCTGCCCGGCAATGCCCTGCGCGTGCGGGCGCGGGTGGCCGGCGGCATCGCAACGCCGGAGGTGCGCGACGCGGCCTGAGCCCAAAAATGGAGACGCCGGCAGCGGGTGAACTGCCGGCTTCTCCACTTCATCCGCTCGTCAGTCCTGCCGCACGTCCGCGACGGCGCCGCCGGTGAGGCGCACCAGTTCCTGCGGCGTGGTGCGGAACACGTGCATGGGCGAGCCGGCAGCAGCCCAGACGGGATCGAGCGCCATCAGATCGGCGTCGATCAGGGTGGTCACGCCGCAGGCATGGCCCACGGGCGCGACACCACCCACCGCAAAGCCGGTCTTTTCCTGCACCCAGGCCGGATCGGCGGGCTTCACCGCAAGGCCCGTCACCGCCGCCACCTTCTTGCGGTCGATGCGGTTGCTGCCCGAGGCCACCACCAGCACAGGCTCATCCCCGGCGCGGAAGATGATGGATTTCGCGATCTGCGCCACGTCACAGCCGACGGAGGCGGCAGCGTCCGCCGCGCTGCGCGTGCCGCTCTCGAAGGCGGCGATGCTGTCGGGATGATCGGCGGCCTTCAGGGCCTCGCGCACGCGGTCAACGGCTTCCACTGAACCTGTCTCCTGTCCCGCCGCGCGGCACATCTGCCAGCGCCAAGGCGGCGGAGGCTCGAAAGCACGAAATGCCGCGCCCGTCCACCCTGCGCCGACGCGGCGTCAGCGCGGTCAGCTCGCGAACGCGGCGCGGGCTTCCGGCAGATCCCAGATGCGCTGGATGGCGGCGGTGCCGGCGGCAACGATCGCCGCCTCATCGGCATGGACATAACGCCCGCCCGAAACGAGCACGCGCCCGTCCACGATCACCGCATCCACATTCGCGCGATTGGCGAGCCACACCAGCGCCCGGCGGGGATCGAACAGCGGCTGGAGGTGGGGATGGGTGAGGTCGATCACGGTGAGGTCTGCCGTCGCGCCGGGCCGGAGCGCGCCAAGGTCCGGCCGCGAGATGGCCGCTGCCGCCTCGCTGGTGACGGCGGCGATCAACTCCGGCGCCGAGGCGATGGTGGCGGAACCCGCCTGCGTCTTGGAGATGAGGGCCGCCGCGCTCAATTCTCCCAGAAGGTCGAGGTTATAACCGTCCGTGCCCACCAGCGTGCGGATGCCGAAGCTGCGGAAGCGGCCGAAATTGGCCACCATGCCGGCGCGGGCGAAGACGCGGGGGCAGTTGAGCACGGTCATGCCCCGCGCCGCCATCAGGCGCAGGTCATCGTCCGTGCTGGCGATGCAGTGGGCTGCCAGGAGATCCGGCGCGAGAAGGCCGAGCCAGTCCAGATATTCCGCCGGCGAGCGGCCGTGGCGCTCGCGGATGGTCGCGACCTCCCGCTCGCTCTGGGCGAGGTGGGTGGTGATGGGCACATTCAGCTCCCGCGCCCGCGCCGCCGCCGCCCGCAGCAGGTCCGGGTCGCAGGTATCCGTGGCGTGGGGGCTCATGGCGAGGCGGATGCGACCTTCGTCCGCGCCATCCCAGCGCTGGTAGAGCGCGTTCCAGGCGGCAAGGTCGGCTTCGCCGTCGCTGCCCTTGTAGCGCACGGTGCCATCCGCATCGGCGCGGGCATCGGCGGTGGAGAAGAGATAGGGCGCGCCGTAGAAGCGCAGGCCCATCTCTTCGGCCGCCTCGAACATCTCCGGCAGGCCGTTCCGGAACGGCTCCATGACGGTGGTCGCACCGCCCTTCAGGATCTGGAGGATGCCGAGGCGGGCGATGGCCATGCGCTCGTCGGGGGAGAGAATGTCGAGCCCGGTCCGCGTGAGGGGCAGGAGCACCGTATAGACCACGGACTGGTTGTTCTTGCGCCCCGCACCGTCCTCCGTGTGGGTACGCGCCACCATCTCGCTGAAGCAGTGATTGTGCAGGTTCATGAGGCCCGGCAGCACGAAACGGCCGGGTGCGTCGAGTACCACATCCGCGCCTTCGGGCCGGGTGGGCGTAATGGCGGCGATGCGGCGCCCCTCGGTGAGCACCCAGTGATCACGCAGCACCTCAGGCCCGTCTACTCCCTGCGCCAGCACATAGGAGCCGAAGACGGCGGTGGTGGTGGGGGCGAACATGGGGGCATCCTCTCTGCCGGCGGCCCGTGGCCGCGTCATGCCTCGATTATGGAAGATGCGCGCGCGGATGCGCGGCGTGTTCAATCCTCACCGCTATGAAATTGCCGTCCCCTGTATTCCCGTTGCGAATAGAGCTCAGCCACCCTGGCCCACCAGATGGGGCACCGTCACGGACAGCGTGACCCGCAGCGCATCGAGAAAGCGCCCGGCCGCCACCGGTGGACGCCGCAGGCCCGACCAGAAGGCGGAGGCGACGCAAGGCACGCGGGGCGCGAAAGGCAGCACTACGAGCCCTGCCTGCCCAGATGACGCCGGGGAGAAGGCATCCACCACCGCAGCCCCGAGTCCCGCCGCCGCGAGCACGCAGGCGGTGCCGCAATAGCGCACCATCACGCTCGCCTCATAAGGCACGCCAGACGCCTCGAACGCCGTGCGGACGGACTGGCCCATGCGCGTTTCGCCCTCCAGCCCCACGAAGCTGCGGCCCCTCAGGAGATCCGGCGTCACCACCTCTTCCCGCGCCAGCGGATGGTCCTCCCGGCACACGCAGACCATCGCCCCCTCATGCAACGCCTGCACCTTCAGGGCTGGCGTGTCGCCCAGCGCGAGGCCGAAGCCGAGGTCGGCCGCGCCCGTTTCCACCCCCTCGATCACCTCGTCCAGATGGCGCACATCGAAGCCCACGCGCACCTTGGGGTTGGCGGCGGCAAAGCGCACCAGCGTCTGCGCAATCACCCCATGGCCGAGCGGCGGCGTGGACAGGATGCGCAGGCGCGCCACCTTGTCGTCCCGCAGGTCGCGCACGCGCGTTTCAAGGGCGGCGTGCATGGCGAACAGGGGCTCGGAATCCTCATAGATCATCCGCGCCGCATCGGTGGGGAAGAGGCGGTTATTGATGCGGTCGAACAGCAGGAAGCCAATCTGGCTCTCCATCTGCTTGAGCGCGTTGCTCACCGCCGGCTGGGACATGGACAGCGCGGTCGCCGCGCCCATGGTGGTCTGGCACCGCATAACGGCGCGAAAGATCTCCAGCTGGCGCAGGTTCATCGCGCACCTATTCGGAATGCAAATGGCGAAGGCTGCGTTTTTATAATCAAGAACGTTGAAATGCGCAAAGAGTGTGCGAGGCTCTGAAGTGACGAAAATTCGATCACTTCTCGAAAGCCAGCCTGCCCATGACCCGCGTTCTCCGCCTCGCCGCCGCCCAGATGGGCCCCACCTCCCGGACGGAGCCGCGTGCGGTGACACTCGACCGCATGATCCGCCTTCTGGAGGTGGCCGCCGCCGATGGCGCGCAGCTTGTGGTGTTTCCCGAGCTGGCCTTCACCACCTTCTTCCCGCGCTGGCTGCTGGACGACGCCGAACTGCTGGCAAGCTTCGAAACCGCCATGCCCAATCCCGGCGTGCAGCCCCTGTTCGACCGGGCGCGGGCGCTCGGTGTCGGCTTCTATGTGGGTTATGCGGAACTGACCCCCGCTGGTCAGCGCTTCAACAGCTCCATCACGGTTGGGCCGGACGGCACCATCCTCGGCAAGTATCGCAAGGTGCATCTGCCGGGCTCCGTCGAGCCGCGCCCCGGTGACCGGTTCCAGCAGCTTGAGAAGCGCTATTTCGAATATGGCGACCTCGGCTTTCCGGCCTTCCGCGGGCCGCAGGCATGGCAGTCTCCCGTTCTGGGAATGCTCGTGTGCAACGACCGCCGCTGGCCCGAGGCGTGGCGCGCCTATGGGTTGCAAGGCGTTGAACTGATGCTCATGGGCTACAATTCCGCCGCCTATGACCCCAACGGCGGCAACACCGAGGATGCCGCGCTGCGCACCTTCCACTCCACGCTGGTGGCGCAGGCCAATGCCTATATGAACGCCACCTGGGCGGTCAGCGTCGCCAAGGCAGGCGACGAGGACGGCTCGGCCCTCATCGGCGGCTCCTGCATCGTCGACCCCAATGGCGTGCTGGTGGCGCAGGCCAAGACGCTTGAGGACGAGGTTCTGGTGGCGGATTGCGATCTCGATGCCTGCCGGCAGGGCAAGGAGAAGATGTTCAATTTCGCCGCCCATCGCCGCCCCGAGCATTACCGGCGGCTGGTGGAGCAGGTCGGCGCTGTTCTTCCCGCATGATCATTCAGGGCAAGGAGTGACCGGAGTGCAGCGATGACCGCGCCATTGCCCGACATCTCGGGCTACAGCATCGCCCCGCAGCGCCACTGGGGGCGATGGATCGCGGTTGCGGTCATCTTGCTGCTGCTGGCGGCCCTCGCCCGCGCTTTCGCGGTGGGCATGATCGAATGGCAGTTTGTCGGCACCTTCCTCACAGCGCCGGTCATTCTCACGGGCCTGCTCAACACCGTCGTCATGACGTTCGCGGCCATGGCGGTGGGCATCCTGCTCGGCGTCATCACTGCCATCATGCGCATGTCGCCCAATCCGGTGCTGCGCGGCGTCGCCATGGGCTATGTCTGGCTGTTCCGGGGCACGCCGGTCATCCTCCAGCTGCTGCTGTGGTTCAACCTCGCGCTCATCTTCCCCCGGCTCGGCCTCAGCGGCGTGTGGACGGTGCGCACGGTGGACGTGATGACGCCGGTGGTGGCCGCCCTCCTCGGCCTCGGCATCAATCAGGGCGCCTATACGTCGGAGGTGGTGCGTGCGGGCCTGCTAGCGGTGGACACTGGCCAGTATGAGGCGGCGAAAGCCATCGGCATGACGCGCCTTCTGGCGCTGCGCCGCGTCGTGCTGCCGCAGGCCATGCGGGTGATCATTCCGCCACTCGGCAACGAATTCATCGGCATGGTGAAGCTGACCTCGCTGGCGTCCGTGATCCAGTTCACGGAAATCCTGCACAGCGCGCAGAACATCTATTACGCCAATTCCCGGGTCATCGAGCTGCTGATCGTCGCTGCCATCTGGTATCTTGCGATTGTGTCCCTGCTCACTCCCTTGCAGATGCTGCTGGAGCGCCGGTTCGCGCGCGGCACGGCAGGTGGCCGATGAGCACCGCTCCCATCGTCTCCATCGTCGGGCTGGAAAAGCATTTCGGCGCCTTTCAGGTGCTCCACCATGTCTCGCTGGATGTCTCTTCCGGCGAGGTTGTGTGCATCATCGGGGCCTCCGGCTCGGGCAAGACCACGCTCCTGCGCTGCGTGAACCAGCTCGTGGAGCAGGACGCCGGCGCCATCTGGGTGGATGGCGAGCTAAACGGCTTCTCCATCCATAACGGCCGCCTGCACCGCCTGCCGGAAGCCGCGATTGCCCGCCAGCGTCTCGCCACCGGCATGGTGTTCCAGCGCTTCAACCTCTTTCCGCACATGACGGCGCTGGAGAACATCGTCGAGGGGCCGGTGCAGGTGCAGAAGCGCGAGCGCAAGGCGGTGGAGCAGGAAGCGTGCGACCTTCTCGCCCGCGTGGGCCTTGCGGACAAGGCGGGCCACTATCCCGCCCAGCTCTCCGGCGGCCAGCAGCAGCGTGTCGCCATCGCCCGCGCGCTCTGCATGAAGCCGAAGGTGATGCTGTTCGACGAGCCGACCTCGGCGCTCGATCCCGAACTGGTGGGCGAGGTGCTCGCCGTCATGAAGGAACTCGCCGCCTCCGGCATGACCATGATTGTCGTCACCCACGAACTGGGCTTCGCCCGCGAGGTGGCGGACCGGGTGGTGTTCATGGATCAGGGCCGCATCGTCGAGGCGGGCAGCGCCGAGCAGGTGCTCGGCCAGCCCCGCGAAGCCCGCACACAGGCTTTCCTATCCGCCGTTCTCGGCTAACCGGAGACGCATCATGCTGAAACGCCTTCTGCTCGGCGCCTGCCTGCTTCTTCCCCTCGCCGCCGGCGCAGCGGAAATTCCCACCGAAATCAAGACGCGCGGCACGATCATCGTCGCCGTCATTCCCAATTATCCGCCGCTGGAATTCAAGGATCCCGCCACTGGCCAACTCAACGGCTTCGACATCGCGCTCGGCAATGCGCTGGCCGAAAAGCTGGGGCTCAAGATGCAGTGGCAGGAGACGAGCTTCGAGGCCATGCTGCCGGCGCTGAAGACCGGGCGCGTGGACATTATCCTCTCCGGCATGAGCGACCTGCCCACCCGCCGCGATGGCGCGAGCTTCATCGACTATCTGCGCTCGGGCACGCAATTCTTCACGCAGGCGAGCCGCGCGTCGGAATTCCCGAACCGCGAGGCCCTCTGCGGCCAGAAAGTGGGCGCGAGCCGCCGCACCTCGCTGCCCGGCGTCATCAAGGACTTCTCCGACACCGCCTGCGTCGGCGCCGGCAAGCCGGCGATCGTTGTGGTGGGCACCGAAGGCTCGGCGGATGCGCGCACGCAGCTCCGGCAGGGCCGCATCGATGCCGCCATGCAGGGCGACGAGACGCTGCCCTATATCATGGCCCAGGAACCCAACACCTACGCTCTGGTGGGAGAGCCCACCCGCTGGACGCTCATGGGCCTTGCCACCAACAAGGAGGCCACCGGCCTGCGTGATGCCCTCGCGGACGCCCTGCGCGGGCTGATCGCCGATGGCACATACGCCAAGCTGCTCGCCACCTGGACGCTTTCCCGAAACGGCATTCAAGAGGTCACGATCGATGCCGGACAATGACGCCTTCGCGCGCCTTCCTCTGGCCCCGGCCAACCGCGCGCCGGCCGCCCCGCTCATTCCCTGGCCGCACGGCAAGCGTGGCGCCATGTTCCTCTCCGCCGACGTGGATGCGGAAAGCGCTTGGACCTCGAAGGATCCGGCCCGCTATGAGGAACTGGTCACCATGTCCTTCGGCGGCTTCGAGGCGCGCGTGGGCGTGCCGAAGATGCTGCAACTGTTCGACCAGCTGGAGATGAAGGCCACCTTCTTCATCACCGGCTGGAGCGTGGAGGCCCATCCCGCCACCTGCGAGGCGATCCTGAAGGCGGGGCACGAGATCGGCCATCACGGCTTCCATCACATCATGCCCATGCCAGGCGACCCCTCGCTCACGGAGGAAGTGGACCGGGGGCTTGAGACGCTGAAGCGGCGCCTCGGCGTGGTGCCGGTGGGCTATCGCGCGCCCTATGGCGAAAGCTGCGAGGAACTCCGCGTGCTGCTGAAAGAGCGCGGGCTGAAATATTCCTCCTCCTGGCGCGATGATGTGCGGCCCTACCGCCACGTGCTGGCGGACGGCACGCCGGGCCTCGTTGAGCTTCCGGTCACCATGACCTATGATGACTGGCTCTACGGCCTCACCAATCGCTATTCGCCGCGCCCGCTGTTCCCGCGCGAGCACGTGCTGTCCATCTGGAAGGACGAGCTTGAGGAAACCGCCGACTGGGGCGGGCTCATCACCACCGTCCTGCACCCGCAGGTGAGCGGACGGCCCATGCGGCTGAAGCTGCTGCGCGAGTTCCTGACCTGGGTGCGCGATCGCGGCGACATCTGGACCGCCACGGGTGCCGAGATCACCGCCCATTTCGAGGCCCACGAGCCGACGGCCTGATTGCCCGCCGACTCTCCCCGCCCGGCCCATCTGGCCGGGCGTTCTCCTTCCGCCAACAAGGCCCTGCCCGATGCTGCTCTCCCGGCGCTCTTTCCTGCGCGCGGCCGCCGCCGCGCCGCTGGTGTCCCTGCCCTCCATCGTGCGGGCGCAGGCGCAGACCACGCTGCGTTTCGTGCCGGTGATCGACCTCACCTTCACCGACCCGATCTATTCCACCGCGCAGGTGTCCCGGAACCATGGCTTCATGGTCTATGACACGCTCTACGGCATGAATTCGGCGCTCGAAGCCTCGCCGCAGATGGTGGAAGGCCATCTCGTCAGCAATGACGGGCTGCAATGGGACCTGACACTCCGCGAGGGCCTCGTGTGGCACGATGGGGAGAAGGTGCTCTCGCGCGACTGCGTGGCCAGCATCAAGCGCTGGGCCAAGCGCGACGGCTTCGGCGCGGAATTGATGTCCGCCACGGACGAACTCTCCGCCCCCGACGACCGCACCATCCGCTTCCGCCTCAAGCGCCCCTTCCCCCTGCTGCCCGCCGCCCTCGGCAAGGCGGCGGTGCAGGCGCCATTCATGATGCCGGAGCGCCACGCGACGCAGGATCCGTTCAAGCCGCTGACCGAGGTGGTGGGGTCCGGCCCCTTCCGCTTCGTGGCCGACGAGCGGGTGCAGGGCGCACGCAACGTCTATGCCCGCTTCGAGCGTTACAAGCCGCGCGAGAGCGGCACGCCGGACTGGACCGCCGGGCCGAAGATCGTCCATTACGACCGCGTGGTCTGGACCACCATGCCGGACGCCGCGACGGGAGCCGCCGCCCTCCAGACCGGCGAGCAGGACTGGCAGGAAACCGCCCCTCACGACCTGCTGCCCATCCTCAAAAAGGCGAAGGGCGTCTCCACCCGCATTCTCGATCCGCGCGGCTATGCCTGCATGTTGCGGGTGAACCACCTCCAGCCGCCCTTCGACAATCCGGCCATCCGCCGCGCCCTGTTCGGCGCCATCGACCAGTCCAGCTTCATGACGGCGGTGGCGGGGGATGATCCGCAATATCAGACGACGCCCATCGGCTTCTTCGCCCCCGGCACGCCCTTCGCGAGCGACGTGGGGCTCGACGCGTTCAACGGCCCGCGGGACTATGCCAAGGTCAAGGCGGCGCTGAAGGCCGCGGGCTACAATGGTGAGAAGGTGGTGCTGATGGTGCCGGCCAATTCCGCCGCCCAGAAGCCGCTTGGAGATGTCGCCTTCGACATGCTGCAACAGGTCGGCATGAACGTCGAATATGCCGCCATGGAGTTCGGTGCCATCCTCCAGCGCCAGCTCAAGAAGGATCCGGTGGATCAGGGCGGCTGGAGTGCTGGTGTCGGCAACTGGCAGGGCATCGACTGGCTCAACCCCGCAGGCAACACCAATCTGCGCGGCGATGCCGGCACGGCGGGCTGGTACAAGAGCGAGAAGATGGGCACGCTGCGTGCCCAGTGGCTCTCCGCGCCGACACTGGCCGAGCAGCAGCGCATCTGCCGGGATATCCAGGCCCTCGCCTTCGAGGAGGTGCCTTATTATCCCGTCGGCCTCTACAAGCAGCCGACCGCCTATCGCACCGCCATCACCGGCATCATGAACGGCACGGCGGTGTTCTGGAACGTGCGTCCGGCCTGAGGGGACGGGCCTACTCCCCCGCCTCGATCACTTCCACATTCGCCTCACGGCACACCTTGGCGAGGCGGGAGGAGACCATCTTGTCGGTGACGAACACGTCCACCTGCTTCAGGTGGGCGATGCGCACCGGCGCCGAGCGGCCGACCTTCAGATGGTCGGAGACCAGCACTACGCGCCGGGCATTGGCGATGATGGCCTGGCTGACGCGCACCTCCTGATAGTCGAAATCCAGCAGCGCTCCATCCTCGTCGATGGCCGAGGCGCCGATGATGGCTAGGTCCACCTTGAACTGCTGGATGAGGTCGATGGCGGAGGCGCCGATCACCGCACCGTCGCTGTGGCGGACCTGTCCGCCGGCGACAATCACCCGCATGTCGGGGTTCGGATAGAGCTGCATCGCCACATGCAGATTGTTGGTGATGACGAGCAGGTCGCGCCGGTCTCCGAGCGACTTCGCCACCTCCTCGGTGGTGGTGCCGATATTGATGAACAGCGAAGACTTGTCAGGAATGAGCGCCGCCGCCGCGCGGCCGATGGCCCGCTTCTCCGCGTCTGCGATCAGCCGGCGGGCTTCGTAGGCCACATTCTCGACGCTGGAGGTGACCACCGCCCCGCCATGGGTCCGGGCCAGAAGCTGCCGGTCGCAGAGGTCGTTCAGGTCCTTGCGGATGGTCTGCGGCGTCACCTGGAAACGGAGGGCGAGGTCCTCGACCATGACGCGACCGGAAGACCGGGCGACGGCGAGAATCTCCTGCTGGCGATCAGTAAGGTCCATGGCGGCACACTGCCTCCGAGGCCCGGAGCATTGCAAGCGCCGCGTGTGATCCGCGCAGGCGCCGGCCGGGGCCGACGGATGCATGGCTTGAAATGATGAAGCTGCCTGCTCCTCTAATGCCCCACAAGGCATCACGGAATGCCGTCGAGCGCAGCAAAGCGTGGCAGGAACCTGCCACGCCGGCTTGGGAAAGGCCACCAACCGGAGGGTTGCGAGGACCTGCAAATGCGCATGGCAGCAAGGCGTCCGGCACATTGGCGCGGAGGAAAGACGCAAGCCCCGCGAAAGACTGGACGCGAACCGTGATGCGTCACCTCCGCCCATCGGCCCGTTGCGTTCCGCCGCATATTTCGGCGCGCGCTCGTCCGCGAGATACCCCCATGTCCTATCGCAATTTTCCGATGATCTGGAAGGTCGTCAGCCTTCTGCTCGTGCTCGGCCTCACCAGCGCGGCCGGCGCCTACTACGCCACGCACAACATCTCCGCGCTGAACGACATGTATCGCACCCAGGCGGAGGGGCCGCAGGCGGCAGCCATCAACATCGCCCGCGCCGGCCGTCTCGCCGCCAGCACCAGCGTCGCCATCTACCGGCAGGTCTCCGCCTTTTCCGACGACGACGTGAAGGCCGCCCGTGCGGCACAGGCCGAGGCACTCAAGGGCTTCGACGACCGCATGGGTCTTGCCGCCAAGGCCATGCCCGAAGCCGCCGACAGGATCGGCGCCGCCACCCGCGTGCTGCACACCGCCTATGAGCAGGCCTGCGCCGAGACGCTGAAGCTTTCGAGCGTGGTCGGCGACATGACAATGAGCACCCGCGCCTCGCGGCTGATGCAGCGGGATTGCGAGCCGGCCCTGAACAAGACAATCACGTCGCTTGTCGAGATCAACGACATCATGCGGGACCGTATCGCCACGATGAATGCGGAAGGCGAGCGGACCACCAGCAACACCATCCTGCTCACCTTCGCCGGGGTGATCGGCTCCACTGTGGTCATCATTCTCATCGCCGCCCTTCTGGTGCGCAGCGGCATCGTGGCGCCCATCAACGCCATGGTTGCCGCCATGACTCAGATCGGCGCCGGCAAGCTCGACGTGGCCATCACCGGCGACACCCGCAAGGACGAGATCGGCGCCATGGCCAAGGCCCTCGACGTGCTGCGCGGACAGCTCCAGCAGGGCGAGGAACTGCGCGCCGCGCAGGCTGCCACCGAAGCCGCCGAGCGTGAACGCCTCGCCCGCCGGGAAACCGTTGCGGTGGGCTTCGTCGCCCGCATGCAGGAACTGGCGGGCCGCTTCGCCCAGTCCTCCGGAGAGGTGGCGAATTCCGCCCGCAACCTCTCCTCCACCGCCGAGGAGACGTCCCGTCAGGCCCAGGCCGTGGCAAGCGCCGCGGAGCAGGCCGCGGCGAACGTGGAAACGGTAGCCTCGTCCTCGGACAGCCTCGCCATTTCGGTGCGCGAGATCACCGGGCAGGTGGCCCACTCCGCGGAGGTGGCCGATGTGGCCTTCCGCGAAGCGGAAGCGTCCAACGCCCGCATCACGGAGCTTGCCGGCGCCGCGACCGCCATCGGCGACGTGATCAATCTCATCAAGGGCATCGCCGACCAGACGAACCTTCTCGCGCTCAACGCCACCATCGAGGCGGCGCGCGCGGGCGAGGCCGGCAAGGGCTTTGCGGTGGTGGCGACCGAAGTGAAGGAACTCGCCACACAGACGGCCCGCGCCACCAACGACATCGCCCAGAAGATCGGCGAGATCCAGACCGCGACCCAGGGCACGGTATCGTCCATGGGCGAGATCGTGCGCGTGGTTTCCGACATCAAGTCCATCTCCGCCGCCATCGCCAGCGCGGTGGAGGAACAGGGCGCGGCCACCGGCGAGATCGCGCAGAACTGTCAGCAGGCAGCCGTCGGCACCAATCAGGTGACGGAGAATATCGAAGGGGTCGGTCGCGCGGCCGTCGAGACCGGTTCGGCTGCCTCGCAACTGCTCGATCTCTCGCAGGGCCTCTCCAGCCAGGCCGCCGACCTGCGGGAGGTGGTGGAAACCTTCGTCCGCGATCTCAACGCCGCATAATGCCGCCTGCCCCGCGCCCTTCGCGGGCGCGGGGCGGTTCAGCTAGAACCGCTCCCGATAGGCCTGCGGGGAAACTGAGAGCAGCCGCAGGAAGCTGCGCCGCATGGTCTCCTCGGTGCCGAAGCCGCAGCGGCGCGCGGCTTCGCTGACGCTCGTGCGTGCCTCCAGAAGCCTGCGTGCGGCTTCCACCCGCATCTGTTCGACGGCACGCGCCGGCGTGCGGCCGGTGGTCTCCTGATAATGGCGAGCGAAGCTGCGCGCGCTCATTCCCGCCTGATCGGCCAGCACCGGCACCGACAGATCGGTTTTCAGGTTCTCCAGCATCCAGCCGTGCAGCGCGTCAAACCGCCCGCCGCCGTCCTGCATGTCGAGGGCGGCGCTGAACTGCGCCTGGCCGCCGGGCCGCTTGAGGAAGACGACCAGTTGGCGGGCCACCGCAAGAGCCGGACCGTGGCCCAGATCCTCCTCCACCAGCGCCAGCGCAAGATCGATCCCTGCCGTGATGCCGGCGGACGTCCAGATGTCGCCGTCCCGCACGAAGATGGGATCGGGCTCCAGCTTCACATGCGGGAAGGTCCGGGAGAATTCCGCACAGCGCTGCCAGTGGGTCACCGCCCGCCGGCCGTCGAGCAGCCCCGCCTGAGCCAGCAGAAAGGCGCCGCTGCACACGGAAGCGGTGCGGCGGGCGGCGGCGGATCGACGCCGGACGAGATCCACCATTTCCGGGTCGAGGATCGCGACATTCACCCCGCGCCCGCCGGCGACAACGAAGGTGTCGAGCGGGGCTTCCGCGTCCGGGATCGTTGTGGTGGCAAGCCGAAGGCCCGAGGACGTACGCACCTCGGGTGCCCGCGCCACGGTCTCGATCTCATAGGGCGCGGGTTCTCCGGCGCTTTTGGCCAGATCGTTGGCCGTCGCGAAGACCTGCAGGGGACCGGCGACATCCAGCAACTGGACATCGGGGAAGGCCAGGACTTCGACCCGGCGGACCGGCATTGGCAGAAAGCGAGGGGCATTTGGCATTTGCGCCAGATGCAATCGCCCTATGGTGGCTGCGTCAAGCTCCGGAGTGTCCCATGCCTCTTCGTTTCGGCATCCTTGCCTTTCCTGATGTCCAGCAGTTGGACCTGACCGGCCCCTATGAGGTGTTCGCATCCGCGCCCGGGAGCGAAGTGCTGCTGATCGGCCGCGAGCGCGCACCCGTCATCGCATCCACTGGCCTGCCGCTGGTGCCCACCGCCACCTATGCGGACTGCCCGCCCCTTGATGTGCTGTGCGTGCCCGGTGGCGCGGGGGTGAATGCGCTCATGGAGGACGCGGACGCGCTCGATTTCATCCGCAGCCGCGCGGGCGAGGTGCGCTATCTCACTTCCGTCTGCACCGGCTCTCTGGTGCTGGGCGCCGCCGGTCTCCTGAAGGGCAAGCGCGCCACCAGCCACTGGAATGCGGTGGACCTGCTCACCGCCTTCGGCGCCATTCCGACCGAAGGGCGCGTGGTGCGGGACGGCAATCTCATCACCGCCGGCGGCGTCACCTCCGGCATCGACTTCGGCCTCACCGTGATCGCCGAGCTGCTGGGGGCGGAGACCGCGCAGCGGGTCCAGCTGGCACTGGAATATGCGCCCGCCCCGCCCTTCCAGTCCGGCACGCCCCAGGAGGCACCGGCGGAGATCGTGCAGGCGGTGCGCGAGCGCTTCTCGGCCTCCCGCAAGGCTCGCGAGGCCATCATCGCCCGCATCACGGCCGCTTAAGAGGCTCCGCAAAACGCTGGTGCAAACCGCCCGCCCGCCCCGCCCGTATAGGGCGGGTGACGCTGCGGGGTGACATGGCAAAGATCGGGACATTGCGCTTCGTGCTGGGCGATCAGCTCTCGCCCGGCCTCTCCGCACTCAGGGGCGGGGATCGCGAGCGGGACGTGGTGCTGATGGTGGAGGTGGCCGAGGAGACCACCTATGTACCGCACCACAGGAAGAAGATCGCCTTCATCCTCGCAGCCATGCGGGCCTTCGCCCGCGAGCTGGAAGCGGATGGCTGGCGCGTCGACTATGTGCGCCTCGCGGATCCCGCAAACACCGGCTCCTTCAGCGGCGAACTGGAACGCGCCGTCGGACGCTGGAGCCCCGAGCGCGTGGCGGCGACCGAAGCCGGCGAATGGCGCGTTCTGGAGGCGCAGAAGGCCTGGGCCGACGCCCCCTGGATGGAGGGGCGGACGCTCGACCTTTCGCCCGATGACCGATTCCTCTGCCCCGAGGCCTTCTTCCGCGCCTGGGCCGGTGAGCGCAAGGGCCTGCGCATGGAGTTCTTCTATCGCGAGATGCGCCGCCGCACGGGCCTGCTGATGGATGGTGGGGAGCCCTGTGGCGGGCGCTGGAACTTCGATGCCGAAAACCGCAAGCCTGCGCGCGCCGACCTCTTCATGCCCCGCCCGCCCCGCTTTGCGCCTTCCGCGGACACGCGGGAGGTGCTCGATCTCGTCGCGGCCCGCTTCGCGGACCATTTCGGGGACACAGAGCCTTTCTGGTTCGCCGTGACGCGGGCGGACGCGGAGGCCGCCTTCGCGCATTTCCTGAGCGAGGCCCTGCCGCGCTTCGGCGACTATCAGGATGCGATGCTGGAGGGCGAGCCCTTCCTCTATCACGCCGTGATCGCACTCTATCTCAACGTCGGCCTGCTCTCGCCCCTCGAGGTATGCCAGCGGGCCGAGGCCGAATATCGGGCCGGCCGAGCGCCGCTCAATGCCGTCGAGGGTTTCATCCGCCAGATTCTGGGCTGGCGGGAATATGTGCGCGGAATCTACTGGCTGACGATGCCAGGCTATCTGGACCGCAACGCGCTTGCCGCGTCACGGCCCCTGCCCTCGCTCTACTGGAGCGGCGAGACGCGGATGGCCTGCATGGCCGCGGCCATCGGCCAGACCAGGGCGGAAGCCTATGCCCACCACATCCAGAGGCTCATGGTGACCGGCAATTTCGCGCTGCTGGCCGGCATCGCGCCGCGGCAGGTGCACGAATGGTATCTCGCGGTCTATGCCGATGCCTTCGAATGGGTGGAAGCACCCAACACCATCGGCATGAGCCAGTTCGCGGACGGGGGCCTGCTCGGCTCAAAGCCCTATGCGGCGAGCGGGGCCTATATCGACCGCATGAGCGACTATTGCGGTGGCTGCGCCTATGACGTCGCGGCCAAGACGGGACCAAAAGCCTGTCCGTTCAACTACCTGTACTGGGACTTCCTTGCCCGTAACCGCACGGCGCTCGCCGGCAATGCGCGGCTCGCCACCGCCTATCGCACCTTCGACCGGCTGGACGAAAAGAGGCGCGACGCCATCGCTGAGAGCGCCCACGCCTTCCTGACGCGGCTGGACGCGACGGGCTCCGATCTCGACTGAGACGCTCCGGCTCACTCGCCGGGCTGGAGCATCGGCGTATGGCGAACGGGTGCAGCCGCCTTGGCGCGGGCGAGGCGACCGTTCACCGCAACGGAGAGGCCCACGATCACCGCCACGGTGGCCGCATAGGCGATGAGCTGCATGCCCGTGGGCTGCGCGCGATAGCCGACGAGGGTGCGCAGCACGCGGCCGACGGCGCTGTCGTCCGCCAGCAGCCAGGTGCTGTCCCACAGCGGATCGGCCAGCGACTGGATGAAGCCGGAATCCTGGAGGATGCCCACCACCTGCGCCGAGAGGCCGGCAGCCAGAAGCGTGATGAGCACCGTCGTGGTCTTGAACAGGTGCTTGACCGGAATGCTGACGAGGCCCCGGTAAAGCAGGAAGGAGACGGCTCCGCCGGCAGCCACACCCATCATGAAGCCGAAGAAGACGTTCAGCGGCGTTTCGCCACCGGTGATGGCGATGCCGTACATGAACAGAACGATCTCGACGCCCTCGCGCAGCACAGCCATGCCGACCACGAGCCCCAGCGCGGCGAGCGGCCGGCGCCCGGCCTTCACATCGCCGCCCAGAGCCCGCATCTCGATCACCATCTCGCGGCCGTGGCTCGCCATCCAGACCACCGTCCAGACCAGCATGACCACCGCGACGGACAGGATGGCCGCATTCAGGAGTTCCTGGCCCGAGCCTTCGAAGAGATTGGCGATCTGCTCCGCAAAGAGCGCGATCACGGCCGAGCCGATGGCACCGCCGAGAATGCCGGCCGAAATCACCGCACCCCGCCCGCGCACGCCTTCGGAGGCCGCAAGCATCACGCCGACGATGAGGCCGGCTTCGAGCACTTCCCGGAACACGATGACGAAGGCCGCCAGCATGGGGCATCTCCCGACGTCGCCCTGCAAGGTTCGATCGCATCATCATCGGGACATGGCAGCCCCTCAAGATCCGCGACGAAGCCCCGACGGGCACCTGTACGCATCAGCTCAATTTCCGCGCCTGACCTGCCGTAACGGCAAGCATTTGCAAGGTCCGGCGCGTGTCTGATCTGTGGTACACGGCCCGTCCGGCGGTGTCACCGAGACGGCGAATATTTAGAAATGATCTACTTTAGATCATCTCAAAAATAGCCCTTCCACCTCCTCCGTTGGAGGCGGCTACCGAAAGAGAAGTGGCGTGCCGCGCTGCGTCACCTTGCCCGCAGCGGTTCTGGCGAACAGATGTCACACCCCCGGTGCAACCGCCTCACAATTCTGCGATACGAGGACTTTCCTCCATTTCATTACGGATGTCTCGCGGAGCTTCCATGGAATTATTCCATTGTCTTTGACTCACCTTGTGATCTTGCTTGGCTCGGGGATAGGTTCCCGCTTGGCGCTTGGCGCCGCTTCGCAGGAGCGCGGTTCCGCGCCATTGACCCGCTGCGAAGCCGATTGGGAGATGTCATAGATGCGCGCGCAGATGGTCGCCGCCGCTTTCGCGCTGGCCTTCGGAATGGCCGGACCCGCGATTGCCCAGACCGCGAAACCCGCCCCGGCGCCAGCGGCCAATGCCGCCCCGAGCGCCCGGTCCGTGATCACCAGCTACGCCGATCTTGCGCAGGCGATGTATACGGACAGCTACACCGCTGCCGCCGAGATGCAGAAGGCCATCGACGCCTTCATCGCCGCCCCCAGCGCCGAGACCCAGAAGGCCGCCCAGGAGGCCTGGCGCAAGGCCCGTGTCCCCTACATGAAGACGGAAGGTTTCCGTTTCGGCAACAAGATCGTCGACGAGTGGGAAGGCAACGTCAACGCCTGGCCGCTCGATGAAGGCCTGATCGACTATGTCGATACCAAGAGCTACGGCACGAAGTCGGATGAAAATCCGCTCTATACGGCGAACATCATCGCCAACAAGTCGATCCGCATCGGCAAGAAGACGCTCGACACCACGAACCTCACGCCCGAGCTGCTGCACAAGCTGAACTCCGCGGGCGGCGTGGAGGCCAACGTGGCGAGCGGCTGGCACGCCATCGAGTTCCTCCTGTGGGGCCAGGACCTGCACGGCACCGGACCCGGCGCCGGCGAGCGTCCCTATACGGACTATGACAAGAACGCCTGCACTCACGGCAATTGCGAGCGCCGCGCCCAGTATCTGAAGGTCGCCACCGACACGCTGGTCGCGGATCTCAAGGAGATGGCCGAGGACTGGGGCCCGAAGGGCAAGGCGCGCGCCGCGCTGCTCAAGAAGAATGACAAGGCGGGCCTTGCCACCATCTTCACCGGCATCGGCTCGCTCTCCTACGGCGAACTGGCCGGCGAGCGCATGAAGCTCGGCCTCATCCTCCACGACCCGGAAGAGGAGCACGACTGCTTCTCCGACAACACCCACAATTCGCATTATTACGACGAGGTGGGCATCGCCGACATCTATTACGGCCGCACCAAGCGCTACGACGGCTCCACCTTCACCGGTCCTTCCGTCGCCGACCTCGTGCGGGCGAAGGATGCCAAGATCGCCGATGAGATCGATGCCAAGATCAAGGGCGCCGATGCGGCTCTGAAGGTCATCAAGGACACCGCCGACAGCGGCCGCATGTATTACGACATGATGCTCGCCGAGGGGAATGCCGAGGGCAACAAGATGATCCAAGACGGCGTGGATGCGCTCGTGGCGCAGGCCCATGCCATCGAGCGTGGCGTCGCCGCCCTCAAGATCCAGATCAAGGTCGAGGGCTCCAAGAGCCTTGATGATCCGAAGAACGCCAAGAAGAAGTGAGTCTTTTCCCGTGCCCGGCGCCCCATGGCGCCGGGCACGGCCTGAACCCTCTGCCTGCTGGCACCCTTCGGTGCCCGCCGCCCGGACGGCCCGACGATCGGGGCCACAGCGGACCCTGCTGAGCGGGGTTCGACGGGAGATGTTGAAGTGAAGATTTCGCGTCGCAGTCTGTTGCTGGGAGGGGCCGCCGTCGGCGTGGTGTCCTTCGTGCCGTCTGCCATCGGTCAGGTGCCTGCCGCCTTCGACACGCTGCCCGCCTCCGCCCCGACCCGCAATCTGACGCTGACCGCGCGCGAGATAGACGCCCGGCTGCTCGGTGCCGATGGCCCCCTGACACGTCGCGTCTGCGCCTATGACGGCGAACTGTTCAAGATGTTCCGCTTCCAGCGGGGCACGCGCCTCATCGTCGATTTCGAGAACGCCCTTCCCGATCCCACCACGGTCCACTGGCACGGCATCCGCCTGCCCTATCTCTCCGACGGCGTGCCGCCGCTGACGCAGGACGTGGTCGAGCCCGGCGGGCACTTCCGCTATAACGTGCCGCTACCGGACGCCGGCTTCTATTTCATCCATCCACATTGCGACGAGACCGGTCAGGTCGGGCGCGGCCTTGCGGCCCTGCTGGTTGTGGATGATCCCGCCGAGGCAAAGGCGGGTTATGATGCCGAGTGCTTCGTGGTGGTGAAGGACTGGCGCCTGGCCACCGACGGCAATTGGCTGGACATGACCACGGACGACGGTGCCGCGAACGCCGGCACATTCGGCACCATCCGCGCCACCAACGGCAAGACGACGCCCCCTCGCGTCGAGGCGCCGGCCTTCGGTGACGTCCGCGTGCGCGCGCTGGTGGCGGATGCCACGCGGGTCATCGACCTCGGCTGCGACAGCGATGATGCCTTCCTGATTGCCGTGGACGGGCAGGCCCTGCCGCCGGTCTCCCTCAATGCGCTGCCGAACGGCGTATGGCGCATGGGGTCGGCCATGCGCGCCGACGTGCAGATCCGGATGCCCGCGCCGGACGAGGAAGTGAAGATCTATGACTACCGCTCGGACCAGCCCTATCTGCTGACGACGCTGGTGGCGGTGGACAAGGGCAAGCGCAAGACGCCGGTGAAGCCTCGCCCGCTGCCCGCGCCGCAGGTACCGCTGCCGGACCTGAAGAAGGCGCAGAAACTGGAATTCCTGCTCCAGGTGTCCGCCGGCCCCACCGCCGTCTCCCCGCCCCTGCCGGCGGACGCCCCCCTGTCCAAGGCCCTCGCCAATTCGCTATGCGTGGGATCGACCACCCACTGGGCCATCAGCCGCGACAGCTGGTCCACCCGCGAGGATCTGCGGCTGCCGCCGCCTCTGGCCCGCATGGATCATGGCGCCAGCTACATCGTCTCCATGACCAACGTGACCAAGCACGTGCATCCCATGCACCTGCACGGCCACATCTTCCGTGTGCTCTCCCACTCCAAGAAGCCGAAGATGCCGCAATACCTTGCGGACACGGTGATCGTGGAGCCGAACGAAACGGTGGAGATCGCCTTCAAGGCGGTGAGCGGCAACTGGGTGTTCCACTGCCACATCCTGGAACACATGGACACCGGCCTCATGGGCTGGTTCAAGGTCGCCTGATGATCTCCCGTCCGACCCGCGTCCTGCTCGGCCTGAGCCTCCTTGCCGGCCTGTGCGGGGCGGCAACCGCTGCCCTCGCCGCCGGAGGCCTCGATGGGCTCGACATCCGCATCGGCCGCGCCCTGTTCAACCGCGCCTGGGTGCCCGCGCCCTCCTCCACCCATGCGGACGACGGGCTCGGCCCGCTGTTCGATGCCCGCTCCTGCGCCTCCTGCCATCCCGACGGCAGGCGCGCGCGCACAATCGTGACGCCGGATGGACAGCTCGATGGGCGCGGCATGGTATTGGTGCTCATGCAGCCGGGGGGCACGGGCGATCCGGTCTATGGCCGGCGGTTACAGATCGACGCCGTGCCTGGGCTCACGCCGGAGGGCATTCTCGGCGTCGCGGACAAGCCGCTTCCCGACGGACGCACCGCCCGCACGCCCGCGCCCCAGCAACTGGGCTATGGACCTCTGGCTTCCGCGACCGGGCTGTCGTTGCGCGTCGCGCAGGATCTGCGCGGACGCGGCCAGCTTGAGCAGGTTTCGGACGCCGCGCTTGAAAAGCTGGAGGCCCAGCAGGCCAAGGGCCCCGAGGCGGTGCATGGCCGGCTGCGGCGCGTGCCCGCCGCCAATGGGAAGACGGTGATCGGCCGTTACGGCTGGAAGGCCTCCCAGCCTACCCTCGCCTCCCAGTCGGCGGAAGCCTTCTTCCTCGACATGGGCATGTCCACGTCCTTCCATCCCGAGCCCTGGGGCGATTGCACGCCGGTGCAGACCGCTTGCCGCAATGCGCCGCACGGCGAGAGGGGCGAAGGGGGGCTCGAGATTCCCGACAGCATTCTCGATCGCGTGGTGGCCTATGTGGCTTCCCTTCCGACACCGGACACGGAAAAGGACCCCGCCGGGGCGCGGCTGTTCGCCGCCACCGGCTGCGCCGCCTGTCACCAGCCGGCGCTGCCCTCGCGCCAGGGCGGCACCGTGCGCCTCTTCACCGACCTGATGCTGCACGATCTCGGCGAAGGCCTCGCGGATACGCTGCCGGACCCCGGCGCAAAGCCGAGCGAATGGCGCACGGCGCCTCTGGCCGGCCTGTCGGATGCGCTCGCCCGCGACACCGGACTGCTGCACGATGGCCGGGCCAAATCGGTCGAGGAGGCGGTGCTGTGGCATGGCGGACAGGCCGCAGGCGCGGTCGCGCGTTTCAGGGCGCTGCCCGCTGGCCAGAAGGCGGCACTCCTGCAATATGTTTCCAAGCTATGACCTGTTCCAAGCTATGATCCGGCCGGTTCCCGCCTCTTGCATGCCGTGACATGCACCGGCCGCCGTGGAGAGCCTTGTTCGATGATCCGCCTGTCCCGCCGCTTTCTCCTGACGCTGGTCGCCGCAAGCGGCCTGCCGCGCCTTGGCTTTGCGGCGGATCCAAAGCTCGATCCCATCCCACTCATCGAAGGCTGGCTGCTCCCGCGCTATGACACGCTGCGCGAGACAACCGAGGCCCAGAAGGCCGCCTGGGAGGCCTTCGTTGCCAAGCCGGACGCGGGCGCCATACCCGGCCTCAAGAGCGCGTTTGCCAAGGCGGCGGACGCCTGGACGGCGGTGGAGTTCATCACGCTGGGTCCCGCCAGCCAGAACCTGCGGCCGGATCGCTTCAACTTCTTCCCCGACCGGCGCAACGCCATCTCCCGCGCCATGGGCGAGATCATCTCGGATGCCGATGCCGGCCGCGTCGCGCCCGACCGCCTCGCCCAGTCGAGCGCTGGCGCACAGGGCTTTCCGGCCCTGGAGCGGCTGCTATTCGAGGACGGAGCGGCGGATGCCCTGCTGAAGGGCGATGAAGCCGTGCGCCGGCGGGCCTATGGGCTCGGCATCGCCCAGAACCTCGCGACCATGGCCGGCGAGATCCGCACCGCCTGGGGCAGCCGCACCGAAGGCGTGCTGGGCGCCATCGTCTCGGGCAAGGGCGACACCACGCTCTTTCCGGATCTCGGCGCCCTGCCGGGCATGTTCCTGACCGACCTTGCCATGGCCTATCAGCGCACGACGGACATCAAGATCCTGCCCGTGCTTGGCCCGAATCCGGAAAATGCGAAACCCCTGCTGGCGGATGGCTGGCGCGCCGGCCGCTCGGGACAGGTGGTCAAGGTGATGATCACCAGTGCCAACTCCCTGTTGCAGGAGGTGGCCAAGCAGTTGCCGAGCCGCCCGCAATATGTGGTGAACCGCGCCGCTACCGCCGCCGACAAGGCGGCCGCCGATTTCCCCGCCGACCTCTCCGCCGCCGCCCAGACCGCCGCAGGCGAGCAGAAGGTGCAGGCGGAGGTGAAGGTCTTTAAGGCGGCGCAGCTCACCGTCTATCGCCCCATCGCCTCCTATTTCGGCATCTCGCTGGGCTTCAACGCCCTCGATGGGGACTGATCGAGAGGAGGCCGCCATGGGCTTTTCCCGCCGCTCGCTGCTGGGCCTCGCCAGCGCCGTGATCGCCTGGCCGCGCCGCAGCTATGCCGATGTCCATGCCCTTGATGAAGGCTGGCTGACCACCGCCGGGCTGGACAAGGGGTTTGGCGCGCTCGCCATGGGCACGGACATGGCGGCTGCCCCAAAGGCGACGACGCCCGCGCGCCTCCACGGCATCGAGGCGAGCCCCAACAGCCCGCTCGCCGTTGCCGTCGGCCGTCGGCCGGGTCATGTAGCGCTGGTGTTCGACCGCGCGCGGGGTGGGCTTGTTTCCCAGTTTGCGCCAGGAGAAGGCCGAGTGTTCTCCGGCCATGGACGCTTCTCGCCGGATGGGGCGCTGTTCCTCACCAATGAGATCGAGCGCGGCATCGAGGACGGCTCCCGCCGCACCATGGGGCGCGGCATGGTGGCGGTGCGGAGTGTCGCCGGGAAGTTCGAGATCACCGCCGAATGGCCCACCAATGGCGACGGCCCGCACGATTTGATGCGGGTCGGCGAGACGCTGGTGGTGGCGAATGGCGGCATCGAGCCCCACACGCCTGAGGCCCGCGATGCGGAGGTGTCCGGCTCCACCATCTCGCTGCTCGACCCCGCCTCCGGCAGCATCAGGGGCGAAGGCGCGCTCTCGCAGGATCTCGCCAGCCTGTCCCTCCGCCATCTCGCCCGTGACGGGCAAGGCGGCGTTGTGGTGGCGGCGCAGGATCTACTGGCAGATGGTGTCGCGCGGCCGCTGCTGTTCGACATCGCGAAAGACGGCAAGCTCACCGCCTATGAGGCGCCGGAGAACGAACTGCGCGCCTTGCGCGGCTATGTGGGCTCGGTGGCCATCGACGCCTCGGGCGCCTTTGTCGCCTGCGCCAGCCCGCGTGGCGGGCGCGTCTCCGTCTGGCAGCGGAACGGGCGCTATGTGGGCACGGTGCCACTCGTGGACGGCTGCGGGCTCGCGGCGACGCCGGAGCCCGGCCGCTTTATCGCCACCAGCGGCTATGGCGAGGTGATCGTGATCGCCGCCGAGGCGGACGGCCTCGGCGTGGTGGCCCGCCGCACCGGCGGGCCGCGCTATGACAACCACATGGTGGTTGCCTGAGGGATCAGATTTCCTCGATGTAGCGCCGGCGCAGGTGCGCCTTGAACACCGAGGCATCCAGCGGGCGGCCGGTGGCACGGGTCAGGAGATCGTCCGTCTCATAGAGCGAGCCCTGGCCGTGGATGTTGGCGCGCAGCCACGTCACCAGCGGCTTGAAATCGCCCCGCGCGATGCCGGGCAGGATGTCCGTATCGGCGTGCTTGGCGGCATCGAAGATCTGGGCCGCCGTCATGGCCCCCAGCGTATAGGTGGGGAAATAGCCCCAGCCGCCACTCGGCCAGTGGACATCCTGAAGGCAGCCGAGGCGATCATCCGGCGGGGTGACGCCCACCAGTTCCTGCATCTGCGCATTCCAGGCGGCGGGGAGCTCCGAGAGCGGCATTTCGTCCGCAATCAGCGCCTTTTCCAGCCGGTAGCGCAGGATGACGTGGGCGGGATAGGTGACCTCATCCGCATCCACGCGGATGAAACCGCGCTCCACATGGGTGTAGCGCCGCCACAGGGCATCCGCCTCCCAGGCCGGCCCCTCGCCGCCGAACGCCTCCCGCATGAGCGGGGCGGCGAAGCGCAGGAACTCGCGGCTGCGGCAGGCCTGCATCTCCATGAGCAGCGACTGGCTCTCATGCACGGACATGCTGCGCGCCTGCGACACCGGCTGGCCAAGCACCGCCTGCGGGCGGCCCTGCTCATAGAGCGCGTGGCCGGTCTCGTGCATCACGCCCATGAGGGCATGGGTGAAATCGTCCGTGTTGTAGCGGGTGGTGATGCGCACATCATTGTCGGCTCCACCGCAGAAGGGGTGCGTGGAGACATCGAGCCGCCCGCGCTCGAAATCATAGCCGACGACGCCCATCATCTTCACGCCGAAGGCCCGCTGGGCCTCCACCGGAAAGGGGCCGACGAGCGGCGCATCCTGAGGTCGCCGGCCCTGCACGGCGAGCACCTCATCGAGGAAGCCGGGCAGGAATGCGGCGAGGTCCGCGAACAGCGCATCGATGCGCGCCGAGCGGCCGCCGGGCTCGTAATCGTTCAGCAGCGCGTCATAGGCGGACAGCCCGAGCTTCTCGCCCTTGGCGGTGCCGATCTCCCGCTGGAGGCGCAGCACTTCGGAGAGATAGGGCAGCAGAGCCTTGAAGTCGGCATCCGCGCGGGCTTGCCGCCATGTCATCTCGCAGATGGAGATCGCCTTGCTGGAGGCTTCCACCAGATCGGCCGGCACAGCGGTTTCCACCGTCCACACGCGGCGGATCTCGCGGATGTTGGCCTTCGCCCAGGCATCGAGCGCGGTGTCGGCTTCCGCATCCGCGATCCAGTCGCCAATGCGCGCGTCCGTCACCATCTCGTGCGCCAGCACGCGCAGCAGCGCCATGCTCTCGGCCCGCGTGCCCACGGCGCCCTTGGGCATCATGGTGTCGCTGTCCCACTGGAGGATACCGAGCGCGTTGGAGAGCGCCGCGGCGCGGCCGAAATGGGCGGAAAGCGCGGAATAGGCGGTCATGGTGTCCCCGGATCGAACGTTCCGGGGGCCATGGTTAGGCGCTGGGAGGCCGCTTGCCTAGGGGGCCGCTCCCGTCGCCCTCACGCGAACAGCACCAGAGAGCGACCGGCGAGTTCCACGGCCTCCGCGCCACCGGCCGTTGAGCGGGCCGGCCCCTCGCCCATGTCCGTGTCCAGCACCGCCTCCCAGCGCTTCCCCCCGCGTTCGGGAAGGACGAACGGCACGGGCGCCTCATGGGGATTGAAGGCGAGGATGAGTTCAGGCCACACACCCTCCTGTCCCTGAAGGTCCTCCCGCGCCAGGCGAACGGCGATGGAGGTGGCGCCGGCATCGGCCCATTGTTCCAGCGTCTGCTCGCCGCCGCCCGGATTGAGCCAGGTGACGACCATGCCATCGCGGAAGCTGGCGCGCCGCAAGAGCGGCTGGCGGGCGCGCAGGGCGAGCAGCTTGCGCACGAAAGCGGTCAGCGCCTTGCCCTCCTCCGTTATGCCCTTCCAGTCGATCCAGGAGAGGGGATTGTCCTGGCAATAACAATTGTTGTTGCCAGCCTGCGTGCGGCCGAACTCGTCGCCGCCGAGCAGCATGGGCGTGCCGTGCGAGAGGAGCAGCGTCGCCAGCAGGTTGCGCTTCTGCCGCTCCCGCACGGCGCGAATGCCCGGATCGTCGGTCGGGCCTTCCACGCCGTAATTGAAGCTGCGGTTGTGGGAGTGGCCGTCGGCATTGTTCTCGCCGTTCGCCTCGTTGTGCTTGTCGTTGTAGGAAACGACGTCGTTGAGGGTGAAACCGTCGTGGGCGGTGATGAAATTCACCGAAGCCCAGGGCCGGCGCCCGCGCTGGTTATAGATGTCGCCGGAGCCCGTGAGGCGAGCCGCAAAGTCGCCTGTGGTGCCCTCGGTGTCACGCCAGTAATCGCGCATGGTGTCGCGGAATTTGTCGTTCCACTCGCCCCAGCCGGGCGGGAAGGCGCCGACCTGATAGCCGCCAGGGCCGATGTCCCAGGGTTCCGCGATCAGCTTCACTTGCGCCAGCACAGGGTCCTGACCGATGGCGTCGAGGAAGCCACCGCGCGGATCAAAGCCATGGGGCTCGCGGCCGAGGATGGTGGCGAGGTCGAAGCGGAAGCCGTCCACTTCCATCTCGTTCGCCCAGTAGCGCAGACTGTCCAGCACCATCCGCATCACGCGCGGATGGGCGACATTCATGGTGTTGCCGGTGCCGGTGTCGTTGATGTAGTGGCGCGGCGTCTCCGGCATCGTCCGGTAGTAGCTGAAGTTGTCGATGCCCTTGAAGGAGAGCGTCGGCCCCAGCTCATTGCCCTCGGCGGTGTGGTTGAACACCACGTCGAGGATCACCTCGATGCCCGCATCATGGAAGGCCCGCACCATTCGGCGAAAACCGGCGCGCCCGCGGGGACCGCGATAGCGCAACTCCGGCGTGAAGAAGGAAATCGTGTTGTAGCCCCAGTAATTGGCGAGGCCCTTTTCCACGAGATAGGGATCGTCGGGAAAGGCATGCACGGGCAGGAGCTCGACGGCAGTGACGCCAAGGCTCTTCACATAGTCCACCACCGCGCGATGCCCCATGCCCTCGAAGGTGCCGCGCAGGTCCGCCGGAACGGAAGGGTGCAGCTTTGTCATGCCCTTCACATGGGTCTCATAGATCACCGTCCGGTCCCACGGCACGCGAGGCTTGGCGTGGATGCGGCCGCCGTCCTCGCGCGGGTCCACCACCCGGCACTTGGGCATGAAGGGCGCACTGTCCTGCGCGTCGAAGGCGAGATCCTGTTCCTCGCCGCCGAGCACATAGCCATAATGAGCAGGAGACCATTTTACCGCCCCCACGAGATCGCGGGCGTAGGGATCGATCAGCAGCTTGTTGGGATTGAAGCGATGCCCCTCCTCCGGGGCGTAGGGGCCATGCACCCGGTAGCCATAGAGCGTGCCGGGTCCAACGCCCGGCAGATATCCATGCCAGACCTCGTCCGTATATTCGGGCAGGGTGATGCACTCCATCTCCTGCCGGCCTGTGCCGTCGAAGAGGCAGAGTTCCACCCGCTCAGCATGGGCGGAGAACAGCGCGAAATTCGTCCCCTGCCCGTCGTAGACGGCGCCGAGCCGCGTCGGATCGCCGGCCAGGATTTCGCGGGCGGGGTGAAAATCATGCTGCATGGGGGGCTCGCGCGGTTCGACATCCGAACTGAAACGCTGCCGCGCCCGCAAAGTTTCCCTTGCCGGAGGCGAGGGTTCAGGCGCCCCCCGCCGCCTTCTCCAGTTCCGCCACGCGTTTCTTGAGAGCCTTGGTTTCCTCGAAGCGGCGGGAGACGTCGCGGATGGAGGAGATCATGCCCGAGACCTGCCCCGCCCCATCCTTCAGGAGGACGATGGTGAATTCGATGGAGATGCGTCCCCCATCCTTGCGCAGGCCGGGCACCGCGAGGAGATCGCCGGCGCCGTAGCGGCTCTCGCCGGTGGCGACCGTGACGTGATAGCCCTCCCAATGGCGGGCGCGGAACGGCTCGGGGATGATGATATCCAGCGACTGGCCCACCGCCTCCTCCGGCGTAAAGCCGAAGATGCGCTCGGCGCCCGGGTTCCAGAGCGTGATGATGCCGTCGCGGTCGCAGGCCACCACCGCATCGGCGGCGCTGCCGAGAAGGGCGCGACCCAACTGGTCTTCAAGGCTCATGGTTTCGTCCGTCACGGGCTGGGGGGCGCGGGGCGCTGCGGGGCGCGCGGGGATAGGAGCGGCGGGGCTTGCCGACTCTTCCAGAATATCCTCCGGAGGCCCGAAGAATTCGTAATGGATGCGCGCGCGGTCTACCCCCGCCTCATGGAGCCCTCGGGCCATGTCGCGCAGGAAATCGGCCGGACCGCAGAGGAAATAGTCGGCATCGCCGAGGGGCGTCTGGGTGCGCAGGAAATCCACCGTCACGCGACCGGCATGCTGGTTCGCCCCAAGTCCCGCCTGCGGCGCGCGGGAATAGAAGATGTCCGAGCGGCCGGCGGGCAGCTTCGCCAGAAGGTCCGCCACGTGTTCGGCGAAGGCATGATGCGCGGCATCGCGCGTGCAATGGATGAAAAGCATGGGCCCCGACCAGCCCTGCGCCACCGCCTCTTCCAGCATGGCCACCATGGGCGTCACGCCGACGCCGGCGCTCACCAGCACCAGCGGACGCTCGGCCGAAGACGGCAGCACGAAATCGCCACCGGGGCCGGCCACCTCCAGCGTGTCGCCGACCCGGAGCGCGTCATGCAGCCAGTTGGAGGCCGCCCCTTCCCGCTTCACCGAAATGCGCCAGTGATGGCCGTTGGGGGCGGTGGAGATGGTGTAGTTGCGGATCAGCCGGGACGGATCGGAGAGGCGCAGGGTCAGGTGCTGACCGGCCTTGTGCACCGGAGGCGCCCCGCCATCGGCGGGCACGAGATGGAACGAGGTGATCTGTGCCGTCTCAGGGTGCCGTTCGGCAACCGTGAACGCGCGCCATCCGCTGGACAATCCTGACATGCCGTGATCGCCGGAACGGCGGCCAGGGGCGAACCGCCTCTCGCTCAACCTCCCGCGCGCCTCCTTTGTATTTTGCATACAAGGGTAACAGCCGCCGGCGAAGAAACAACCCGACCCGGATAGGGGGCGGTGTCGCAGGCACGAAGTGCAGCGGACGCGCCGAAGCGCGTCCGCTGCCGGACGTCATCCAGTGGTGGGGAAAGGATCACGCCCGTTCCGGTCGCGGCGCCCGGCCATCCGCCGGGTGGCACCGCAAAAGGGGGCGGCGGATTGCCCCGCAGCAAATCCGCCGCGCAGAGAAGACCAACGGTGGGGGATGGTCATCTCCGTCTCGAATCCGGCCTGCGCCGGGGAAGCGTGAGGGCGGCGGGTGGCACGAAGGCACACCCGCCGCGAGAAGCCGGCCGTGGTGGGGAATGGCCGGCCTCATTCGCCTTCGGCACGCCGCCGAAAAGGGGGTGGCGGGCCGCCCGGAAGCGCGCCCGCCGACGGAAATGGCCAGTGGTGGGGAAAGGCCATTCCCGTTTCCGGTCCGGCCGAAGCCGGGGAAGGAAGAGCGACGGGCGGTCCAAGGACACGCCCGTCGCCGGAAGACGGCCAGTGGTGGGGAAAGGCCGTCTTCGTCGGGGATCCGGTCGAACCCGGAAAGCAGATGGGCAGAGCCCGATGCGCCTCAGCCGGGCACGCCGGGCGGCGGCAGGCGGAGCGGAGGAAGGCCCGGAGCCGCGGGAGGGAACGGCGGCGGAGGCGGCAGTTGCGCCTCGAACACCTTCGCCCGATCCAGTTGCTCCGCCGTCAGCTTTGCCTTCAGCTTGTCGAGCGCCGCGAGCACCGCGGCCGCCTTCTTGCCGGAGGCCTGCACCCGTGCCGCCATTTCGGCCGGACGGGCGAAAGCATCCGTGCGGGCCGCGGGTTCATCCTTGGGCGGCGGCGGGAGCGCCATCAGCGCCTGAACCGCATCGGCATAATCCCGCCAGACATCGAGCTGGTCGGAGCGGATGCCGATGGCCGTCTCCTGCGCGTTGAGCATCGTGGCGAGCGCCAGCGGCGGAGGAAAGGGCGGCAGGCCGTGCAGCGGCGGGCGGGGCGGCAGACGTCCCGACGGGCCCTCGGCGCCAGGCGAGGACCGGTCCGGGCCGCCGGGCGGCAGACCAGTCGCATCGGCCACACGCTGCTGGAGCGAGGGGCGCTCAAGGCCCTCGCTCGGATCCGCATGCGCGCTGGCGGTGACATAACCTGCGATCCCCGCCCCCATGAAAAGGGCGACCAGGCCGGCGTTTCGTGTTGCTGTCACGTCCTGCATCCCGTCGTTCGATGAAAGCCATCCTGACGGGACAGGTTTGCTGCCGAAGGTCAGCGATTTGCCCGATGTTGCCGCGCCGGGCGATTTTGTAACCGGATGTTTCCGCGCCCGCGCAGGCAATGCTCGGATGCACTCTGGCGAAGGCACGAGGCCGCGCGTAGCGTAATCAGGTTTCCCGACACAGGGCTTGGAAACCGAAGCAGGACAGGACGCCGAGTGGAAAACGCGCCGCATGTACTCGTGGTCGACGATGACCAGGAAATCCGCAAGCTTCTCGCGCGCTATCTTCTCAGCCAGGGCTTCCGGACCACGGTCGCCGCAAGCGGGCGCGAGATGGAGGAGTGCCTCGCCTCCAGCCGCTTCGACATGGTGGTTCTCGACCTGATGCTGCCCGACGGCTCGGGGCTCGATCTGTGCCGCGCCCTGCGCGCCCGTTCGCGCCTGCCGATCATCCTGCTGACGGCGTTGAAGGAGGATGTGGACCGGATCATCGGACTTGAGATCGGAGCGGACGACTATCTCGGAAAGCCCTTCAATCCCCGCGAGCTGGTTGCCCGCATCCGCGCCGTGCTGCGGCGGGCGACGGAGCGCGAGGAACCCGCGGCGCCGGGTGCGGTCTATCGCTTCGCTGGCTTCACCGCCGATCAGGGCACGCGGCAGGTGACCAGCGAGACGGGCGCGGAAGTGGCTCTCACAGCCGCGGAATTCGACCTGTTGGTGGCCTTCCTCGAACGTCCCGGCCGCATCCTGTCGCGCGACCAGTTGCTCGACATCACGCAGGGGCGCGAGGCCGGCCCCTTTGACCGTTCCATCGACGTGCTGGTCAGCCGCCTGCGGCGCAAACTCGGGGACGCCGGCAGCTTCCAGATCCTGAAGACCCAGCGCAACGGCGGCTATCAGCTCTCCGTGCGCGTCGAGGCGCTGAAGCCCTCCGCATGAATTCGCTCCGCACCAAGCTCATCGCGCTTCTCGTCACCGCGCTGGTGGTGGTGATCATCATCGCGACGGTCGTCTTCTTCTATCTGGTCGCGCCCCGCCCGCAGCGACCGGAGGGGGAGCGGCACATGGCGGAAGCCAGCGTCGTCGCGCTCATCATCGGTCTCCTCAAGGATCAGGCGCCGCCCCCGCACCTGCCGGCCATCAGCAATGGGGAGCCGGATGGCATGTATGACCCCATGGCGACGCAGGAGCTGGCCCATCTGCTGGCGCAGCTCGGTGTCACGGAACCGGTGCGGGTCTATCGGCGCGAATTCGGCCGCCATGCAGCCGCCGTTCCGCTACCCGACGGCCGCTACGTGGTTCTGCCCATCCAATTGATGCCTCCCGGGCCGCCCGGCGACCTGCCCTTCTTCCTCATCGGCTGGCTGGCGCTGGTGGCGCTCGGGACCACCGGCGTCGTCGTCGTCGCCGTCTATCGCATGACGAAGCCACTCGAGATCATCGAGCGGGCCGTGGCGGAGATCGGCCCGGACGGTGAGCTGCCGCGCCTTGAGGAAAAGGGCACCACGGAAGTGCGCGCGGCGGCCGTCGCCATCAACCGCCTCTCGGACCGGCTGCGCAGTTCCATGGAGAGCCGCATGCGCATCGTCGCGGCCGCCGCCCATGACCTGCGCACCCCCCTGACCCGCATGCGCCTGCGCGCGGAATTTCTGGAGGAAGAGCGCGAGCAGTGGCTATCAGACCTGAGCGAGCTTGACCGCATCGCAGACAGCGCCATCCGGCTCGTGCGCGAGGAAGTGGAGAGCGCCGGAGACGAGCCGGTGGACCTCCACACTCTGGCCCGCGACCTGGAGCGGGAGCTGAAGCAGACAGACCTCAACATCGAGCTGGTGCGGGCCGAGCCGGTGACGGTGGCCGGCCGTCCCATGGCGCTGAAGCGGGCCATGCGCAATCTCATGGTCAATGCCGCCACCCACGGCCGTTCCGCCCGCATGGCGGTCTCCGCCGAGGGCGGCAAGGGTGTGCTGGTGATCGAGGACGACGGGCCAGGCATTCCCGATGCGCTGATGGCCCGGGTGTTCGAACCCTTCTTCCGCGTGGATCCCGCGCGGCAGGCAATCATTCCCGGCGCCGGGCTCGGACTTGCCATCGCCCACGAGATCGTCACCCGCCACGGCGGCCGCCTCTCCCTCTCGAACCGCCCGAGCGGCGGCCTGCTCCAGCGCATGGAGCTGCCCGCCACGACCGAGACGCTGTGATACACGTGGCGCCCTTGGGCGACGTCCATGGCCTTTCAAAATCCGCGGCCGGACCGCTGCCAAACCAGTGGGGGTGCGGCGCAGCGTTGCGCTGACAATGGTCGGAGCAGCAGGATTTGAACCTGCGACCCTCTGCTCCCAAAGCAGATGCGCTACCAGGCTGCGCTATGCTCCGACACGCCGCGAGGGCTTGGCGTCTCTACGTTCTTTCGCCGCGTCGTGCAAGGCCAGCGCGGTGGAAAACGGAACGAAAAGGCGCCGGTCGGGACATGATGGAGCATAATGTCCCGACCAACTCCCGACCAAAGTTCGCGATACATTCTTCCAAGACAGCAGCAGCGGTCGCGCGTCTTCCCCGCTCCCCAGAGACGGCATGCCGCGTGGGGAGGGCTCGCACCTCGAGCAGGCGGGGCAGCAGCCGACCGCGCAAGTGTCCGCGGCCGTGCGGACGTTCAGTATCCGTTCATCTCCAGGGCGGTTAACTTTTCGGCAGCAGCGTAGACGTCACCGGGAGAGTTCTGGCGTGTCATCGCCCGCATCGTTGACATTGCTGGTGGTTGCGGTTGTCGCCCTCTTTATGGTGGGCGGCCTATGCCTTGCTTTGGCAAACGGCACCGGCCAAGGGTCGCTGAAGCGCCAGCGCCGACAGGCTCGGAGAGCCAACGAACTTCCGGGCCGACGCAAGTACCAGGAGCGGCTCTACGATGGCGGCGACGGGGCTTGACCGGCATCAGCTCCAAGTTCCTCTGCGTTCATCCACCGCGCGGCGACCGCCTGCAAAAGCTGACCCCAGCCGGAAACCAGATAGCGACAACAGTCGTTGATGACACATGCCGTGGCGGCCCAAACTATCCTTTCCGATCAAGCTTCAAGGCGGCGAGACGCTCCGCACCTTGGAGGATGCGATGATGGTGCTCGCAGAACGGAGCGAGCGCCTTCCCTTCAACGAAGCTCGTCGGGCCGCGGAGGACGCGCTTGAACAGGCCGCGCGAACGCATCTGTCGGAAGACATAAAAGCTGCAACGGAGCAAACCCGCGACTATCTGCGCAGCCAAGGGGAGCTCGGATTCGACTGGATGTTCTGGCGTTTCTGGCGGCGGTGACGCCGCGCAGACAGCAAAATACCGCTCAATTGCCACTCGCCAAGAAAAAAGATCTGATCAATCCAGCCATCTTCCGCTTATTTCAGCACAACCATAAAGCAGATAAATGCACGGAAACGATATTCCACTTTTGTTCTAACAGAAAAAGTGTAAGTTAAATCCGTCGGCACCCGGCCGGCACCCACGAGGTGCGGCTATGTCGATGCCAACTCTGCTCGCCATTTGTATATTTGCGTTCGCTGGTCTCCTTATGGCGTACGGCCTATGGTTCATCCTCTGGAATGGACCAAGACGCCATAACCCGATGCGACCGCGTAAACGCGATCGCTCCAGCCGCAAATCAGGACCGACGCGGACGCCGCCAGACGGCGGCGGGATGAACGCCGAACGATGAACCGCTGAAGCCTGCAGCGCACCCGTCCTCGCGAGCGGACCGCTCATAACGGTGGGGACCCGGAGTATGGCGGGATGCCGTCACTTGCCGCGGGCCAAAGCGAGGACGGCTTCGGCCGCCTTCACGGCGGCGGGGAAGAAGGCCTGCTTCGGCGCCTCGCGGGCAAAGCACGCGCGATAGGCATCCGTGCCGTCGCTTGCGAGGCGCGTGATCTCGTCCTGCCGGTTGGCGGAAGGCTTTTTCTCTTTCGCCAGCATGCGTGCAAGCGCGTCGGCTTTGACCTTGAAGGGCGTCCACACGGCCTCGCAGGCAGGAATGGGCCCGATGGTGAGCTTCGCCATGGTCATGCCGACCACCGCTCGTCCTTGCCCGATGCGCAGGATGGCAATCTCGTTCGGCGCCGTCGTGCCCGCCGGCTCGTCCACCTGAAGGCCGAGGACCGCGAGGGCCGTCTCATCTGGCGTAGCCGCAACAGGCAGCGCCACATAGGGCTGGAAATAGCCGCCGTCCACGGCAACGGCGTTTTGGAAGAATTCGGCTGTTCCCACAGCCGTCGGCAGGCCCGAGCGGAGCGCGCGAGGCGCACCGTCATCCTTCGCGCGGGCGGCGAGCCAGGCGGTGAAGACAGCCTCGGGGGTCACCACCATGCGGGTCGAATAATCGGGAGTGGCGAAAGCGAGGCCATCGAGCCGGCGCGTGGGCGTTGCCGCGTCTTCGGCGAACGTTCCAAGACTATATCGCGGCGGCCCCATCCCCTTGAACGCGAGCGGTCCGAGCGCGACGGACAGGAGGCGCGCCAGCTTTGCGGCGGAAGCTTCCTCCTGCTTCTGAACCGCCAGATCGTCCGCTTTGCCGGCCTTGGCGGCGGCGAGGGAGGCGGCTATGGCCTGATCGCGGGCGGCGACATAAGCGTCGATGGGATCGGCCTCAACGGGGAGCGGCAGCAACACGGCCAGCAGGCCCGCAGCGAAAAGCCTGCGGCGCATAACGCGCCACCGGAGCGCGTAAGTGCGGGTATCGGCGCGCATGTCCCCTGCCCGATTCGCGCGCTGGCAGAGGCGCCAGCGCCTTCCTTATGCGCAAGGAACGCCGGAGCATCAATCCGGCCGGGCTTGAGGCCCTTCAGGAAGCCGCCAGTTGCTCCAGCCCGCCCCGCTGGCGTTCCACCATGTCGTAATAGACCCCGCCCTGCCGCATCAGGACATCCGGCGGGCCGTCCTCCACGATGCGCCCGCCTTTCAGCACGAGGATGCGGTCAAAATTGCGCAGGGTGGAGAGGCGGTGCGCGATGGTGAGCACGGTGCGCCCCGCCATCAGATTCTCGAGCGCCTCCTGTATCATCTCCTCCGCCTCCGTATCGAGGGCGGACGTGGCTTCGTCGAGGATCAGGAGCGGCGCATTCTTCAGGAAGGCGCGGGCGATGGCGATGCGCTGGCGCTGCCCGCCGGAGAGCTTCACGCCGCGATCGCCGACGATGGTCTCCAGCCCCTCCGGCAGGGCCTCGATGAAGGGGCGGCAGCGCGAGGCGATGGCGGCATCCCACACTTCCGCATCAGACGCATCGGGGCGGCCATAGCGGATGTTCTCCAGCAGCGTGCGGTTGAGCAGGGCGGTGTCCTGCGGCACCACGGCGATGGCGCTGCGCAGGCTCTCGTCGGTGGCGCGGGAGATGTCGTGGCCATCGATGAGAATGCGCCCCTCATCCACCGCATAGAAGCGCTGGAGCAGAGCGACGAGCGTCGACTTCCCTCCGCCCGAAGGGCCGACGAGCCCCACCCGCTGCCCGGCGGGAATCTCGACATTCATGCCTTCGAAAACCTTGCGCCCCGAGGGATAGCGGAAGGACACCCCCTCGAAGCTGAGGCTGGCGCCCTTCGGCACCAGCGCGCAGGCTTCCGGATGCTCGCCCAGTTCATGCGGAGACAGCAGCATGGAGAGTGCTTCGGAGAGGCGCGCCATGTGCTGGGTCACATCCACCAGCGCCACCGCCAGATCGCGCGTGGCGCTGAGCACCGAAAGGCCGAGGGTACAGACCAACACCACGTCTCCCGCCGTGGCCCGCCCCTCCTGCCACAGCGTGATGGCCCAGGCGAGGAGCGCCAGCGTCATCACGACGACGATGAGAGCGTGGGTGAGCCGCAGTTTTTCGAGATAGATGAGGCTGCGCCGGCGCGCGACGAGTTCGGCGTTCACGGTGCGGTCGAACCGCAGATGTTCCCGCGCAAGGCCTCCGAAGGCACGCACCAGCGTCATGTTGCCGACCACGTCCACCATTTCGCCATCCACCGCCGCCGCCTTGTCCGCGAAGGCGTGATGGAGCGGGCGCCCGGCGGAGGCGATGCGGAACATCACCGCCATCACAAGGGCAGCGATGCCCACCAGAACAAGTGCCATGGTGCCGCTCACCAGCGCCAGATAGGCGATGGCGCCGACGGTCGCGACGCAGGGCGGCAGCACGTTCCAGACGAACATGTTCTCGATCTGGAAGGCGGCATTGGAGGTCGCCGTGATGCGGCTCGTCAGCACGCCGGGCAGGCGATCGGCGAAATAGCTTGGGGCGTGTCCTGTGAGGTGGCGGAAGAGGTCCGAGCGCAGATCGCCCGTGACGTGCACGAAGGCATAGCTCGCCGTCCAGCTCGCGATCCGCCACAGGAAATTGTCGGCCGCGACGAAGGAGACCAGCAGCGCGAAGGCGCCCCAGGCACCGCTCCCCTGCCCCGGCCCAGCGGAGAGCGTATCGACGAGATACTTCACGCCATATTGGGTGCTGACCGAGAAGCCCACCGCGCCCAGGACCGCGATGAGGATGACGGTGTGCGAGATGGGACGCCGCCCCACGTAATGGAGCAGGAAGGCGATGGGCCGCGCAGCAAAGCGCGTGATGTCGCGCGCGCCCGCAGCGTCATGCCGGCGTGTGCTGTCTGTCATTCTCGGGCTTTTCTGGAACATTCGGACAGATGCCGCATTGCGATACAAGGCCTGCCTTCCCGTTCTGCGTTTCCCCAATGGCAGCCCTGACCGGTCATGGTCGCCGATCTTCCAGCGTGCCGTGACCTTAACTTTGTCGAAGGGCTTTCGTTCATGAAAATCGCACAAATCGCTCCGCTGACCGAAGCCGTGCCGCCCACGCTGTATGGTGGCACCGAACGTGTGGTGTCGTGGCTGACGGAAGAACTGGTGGCCCTCGGCCATGAGGTGACGCTGTTCGCCAGCGGGGATTCCCGCACGTCCGCCCGGCTGGAGGCCATGTGGCCCCGCGCCCTGCGCCTGGACGGAACCGTCCGGGACCCCAATGCCCTGCATATGGCGATGATCGAGCACGTCTATCGCCGGGCAGGCGAGTTCGACATCATGCACTTCCACCTCGACTATTACCCCTTCTCGCTGATGTCGCGGCAGCCGACGCCCTTCGTGACGACGCTGCACGGGCGTCTGGACCTGCCGGAGCACCAGCCCCTGTTCCAGACCTTCTCCTCCCTGCCGGTGGTCTCCATCTCGGACGCCCAGCGCCGCCCCGTGCCCAATGCCAATTGGGTGGAGACCGTCCATCATGGCCTGCCGGTGGACCTGCTGGGGCCGAAGCCCGCCGAGCCGCGCTATCTCGCTTTCCTCGGCCGCATCTCGCCGGAGAAGCGGCTCGACCGCGCCATCCGCATCGCCCAGCGCTGCGGCCTGCCGCTGAAGGTGGCGGCCAAGATCGACCGCGCCGACGAGGACTATTTCAACGACCAGATCCGCCCCCTGATGGCCGATCCGAACATCGAATTCGTCGGCGAGATCGGCGATGCGGAGAAACCCGAATTCCTGAGCGGCGCTATCGCCCTGCTCGTCCCCATCGACTGGCCCGAGCCCTTCGGCCTCGTGATGATCGAGGCCATGGCCTGCGGCACGCCCGTCATCGCCTATAACCGCGGCTCCGTGCCGGAGTTGATCGAGGATGGCATCACGGGCTTCATCGTCGAAGACGAGATCAGCGCGGCCGGGGCCATCCGTGATCTGCCGGCCATCTCGCGCGAGGGCGTACGGCGGCGCTTCGAGCAGCGCTTCACGGCGCGCCGCATGGCTGAACAATATCTCCGCCTCTACCGACGCCTCATGGACCGGGGCCGCATGCGACCCCATCTCGTCTCGGCGGGCTGAGAACGATCCGAGGGGAGCCCGAGCGGCTCCCCTTTTGTTTGTGGATCAGGCCGCCTCGGGCGTGCGGCCGCGCGTCTCCGGCATCAGCATCGCGACGCCCCCGAGGCCCAGCGTCGCAACGGCTGCCATCCCCATGAAGGCGGTATAACTGCCCCAGGTGTCCGCCATATAGCCGCTGAGAACGGTGCTGATGGAGGCGCCGATGCCCATGGCGCAGCCCACCGTGCCCTGCGCGAGATTGAAGTGGGGCCCGCGCGCCACGTCGGCCACCGTCAGCGGCACAAGCACGCCGAGGACCGCTGCCGAAATGCCATCCAGCACCTGAATGGCCACGAGGATGTAAGGTTCGGACGTCAACGCGAAGCAGACGCCGCGCAGCACAAGCGCGGCAAATCCGACGATCAGCAGCGGCTTGCGCCCCCACGATTGCGCGCCCTGTCCGACGAAGGGAGACAGCAGCGTCACCGTAAACTGCGGCACCACCATCGCGGCGGCCACCATGAGCGTCGCCGCCTCGCTGGAGCGCAGGGTGAGCACGCTGGCGGCCAGCGGCAACATAGCGGCATTGGCGAGATGGAAGGTGACCACGCAGCCGCAGAAGATCAGCAGCGGCCGGTTGGCAGCCAGATGCCGGAGACCCGAGAGGGTTGTGCGCCAGCCCCGCCCTTCGCCCGGCTGCGGCGGCGCGGGCGGCGCGATCTCGCGGCCGTCGATGCTGAAGAGCGCATAAAGTGCGGGGATGACCAGCGCGGCGGCAAGAAAGAACACCGCGTGGTTCGAAACATAATAGCCGACCGCGCCCATGGTGAGCGCGGCCACGCCGGTGCCCGCCGACGCGAAGGCGGCGTTGCGGCCAAGGCGTGCGCTGATCCCGCCCGCCCCCACAAGGCCAAGGCTCAGCGACACCAGGCACAATCCCAACACGCTGCTCGCGGCAGCGTGGAGCACGCGCGAGGCCAGCACCACGGGAAAGATGGGCCATGCGGCGAACAGGACGGCGCTGATGCCGATGGCGATCAGCGCAACCATCGCCGTGCGGCGCAGGGCGCCGAGTGCGTCCACCAGCGCGCCAAAGGGGATCTGCCCGAAGAGGCTGACAAGGCCGCTGATGGTGAGCACGAGGCCAATATCGAGTTGCGTCCACTTCTGCGTGGTCAGAAACACCGCCACGAAGGGACCGAAACCTGTCTGGATGTCCGCCACACAGAAGACGAACCAGTCGAGCCCCCGCCTGCTGCGCCGGGAGGGCGAGGTGCCGTCATGCGGGGGATCGGGCAGTCGGGAGCGGGGCTCATGCACGTCGCAAAGGTTCCTCGTCCGCGAGAAATGCGGTTCCAGTGCGAACCGGACATACGCCTTCCGGCCACGGCTTTACCGTCGCCGGTTCAGGGCTTCGGCTGGACCTCGCCGGCAGGGGGCGGAGCCACCTCCGCGGCAGGAGGCGCAGGTTGTGGCGGGACGGAGGCCGGCGGTGTGGCCGCAACCGGCGGCTGCGCAGGCGCTGCTCCCGCCGCGGGCGGAGTGGGAGGAGGCCCGGCCGGTGCCTGAGGGGCGCCGGCACTCTCGGACCGGCCGACCACCACAATCGGTTCTCCCGCCTTGTACACGGGAGCGGAGCGCAGCTGATTGCGCTGGAGCTGGACCGTCAGCTTGTCCATCGTCCCGCCGGGCGGAAAATGCATGACGCGCCAGTCGACGGCGATCTTGCGGCTGCCGACACCGAGGAAGCCGCCGAAATCCACGATCACCGCTCGCAGCATGCCGGAGCGGTCGGTGATGACGTCCACGATGCGCCCCATATCCTCGCCGCTCGGGCTGAGCACGGGCTTGCCAAGCAGCGTATCGGCGGAATTGCCGTCGATGACGAGCGCGGGTGTTTCAGTGGGGCGCTCGCCCGGCGGGGGCACGGCGGCAGAAGGGGCCGGCGCAGGCGCCGGGCTCGCGACAGGCGGTGGCGTCTGCTGGGCAGAGGGAGCACCCGCGGGGGCGGCCGGCGCCTGAGGAGCGGGCGCCGTGGGGGATGCCGGCGGAGCGGGAACGGCGGGCTGCGCAATGGCCGTCAGCGGCATCATTCCCGCCGCGACGAGCACGATCTTCAGTCGGGCGGCACGGGATCGGCGCATGGGTCATCCTCTCGATTGGTGTTGCGCGACGGGCGGGCGCATCCTCACAGGAGGACCACCGCCTGCCCGTGGCCAACCCGGCGGTCGACGCTGACCGCCACGTCCTCGCCCCGCCGCTGCACGGTCACGTCGAGTTCCGTACGGCCGACCCGCAGGTTCTTGAGGGAAAGCTCGGAAATGGACGGGGGCAGCCGGGGGCGTCGGAAGATCACCTCTTCCGTCTCCGGCCGGAAATCGATGCCAAGGCAGGCCTGCACGCCCGCGAAGATCGCGGCGCTCGCCCAGGCCTGCGGGGCACATGCCACCGGATAGAGGGTCGGCCCCCGGCCCTTGCGCCGCCGAAAGCCGCAATAGAGCTCCGGCAGGCGCCCGAGCGGCAGGCTGCAACCCGCATCGAGCAGCGCCTCCAGCACGTTCACCGCCGCTTGCGTGTGTCCGTACCGGGCCATGCCGAGGGCCGCCACTGCATTGTCGTGGGGCCAAATTGAGCCGTTGTGATAGGACATGGGATTATAGCGCGCCTCTGTCCGCGCCACCGTGCGGATGCCCCAGCCGGAGAAGCTGTCCGCATCCATGAGGCGGCCGATGACGGAGGCCGCACGGTCCTCCCGCACGATGCCCGAGAAGAGGGCGTGGCCCGGATTGGACGTGACCACCCGGCACGGGGCCTTGTGGCCGTCGAGCGCCAGCGCATAGGTGCCCATGTCCGGGCACCAGAAGTGGGTCTCGAACCGCTCCGCCAGCGTCGCCGCTTCCAAGGCGAGGCCCGTCGCAAGGTCGGCATCCCCGAGATCGTGGGCGACCCGCGCCAGCGAGACCTTGGCCGCATACACATAGGCCTGCACCTCAACGAGGGCGATGGGCCCTTCCGCCAGCCGCCCGCCGGCGTGGAAGGTGCTGTCGAAGGAATCCTTCCAGCCCTGGTTGGAGAGGCCGGTCTCGGTCGCGCGGTGATATTCGAGGAAGCCGTCGCGATCCCGGTCGCCGGCACCGTTGATCCAGCCAAGCGCAGCGAGGATGGCGGGCCAGAGGCCACGCAGTGTCTCAAGGTCGCCGGTTCGCTCGTAATAGCGCCCTGCCAGCAGAACAAAGAGCGGGGTTGAATCGACGCTGCCGTAATAGCGGGCGAACGGCACCTCCTTCATGCGGGCCATTTCGCCGCCGCGCATCTCGTGGAGAATCTTACCGGGCTCGGCATCCGCCTCGGGATCCGTTTCGGTCGCCTGAAGGTCTGCCAGACGCTTCAGCACGCCACGGGCTATGCCGGGGTCCGCCCACAGCATGGACAAGGCCGTGAGGAGACCATCACGGCCGAATGTGGTCGAGTACCACGGGATGCCGGCATAGGGATAAAGACCCTGCGGAGTGGGGGTGAGCAGCATCGAGAGGTCGGCCGCGGAGCGCTCCAACACCTCGTTGACGCGAGCATTGGACGAGACGATAGCCGCCATGTCAGAGCGGATGCCGCGTGTCGCGCGGCAGGCCTGCTGGAGGCTCTGGAGGAAGGGCCGCCGCATCGCTTCGCGCTGCGGGCCGGCGGCGATGGTGGCAAAGAGAGATGTCCGCTCGCCCGGTGCGAGCTTCACCCGGAAGTCGGCGCGTCCCGCCGTCAAGGTCTCGGGCGTCGGGCGGAACTCCACGCGGGTGCGTGCCTCGACGCCATCGAGCGCCCGATATCCCAGTTCCACGCGTCCCGGCTGCATCTCCGGCGGCAGCGGCAGCCCGCGCGCCTTGCGCCTGGCGCCACGCGCCTCGAACAGATCAATGAAGTCGGCATCGAACCTGTAGGTGAAGACGAGATCGACGGGCGCGCTGCCGTGGTTCTGGATGGAGCAGCGCTCGTGCGCAGCGTCCTGCCAGAGAAAGAAGAAACGCACCACATGCAGCGTATCCTTGGGGATGAGCTTCTGGGCGCCGCCGTGAATGTCCGGATTGGTGAGATCGACGGCCAGCCCGGCATTGCCGTCAAGAATGGTCGAGGCGAGGAACAGCGGCTCCTCACCGCCAATGCTCAGCGACCAGAGGCACAGGTGGCGCGTGTCGGCGTGATAGATGCCGTCGGGCATGCCCACGGACACGCCCATGTCGCCATAAAGATCAAAGACCGCGAAGGTATCGCCCTGTTTGAGCGTACCGCGCGGACGGGAGGGCGGACCGTGGGAAGCAACGTCGAAGAGCGGCTCTTCGCTGCCATCGGGCATGTGCTGCAGGTTCATGGCTCCATCGGGTGCGTTTGAGCCGTGGCGGTTCAAGCACAACGGGCGGTGGATGAACGGAACGGAGCGTTTTTTTTCGCACCGCGCGACAACAGGCCAACGCGCACGGCGCAGCTTGGTTCCCGACGTGGGGATGCCCGCCTTTGCGACGAAAGGCGATCGATCAGCGCCAGCATACCCCCGATTCAGCTTTGCTTTGCGAGCAATGGATCGATGATCCAGATCAATGCTGCGCCCGGCGCGGCTCGCATTATGGCTGTACCTGCGTAGGGCTTACACCTTTGCGGGTACCGCCGTGAGCCTCAACGGCGCTCGATCACGGAGAGCTTCCCGCTCTGGAGCAGCGCCGAAAGCCGGGCTGCTGCGCCCGCAACGCAGCAGCCCCGTTCGTCCGGGGGGACCTGGTGTGCGCCATCGGTATTTCACATTGCTCACCGCCATCGGCGGGCTGGCCGGACTTCTGGCCGCGGAACCTACGGCCGACAGCGTCGCGAGCGATACGGTTCCGCAGGCGCACACGGCCCCGCGCGCCGGTCTCTATGTGGACGTGACCGTCGCGGACGCCTGCAAGGCGTTCCTGCCGGAAATCACGCGCGGGCTGGCGGCGGTGGGCGTGAACAAGCCTCCGCCCTGCCCCAGCCGCAGCGGCGTGGTCGTCCACCAGCCCGAACGCAACCAGTTCTTCCTTCGGGATTCCGTGAAGGCGACGACGGACGGCACGGAACGCATCATCGCCTTCTCCGTCACCGCCACCTACCGCATCGACGACAGCGGCCACCCCATCTGGACAGAGGTGCAGTTCCGCTGCGAGCAATAAGGCGGCAGTGCTCGGACAGCACCCGTTCCTACGTGCCAGCTTCTGCCCTCTCCCTTCAGGCGCAGGCCGGGACAGGCGCGGCCGTCCGCCAGACCGCGACCTGTGCGAGGTCCGCCTCCGGGCGTGAGGTCACGATCTCGAAACGGCCGGGATATATCGCTCCGGTGCCGCCATCGAGCGCGAGCCAGTCGCCCTCGTGGATCTCCTGTCCCGCGATGCGTGCCACATGCCCCACCTCGTCCATCACGAGCGCGGCGCATCCCACCACGCTGGGCTTGCCCATCTGGCGCGCCACCAGCGCGGCATGAGCCGTGCGGCCACCCACCGCCGTCAGGATGCCGCTCGCCACCGAGAAACCCGTGACATCCGCCGTGCTGGTATCCGGCCGCACGAGGATGACCGGCTCTCCGCCCCCGGCCATGCGCTGGGCCGTCTCCGAAGAAAAGGCGACGCGCCCGCATGCAACACCGGTAGAGGCGCCGGTCCCGTATGCGACGGGATCGCCCGACCCGGCCAGGTGCGTCTCGCTGAGCCCATCCATGTCGCGGTCGTCGAGCCGCGCGAGCGCCTCGTGCGGCGTGATGAGGCCTTCCTCCACCAGCGCGACGGCGATGCGCAACGCGGCCTGCGGCGTCCGCTTGGCGTTACGGGTCTGGAGGATGAAGAGCCGCCCGTCCTCCACGGTGAACTCCACGTCCTGCACGTCGCCGAAGGCCCGCTCCAGCCGCACCAGTACGTCGCGCAGTTCCGCCGCGGCCTCGGGCACCGCCGCACGCAGCACCTCCTCCCCGAGCGGGGTGCGGCTGCCGGAAACGACCTCCTCGCCCTGCGCCGAGAGCAGGACGTCGATCATGGGCGCCGCATCGCCGGTGGAGGGGTTGCGGGAGAAGGCAACGCCCGCGCCCGATGTCAGGCCCCGATTGCCATAGACCATCGCCTGCACGGTCACGGCCGTCCCCGCCAGATGCTCCAGCCGCTCGATGCGCCGGTAGGCCACCGCGCGCGGGCTCATCCAGGAGCGATAAACGGCCTGCGCCGCAGCCAGCACCTGCTCCATCGGCGCGTCCGGCACGCTCTCGTCCGCCTCCTCGATGAAGTGCTGGTAGGTCTCCGAGAGCCGCTCCAGCGCTTCGCCGTCAAGGTCGAGGGCATCCGGCAGCCCTTCCGCCGCCGCGAGGGCGGCGGCGGCGCGATCGAAGCCGTGCGGATCGAGATTCAGGACCACGCTCCCGTAGCTTTCGAGAAAGCGGCGGCGGCAGTCCCAGGCGAAGCGCGGATGCCCGGTCATGCGGATGAGGCCCTGCGTCGCGAGGCGCGTGCATCCCACGTCGAGTACCGTTTCGAGCATGCCCGGCATGGAGCGCGCCGCCCCCGAGCGCACGGACACCAGCAGCGGCTGCCGGCCATCACCGAACCGCCGTCCGGTGCGCTCCTCCAGGAAGGCGATGCCCTCGGCGAGCCCCTCTTCCAGCGCCTTGCGGGCCTTGGACTCGCCAGCCACGGTCGCCGCGCACAGGCTCACCGGCAGCACGAACGCCGGGGGAACGGGCAGACCCAGCGCGGCCATGCGCGCGAGATTGGCGGCCTTCGCGCCCACCTGCTCCGCGCTCGGAAGGTCGGTCATGTCGGGGGCGATGCGTACGATGCGCATGATGGCGTCTCCGCAGATTTCGGGGATCAGAGCGCAAGCTCGGCAAGGACGTGGCCGCGCAGAGCGTGGCCGTAGCCCGCCAGCCGGTCGGTGGCACGCTCCAGAGCGCGGGCGAGATCGAGCGCGCACAAGGCCACGGTCAGGTCCGCGCCGCCCCGGAGCACCCGCCCCGTGACGGTACGCTCCTCGGCGTCACCGATGTGCTCGAGGTCCGCCAGCAGGTCCGCACTGGCGAGCGCATCCTCCGCATCGATCCTCTGGCCAGCCGGCACGGCCGCGGCTGCCGCCGCCCCGGAGGCTGCCGCCTCGGCGCCGCGCACGGCGGCCGCGCACAGTTGCGACAGGGGGGCGAGGATGTCGGACGGCACATTGGCCGGCAGCAGGGAGGCGATGAAAGCGGCCTGTTCGAGTTCGTCCACCGCCTCCTCCACATGATCGGACAGGCGCTGGATGGCCGGGGCCGCCTCAAAGCGCGCGGCCTTCTGGCGGGCATCGAGGGCGAGACGGTCGGCCTTCTCCTCGCGCCGACGGGCGGCGGCGGCCAGGGCCGTGTGATCGAAGCCGACACCGGAGCGTTCCGCCACCAGCGCAGCGGCCACCTCCGCCGCCACTTCGCGGGCCAGTCCCGCCTGCCGCACCACGATGGCGAAGAGCGTCGCCTCGATCCGCTCCAGATGACGCATCAGTTCGGCCTCGATGCGATCGCGGGCGAGGCGGGCGGAACTGCCTTCCTTCAAGGTCTCCGCGCAGATGCGCAGGACGCTCTTCAGGAAATCCACCGCGCCGTCGCGACCGAGCACGCCATCGAGCCGCTCGCCGAAGCCGATGCGCGCCGGGGCGGCATGCTGGACCGCAGCGGCCAGAAGCTCGCCTCCGCCAAGTTCAAGAAAGGCCCGCTGGCCACAGCGATGGCGGGCCGCCCATTCGAGCACCCGAACCGCCTCCTCCTTCGGAATGGCGGTGCGCAGCACCTTGCGGGCCTTGTTCCAGTCGATGAGGAAGACAAGGTTGGCGCCGATCGCCTCCAGCACCGCTTCCCGGATCGCCGCGTCCGGGCTCTCGCAGCGGCCGGTGACGAGATAGAACACGCCTTCATCGGCGAGGCCCTCGGCCGTCTTGCGGTCCAGTCCGCTCCAGGCGAGCGGCACATCGCTGAGCAGGCCGGTGAAGAAGCGGGCACGGCGCAGATGGACGTCGGTATAGGTCACGCTCACGGCTTCGGGCTCGACCGTGATGACCACCACGTGGGCGTCGGTCTCGCCAATGTCGTTCTGGATGGTCAGGTGCTCACCGGACCTCGCGGCATGGGTGCCGAGGCCCGGATGGTCGAACTTGAGGCCCCGCGTCGCATTGAGCCCGCGCATGAAGGCTTCCACCAGCCGGCGGTCCCCGGTTGTGAGGCCGGAGACCCGCGCACCCGCGACATCCTCCTCCGCATGCGCGACGGCAAGCCGATTGAGGGCGCGGTGGAGGTCCATGATCAGCCGGTGCAGGCTGTCGCCCGTCTCGCCCGGAAGGCCGGTGAGCCGGGCGACCTCGCCAGCGGCGATGCTGTCGGTGCGGCCCAGCGCATGGGCCTCGCGCAAGGCGAGAAGACGAGCCTGGGCGGGTTCTGCGGCCCCCGGATCAGCGGCCGCCACGCCCTGCGCCATGGCCTCCACGTCGCCCCAGATCGCCTCTCCCAGGGCGGCAAGCCCGGGCGCCGAGACCTCGCCGGCGGTGTCGGCCACCGCCGAAGCGACCAGTTCTTCCATCGCAACGGGATCAAGGCCCGCCGTCCGGCATTCCTGCGTCAGGGGCGAGCGCGACGCATCGGGGGCCGCCGCATGACGGACCGCCGCCTGCAGGACGCTGAGGCGGACCTTCGCCCGATCATTGGCGCGCAGGGCCTCCGCGATAAGGCCCGGCAAGAGGACGTCCCTGTGTCCGAGATGTTCGATGATGCCCGTCTTCATCACGCCTGCTCCTGCTCTCGGTCCAACGAAAGCACAGAGCGGCCAGGACCGGTTTGCGGCAGGTCATTCATGGAATTGTCACGCAAAGCCCGGCCTACAGGCCCGAGAAACGCGTGGAATGGGTTGCGCTGATGGCCGGCTCACCATTAAAGCCGATGGGAAGCCGCACGCCGGTCGATCTTACCATCGTCGCGGCGGATACGGCTCCGCTCAAGCTTGTTGATCCGCTGCGCACGGGACCGCGATGATGTCCGAGCAACATGATATCCCGAAGCAGCCCTCCATCACGGCGCTGCTGCACGCGCTGCCCATCGGCGTGGAGATCTACGACCGCGACTTCAACGCCATCTTCTTCAACCGCGCCGCGGACGATCTCTTCCTCTACCCGGACAAGCCCATTCTCCACCACGACGAATGGTGGGAACTCGGCTTTCCCGAGCCGCGCGAGCGTGTGCGCGTCATCGCGGAATGGTACCGCATGGTCGATGCGGCAAGGGCCGACCCGGCACAGGTGCAGGTGGGGGAATGGAACGTGCGCTGCCGGGACGGCGAGCAGCACATCGTACAGTTCCGCTTCCGCTTCATCGACGACACCTTCCTGCTGGTGCTGCTGGACGTGACGGAGCGGCGGCGGATGGAAACCGAGCTGCGGCGGCTCGCCACCATCGATCCGCTCACGGAGATCTTCAACCGCCGCCACTTCATGGAGGTGGCACGGCAGGCCTTCGCCGAGGCCGAGCGCAGCCATGCGCCCCTCAGCCTGCTGACGCTGGACATCGACCACTTCAAGATCGTCAACGACACCCACGGCCACGGTATCGGGGACGAGGTGATCCGCGCGGTGGCGCGGCGATGCGGCGAGACGCTGAGGCCGAAGGACGTCCTGGCCCGCATGGGCGGGGAGGAGTTCGCCATTCTCATGCCCGGCACCACTGCGCAGGAGGCCTGCGCGCAGGCCTGGGCCTTGTTCGACGGTGTGACCTCCGAACCTCTCGTGTTGCCGGAGCTGCAACTGCGCGTCAGCATTAGCGTAGGCGGAGCCCAATGCCTGCCGGACGACAGTTCGCTAGACGCCACGCTGACACGGGCGGATCGGGCCCTGTATGCGGCCAAGCGGAGCGGCCGCGGCCGGGTGGTTTTCGACGGCCTGGCGGGCGGCGCGTCCCTTGGCTGAAGGCTGCCTGGGGTGCGGCGGCTTGGCCGCAGGCCCGAAAACCTGCTATGCCGCCGCCCCGAGGGTGGGCAGGGGCGAGGACAAGCCATGTTTCCAGACAGACTGACCCAGGGCTACCGCTCCTTTATCGACGGGCGATTCCTGGCCGAGCGCAGCCGCTACGAGGTGCTGGCGGAAACCGGGCAGAAGCCGGAGATCATGGTCATCGGCTGCGTGGACAGCCGCGTCTCTCCGGAAGTCATCTTCGACGCCTCCCCGGGTGAGCTTCTGGTGGTGCGCAACGTCGCCAACATCGTGCCGCGCTACGAGCCGGACGGGGACACCCAGCACGGCACCAGCGCCGCGCTCGAGTTCGGTGTTCAGGCGCTGCGGGTGAAGCACATCGTCGTGCTGGGCCACGCCCTGTGCGGCGGCATCCGCGCCTTCGCCGACGAGCAGGAGCCCCTGTCTCCTGGCGACTTCATCGGCCGCTGGATGTCCCAGATCGCCCCCGCCGCCGAGGGCCTTGGCCCCCGCAAGGCGGAGGACGGCGACGGCTACCTGCGCCGGCTGGAGTTCGCCTCGGTGGAGCTGAGCCTGCGCAATCTCATGACCTTCCCTTGCGTCCGCATCCTCGTGGAGCGGGGCAAGCTTCAGATTCACGGTGCCTATTTCGGCGTCGCCTCGGGGCGTCTGCTGGTCCGAGATCCGACCACCGGCCATTTCGCGCCGGTCACCGACACGGGCGACGAGCGCCGAGCTATGTTCCGGTGTGCGGGCGACTAGGCAAGAAACGCAATTCTCTCACACGACGGTGATATGACATTAATCAGGGGCCGCTTACTATAGCGCCAGCTTCTTTGGGGACTGCCCCCCAACGTGGCCTCCAGACGCCTCGCCCGCACCCTCGGGCGAGGCGTTTCGTCTTTTGAAGCATCGCCCTAAGTCAGCCGATCGCGACTTCCCCCAGCAGGTGCAGGCTGCCCCGCACCGCCTCCACATGATGGGCCATCCGGGCTGCGGCTTCCTCCGGATCCCGACGGCGGACCGCATCGAGCACCGCCTGATGCTCGGCAAAGGCCGCATGGAAGCGGTCCGGCTGGCGGCGCGTCACCAGAAGGCGCACGCGGTCGATGTGGGCCTTGACCGCCTGAAGCAGCCGCCACGCCTGCGGCACGCCCGCCATGTCCGCGAGCGCGGCGTGAAACGCCTCGTCGGCGGCGAAGAAGGCATCCGCATCATTGGCGCCCACCGCTGCCGCCTGCGCCGCCATGAGAGCATCGAGACGCGCCCAGTCCGGCGCACCGGCGCACAGGAGGCGAACCACCTCGCCTTCGAGCGCCCGGCGGATGATGAGGCCTTCCTCGATCTTGGCCCGGTCCACCGCTGCCACCACCGAGCCCACCTGGGGCCAGGTGTTCACCAGCCCTTCCAGCGCCAGCTGCTGGAAGGCGGCGCGCACAGGGGTGCGGGAAATGCCGAGAGCGGCGGCGATGTCTGCTTCGTGCAGCGGCGCGCCGGAGGGCAGGCGCGACAGCACGATCAGCCGCCGCAGGACGTCATAGACCTGCGGCCCGATCGGCAAGGCGCGGTCCACCTGCGCCCCCGAAAGCGCGGCGGCGAGGTCGAAGCCCGGCAGCGTGCGCTTGACGCGCGGCATGAACGCGCCCCGGTCAGGCGCGTTCGAGGTGTAGGGGATGGGCGAGCGCGGTCATGATGCCCCGCAGTTCCGCCAGCCCCTTCAGGCGGCCGATGGCCGGATAACCCGGCTGCCCGCCGCGCCCGATGTCGTCCAGGATGTCCTGCCCATGGTCCGGCCGCATGGGGATTTCCCAATCCGTCCGGCCTTCCGCGCGGCGGCGCGCTTCCTCCGTCTGGAGGGCGGCGATGGTGGCGACCATGTCGGTCTCGCCCGCCAGATGCTCGTCCTCGAAGAAGGAGCGGCGCAGGCCGTCCACCGGCTCCTGCCGGCGGATGTTGCGCAGATGCACGAAATGAATGCGCGGGCCGAGACGCTCCGCCATGCCCGGCAGATCATTGTCCGGCCGCACGCCCAGAGAGCCGGAGCACAAAGTGACGCCATTGGCCGGGCTGTCCACCGCATCCAGCATGAAGCGGTAGTCGGACTCGGTGGAGACGATGCGCGGCAGGCCGAGCAGCGGGAACGGCGGATCGTCCGGATGGCAGCACAGGCGCAGGCCGAGCTTTTCCGCGTCGGGCACCACCTCGGAGAGGAAGTCCACCAGATGCTGTCGCAGGCGATCCGAGCTGATGTGGTCGTAGAGCGCGAGCTGTTCGCGCACGCCGTCCAGCGACCAGCCATCCGCCGCGCCGGGCAGGCCGGCGGTGAGGTTGGCGGCGAGCTGCTTGCGGTCGTCCTCGCTCATGGCGGCGTGGCGGGCGGCGGCGGCCTCCTTGATGGCCGGGCCGTAATCCTCCTGGGCGGCGGGGCGGGCCAGTACGAACAGGTCGAAGGCGGCAAAGTCCACGAGATCGAAGCGCATGGCCTCACCGCCATGGGCCACCCGGTAGCGCAGGTCGGTGCGGGTCCAGTCCAGCACCGGCATGAAATTGTAGCAGATGGTCTGTATGCCTGCCTGCGCCAGCGCGGCCATGGAGCGCTTGTAGGAGGCGATATGCTCACGCCACGCGCCGGTCTGGCGCTTGATGTCCTCGGACACCGGCAGGCTCTCCACCACATCCCAGCTGAGGCCCGTGGGGGCGCTGCCCGCGCCGCTCACGAGATCCTGCCGCTTGCGGATCTCCTCCAGCGTCCAGTCGGACCCGGTCGGCACATGATGGAGTGCGGTCACGATGCCCTGGGCGCCGGCCTGGCGCACCGCGCTCAAGGGCACGATGTCCTTGGGCCCGAACCATCGCCATGTCTGCCGCATCCTGTCCTCCCGATTCCGCCGTGGGCGTCCTGATGATTTCTCGTATTCCAGTATCCCAGTTTCGTAAAGCCAGGAGGCCAGGGCCCGCCCCCACGTTGCGGCCCCGCTAACGAGGTCTTCCGCAACGCGAAGCCGCGTAGGCAGGAAGCCGGCAAATCATCACGACGAGCTGCACGCTTTCACTTCCGCTGCTGCCAGCCGACGAAATAATAATTCCGAGGCGACCAATCACCGGGTTGATTCACTTCAAGGATGATCGGCGCCGAACCTCCATATTGCGTCGCACCATACTTGCGTTTCGCAGGATGTTCCGCCCGAGGTCTCCATGATCGACGCCACGCAAATGCCGGCTCTGGAGGGCAAGCGCGCCCTCATCCTTGGCATCGCCAACGAGCATTCCATCGCGTACGGATGCGCCCGCGTGTTCCGCCGCCTCGGCGCGGAAGTCGCCCTCACCTATCTCAACGAGAAGGCGCGCCCCTTCGTGGAGCCACTGGCCCATGAGTTGGATGCCCGCATCTTTGCCCCCTGCGACGTGGAGCAGGAAGGCGCGCTGGATTCGGTTTTTGCCGAAGTGCGCGAAACCTGGGGCGGCCTCGACATCGCGCTCCATTCCATCGCCTTCGCCCCGAAGGACGACCTGCACGGACGGCTGGTGGACAGCTCGGCGGCGGGGTTCGCGCTCGCCATGGATGTGTCCTGCCACTCCTTCATCCGCATGGCTCACCTCGCCGAACCCTTGATGACCCAGGGCGGCACGCTTCTCGCCATGACCTATCAGGGCGCCAACAAGGTGGTGCCCAACTACAATCTCATGGGGCCGGTGAAAGCGGCGCTGGAGAGCGCCGTGCGCTATCTCGCCTATGAGCTGGGGCCGAAGGGCATCCGTGTGCATGCCATCTCGCCCGGCCCCCTGAAGACGCGCGCCGCGTCGGGCCTCAAGGATTTCGACCTCCTGCTGAACGAGGCCGCCACCCGCGCGCCGGTGCACGAGCTGGTGGACATCGACGACGTGGGCATGACCGCCGCCTTCCTTGCCACCCCCTTCGCCCACCGCCTCACGGGAATGACCGTCTACGTCGACGGCGGCCTCAGCATCATGACCTGAGGCTCAGCGGGGCGGGTGGTCACCGACCAGTCCCAGCGTTCGTGGATCAGCCTCGCCGTTGAAGAAGACAGCGAGCGCCTGACGGAAGATGCTGTCCGGATCGCTGGCGGCGCCCGCGAAGAGCGTGAGGCTGGAGCGGAACTTCATGTCGTCGGGCGATCCGAACAGCGCCGGCGCTCCACGCGACGCGTGGGGCAGAGTCGCCGCCGTGGCGCGGCGCAGACGCTCTCCCAGGACGGGGTGCGCGAGATAGGCGCGCGCCTCCTCAAGGCCGGTGAGACCGTAGAAGTGGGCGGTGGTTGAAAAACCGAGGCCCTGCATCTGCGGGAAGACGAACCACATCCAGTGACTGTTTTTCTGGCCACTGGAGATCTCGGCAAGGGCCTCCTCGAAACGCCCGTTCTGTGCATCGAGGAAGCGCTGGAGGTGGAACGGATCGTCGGCCATCACCTCCTCCAAACCTCTCAATGGCATGCCGCCCGGCGGACCGGGCGGCGTCGGTCAGAAGGCGGCGGCCTGGCTGTCCTTGCGGCTGTCGCAGCCGGCGGCATAGAAGCCGTTGTCGCCGCGCACGATGAGCTGGGCCGAGCCGAAAGCGAAGACCGCCTCCGGCGGGTCCACCACGATCTCGTGGCCGAGCGCCTTCAGCCCTTCCAGAACCTCAGGTCCGACACCCGGTTCCACCGCCACCTTGCGGCCCGCCACCACGCGCCAGCGCGGCGCATCTGCGGCCGCCTGCGGGTTCTGGTTGTGCCGCAGCACCCGGAGCGCCATCTGGGTGTGGCCCTGTGCCTGCATCGGCCCGCCCATGACGCCGAAGGACATGAGCGGCTCGCCCGCATGGTCCATGGCAAAACCTGGAATGATGGTCTGGAACGGGCGCTTGCGCGGCGCCACCTCATTGGCGTGGCCCTGCTTCAGCACGAAGCCGGCGCCGCGGTTCTGCAGGCTGATGCCGGTGCCCGGCACGACCACCCCCGAACCGAAGCCCATGTAGTTGGACTGGATGAAGGACACCATCATGCCCTTCGCGTCCGCCACCGTGAGATAGACCGTGCCGGCCTGGCGCGGCGCGCCATAGCTGGGCAGGCTCGCCTTGCTGCGGTCGATCAGCTTCGCACGCTCGGCGAGATAGGCGGGATCGAGGAGCGAGGCGGGATCGATATTCATGTAGGCCGGATCGGCCACATACTGGAACAGGTCGGCCAGCGCGAGCTTGGTGGCCTCGATGCCCAGATGAATGCCGGCGACGCTGTCCACGTCCTCATGCGGCGCGCCGAGCGCTTCCAGAATGCCGAGGGTGATGAGGGTGGCGATGCCCTGCCCGTTCGGCGGCAGTTCGTGCACCACGCCGGAGCCGAAGGGCTGCGACAGGGTCTCGACGAAGTCCGCCTGATGGGCACCTAGATCGTCGAGGGACATTGCCGCGCCATGCGCCTTGGCATGGGCGATCATCTTGTCGGCGAGTTCGCCGCGATAGAAGGCCTCGCCTTCGGTCTGGGCGATGAGTTCAAGGCTCCGGGCCATGGGCTCGCAGCGGAACACCTCGCCCGCCTTCGGCGCCCGCCCCTCGGGCAGGAAGGCCTCCGCGAAGCCGGGCTGGTCGGCCAGGATCTTCTCGGCATTGGCCCAGAGCTTTGCGACGCTGGGAGAAACCGGATAGCCCTCGCGCGCATAGCGGATGGCCGGCTCGGCGATCACCTCCAGCGGCAGCGAACCGAAGCGCCGCCACAGCGCGATCCAGCCCGAGACCGCGCCCGGCACCGTCACCGCGTCCCAGCCGCGCTCGGGCATCACCGCCCGGCCGGCGAAGCGGTCGCGCGTCCAGCCGGCGGGCGAGCGGCCGGAGGCATTGAGGCCATGCAGTTGCTGCCCGTCCCACAGGATGGCGAAGCCGTCCGAGCCAAGGCCGTTGCCGGACGGCTCCACCACCACCAACGCCATGGCGGTGGCGATGGCGGCATCCACCGCATTGCCGCCGCGCGCCAGCATGGACAGGCCCGCTTGCGCCGCCAGTGGCTGCGAGGTGCTGACCACATTGCGGCCGAGCACCGGCTGGCGATGCATGGGATAGGAGGTGCGATAATCGAGCGACGACAGATCCACGGTGGGCCTCTTCTGCGCTGGGGCGTATGTCTGCTTCGTCTCTAGTGCGCCCGGGGTCAGGAGGAAAGCTTGCAATGCATCAGAACCTGACCGGAGCCGCAGGAAACCGCATGCCGCAAAGGTATGAGAGGGTCTTCGCGACCATGGGCTTGGCCTTCGGTATCGGACGACTAAGATGCGCCGGCCGGACCACAGGGAGAGGTGGTCGGGTGCGACCGTCGGCACCAGCGCAAGGTCATGCGCGGAGATGACATGAGATCGAGTCTTCCCTCTCCGCCCCCCAACCGCTGGCGCAACCTCGGCGACCTGATCGACCGCGGCGGAGACCTCTCGCGACCAGCCCTGATCGACCTCTCCACGGCACCACCGCGCGTCCTGACCCATGCCGAAGCCGACCGGCTCATCAATGGCGTCGCCCGCTTCCTGACCGATCGGGGGCTGAAGCGGGGAGACCGCGTCGCCATCCTCTCGTCCAACCGCGCGGAGGTGCTGCTGAGCTATTTCGGCATCATGCGCGCCGGCTTCATCGCCGTCCCCATGAACGTGAAGCTCCCCCGGGACATGATCGACTACGTGGTGACCGACTCCGGTGCCCTCTTCGCCTTCACCGACCGGGCAAACCGGCCGCTCGTGCAGGGCGCGGTGACCTTTCTCGATTTTGACGACGATGGCCCGTCCGGCTTCCACGCCGCCATCACCCCCTGCGATTTCGCGACCGTACCCATGGCGGAGGGAGAGATCGCGCAGATGCTCTACACCTCGGGCTCCACCGGCCGGCCCAAGGGCGTACCCCTCTCGCATTCCGGCCAGCTCTGGTCGCTCGACATGCGCACCTCCGACGGCGCGCGGCGGGAGGACCAGCGCTATCTCATCGCCCAGCCCCTGTTCCACATGAACGGGCTGTTCTCCGCCAAGACGGCGTTTGCCACCAACGCCTCCATCGTGCTGATGCCGGCTTTCGACGTGCGGCCCTATGTGGACGCCATCGCCACCTATGGCGTGACCGCGCTTTCCAGCGTGCCGACCATGTTCGCGCGGATCGTCAAGGATGCGGACTATGTGGCGAGCCGGGACATGACGAGCCTCAAGCGCATCATGATGGGATCGGCCCCGACCACGGCGACGCTGTTCTCGTCCGTCGCGGCGCTGTTTCCGCAGGCGACGCTGGTCCTCACCTTCGGCGCAACCGAGACCGGCCCTGCCATCTTCGGCCCGCATCCGGATGGACGGCCCACGCCACCAGTGTCGCTCGGCACGCCTGTTCCGGGCACGCAGGTGCGCCTGGTGGATGGACCGGATGCGGATGAGGGCGTGCTCTGGGTCCGCAACCCGGCGATCATGCCCGGCTATCATCGCAAGCCGGAGCTGACCGCGGCCGTGCTCAAGGACGGCTGGTACGTGACGGGCGACATCCTGCGCCGGGATGCGGAGGGCTTCTATTACTTCGTGGGGCGCGCGGACGACATGTTCGTCTGCGGTGGCGAGAACATCTATCCGGTGGAGGTCGAACGCCTGCTGGAACGTCATCCCGGCGTTCAGCAGGCGGCGGTGGTGCCCTTGCCCGATGCCGAGCGCGGCCAGATGCCGGTGGCCTTCCTGGTGCCGAAGCCAGGTGCCCGCCTCAGCGCGGCCGAGGTGAAGACCTTTACGCTGGAGAATGGCCCCGCCTACCAGCATCCCCGCCGTATCGCGCTCGTCAGCGAACTGCCCTGGGCCGGTACCAACAAGATCGACCGCGCCGCGCTCAAGGCCGAGGCGCTGCGACGGGAGAGCGAGCAGTGCTGGGCGTCGTGAGCGCGGTCAGCGCGCCATGTAGGTTGTAGGGATGGCGGTCGTGAACTTCATCTCCTCCATGGCCAGCGATGAGGAGAGATTGGAGAATTCCAGCTTCGAGATGAGGCGCTTGTAAACCTCATCATAGGCGTCGATGTCCGGCACCACCACGCGCAGCAGATAGTCGGTCTCTCCGGTCAGGCGCCACGCTTCCACGATCTCGGGCATGGAGGAGATGGCCCGGCGGAAGCTCTCCAGCCATTCCATACTGTGGCGGGCCGCCTTTACGGCCACGAAGACGGTCAGCGGCACGTTGGCCTTGCGGCGGTCCAGCAGGGCGACACGCTTCAGGATGTAGCCGTCATCCTCCAGCTTCTTGATGCGGCGCCAGCACGGTGTCGGGCTGAGCCCGACCTGCTCCGCCACGGTTGCGGAGGACATGAGCGCATCCTCCTGCAAGAGGTCGAGGATGCGGCAATCGATGGCATCTGGCACGGCACGCTCCGGAAAATTTTAAACCACGGCAATCGTCTTATTGTAGCATGCGCATGTCGTCCCGCACACAAGATCGCGAGCGCCGATTGCTCCAGATCGAGCAGGCACGCAATCCTGATGCGGACAACGCCGCGCGACACTAGGCGCCGGTTTCTGTGTGCGTCTACGCGCGGGGAACCGGAAGCGTGGCGACGGCCCCTGGCGTGCAGGTCGGTCCGCCGGAGATCGCGCGTTCATCGCGGCGGTCGCGGGGCATTTCGCCGTCGGCCAGCCCGGAAGATGACGTCTCCTGCTGGAACCGGAAGCGTAGCTGGAGCGTCCTGCTCCAGAGTCCGGCCACGGCCTGGCCGTGAGAAACCGGCGAGAGAGGAGAGAGACATGCGGCGCGGTGCACTGGCGATGACGACAATGCTGCTGGTGACACCGGCCGCGGCGGCTGAAAGCGGGGCCTACTGGACCTATGCGGTGTCGGCGCGGCCCGAAGACCAGTCGAGCATCGTCTGGGCTTCGCCCATCGGCACGACCGAGAAGGACGGCGGTCTCGCGCTGATCTGCAAGGCGGGGCGTGTGCGGGTTTCGGCCCTGCCGGTGCCGCAAGGTGTCGATGGGATCGAGGTGCGCTACCGCTTCGACGACGGCCCTTGGGCGAGCGCCCGCTGGGCCGCCGAAAAGACCCGCCTCGTGCTCGATGGCGACACGGCCCGTGCCTTCGCCGAGGGTCTGGTGAAAGCCCGCCAGACCGCCTGGGTGCAGGTGGGCGGCGGGCGCAGCATGATGTTCCTCGTCGATCACGAGAAGGACCGCGCGCTCATCGGCACCGTGGCGCGCGCCTGCCGTGTCTCCGCTGCGGCAGGCTGAGGCCGTCCGCTCAGGACATGGCCGCAAACGCCCTGGCGAAGAAATCCGGGCCGCCGAAATTGCCGGACTTGAGGGCCAGCAGCATCTGCGGCGCGTGGGCGACCGTCCGCAGGAGCGGAACGCCGGCCGCGATCTCCGGCCCCACCTCGAAACCGGCAATGCCCAGCCGGTCGACGCAGGCGCCTGAGGTTTCCCCGCCCGCCACCACCAGCCGGCGCACGCCGGCCTCGACGAGGCCCGCCGCGAGGGCGGCGGACGCCTGCTCGATGGCGAGGCCCGAGGCATGGCGGCCATGGCGCGCCTGAACGGCCGCCACCTCCTGCGGGGTGCCGCTGGCGGCGATCAGCACCGGCCCGTGCGCCAGCCGCTCCCGCGCCCAGCCGATGGCTTCGGCAACCACGGCTGCACCGTCGGTGACGAGTTGTTCGGCCGCGAGGCGCAGCACAGGCATGTTCTCTTCAGCCCGCGCGATCTGTTCCAGCGTTGCGGCCGAACAACTGCCGGCGATCGCCGCCATGGCGCCGGGGACCGACGCGCCCCAGCGGAGGGCGCCGTCAGTCGGAGCTGTCCGCCCGGCTGCGAGGGCGCGGGCAAGGCCAAGACCGAGGCCAGAGGCCCCCACGGACAGCGGCCCGTCCAGAGCGACGGCACCAATCGTCTCGAGATCGCGCTCGAACACCGCATCGATGATGGCCGCGCCCTTGCCCTCTTGCGCCAGCGCGGCGAGGCGGCTGCGCACCGCATCCGGCCCGCGCGCCACGGTGTGAAGATCGACGAGCCCCACCGGCGCTGCCGACTGGCGCTCCATCACCCGCACCAGGTTGGCGTCGGTCATGGGGTTCAGGGGGTGGTCCTTCAGCGGGCTTTCGTTGAGCGGCAGCGCGCCGACGAACAGATGCCCGAAGTAGACCGTCCGCCCGGTCTCCGGAAAGGCGGGCGTCACCAGAACGGGGCCGGCAGCCGCATCGGCACGCAGGGCATCGGTGACCGGACCGATATTGCCGGCGTCCGTGGAATCGAAGGTCGAGCAGATCTTGAACAGGATGTGCCGCGCCCCCTCGCCCCCGAGGAAATCGCGGGCGCCGCGGGACAGCGCCACCGCCTCGGCGGCTGGAATGGAGCGGCTCTTGAGCGCCACCACCACCGCATCCACCTCCGGCAGGGCAAAGTCCGCCGCCGGGACGCCGATGGTCTGCACCGTGCGCAGGCCCGCTTTGGTCAGGGTGTTGGCGAGATCCGAGGCACCGGTATAGTCGTCGGCGATACAGCCAAGAAGAAGGGTCATGCGATGGCCCGAACGCGAGGAAGATAAGGCTTCATCCAGCCGAGACCCGCAAGGGTGGAACGCCCGCGGGGACGATAATCGCAGCCGATATATCCGTCATAGCCGAGGCATTCGAGCCGGCGCAGGATATAGGCATAGTTGAGTTCGCCGTCATCGGGCTCACCCCGGTCGGGCACGGCAGCGACCTGCACATGGCCGATCTGCTTGATGCGGCGGCGCAGCGCCATGGCCACATCGCCGCGCGCGAGCTGGCGCTGATAGACGTCGAACAGCATCTTCACGTGCGGCACGCCGAGTTCGGCCACCAGATCGGCCACATGGCAGAAATCGGTGAGGAAATAGCCAGGGATCTCGCGCGGATCGAGCGGCTTGAGCAGCAGGCAGAGCCCCTCCCGCTCCAGTCTTTCACCGGCGAAGGCCACCGCCCGGCGGAAGCTCGCCTCTGCCTGCGGATCCTGCCGCGAGCCGAGGCCCGCCATCATGACGAGCTTGTCGGCACCGATCGTCCGGGCGTAGGCGACGCCCTGCTCCAGCGTCGCCCGGAATTCGTCGAACCGCTCTGCCTGGCAGGCAAGGCCGCGGTCTCCCGCCGCCCAGTCCCCGGCGGGCAGATGCAGCATCGCCGCCTTGAGACCATGACGCTGAAGGCGCTCGGAGATCCGGTCCGCCGGCACGTCATAAGGGAAGGTGAATTCCACGGCGGCAAAGCCGGCCTCGGCGGCGGGCGCGAAGCGGTCGAGAAACGGCAATTCCGTAAAGAGCGAATGGAGGTTCGCAGCGAAACGGATCATGAAACGCTCTCCCCCTTTGGCAATGTCACCCCGGACAGGCCGGCATAAAGACGTGCGAGCGAAGAATCGTCATCCCGGCCCATGCCGGCACCCGCCGCGCCGAGATAAAGCTGGAGCGCGGCGGCCGCGAGCGGCACGGGGTAACGGGCGGCCCGAGCCATGTCCTGAATGATGCCGAGGTCCTTCACGAAGATCTCGACCGCGCTCAGGGGCCGATAATCACCGGCGAGCACATGCGGGATGCGGTTCTCGAACATCCAGCTGTTACCCGCCGAGGCTGTAATGACTTCATACACCATCTCAAGGTCGAGTTCCTGCCGGGCGGCAAAAGTGATCGCCTCACAGGCGGCCGCGATGTGCACCCCGGCCAGAAGCTGGTTGATCATCTTGAAGGCGGCGCCGGTGCCCGCCGCATCTCCGAGCCGATAGAGCTTGGCGGACATGGCCTCGAGCGCCGCGTCAGCGGCCGCGAAGGCCTCCGGACGGCCGGAGGCCAGAATGGTGAGTTCGCCCTTGGCCGCCCGCGCCGCCCCGCCGGAGATGGGCGCATCGAGATAGAGGCGCCCGAGCGCTTCGAGGCGGCCCGCGAAATCGCGCGCTTTCTCCGGCGCCATGGTGGCGCAAGAGACGAACACGGCATTGGCGGGCATGACCTCGGCAATGCCTTGAGGACCGAACAGGATGGCCTCCGTCTGGTCGGCGTTCACCACCACGCTCACCACCACGCTGGCGCCTTGCACCGCTTCCGGCAGCGTGGTGCAGCCCGTGCCGCCGGCCTCCGCCAGCGCGGCAACGGCGGCCGCCGACAGATCGCAGCCGCGCACCATGAGACCTGCGGCGAGCAGCGACTTCGCCATGCCCAAGCCCATGGCCCCGAGGCCGATGACCGCGACCGTCCGCGTCTGGGTCTCACCGTCAACTGCAACCGACATGGGTTTCCTCGCCCTTATGTTTTGGCAGCGCTGCCACGCCGATAAATACTCGATCCTCCGCCCATCGCAACCGAATTTTGGCAGCGCTGCCATTTTTGTTGCGGCTGTGCCTGCGACGTGGGATGGTGCCGCCCGTTGGCCGTATGACCTGCCGGAGTGCCCCTGTGACCGCGTTTCCCGTCCGCGCCCCCGCCGCCACCCTTGCGGACGTCGCCTCGGCGGCGGGCGTGGGCGAAAGCACGGTGTCGCGCGTGCTCCGCAACCACGGCTCCTTTTCCGAGAAGACCCGCAAGCGTGTGATGGAGGCCGCCGCCCAGCTCGGCTATGTGCCCAACCGGATCGCGGGCACGCTGGCCTCTTCCGGGTCGCGGCTGGTTGGCATCATCGTGCCCTCGCTGTCCAACATCGTCTTTCCCGAGGTGCTGAGCGGCGTGAACCAGGCGCTTGAGGACGAGGGCTATCAGGCGGTATTCGCGGTCAGCGAATACAAGATGGCCCGCGAGGAAGAGATGGTCGCCTCCATGCTCGCCTGGCGGCCCGCCGCGCTGATGGTGGCGGGCCTCGAACACACGCCTGCGGCGCGCGCGCTCCTGGAGTCCGGGGGCACACGCATCATCGAACTGATGGATCTCGACGGCGAGCCCATCGACATTGCGGTGGGCTTCTCCAATCTGGAGGTCGGCCGCGTCAGTGCCCGGCACCTGCTGGCGCGGGGCTATCGCCGGATCGCCTATGTGGGCCACGATCTTGCCGCCGACACACGCGCCGCCAAGCGCCTCGAGGGCTTCGAGGGCGTGCTGCGGGACCAGGGCCTCGCCCTCATGGAGCGTTCGACCTTGCCCACGCTGTCCTCCATCGAGGCCGGGCGCGCGGGACTGGAGCACGTACTCGCCCGCCGGCCGGACCTTGAAGCGGTCTATTTCTCCAATGACGACATGGCCTTCGGGGGCTATTGCCTGTGCCTGTCACGCGGCATCCGCGTGCCGGACCAACTGGCGCTGTTCGGCTATAACGGCCTCGGCATCGGTCAGGCGCTGCCCCAGCCGCTCTCGACCATCCGCACGCCGCGGGTCGAAATCGGCGCCACGGCGGCCCGCCTCGCCGCTCGCAACGCCCCGGCCCAGCGCATCGATCTCGGCTTCGAACTCATCGCGGGCGCAACCGCCTGAGGTTCACATCCAGCCACGGGAGACGGCCATGAGTACCGCCGACGAAAATGCCCTGCGGGACGACATCTGCCGCTTCGCGCGTTCACTGTTCGAACGCGGGCTCACCCCCGGCTCATCGGGCAACATCTCGGTGCGGCTGGAGGATGGCGGCTGGCTGGTGACGCCCACCAATGCCTCCCTCGGCCATCTCGACCCGGCCCGCCTCTCGCGCCTCGATGCTTCCGGCACCCTGCTCTCGGGCGACAAGCCCACCAAGGAAATCCCGCTCCACGCCGCGCTCTACGAGACGCGCGGTTCCGCCCGCGCGGTGGTGCATCTGCACTCCACCCACGCGGTGGCGCTGACGCTGCTGCCGGAGATCGACCCGCGCTCGGCCCTGCCGCCGCTGACGCCCTATTATCTGATGCGCGCCGGACAGACCGCCCTCGTGCCCTACTACCGGCCCGGCGATCCGGCGGTGGCCGACGCAATCAAGGGGTTGGCCGGCCGGTATTCATCCGTCCTGCTGTCGAACCACGGACCGGTGGTGGCGGGCGAGAGCCTGGAAGCCGCCGTTTTCGCGACGGAGGAACTGGAGGAAACCGCCAAGCTCTATCTCCTCACCCGGAACGTGAACCCGCGCTTTCTCTCGCGGGCGCAGGTCGATGACCTCGTCGCCAGCTTCAAGTGCGAGATCGCCGATGCCGACGCGCTGGACCGGCAATGCCGCGCGCCGGACTGCCCGACACACGGCTTCGGCTTTCTCGGCGGGATCGCACGCGAACCCGCCGAGGATTGAGAGCAGCCGTTCTCACGCGCCGCCGGGGAGCGGCGCGGCCGGATCGACGAGACCCGCCGTCCGCAGCTCCCGCCAGAAGTCGGCCGGAACGACCTCACGCAGCGCAGCGCCATCCTCGGCAATGCGCGCGGGGCGGCTGGCACCGGGAATGACCGCGGCGACCGCCGGATTGGCGAGGGAGAATTGCAGGCCCGCCGCCTTCATGCTCACCCCGTGCCGGTCGGCAATGCCTTTGATCCGGGCCACCTTCTGCGCCATGTCCGGAGTGATGGGCGCATATTCGAAGTTCGGCCCGCCCACCAGAGCGCCCGAGCTGTAGGGACCGCCCACGACGATGCCGAGGCCGCGTTCGGCCACCTGCGGCATCACCCGCTGAAGGGCGCGGGAATGATCGAGCAGCGTGTAGCGGCCGGCCAGAAGGAAGGCGTCCGGCTTCGGTTCCTCGAGCCCCAGCAGCAGCTCGATGGGTTCCACCTTGTTGACGCCGAGGCCCCAGGCTTTGATCACGCCTTCATCCCGAAGCCGGTCCAGCACCCTGAAGGCGCCGGTGCGGGCTTCCTCGAAGCGGCCGAGCCAGGCGTCGCCCCAGAAATCCTGGGCCACGTCATGCACGAAGACGATGTCCACATGCGCGGTCTTCAGCCGCTTGAGACTGTCGTCGATGGACCGAAGCGTGGCATCGGCCGTGTAGTCGTTCACGATCTTGTTCGGGCGGCCGTATTTGAAGACATCGCCCTTCTCGCCGAGGTCGCGGGCGCTCATCTCCTCGATCTCGTCGAGGATCACCCGGCCGACCTTGGTGCTGATCACATAATCCGCCCGCGGGCGGTCGGCGAGCGCCTCGCCCATGCGAATTTCCGCAAGGCCCGCGCCGTAGAGGGGCGCGGTGTCGAAATAGCGGATGCCGTCATTCCATGCGGCTTCGACCGTCGCCAGAGCTTCCGCCTCCGGAATGTCGCGGAACATGTTGCCCAGCGGCGCCGCACCGAAGCCGAGACGGCCGGGGAGAATATCCTTGAGTGCCATGGTCCTGTCCTCATGCGAATAGGGCGCTGCACACGGCGCGAGGGCCGCGATCTGGCAGCGGAGATGTCAGGGGCGGATGTGCGGGCCTGCGCGGCCCGCACCCTCACGCAACGTCCACAGGGTCGAGCAGTTGCGAATTGCGCTCGGCGAGATCGTTGATGCGGGAGATGTAATCGAGGAAGTGCGGCGTCTGGCGGTGGGCGGCCACGGCGGCGTCGCTGACATAGAGCTCATCGAGCACGAAGCGGCCGGGCACCGCCTGATCCTGCCAGATGTCCCAGCGCAGGTTGCCGGCCTCGGCGCGGCAGAGCGGCGCCATCGACGAGAGCAACGCCCTCAGTTCCTCGGCCTTGCCCGGACGGGCCGCGAGGATCGCCACGATCTTGACGGGATTCGACATCGATTCTGTTCCTTCGGCATTCGGCAAGCGGCGGGAGCGGCCATTCGCTCGCGCCTCGATGGACGGTTCATAAACGGGCGGCGGCGCGCTCCAGCGCCTCGACCAGTCTCTGCCCCACGAGATGGTCGGAGCGGGGATTCTGGCCGGTGATAAGTTCACGATCGACAATGACGTTGGGCTCGAAGTCCGCGGCGGTCGTCTCCACCGCGCCGCCCGCAACGGTGAGCGCATCCACCATGCTGAAGTGAAGGCGGGCCTTCAGGACGTGTTCCTCCACCACCTTCTCCTCGCTGTTGGAGAAGACCGTCATGCGGTAGCCCGCATACTGCCAGCCGCGCGCCCAGTCACGCGCCTTCGCCACATCGTCGGCAATGAGCGCCGCGCGGAACTCGCGCGCATGGGGCATGGCGGCGGCGACCACGATGGGACCATGGCACAGCAGGGCGGTGGGCTTCGCCCGCTCGTGGAAATGCCGCAGGATGAAGCCGACGTCCGCGTCCTGCATCAGATCGACCACCGGCGCCTGCCCGCCGGGAACGAAAACGCCGGCATAGGCGTCGAGGCCTTCCTCGATCACAGCACGCAACGTGCGCACGTTGGTCATCGCCGGGTGCTCGGCATAGAAGGCCTTGGCGCGCCCATAGGCCGCCTCGTCGCCCTCGAAATGAACCGCCGAGTCGGACGCCGGATCGATATGGGGACGGGTACCGTCGGGCGTCGCCAGCACGACGTCATAGCCTGCCGCGATCACGGCCATGGCCGGCACCACCGTCTCGTTCAGATACTGGCCCGTGGCCGCCCAGCCGCCGCCGCGGATCTCGATGCGGGTGGCGTTGGACCCGATGACCAAAACCTTGCCCTTGCTCATGACTGCCTCCGTTTGGTCGGGCCGGGTCAGGTGACCCGGCTTGGATGGGCAGACCATGCGCCATGCGAACATATTCTAGAAATTTATTTCTATGAGATAAGATATTCACATGAGATTATAACTCATGCGCTACGATCTCAATCTCCTGCCGGTTTTCGTGACCCTCATGGAGGAGCGCAGCGTCACACGAGCCGCCGAACGACTCGGCATGACGCAGCCGGCGCTGTCCAACGCTCTGGCGCGCCTGCGCGTGGTGATGCGCGATCCCCTGTTCATCCGCGAGCGTTACGGCATCCAGCCGACGCCGCTGGCGCTGGAACTGGCGCCCGTGCTGCGGGCCGCGCTCGCGCAGATCGACGAGGTGGTCCATAGCCAGCAGGCCTTCGAACCAGCCGAGGCCGAGCGGCTGATGACGATCGCGCCGAACTCCTATGCGGAGTTTGCGCTGATCCCTGCCGTCGTGGCGCGGCTCCGGGCGGTTGCGCCCGGCATCAGCCTGCGCCTGACGCCCTATGGCAGCGACCTGTCCGAAACCGGGGTCATCTCCGGGACCACGGCCATGGCCATCGGCCGCTTCGTGGAGGTTCAGGACAATCTCGTGGTGCAGCACCTGATGGACGATGGCCTCGCCTGCGTCGTGCGGGCCGACCATCCGGACGTGGGCGATGTCCTGACGCGGGAGACTTACGAGCGCCTGCGGCACGTCAATGTGCTGCCGCCCGGCCGCCTGCGCGCCGGCCTTTTCCAGGTGCTGGAGCGCCATGGCCTGAAGCGGGACGTGGCGGTGTCCGTCACCCACTTCCTGGCCGTTCCCGAGATGATCGCGGTGACGGATTATTGCGCCACCCTGCCCCGCCTCATCTGCGCGCGCCTCGCGCATGATACGCGGCTGAAGTTCGTTCCGGCCCCGGTGGACCTCGGCACCTTTCCCGTCGACATGGCCTGGCACGTGCGCTACCGGCACGATCCCGCCCACCGCTGGCTGCGCACGCTCATCGCAGAGGTGGCACGGGAGGCGGCCGGAACCGCCCCCGCACCGGATGATGCGCCCTGAGAGCGCCGGATCGGGACAGACGCCTCCGTCTCTGGCGCAGGCTCTGCGTATCCGACTTGGACGCCCGGCGCCGGAAATCGCAGGGCGTCCGTGACTTCAGACGCGTCCGGCCTCACTGCGGCAGGAGTGCCGTAGCCGGCTGTTTCTCCACCGCCGGAGGCGCCCAGCGTCCGGTCAGCACGTCCGAGCGCGGCGCATAGAGCCGCATGGTCAGATTGAACGGCCCCTTGGGCGTGGGCAGCCAGTTGGCCTCCCGCTCCTTGCCGGGATTGTCCGCCTGGATAAAGAGGGTGAGACCGCCGTCAGGATCGGTCTTCAGCGGCATCCAGCTGCTCACCGCGAAGCGGTTGAGCGGATTGGCCACCTGGAAGCCGTCCTTGTCGTACAGCGTGATGGACCAGAAGGCGTCCACCGGCGGCACCGCGCCTTTCTCGAAGCGGATGAGGTAGGCATTGACGCCATCGAGCGGCTGGTTCTGCCCGTCGAGCAGGGCCATCGGATAGACCGCATCCTGCGGCACGTTCGCGCCGAGGCCCACCTGCGCGACGATCGCGCGCTTCAGATAATAATTGCCATAGACACCCATGGTGTCAGTGTTCAGTGACCAGTTGTTCACCACCCGCGCCAGCGTCGGCAGTTTCCAGAGCATGAGATGCTGCGCCTTCTCCGGTGCCGCCTCCATGGCCGCACGGGTTTCCGGCGGAAGCTTGGACGGATCTAGGCTCTGTCCTGGCTCGATGCCGAGGCGCTTCAGCTGGGCGATGATGGGCTGGTCCGTGGCGTGGGGCGGATGCAGCTTCAGGAGCTCCGCCGCATAGGCGAAGAAGGCGGGCCCCGGCATGGTGTCCACCTGGATCTTCGGCGGCGTCTTCACATCCACGGATGCATCGATCTTCTGCTCGGGCTCCGGCGCAGGCCCCTTGCCCCAGTAGGCGAGCGGGGTGAGCTTGAAGCCGGCCTGGATCTTGTGCACGGCGGGATAGTCCGCCGGGCCGTCGGTCTTGGTCCGGCCGATGATCCAGATGAACGGGGTGGTGGCGCCGATGCGCGTGACACCCTCGGGCACCGTACCCGTCCAGCCGGGCGGGGTGACGAGGAAGTTGCCCGCCTTGGTGCCGGTGGTGCGCGAGCCCGGCGAGGCGAACACATCCGTCCACATGTCCATCATCGGCAGCAGATAATAGCGCCCGTCCGTATCCGGCACGGAGACGACGATGGGCCCCTGCGTCAGGTCGAGCCAGGCGGAGGAATAGAGCGTATCGAAGTTCGGGCGCACCACGGCGCGCATGTCCGCGCTCGGGAAGGCCGGCACGTTGACGAAGCTGTTGGCCGGCCCGCCGATGCCGGCGCCCTTCGGCAGGTTGGTCAGCTGCTTGCGTGTCACATCCATGGTGACCAGCGGGTAGAAATAGAGATAGGCATCCACCGCCAGCTCCTGAAGCTGCTCGGCGGGCGCGGCAAGCGCCGGTGTGACGGCGCACAGGGGCAGAAGCGCGGGCATGGCGCAGCCGAGCGCCAGCGCGGCGGCCGCGGTCCGCAGCGGACGCGCTGCAAGATGCAGAATTGCTCGATTTTCCATTGGCTTCCCCCTTTTGCTCATTCAAGGCGCAGGTCGCACCCGGCACAACGCCGAGCCCTGTCGACCTCCGCCGCATGTGACGGCCGGACCGCCGAGGGGGTGTGACGCCCGTCGGCTTCCGCCATCGCGGACAGGATGTCGTCCCATGATGCCGTCGGGGGTCACGGCAGCCATGGGCTGGATCAACGCGGACGCTCAGAAGTGGTAGGCGATGCTCGCGAATGGGCCGTGGATGGTCACGTCGTAGCGAAAGTCGGAATTGGGGCCGCTGACCGAGCGATAATCGGTGTAGAGCACGCGATAGCCGAGCGCGCTCGAGACCTGCGGCGTCCAGAAATAACCCACCGACAGGAAACCCTGCGTGGTCAGCTCCGAGCCGACGCCGAAGCCGCCGATATCCGCCAGCGCATTGACGAACCAGCGCTCGTTGACCCGGTAGGTGGCGGCGAAACCGACGATGGGATCCAGCCACTCCTTCGTCTCGGAGCCACCGGCCGCAAGCGGCACGAGGCCGGACGTGAGCGTCATGTCGGCCGTCAGGCGCTGATAGCGGAAGCCGGCCGTGGCATAGACATCGAAATTGGGCGTGCTGACCGGCAGGCGATAGCCCGCAATGCCCGAGGCGATGGTCAGCTTCTGCGAATAGGAGAGGCGCGGATTGTTCGCGACGTTCAGCGTCTTGTCGGCGCCGATGTCGGCCCAGATCAGGTCCGCCAGCAGCATCCAGTCGCCGTTCTTGGCGAGGAAGGAGCCCATGAAGGCGCCGTTGAGATTGTTGAGAATGTCAGAAAAGCCGACGTTCACGTGGCTCGTCGGCAGGTCGCGGACGCCCACGTCACCGGTGAGGCTGGTGCCCCACAGATAGAGTGTCGCCTGATAGGTCCAGCCGGACGGAGTGGCCGGGACGACCACCGGAACGCTCGCCCGGGACGGCGACACATCCGCCGCCGATACCGACGCGCCCCACAGGCCCAGCCCGCACACCAGACCCGCAACTGCGGCCAACCGCCGCCCGCAACGCCAAACCCGCATCCCGGTCCCCCCGAACCGACCTTCCGCTTCCGGAAAGCGACATGGAGGTATCTAAAGCCCAAAAGACGCAAAATGCGATACCGCTGGGTCAAAAATCCCCACCCTCACCCTCTGGTTGTGGACGAGTGTGGCTTTCCGACATCGCCTCTTCCGTCGCTCCCCTCGGATCACAGGTCCAGCACCAACCGTTCGCCCGCCGACTGTGCCACGCACGGCATGAGCCGGCTCGCGCGCTCGGTCTGGGACAGGCAGCGGTCGCGATGCAGGGGCTGGCCCTCCAGATAGACGACCGCGCAGGTGCCACAGATGCCGCCGCCGCAGGAGACCGGCACCTCCACGCCCGCTGCCGCCAGCGCATCGGCCATGTTGGCTCCGGCGGGCACGTCGAGTTCGATACCGCGCTTCGCCAGCACCAACCGATAGTCCCGCGCATCCGGATCGGGCACGAGGGGCGGCGGCACGAAGCGCTCCAGATGCACCCGCTCGGCCAGCCATCCCTCGGTGGCCGCCGCGACGTCATCCAGCATGGACAGCGGACCGCAGCAGGCGAGGGAAGCCTCTCCCGGCGCCCGCGCGATGACATCCGCGAGAGCCGGCCGCGCCCCTTTGGTCGTATCATGAACGGTCGCGAGGTCCCGTTCGAGTAGCGGGGCGAGCTGGTCCGCCAGCGGCGGGGCGCCCCGGCTCGCCACGTGCAGGTGGAAGTCCTCCCGCCCCTGTGCCAACAGCGCCGCGGCCGCCGAGAGGAAGGGCGTGACCCCGATCCCGCCTGCGATGAAAAGCTGAAAGCCGGGCCCGAGCGGCACGCCGCCACGCGGCAGGCCCACGTGCATCTCATCCCCCACGCTCACAGCGTCGTGCAGCCGGATGGACCCGCCCCGGCCCTGCGCCTCACGCTTCACCGCGACCACATAGCGGTCCCGCTGCGCCGGGTCTCCGCACAGGGAATATGTGCGTGTGAGGCCTCCGGGGAGATAAAGGTCCACATGGCCGCCGGGCCGCGCCGGGGGAAGATCCCATCCTTCCGGGTCCCGAAGGGTGAAGCGCTTGACCCCCTCGCCCGCATCCTCGATGGCGCTCACGCGGGTCAGGATCGCACCGTGTCGCCGCATGTCAGACGTTCCGCAGCAGATCGCCGATCCGCACCGTGCCGCCTTCGAGGATGCGGCAGTTGAGGCCGGAGCGGTTGATCAGGGGATCAAAAATTGCCTTGCCGGTGATCTCCTCGATGTGCCGGCAGGGCACGGAAAGGCGCGTCGCCTCCAGCAGCGTCTCCCCCAGCCAGAAACGGCGGCCGACCAGATGGTTCAGCGGCACGCCCTCCACCGTCACGTTGCGGCGGTGGTCCTCCGGCTTCAGTTCGATCTTGTGGTCGCGCAGGAGGGCGTCGAGCGTCTCCATCTCGAACAGCGTGACCTGCCGCCCCTCCTCCGGCCGGTCGGAATAGAAGCCCTCTTCGCGGCCGATCATGTAGCGATCGCCCTCGATGCCCTTGCCAGCGACGAGATGGATTTCCTCCATGGCGCGCATCGGCAGGAAGGCGCGGGCGGTGATGTGCAGGTGGCGCACGACGCCGACGAAGGCGGGGGCCGGCGTCTCGATTGCGGGTTGCAGACTGAGCATGTCCTTGGGCCTTTCGGATCGAGCCTCCGGGAGATCGCTCTCCCGGGGACCGGGAGCTTCAGATCATTTCCTTGCGCGCCGTCTCCGGCGCCATGAAGGTGGCGAAAGCGGTGATGAGCGCACAGCCGATGAGATAGAGCGAGATGGGCCAGGTGCCGCCGCCGCTCCACTGCATCAGGGCCGCCGCAATGAAGGGCGTGAGCCCGCCGGACAGCGCCGCGCCGATCTGGAAGCCCAGCGAGGCGCCGGAATAGCGCAGCCGCGCCGTGAACAGCTCCGAGTACCAGGGGGCGCCGATGCCGAACATCACCATCTGGCCGCAGGAGATGGCCACCACGATAGTCGCCGTGACGATGGCCGGATCGCGGGTCTCAAGCAGCGAGAACATGGGGAAGGCGAAGCCGGCGCAGAACAGGCAGCTCAGGAAGAACATGGTCTTGCGACCAAGCTTGTCCGACATCCAGCCGAACAGCGGGATGGTGAACAGCGCGATGAAGGAGGAGAGCCAGACGCCGTTGAGAATGGTGGAGCGTGGCATGCCGAGCTGGACGGTGGCATAGGAGATGACGAAGACGCCGGCGATCGAGGCGTAGGAGATTTCGGCGATCTTCAGGCCCACGGCGGTGAAGAAGGGGCGGCGGTGATCGCGGAAGATCTCGACGAGGGGCGCCTGGGCACAGGCGTTCTTCGCTTTCATCTCGCGGAAGGCGGGCGTCTCGTCCAGCTTCAGCCGGATGAAGAGGCCCACCGCGATGAGGACGATGGAGAGCAGGAACGGCAGCCGCCAGCCCCAGGACAGGAAGGCGCTGTCGGGCAGTTGCGAGACGAGGGCGAAGATGCCGATGGCGGCGAGATTGCCGATGGGGTTGCCCACCTGCACCATGGAGCCGAAGAGGCCGCGGCGCTTGGCCGGCGCATTCTCCACCACCATGAGCACCGCCCCGCCCCACTCGCCGCCGATGCCGATGCCCTGGAGAAAGCGCAGGATCAGCAGCAGAATGGGAGCGGCGATGCCGATCTGCTCGTAAGTCGGCAGGAGACCGATGCAGAAGGTGCCGAGCCCCATGATGACGATGGTGGTGGCGAGCATGGCCTTGCGGCCGAGCTTGTCGCCATAATGGCCGAAGATGGCAGCGCCGAGCGGCCGGGCCAGGAAGCCCACCGCATAGGTGCCGAAGGCGGCGATGGTGGCGAGTGCCGGATCGCCCACCGGGAAGAACAGCTTGTTGAAGACGAGGGCGGTCGCTGCCGCATAGATGAGGAAGTCGTACCACTCGACGGCCGTGCCGATGACGGACGACCAAACGATGCGGCGCATCTCGTTGCGTTCAACTGCCGCCGAGGGCGGCGCCAGGGTGCCGGTATACGTCATGAATGCCTCTCTGGAAGGTCGTTGGGACGCGCACGCGGGGTCGTTGCCTGTCCGGCTTCTGCGTCCGGGCAGGCGGGCATCCGGCGCCGACGCGCGGAGCCGGTCCGGCGAGGGTTCGCCGGTATTGTTCATCTGATCACGCTTGAGCCGGCGACCGGTGCCTGCCCGAGAACGGGGCGGCCGGCAGCACCGGTCGCCTTTGCGCTGGATGATCGGTGCAAGGGCTCCGCCGGGCGTGCGGGTGCATGCGCACCGGCGGCCCGCTCGCCCTTCACCGCTCTTGATCGCCGGCCGTCTGGACCCTCGCCCAGGTGCCGGCTACCATCTGGCACAAGGGCACCATGTTTACTGATGGAAATCAAGCGCCCGAAAACGCCAGTCCTGACGCCGGATTGCAGATGCCAGTCGTTTGCATCTTTTTCAGACAGCCAAACGGCCCCAAGCCGTCGCATCTGCACAAAAGCGTGCGCGACACTGACACATATTTCCTCACGGAAAACACATCTGCTACAAGCGCCGTGACAGGCTCGGGCTGCCGCCTCGGCACGCGGCCGGTCGTGGGAGAATGCGCGTGCTCGATGCCAGCAATGCGGACCGTCTCGGGCCCAACCTGCGGCAGCTCCGGCAGGAACGGGGAATGACCCTCGACCGTCTTGCGGCGGAGAGTGCGCTGACGCGCGGCTACCTTTCGCTGGTGGAGCGCGGGCTCAAGACGCCGTCCATCACCGCCCTGCTGCGGGTGGCAACAGCGCTCGGGGTGAATATCGCCCAGCTGTTCGACCTCAACGCCGCTCCCACGGCCCGCTACACCTTGACCCGGCACGGCGATGCCCGCGCGCTCGAGGACGGCACCTTTGGCCTGATGCCGCTCGCGGCCCGACGGGCCCGCAAGATGATGGACCCCTTCCTGCTGACGCCCGCCTTCAAGCCCGGTGGGCGCATCGATCCGCGCTGGGCGCACGGCGGCGAGGAATTCCTGTTCGTGGTGTCCGGCCGGGTTTCCATCCGGCTCGGCTCGGAGGACATGGAACTGGGACCGGGCGATTCGCTCTATTTCGAGGGCGAGATCAAGCACGAGGTCCGCAGCCTCGGACGGGAGAAGGCCCAGGTGCTGGTGGTCATCGCCCTGCCAGCCTCTCCGCCCGCGGCAGCGGAGCCCACCAGCTGAGCCGGCAGGTAACCCCTCCCTGATTCAAGGCTGCGCTGCGGTTTCGACGGCGCGCGGATGTCGGGTTAGCGCAGGCGCTCCAGCAGGCTCACGAGTTGCGCCCGTTCGGCCGCATCGAGGGGCGCCAGCGTCTCTTCGGTGATGTCGAGCGCAAGCGGAATGGACTTTTCCGTCAGCGACGCGCCTTCCGCGGTCAGCGCCACCACGAGACGTCGCCCGTCTTCCGGGTCGGGGCGCGTTTCCACCAGCTTTCGCTTTACCAGCCGATCCACCACGCCCTTGATGGTGGCCGCATCCATGGCGGTCATGCGGCCCAGCAGGTTCTGCGAGCACGGCCCCTTCTCATGGAGCTTCGCAAGCGCCGCCCACTGGGTGGAGGTGAGGTCCTCCCCCATCTTGGCGCCGAAGATGACCGTGTGCCGCTGCACCACCTGCCGCAGCAGGAAGCCGACCTGCGCATCAAGGACATAAGCGGGATCTGCCGGCGCTTTGGCGCGGCGACGGCGAACAGCCGTCTCGGTTGTCTTGCTCACCCCTCGCCCTCTCCCCGCAACCTGTTCGCATCGCATTTAATCGCAATACGATATCAACATGCTCCATCAAAATTAGCGACTGATGTCACCAGTCGCGCATGTCGAAGATGGACCTCAGACGGCGAGATAGGCGTCGCGGATCTCCGGATTGGCCTCCAGCTCCGCCATGGTGCCGGAAAAGCGCATCCGCCCCTTCTCGATGATGTAGGCGCGGTCCGAAATCAGCTTGGCGAAGTGCAGGTTCTGCTCGGAGATGACGATGGAGAGCCCTTCCCGCTTCATGGTCAGGATGGCATCGGCCATCTGCTCCACGATCTTGGGCGCGAGGCCTTCGGAGGGCTCGTCCAGCAGCACGAGAGAGGGATTGCCCATCAGCGTGCGGCCGATGGTCAGCATCTGCTGCTCGCCTCCGCTCATCTGGCCGCCGGGGCGTCTGCGCATCTCGCCGAGGTTCGGGAAAATCTCGTAGATGCGCTCCGGCGTCCAGGTGGCGACGCCGGGCCGCGCCGCCTGCCGGCCCACTGTGAAATTCTCCTCCACCGTCAGCTCGGTGAAGATGCGCCGGTCCTCGGGCACATAGCCGAGACCCCGCCGCACGATCTCATAAGTGGGCAGGCGGGAGACGTCCTCGCCATCAAAACGGATCTGGCCGCTGCGCTGGGAGACGAGGCCAACCACCGAGCGGAAGGTCGTGCTCTTCCCCGCGCCATTGCGGCCGAGCAGCGCCACCACTTCGCCCGCCCCCACCTCGAAGCCGACGTCGAACAGGATGTGGGCCGGCCCGTAATGGCTGTTGAGCCCGGAGACTTCGAGCTTCATGCCGCGCTCCCCTTCTGCTGTTCGCCGTCCTTGTGCGGTTCCGCGTCCTTATGTTTGGCGTCGTAGAGCAGGCCCTCGCCCAGATAGATGGCCCGCACATGCGGATCGCGGCGCACCTCCTCCGGCGTGCCGGTGGCAATCAGCTCGCCGCGATTGAGCACCATCACGCTGTCGGAATGCTCGAACACGACGTCCATGTCATGCTCGGTGAAGAGCACGCCGATGGCCTTCTCCCGCGCGATGGTGGCGGTGAGGCGCATGAGGTCCACGCGCTCCTTCGGCGCCATGCCGGCGGTGGGCTCGTCCATGAGCAGGAGCTTCGGCTCATTGGCAAGCGCGATGGCCAGCTCCAGCCGCTTCAGGTCGCCATAAGCGAGTTCGCCGCACGGGCGGCCGGCCTGTGCCTCCATGCCCACCAGCGCCAGCAGGCGGTCCGCCTCGGCGCGATAGGCCGCGCCCGCATAGCGGAAGGCGGCCCAGAGCTTGTGGTGGAAGGAGAGCAGCGCCACCTGCACATTCTCCCGAACCGTCATGGACGGGAAAGTGGCGGTGATCTGGAAGGTGCGCCCCACCCCGCGCCGCCACACGGTGCGCGGTGGCAGGCCGGTGATGTCTTCCCCATTCAGCCGGATCGCGCCGGCATTGGGCTTGATCTGGCCGTTCAGCATGTTGAAGCAGGTGCTCTTGCCGGCGCCGTTCGGGCCGATCAGCGCGAGGATGCGTCCCGCCTCAAGGCTGAAGGAGACGCCGCGCACCGCATGAACACCGCCATAGGACTTGGCGAGCCCTTCCACTTGCAGCAGCGTGGTCATTCCGCAGCCTCCACCTTGGCGACATAACCGGCCGGCTTCGGCCCCGCCCCGTCCGGCGTGGGCGGGCGCCGGCGATGGCGCAGGTCTTCGAGGAAGCCAACGATGCCCTTCGGAAAGGCCACCACCAGCAGCACGATGACGCCGCCGAGCACGAGCTTGGAGAGCTCCGTCTTGCTCATGAGCCAGATGGCCAGCGCCTTGTAGACGATGGCACCCACCACGGCGCCCGAGACGGTCTCGATGCCGCCGAGCAGCACCATCACGAGCCCGTCCACCGAGGTCGGGATGGCGAGGTTCTCGGGGAAGACGCTGCCCTTCAGGAAGCCGAACAGGGCGCCAGCCACGCCCGCGAAGGTGCCGGCAACAATGAAGGCGGCCCACTGGACGTTCTTGCGGTCGATGCCGATGGCTTCCGAGCGCAGGGCGCTGTCCCGCGCCGCCCGAAGGCCGAAGCCGAAGGGCGAGAAGACGAGCATCCGCAGCACCGCAACACCGATGGCCACCACACCGAGCGTCAGCCAGAAGAAGCCCTGGGGGCTCGACGCCCAGCTCGCCGGCCAGATGCCGAGCATGCCGTTATCGCCGCCCGTCACCTCCACCCACTGGAAGGCGATGGACCAGGTGATCTGCGCAAAGGCGAGCGTGAGCATGGCGAAATAGACGCCCGACAGGCGCACAGCGAACCAGCCGAACAGCACCGCCCCCGCCAGCCCCATGAAAGGGCCGACCAAGAGCGCCACCACCATGGAGGCGCCCGCGAGCTTCACCATGAAGGCCGCGCCATAGGCGCCGAGGCCGAAATAGGCCGCGTGCCCGAAGGAGGAGAGCCCGCCCACGGTCATGAGGAAATGCAGGCTCGCCGCGAACAGCACGAAGACGAGGATTTCAGACCCGACCGTCAGCATATAGTTGCCGAGGAACAGCGGCAGGCTCGCCGCCACCAGCACGGCCGCCGCCACCGCGAGGCGCTCGGCCTGCGTGAACGGACGCCACGGCCGGATGGAGAGGCCGGCGGCCACGCGCTGCGGCCCTTCCGCCTTGCCGAACAAGCCATAGGGGCGGATCACCAGCACCACCGCCATCACGATGAAGACGAGCACGAGGGAAATCTTCGGGAAGATGAGGATGCCGAAGGCATTCAGCTCGGACACGAGGATTGCGGCGACGAAGGCGCCGGTGACGCTGCCGAGGCCGCCGATGACCACCACCACGAACACGTCCACGATGACGCGCAAGTCCATGGCATGGCTCACCGCGTCGCGGGGGATCTGGAGCGCGCCGCCGAGGCCGGCGAGGAAGACGCCGAGGGCGAAGACGCTGGTGAACAGCCACTTCTGGTTCACGCCCAGCGCCGCCACCATGTCGCGGTCCTGCGTCGCGGCGCGCACCAGCACGCCCCAGCGGGTGCGGTGGAAGATCAGCCACAGCACGCCCAGCACGGCCGGGCCGAGGCCGATGAGCAGCAGGTCATAGGCGGGCACCATCTGGCCCATGATGTCCACGGCGCCGCGGAAGCCGGGGGCGCGGCGGCCCATCAGGTCTTCCGGACCCCAGATGAGGATGACGATGTCCTGCACCATCAGCGTCACGCCGAAGGTGGCGAGCAGCTGGAAGAGTTCGGGCGCGCGGTAGATCCGGCGCAGCAGCACGATCTCCAGCGCCGCGCCCAGCACGGCGACGATGAGGGCGGCGAGCACGATGCCGCCCCAGAAGCCGAGCGTGCCCGAGAGCGCCTCGGTGAGGGTGAAGGCGATGTAGGCGCCGAGCATGTAGAAGGCGCCATGGGCGAAGTTCACGATGCGCGTGACGCCGAAGATGATCGACAGGCCGGAGGCGACCAGGAACAGCGAGGCTGCGCTGGCGAGACCGGTGAGGGCCTGGACGACGATGAAATCCACGGCTCGACCTTTCGTTGGAACGGCGTGTGGGGCTCTGGAAACGGGGGCGCGCACCGCGCGGGTCGCCGGCCCGCCCATAGGGCGGCACGGCCGGGCCTGAAGCGCCGCCCGCAACAAGGGCGGCGGGAGCGGCGGCGCCGGGCGGGCGCCGCCGTCAGCGTCAGTTCTGCGGACGCAGCTTCTTCACTTCATCGTCGCTCGGCAGATAGGCGGCGCCGTCGCGATAGACGGTGTCCACCATCACGCCCTTGCCGTCCTTCACCGAGGTCTTGCCGACGAAGGCGCCGAGCGTGGACTGGTGGTCGATGGCGCGGAAGGTGATTGGGCCGAGCGGGGTCGCGACCGAGATGCCCTCGGCGGCGGCGATCATCTTGTCCGTGTCCGTGGACCCGGCCTTGTTGATGATGGCGGCGGCGGCCTTCATGGTCGCATAGCCGACGATGGAGCCGAGGCGCGGATAGTCGTTGAACTTCGCCTGATACGCCTTCAGGAAGGCATCGTGCTCAGGGGTCTTGAGCGAGTACCAGGGGTAGCCAGTCACGATCCAGCCTTCCGGGGTCTCGTCCTTCAGCGGATCGAGATATTCCGGCTCGCCGGTGAGCAGGCTCACCACCGGGCGATCCTTGAACAGGCCACGAGTGTTGCCCTCGCGCACGAGCTTCACGAGATCGGGGCCGAAGGTCACGTTGAAGATGGCGTCGGGCTTGGCGGCGGCTACCGCCTGCACCACCGCGCCGGCGTCGATCTTGCCCTGCGGCGGCCACTGCTCGCTCACCCACTCGATATCCGGGCGCTTGGCGGAGAGGAGCTGCTTGAACACGGTGACGGCGGACTGGCCGTACTCATAGTTCGGCGCGATGGTCGCCCACTTCTTGGCGGGAAGCTTGGCGGCTTCCTCGGCCAGCATGGCGGCCTGCATGTAGTTCGAGGGCCGCAGGCGGAATGTGTACTTGTTGCCCTGCGCCCAGGTCATGGCGTCGGTCAGCGGTTCGGCCGCCAGGAACAGCACCTTCTTCTGCTTGGCGTAATCCGCCACCGCGAGGCCGATGTTGGAGAAGAAGGTGCCGGTGAGCATGGCCACCCCTTCGCTCGACACCAGCTCGTTCGCCGCCGTCACGGCATCGGCGGGCTTGCCGCCGTCGTCCTTGGAGACGACCACGAACTTCTTGCCCAGCACACCGCCTGAAGCATTGATCTCTTCCACGGCCAGCTGCCAGCCCTTGCGATAGGGCTCAGTGAAAGCCGGCAGGCCCGAATAGGAATTGATCTCGCCAACCTTGACCTCACCCTGCTGCGCCCGCGCGACACCCGTCGCCAGCAGCGTGGCCGCCAAGGCGGCTCCCAAAACCTTTTTCATACGGTCATCCCCTCTGGTTATTCGACGTACCGTCTGCAAATGGTGTGCGCCGAAGCCGGCGCGAGCTTAACGCAAGCCGTCCTCGCCTTTGATCTCTTCCACCTTCAATCCACCGACGCGCGGCAGCGGCCGGCCGGAATCCGTGACCGCCACCGCGACCACGATCTCATTGGCGCGCGGGGCATCATTGATGCTCACCTGCATGCCGTCGAAGTGGCTGCGCACGAACGCAGCGTCCTTATGTCCCAGCGGAATGTCCAGCTCGGCACCGAGGCCACCCCGCCGCTTGGAGGAGGGAATGAGCGCCGCGCCCTTGCCCAGCACCTTGCGCACCGGCGTGCCCATCTTGGGGTGAAGCAAAGCGGCGGCGTGCTCCAGCTCGCCATTCTCGCCCACCAGCGCCGCCTTGCCGTAGCTCTGCGCTGCCGAACCCTCGATGCCGAGGGCCGCGACCGCGCGCTCCGTCAGGAGGCCGCCCAGTTCCTCGCCGATGGCGATGAGGTCGGACAGATCCTCCACATAGCGGCCGGCGAAGGGGTTCTCGATCACCGCCACCGCCGCCGCGCGGCGGGTGGGCGGAGAGACGGGCTTGCCCATCTCCGTATGGGTCTCTTCAACGAAAGTGACGATCTTGCGGATGGTCGCGCTCATCGCAGGCCGTCCTCGCCCTTGATCTTGTCCGCCGCGAGACCGCCGACGCGGGCATGGACGCGCGGGCCGGTGGTCATGACGAGGACCAGCACGATCTCGTCCGCCTTCGGGCCATCCGGCACGCCGACTTCCATGGCGTCGAAATGGCTGCGCACGTAGGAGGCGTTCACATGGGTCACCGGCACATCGAGCCGGGTGCCGGGGCCGCCCACCTTCTTGGTGGAGGGCACGATGGCCTTGGCGTCGCCCAGGATCTCGCGCATGGCATAGCCGCCGGGGACATGCCACAGCGCGCCATGCTCCAGCTCGCCCGCCGCACCCACGATGGCGCCCTTGCCGTAGCCGTCGATGGCGCTCTTGTCGCCGCCGAGAGCGGCGAGCAGGTCGCCCGCCATGGCGACGCCGAGCGGTGTCAAGTCGTCCATGAAACCGGCGATGTCTTCCACATAGCGACCGGCGAAGGGGTTCTCGATCACGGTCAGAATGGCGCCGCGCTTGCGCGGCTGGGCCGCGACCGGGCCGCCCTCGTGGAGGATCTCCTCAAGGATGATGAGACGCTTACGGATCTTCACCTCAGGCATGTGCGCGCCCTTGTTCTGGTTGTGGCGTTACGGAAAGAGGAACGGCGGTCGGGGCCGCGGAACCGGAGAGATGGGCGAGCGCGGCACCGGTGCCGACCGTATCGCCCTGCAAATGCAGCGCCGCCCCACAGATGAGGCCGCGCCGCACCAGATCCTGCGCACAGGCGAGGCCCGCGCCGAGCGCCTCACGCCGCTCGGCGGCGGAAAGGCTCGGCACGTCGCGGGTCACAAGGCGGGGGCCGAGGTCGCTATCCGGCTGGAGTTCGCAGGCGGGCACGCGCAGCAAACCGCGATGGCCGGGCAGGTCCACCGCATTGGCGACGATGCTTGCCGCCGCATCCGCCAGCGCGGCGCTGGGGGCGAGGATGGTGACGGCATCGGCGATGCCAAGCGAGAAGCTGCGCCCGCGCCAGCCGCTGGTGGCGACGCCACGCACCGGGCTCTCGGTGGTGAGGACCGCCGTGCCGGTGAGATACGGCCGATCCGGCCGATCCACCAGCCCGACGGTGAAACGCGCGCCCTCGGGCAGATAGAGGGCGATGTCGCCGCCATTGTTTACATAGGCCCGCGTCAGGCCGGGCCGTACCAGACCGCCGAGGACGGCCTCGGCCACGGCACCCGCCACCGCCGCCATGGGCGTGATGAAATGATCGGCCGCGAACGGCGCCACCGCCTCCCACATGCGGCGGGCCACCGGACCCGTCACCGGGCACAGATCGGGCGAAGCGGGCGCGCGCAGGGCGGTGAGTTCGCCGCACAGCGCGTCCAGCAGGCCGGTGAAGCACTCCACCGCCGCCGCATAGGCCGCGCGCACAGCCGGCTCCGCCCCCTCGGCCTCGATCACGAGGTCGATGGGGCCGTCCTGCAGATGCAGGCGGCGGCCATCGCCCAGCAGCGCCACCTGAGGCGCCCGCCGGATCGGGTTAGAGGAGGGAGCGGCGAGCATCAGCGTCAGCCGTGCGAACGCTTGGCGGTGTGCGGCGCAAGCGGCCAGGGATTCTCAAGGAAGGGCGCCACAGGGCGCACCCCCTCGCCGCGCGGAATGCCATCCACCGGGCGCACATGGTCCATGTGGCCGCCCAGCGCCTCGTAATCCGACAGGCGCAGCGTGAATTCGATGGGCGCGACCAATGCCGGGGTCGGCACATAGCCGAAGGCGTTCTCCGGCAGGCGCGTCACATCCACCATGAAGGTGATGCCGCCGCCGGGATAGACATAGACCGGCGCGCCACCGCTGGTGACGTAGGTGAGCGCGTCCTTCACCGATTTGGTGAGGCGCACCGGGTTCTCCGTCACGCCGGAGCGCAGCGAGCCGCCGGCGCCAGCCATGAACAGCACGGTGCAGAGCGCCGGCTCGCAATTCTCCTTCACCCGCTCGGTGGAGGCGACGAGATCAGCCGGCATCTCCTTCGCAACGGGCGCCAGCGTCTCGTCCAGCTCGTAATAGGCCGAGTGCTCGCCAGTGGTGGAGATGAAGAACAGGCGCAGGCCGGGCTTCGCCACCTTGGCATCGAAGGGACCGATGATGGAGAGCGGATCGGAGATATTGGTGCCGCCCCAGCCGGTGCCGGGCTCGGCCACCTGGAAATAGCGGCCGGGCGTCGAGCGCCGGCCCTTCATCTTGATGCCGGTCTCGGGAATATCCAGCAGCTTGCCGGCCTGATGCTCGGAGAGAACGCCGGTGATGTGGTCGTCCACCACCACCACCTCGTCGGCCTTGCCCAGCCACTGCTTGGCGAACATGCCGATGGTGGCCGAGCCGCAGCCCACGCGCATCCGCTCTTCCGGAATGCCGTTGACGATGGGCGCCTTGCCCGCCTGCACGATGACGGTCGCGCCGTCATCAATGGTGAGTTCAACCGCCTTGCCGTTGCACAGATCCAGCAGCGCCTCGCAGGTGACGCGGCCTTCCTTCTTGCCGCCGCCGGTGAGGTGATGCACGCCGCCCAGCGAGAGCATCTGCGAGCCGTATTCGCTGGTGGTCACATGGCCCACCGGCTCGCCAGCGGCACGTACAGTCGCCTGCTCCGGGCCGAGATAGCGGTCGGTGTCGATCTTCACCTTCACGCCGCAATAGCTGAAAATACCCTCGGTCACGACCGTGACCATGTCCACGCCCTCGACCTGCGAGGAGACGATGAAGGGCGCCGGCTTGTAGTCGGGATAGGTGGTGCCCGCGCCGATGGCGGTCACGAAGGTTTCGGGCGCGTTGATGAGCTTGCCGTCCCAGTCGCCGCTGCGATTGAAGGGCACCACATTGCCGCCCTGCTCCAGCGTGCGGTCGAGCAGCACATGGGGATCGACCCGCACCAGTTCGCCCGCGTGGTTGGCGTAGCGGTCGCAGGCGCCCGTCATGCCCGGCTTGATGTAGCACATCACGGGGCAGGCATCGCACCGGATCTTCTCATCGGCGGGACGGGCCGCTGCGGTCGCGTCGGACATGTCGCTCAAGGCTCCAGGGCACGGGAGAACCGATCGGCAGCAGCGGCGGACCGCGCGCTCCAGTTCATATGTGTACTAATGAAATAGACGCCCTCATCCGTGTCAAGCACAAGGAAAAGGCACGCTGCCTGAAAGGGCAGCGTGCCTGACATTTTTCGCGCTATGAAGGGCTTGCGGCCGCCGGCGCGCAGGTTTCACCAGAGCTCGCCGGCCTTGAAGGCGGCGGTGTGGGAACCGAGCTTGGGCGAGGGCTGGCCCGAGACCATCGGCTCGCCATCGATATTGATGGGCGTTCGCACACCCGGAACGGTGCCTCCGGCGGCATCGGGCGCCTCCATGTCGATGCGCAGCCCCCGCGCGATCACCTGCGGATCGGCGAAGACCTCATCCAGCGTATTGATCGGGCCGGCAGGAACGCCTTCCGCCTCCAGCTTCGCCAGCAGGTCCGCCTTCTGGAAGGTGGCCATGCGTTCGCTGAGAATCACGCCCAGCGCCGCCCTGTTGCGCACCCGGTCCCGATTCGTCGCATAGTCGGGGTCGGTGCCGGTCTCCGGGATGCCGAGCACGGTGCAGAAACGCCGGAACTGCCCGTCATTGCCCACCGCGATGATCACATAGCCATCCGCTACCGGGAAGACCTGATAGGGCACGATGTTGGGATGGGCGTTGCCAAGGCGCGCCGGCGCCTTGCCGCTGACCAGATAGTTCATGGCCTGATTGGCAAGCACGCCCACCTGGCAGTCGAGCAGCGCCATGTCCACCACCGCGCCCTGCCCCGTCGCATCCCGCCGCCGCAGCGCCGAGAGGATGCCCACGGTGGCATAAAGGCCGGTGTAGATGTCGGCGAAGGCGACGCCCACCTTCATGGGCTCGCCCTCCGGCTCGCCGGTGAGCGACATGATCCCACCCATGCCCTGCACCAGATAGTCGTAGCCCGCCCGCTCCGCGTAGGGCCCGGTCTGGCCGAAGCCGGTGATGGAGCAATAGATGAGGCGCGGGTTCACCGCCTTCAGGCTCTCGGCGTCGAGCCCGTATTTCTTGAGGCCGCCGACCTTGAAATTCTCCACCAGCACGTCCGCCTTGGCGGCGAGCCGGCGCACCTCCTCCTGCCCCTCGGGGGTGCGGAAGTCGATGACCACGGACTTCTTGCCGCGATTGGCGGCATGGAAATAGGCCGCCGAGAGATCGCCGCCATCGGCCGCCGGTACGAACGGCGGGCCCCAGGTGCGGGTGTCGTCGCCATCCGGGCTTTCCACCTTCACCACGTCCGCGCCGAGATCGGCGAGCACCTGCCCCACCCAGGGGCCGGCGAGGATGCGGGCGAGTTCGAGGACCTTCAGCCCCACCAGAGGACCGCTCATGGGCGCCCTCCCCGGTGGCTGGACGCGACGACGGAACACGGACACAACGACATGGAACGCCTTCTTCCGCAATGACCTTGCCGCCAGCATGGAACCGGCGGCGGCACGGTGTCGAGAGGGGAATGCGCAGCGCAAGCGGCGCTTGACGTCATTCATTAGTACAGAAACAATCTAGGCAAACAATCGCGCAAGCCAGCCAGAGGGGCGGACATGATCGCGAACCCACAGCGCGCGGCGGACCCGGCGGCCTGCGGCGCCCGTTGCCGTTTGTCCGGCCCGGAGCGGGCGTGACATGGCGGATGAGGTCTCCTTCACCGTGAACGGCGTGCCGCACAGCTTCGCGCTGCCGCGTGAGACCCCGCTCATTTATGTGCTGCGCAACGATCTCGGGCTCAACGGCCCGAAATTCGGCTGCGGCCTTGGCGAGTGCGGCGCCTGCACGGTGCTGGTGGACGGGGTGGCGGCGCGCTCGTGTGTCACGAAGCTCGCCAGCGTGGAGGGCCGGGCGGTGACGACGCTGGAGGGCCTTGGCACGCTGGCCGCCCCGCATCCGGTACAGGCCGCCTTCATCGCCGAACAGGGCGCCCAGTGCGGCTATTGTCTCAACGGCATGATCATGACCACCGTCGCCTTCCTGAAGCGCAACCCCAGCCCCTCCGAGGCCGAGGCCCGCGAAGCGCTACGCTACAATCTCTGCCGCTGCGGGACGCACGTGGAAATCCTGCGCTCCGTGCTGCGCGCCGCCCACGACATGGCCGCCGCCCCCGAGACGAGCGAAGCGTCATGAGCGAACCGACGCCTTCCACGGACGCTCTGCTCGCCCGCGCGGGCACGCTCGCCATCCTGCGCCCGGCGCAGCATGTGAAGGGCCTCGTGCCCACCGCCCCGCCGCCGGAAGGCGCGCTGGACCTCTTCCTGTTCCTCGATGATGACGGCCGGACGTTGGCCTTCAACGGCCATGTGGACCTCGGCACCGGCATCCGCACCGCACTGGCCCAGATCGTGGCCGAGGAACTGGACCTGCCGCTCGACCGCGTGACCATGGTGCTCGGCCACACCGGCGGCACGCCCAATCAGGGCGCCACCATCGCCAGCGACAGCATCCAGATTTCTGCCCAGCCGCTCCGCCGGGCGGCGGCGCAGGCCCGCCATCATCTGGTTGCGCTGGCCGCCGCGGCGCTGGAACTGCCGGAAGCCGACCTCACGGTGACGGACGGCGTGGTGCATCCGAAGGCCGGCGGCAATGCGGGCGTCACCTATGCCAACCTCCTCGCCGGCCGTCGCGACCGGCTGATGCTGGCGGAGAGCGTGGCGCTGAAACCCATCTCCGACTATCGGATCGTCGGCCAGCGCATGCCCCGCGTGGACATTCCCGCCAAGGCCACCGGCACCTTCACCTATGTGCATGACGTGCGCGTGCCCGGCATGCTGCACGGGCGCGTGGTGCGCCCGCCCTATGCGGGCATTGATGCGGGCGAGTTCATCGGCAAGAGCCTGATTGCCGTCGATGAAAGCTCGGTGGCCGATATTCCCGGCATGGTGGCGGTGGTCACCATGGGCGACTTCGTGGGCGTGGTGGCCGAGCGCGAGGAGCAGGCCGCCGAGGCCGCCCGCCGCCTGAAGGTGCGCTGGAAGGAGCCGCCGCCCCTTCCGGCGGACCTCACGGACATTCCCAACGCCCTGCGCGCGAACCCCAGCACGGTGCGGCTGCTGCACGAGCGGGGCGATGTGGAGGCGGCCCGCAGCAGCGCGGCGCAACAGATGGACCGCACCTATGTGTGGCCCTACCAGATGCACGCCTCCATCGGCCCCTCCTGCGCCGTGGCGGATGTGCGGCCGGAGGGCATCACCGTCTGGTCCGGCACGCAGAACCCCTATCCGCTGCGCGCCGACATCGCTCTGCTGCTGGGCCTGCCGGAAGAGACCATCGAGATCGTCCGCTTCGAGGCCGCCGGCTGCTATGGCCGCAACTGCGCGGACGATGTGGCGGCGGACGCCGCCTTGCTCTCACGCGCCGTCGGCCGCCCGGTGCGCGTGCAGCTCACCCGCGAGCAGGAGCACGCCTGGGAGCCCAAGGGCGCGGCGCAGCTTATGGAAATTCGGGGCGGCATCACTGCCGACGGTTCGCCGGCAGCTTACGACTTCTCCACCCGCTATCCGTCCAACGCCGCCGTCACGCTGGCGCTGCTGCTGACGGGCCGGGTGCCGGCGGACAATCCCGTCTTCGAGATGGGCGACCGCACGGCCATCCCGCCCTATGCCTATGACAACATGCGCGTTGTGGCCCATGACATGGCGCCCATCGTGCGCGCGGCGTGGCTGCGCGGGGTCTCGGCGCTGCCCAATTCCTTCGCCCACGAGAGCTATATCGACGAGCTCGCCGCCGCCGCTGGCGTCGATCCCGTCGAGTATCGCCTGCGCTATCTGCACGATCCGCGTGCCGTGGACCTCGTCAAAGAGGTGGCCGCCAAGGCCGGCTGGGAGCATCGCACCGGCCCGCGCCAGCAGGTGGTGGAGGGCGACATCGTGCGCGGCCAGGGCTTTGCCTATGCGCTCTATGTCCACTCCAAATTCCCCGGCTATGGCGCCGCGTGGTCCGCCTGGGTGGCGGACGTGGAGGTGAACAAGGCCACCGGCGACGTGAACGTGACCCGCGTGGTGGTGGGGCAGGATTCCGGCCTGATGATCAATCCGGCCGGCATCGAGCACCAGATCCACGGCAATGTCATCCAGTCCACCAGCCGCGTGCTGAAGGAGGAGGTGAGCTTCTCCAAGACCGAGGTGGCGAGCCGGGAATGGGGCGCCTATCCCATTCTCACCTTCCCGGAAGTGCCGGTCATCAAGGTGGTGCTGATGCCCCGGCCGGAGGAGCCGCCGCTCGGCTCTGGCGAGAGCGCCTCCGTGCCCAGCGCCGCCGCCATCGCCAACGCCATCTTCGATGCCACCGGCGTGCGCTTCCGCGAGCCGCCCTTCACGCCCGACCGGGTGCGCGCGGCGCTCACCGGCGAGGCGCTGCCGCCTGATCCGAAGCCTGAGAAGAAGAAGCGCTCCTGGTTCGCCCTGGCCGGCGCGGCGCTCGCCGGTGCGCTCGGCATGGCGAGCGTGGCCCTGCCCATCCGGGGCGCCATCGCACCTATCAACCCACCCGATCCCACGAGCTTTTCCGCCGAGATGATCGCCCGTGGCAAGCAGCTCACGGCGCTGGGCGATTGTGCCGTGTGCCACACCCTTCCCGGTGGCGTGACGAACGCGGGCGGGCGGGCCATGGAGACGCCCTTCGGCACGGTCTATGCCACCAATCTCACGCCCGATCCGGAAACCGGCATCGGCCGCTGGTCCTATGCCGCCTTCGAGCGGGCCATGCGCGAGGGCATCTCGCGGGACGGGCGGCATCTCTACCCGGCCTTTCCCTACACCGCCTTCACCAAGACCTCGGACACCGACCTTCAGGCGCTCTATGCCTATCTGATGTCGCAGCCCGCCGTCTCCGCCCCGACGCCCGAGGCGAAGATGGCCTTCCCCTTCAACATCCGCCCGCTCATGGCCGGCTGGAACGCGCTGTTCCTGAAGCCCGGCCAGATGGAGGCGGACCCGGCCCGCTCAGCCCAATGGAATCGCGGCGCCTATCTGGTGGAAGGGCTCGGCCATTGCGGCGCCTGCCACACGCCCCGCAACGTGCTGGGCGCCGAGAAGACCGGCGCCTCCTATCTCGCCGGCGGCATGGTGGACGGCTGGGAGGCCCCCGCCCTCACCGCCCTCTCCTCCGCGCCCATCCCGTGGACGGAAGAGGCGCTTTATTCCTATCTGCGCACCGGCTTCTCGCCCCACCACGGCACGGCGGCCGGCCCCATGGCGCCCGTCGTGCAGGAGCTCTCGTATCTGCCGGATGCGGACATCCGCGCCATGGCCACCTATCTCGCCTCCTTCGCCGGCCCCGCCCTCGCCGATCCGGCTGCCAGAGCGGCCGAATTGCAGACACAGGCGAGCGCCTCCCTGCGGCCGCTCGATACGCTGGGCGGCAAGCTCTATGAGGGCGCCTGCGCCGCCTGCCATGCCGAGAGCGGGCCGACCCTGTTCGGCGTGCGCCCGGCACTGGCGCTGAACACCAATGTCCATGCGGCGCGGCCGGACAATCTCATCCGCGTCATTCTGGACGGCATCCCCTCCCCCGCCGCCCGGGACCTCGGCGACATGCCCGCCTTCCGCGACAGCCTCGACGACGGGCAGGTGGCCGCGCTGGTGCGCTACATCCGCGCCAAATTCGCGCCCGACGCCAAGCCCTGGGAGGGCGTGGAATCGGAGGTGACGCGGCTGAGGAGCGCACCGGCGACGCATTGAGGCTCTGTACTCTCTGAGGATCTGGTCTCAACCATCCGTTCCGATGCGCCCGCCCTCGCACAGATAGCCCCTGCCCGCCCATCGCGCAGCCCTGCCCAAAATGTCCGCATCGCCAGAGCACCCAGGCGATTGACAGCCGCACGGCTTGGCTTATTTTCATTTGTATACGAACAAACTGTCCGCCACTCGCTGGTGGACGCCAGAGCCGGACGCTTTCCATGGCTTATGTCGTCACCGATGGCTGCATCCGCTGCAAATATATGGACTGCGTGTCCGTGTGCCCGGTGGACTGCTTCTACGCCGGCGAGAACATGCTGGTGATCCACCCGGACGAGTGCATCGACTGCGGCGTGTGCGAGCCGGAATGTCCGGCGGAGGCCATCGTGCCGGACACCGATCCGCGCGCGGCAGAGTGGCTGGCGCTGAACGCCGAATACGCCGCGAAATGGCCCAACATCACCGAGAAGGGCGAGCCGCCCGCCGATGCGGACGACTGGAAGGGCAAGGCTGGCAAGCTCGCTTTGCTCGACCCCGCCCCCGCCGCCTGATCCCTCCCGAACCGCCGAGCCCGACCCATGAGCAACCTGCTGGAAGAGCGCGTCCTCAGCGTCCACCACTGGACCGACCGCCTGTTCTCCTTCACCACCACGCGCGACAGCGGCTTCCGCTTCCGCAATGGCGAGTTCACCATGATCGGCCTCAGGGTGGACGGAAAGCCGCTGCTGCGCGCCTATTCGGTGGCGAGCCCCAATTATGAGGAGAATCTCGAATTCTTCTCCATCAAGGTGCCGGATGGCCCGCTGACCTCCCGCCTCCAGCATCTGAAGGTGGGCGATCCCATCATCGTCGGCAAGAAGGCCACCGGCACGCTGGTGCTGGACAATCTGAAAGCCGGCCAGAACCTCTATCTGCTCGGCACCGGCACCGGCCTTGCCCCGTTTCTCTCCATCATCCGCGATCCGGAGACCTATGAGCGCTTCGAGAAGGTGGTGCTCGTCCACGGCTGCCGGCAGGTGTCCGAGCTCGCCTATGGCGAACTCATCACGCAGGATCTGCCGGCCCACGAGTTCCTCGGCGAGGAGATCACCAACAAGCTGATCTACTATCCGACCGTGACCCGCGAGCCCTTCCGCAATCGCGGCCGCATCACCGATCTCATCGAGAGCGGCAAGCTGTTCGAGGACATCGGCCTGCCGGCCATCGACAAGGCCCGCGACCGGGTGATGCTCTGCGGCTCGCCGGAGATGATGGTGCAGCTGCGCGGCATGTTCGAGGCGCGCGGCTTCGAGGAAGGCAACAGCGGCGAGGCCGGCGACTTCGTGCTGGAAAAGGCCTTCGCCGAGCGCTGAGATTTTTTGCCCCGACGCGGTTCTCAAGCGCCGCGCCGGGGCGTAGTTTTCATATGCCTACAAATAAATGGCCGGGATCGCCCGCGCGTCGCCGGTCGCCTTCCGGAGTGCATAGATGGCCCACGACGCCCCGAGCGGCCCCACCGGCCCCACCAAGCTCGTCATCCGCAACATCGGCCTGCTGCTGAGCGGCGATCTTGAGAAGCCCATTCTCGATGCCGACACCATCGTTGCCGAGAACGGCCGCATCACCGCCATCGGCCGCCTGAAGGACGTGGACGTGGAGGGCGCCACCACCACCGTCGACGCCAATGGCGCGGCGGTGACGCCCGGCCTCATCGACAGCCACGTGCACCCGGTGGCCGGCGACTGGACGCCCCGCCAGCAGCAGCTCAACTGGATCGACAGCTTCCTGCACGGCGGCGTCACCACCATGATCTCGGCCGGCGAGGTGCATTATCCCGGCCGCCCGCGCGACGTCGTGGGTCTCAAGGCGCTCGCCATCACCGCCCAGCGCACCTTCACCGCCTTCCGTCCCGGCGGCGTGAAGATCCATGCGGGCGCTCCCGTCATCGAGCATGAGATGGTGGAGGAGGACTTCAAGGAGCTCGCCGCCGCCGGCGTGAAGCTGCTCGGCGAAGTGGGCCTCGGCGGCGTGAAGGACGGCCCCACCGCCCGCAAGATGGTCGGCTGGGCGCGCAAGTATGGCATCCAGTCCACCATCCACACCGGCGGCCCCTCCATCCCCGGCTCGGGCCTCATCGACAAGGATGTGGTGCTGGAAGCGGACACGGACGTGGTGGGCCACATCAACGGCGGCCACACCGCCCTGCCCGACAGCCAGATCCGCTGCATCTGCGAGGGCTGCAAGCGCGGCCTGGAACTGGTGCACAACGGCAATGAGCGCTCGGCCCTTTACACCCTGCGCATCGCCAAGGAGATGGGCGACCTGCACCGCGTGATCCTCGGCACCGACGCCCCTGCCGGCTCGGGCGTGCAGCCCCTCGGCATCCTGCGCATGGTCTCGCTGCTCTCCTCGCTGGGCGACCTGCCGGCGGAGCAGGCCTTCTGCCTCGCCACCGGCAACACCGCGCGCATGCGGGCGCTGGACACGGGCCTCATCGAGGTGGGCCGGGCGGCGGATTTCGTCATCATGGACACCGCCCAGCATTCCGCCGGCAAGAACCTCCTGGAGAGCGTCCAGCTGGGCGACCTGCCGGGCATCGGCATGACCATCATCGACGGCATCGTGCGCACGGAGCGCTCGCGCAACACCCCGCCCGCCACCCGCGTGCCCTTCCTCGTGAAGTAAGGCGCGGGCGGGCGGATCACGCCGCCCCGTCCCGACATTCGAGGCCGCACCCAATGGGTGCGGCCTTTTTCTTGTGCTGGCGTCCTGTTTTGGGAACCCAAATGAAAAGAGGCCCCGCTCGGGGGCCTCTTCAAAAGATCGGTCAGGCTGCGCGGAAGAACGGTCAGTTCTTCTGCACCAGGCAGTCGGCACCTTGCGCCCGCAGGCTCTGGCAGAGGTCGTTGGCCTGCTCGCGGGTGGTGAAGGGACCGACCTGCGCCCGGTAATAGATGCCGCGCTCGCCAAGGTCCGCCTTCTTCACGCTGGCCTTGTAGGTGCCGAGCAACTGCGGATAGCGCGACTGCAGCACCTTGAAGGAGCCGAGCGCATCGGCCTCGGACTTCTGCGAGGCCACCTGCACCACGAAGCCGCCGGCAGATCCCGGTGCCGCCGCCGGGGGCGGCGCGGCGGGAGCGGCGGCGGGCGCCGCCACGGAGGCGGTCTGCACTGGCGTCGGGGCGGGCGCGCCCGACGGAACGGGATTCTGGTTCGGCGCGAAGGCGATGGGCGCAACGCCGGGCGGCGGGGCCGGCACTGGCGAGGGTGCGTTCACCACGGAGCCGTCGGCGCGCACGGTCAGGGTCCGGACCTTCTTCGGCTCGGTGGGATTGGCGGCCTGGGCCGCGGCAGCCGCCGCCGCGGCGGCATTCACGTCCACGGGCTGCTCCTCGCGAGGCACCACGCGCTCATTGCCCGGATTGCCACCGCCGACGCGGTCATAGATGAGCTTCTGGCCGTCGCTCGTCTGCGTCGGCGCAGGACCCGCGGTCTTCACCGGACCTTCGCCCGCGCGGATCACCGGCGGCTGGCCGCTGGCGCTTTCCGAAGACGAGCCTTTGCCCGCGAACGTCTTGTAAGCGAACACGCCGCCAACGCCCACCACGGCCACCGCCACAACGGCGAGGGCCGCGACGATCAGGGTGCGGTTCTTGCGGCGCGGTTCGGGCTCGTAGAAATCCTCGTCGTGCGGCGGCATGTAGCCGTCGTCCGTATAGGCCGGGTCATAGGCCTCGTCATACTGCTCGTCGTGCGGGTGCCGGGACTGGGCCGTATAGGCGTAGCCCGCCTCGTCCTGCGCATAGGGGTCGTGCTGGGCCTGGCGTGCCGTCGGCTGGGCGGGGGCAGCGGCGGTGCGGGACTGGGTGTATTCGTCCCGCTGCGGTGCATAATCGCCGCGCTGGGTGAGGCCTGCATCGCGGTGATCGTGCCGGGCGGCGGCCTGCGTGAAGGCGCCACCGCGCGTCACCGTCCGCTCGGGCGGCTGCGGCGCGGGCTGCTGCTCCTCGTAATATTCGTCTTCATAGCCCTCCTGCGGCGCTGCCGGATCGGGGCGGCGGGAGAGCGAGCCATAGCCCTGACGCACGGAAGCGCGGTTCGGCTCCGTCCATTCGTCAGGCCGGGCAGCGGCGCGGGTCGGCGCCATGTGGGCGGGCGTGCCGGGCGGGGGCTCGCGCATGCCGCGACGGCCGGGCTGCCAGTCGTCATAGCGCCGATCGGGCGCGGGGGCGGGAGCGGCCTGCTGCTGGCGACCGGCCGGCGCACGGTTCGCCTCGGGCTGCACCGGCGGCGGGGCGCGACGCGGATCGTTGAAATCGGCGAAGGGGTCTTCATCCCCGATCAGCCGCGCGAGTTCAGCCAGGGCCTCGTCGGCGCGACTGGCGGGCGCGGCGTCTCGCGCGGTGGGACGCTCCATGCGCGGCACGCGGCCGTCATTGGCCTGAGTGTCGTCGCGCCGGTAGCGGAACCTGCTTTCGTCGCCCATGTCGCCTCGATTATGCCCATCGGCCATCGAGGGTGGCGGGCCGCCGGCTCTGGCGGCCCCGACCCGCGACGGTCACTTCATTTCGTCGACGGCCTCGACACCCAGCAAGCCAAGGCCAGAGGCGAGGACCGCAGCCACGCCGTGGACCAAAGCCAGACGGGCCATGGTCAATTCTCGATCATTCTCGATAATGAAGCGTAAATGTGGCAAGTCTTTTCCGCGGTTCCACTGTCCGTGGAACTCGCTCGCCACCTCATGCAGATAGAAGGCCACGCGGTGCGGTTCGCGGGCGTGAGCCGCCTGCTCCACAAGGCGCGGCCAGCCCGCCAGCCGCTTCACCAGACCAAGTTCGCCCTCGTCCGTCAACCGGTCCAGCGGCGCGTGCGCATAAATGGCGCCGCTTTCCGGCAGATCGGCATGCTGTTCCTTCGCGTTGCGCAGGATCGACTGCGCCCGCGCATGCGCATACTGCACATAGAATACGGGGTTCTCGCGGGACTGCTCGATCACCTTCGCGAGATCGAAATCGAGCGTCGCGTCATTCTTGCGGAACAGCATCATGAAGCGGACCGCATCGCGCCCCACCTCGTCCACCACCTCGCGGAGCGTGACGAAGGAGCCCGCGCGCTTCGACATGCGCACCTGCTCGCCGTTGCGCAGCAGGCGCACGAGCTGACACAGTTCCACATCGAGCGTCGCCTGACCGGCGGTGACCGCCTTCACGGCGGCCTGCATGCGCTTCACATAGCCGCCATGGTCGGCGCCCCAGACATCGATCATGCGGCGGAAGCCGCGGTCGAACTTGTCCTTGTGATAGGCGATGTCGCCGGCGAAATAGGTGTAGCTGCCGTCGGACTTCACCAGCGGGCGGTCCACATCGTCACCATGGGCGGTGGAGCGGAACAGGCTCTGCTCGCGATCCTCCCAGTCCTCGATGGGCGCGCCCTTGGGCGGCGGCAGGCGGCCCTCATAGACCTCCCCGGTGCGACGCAGTTGCTCGATGGTGAGGCCCACCCGGTCGATACCGGCGGCGGTCAGGGAGCGCTCGGAGAAGAAGACGTCGAAGGAGATGCCGAGCGCCTGGAGATCGTCGCGGATCATCTCCATCATCGCGCCGATGGCGAAGGTGCGGAAAATCGGCAGCCACTCGCTCTCAGGCGATTCCAGATATTCCGAGCCGTGCACCTCGGCGAGCGTCTTGCCCACGGGCACGAGGTAATCGCCCGGATAGAGCCCGTCGGGGATCTCGACCGTCTCGCCGGTGGCCGCCTCGCGATAGCGCAGGTAGGCGGAGCGAGCGAGCACGTCCACCTGGGCGCCCGCGTCGTTGATGTAATATTCGCGGGTCACCTTGAAACCGGCGAAAGCCAGGAGGCTCGCCAGCGCATCGCCGAACACCGCGCCCCGGCAATGGCCCACATGCATGGGGCCGGTGGGGTTGGCGGAGACGTATTCCACGTTCACCGCCTCCCCGCCCCCGAGGTCCGAGCGGCCGAAGTCGGCGCCCGCGCGCAGCAGCGCGGCGAGCACGCCGGGCCAGTAACCGGCGTCGAGGGTGAGGTTGATGAAGCCGGGTCCGGCCACGTCCACCTTGGCCACGTTCGGCACCTGCGCGAGCCGCGCGGCGATCTTCTCGGCGAGATCGCGCGGCTTCATCTTCAGGTCCTTGGCGAGGACCATGGCCGCATTGGTGGCGAGATCGCCATGGGCGGCGTCACGCGGGGGCTCGACGACGATCCGGGAGAGGTCGAGCGCGCCGGCCTCGGGCAGTTCGCCGGCAAGAGCGGCGACGGCTTCTCTCACGTGATCGGCGAAGATCGCGTAGACGTTCATGGCATCATCCGTGTGGTGAAAGCAGCCGGGCGCCTAACGCAATTCCGGCGTCGTGTCAAAAAAGCGGGCGTGCTGGTCGAGGGCGTAACGGTCGGTCATGCCGGCGATATAGTCCGCCACCCGGCGGGCCATCCGGTCGGGCGGCGCTCCCTCCAGTTGCCAGTCCGCCGGCATTTCCTGCGGCCGCGCCATGAACAGGGCGAACAGGTCGCGCACCACGCCCTGCGCCTCATCCATGATGCGATTGACCCGCGCGTGACGGTACATGTGCGGGAAGAGGAAGCCCTTCACCGCCGCCTCGGCAGTCCGCATCCCGGCCGAGAAGGCCACCAGCGGCGCGCCGGCCATGCGCACATCGAAGGAAGAGCGCACCTTGGCGGCGCGGGCGCGCGTTTCGGTCTCGCGCACCACATCCTCGACGAAGCGGGTGATGAGGCGGCGCATCACCTCGTGGATCACCCGGCCGGTTTCGAGGCTCGGCCATGACGCGCGCACCTCGGCCAGCACCGCGCCCACCAGCGGCAGCGCCTCCAGTTCGTCCAGATGGAAGAGACCGGCCCGCAGCCCGTCGTCGAGATCGTGCACGTCATAGGCGATGTCGTCGGAGATCGCCGCCACCTGCGCCTCCGGCCCGGCGTGGGTCCAGAGCTCCAGATCCTGGACCGCGGAATGGGCGACAATGGCGTGGGGCAGCACGGCACCCGTCGCACCCAGCGGCTTGCCGGAGCGGTCGGTGAGCGGACCATTGTGCTTGGCGATGCCCTCCAGCGTCTCCCAGGTGAGGTTGAGGCCGTCGAAGCCGGCATAGCGGCGCTCCAGCCGTGTCACCACCCGCAGCGACTGCGCGTTATGATCGAAGCCGCCATAGTCGGCCATGCAGGCGTCCAGCGCCCGCTCTCCGGCATGGGCAAAGGGCGGATGGCCGAGATCGTGAGCCAGCGCCAGCGCCTCCGCCAGATCCTCGTCGAGCCCGAGCGCCCGCGCGATGGAGCGCGCGATCTGCGCCACCTCCAGCGTGTGGGTGAGGCGCGTGCGATAGTGGTCGCCCTCATGGAACACGAAGACCTGCGTCTTGTGCTTGAGGCGCCGGAAGGCGGTGGAATGGATGATACGGTCGCAATCGCGCCGGAAGGCGCTGCGCGTGCCCTCCTGCTCGGGCACGAGGCGGCCGCGCGTCCACACGGGATCGCAGGCCCATGTCATGCGGGGCCGCGCACCGGAAACCGCCATGCCACCTCCATACGCCGATACCGGCGACATTGGCCGCGCACGTTGACTCGGCGGCGGGCGCACTTAACTATCCCTGCAACATGCAATCAACCGCCGAAAGGCGTGGGACGACATCCATGGATACCCCCACCACCGTGATCGTCACGGACAGCGCCGCACGGCGCATCAGCGAAATCCTGTCCGCAGAGGCGCCCGAGAGCGCGCTTCGGGTGAGCGTGGAAGGCGGCGGCTGCTCCGGCTTCCAGTATCGCTTCGACGTCACCCGCGAGCGCAACCCGGACGACATCGTCATCGAGCAGGACGGCGCGACCGTCCTCGTGGACAAGGTCTCGCTCGACTACATGTCCGGCTGCCGCATCGACTTCGTGGACGACCTGATCGGCGCCGCCTTCAAGATCGAGAACCCCCACGCCACCGCCTCGTGCGGCTGCGGGACGAGCTTCTCCATCTGAAGACCGCCTCCTATGGGCGCGCCCCCAAGCAGGGCGCGCTTGCATCGCTGCACGGGGCGGCGGCTAGGCCTTGCGCCGCGCCCCGATCACGACGCCGGTCAGGATGAACAGGGCCGAGAGGATCAGAACCGGATCCAGCCCCTCCCCGATAGAGCGTGGCGTCAGTCGCCGAGATCGCGGCGCGGCACAAGGCGGAACTGCGCGACGCAATTGCGGATCTGCTGCGTGCGAACGCCGCCGCACCGGGGACCGCCTGGGCGGCGACGCTGGCGCTCGACGGGCCATCATGAATGCGCAGATGGGCGCCGCCTCCATCGAGGCAGCGCTTCAGGGCCTCAACGACCTGCTGGACGCCCTCAACCAGAGCCATGCGGCGATGACGCGCGATTGAGGGGCTGACGATGCCGGCCGCAGGCGGCTAAGGCTCCGGCAGATGGTCCGGCCAGGCATCGTCAAGGCACGGGAACAGCCGTTCCGTGCGGGCGAGGATGACGAGGTCGGGCTTGAAGTCCTTCACGTCGGCGGCATCGAAGCCGCAATAGCCGAGCGTGCGGCGGGAGAAGTGCATCCAGCCCGCCTCCGCCACCGGCGTCCCCGCGAACAGGCGCGTCCAGGTGCCGATGGTGAAGCTGTCGCCGATGATGAGCACCCGCGGGCCTTCCGGCCGGAAGCGCTGCACATAGGGACGGAAGGCGGGGTGTTCATGCGGCGCCCGCAGCACCGGCGAGCGCTCGATGGGCGCGTCGGGCGGCTGGAAGCGCGGCACGAAATTCTGGTCATGCACCGGCCGCGCATTGCGACTGGTGCGCACGAGGTCGCCGGGCGGCGCCGGCTCCAACGGGCCGATCACCACCTTCGGGTCCACCGTCCAGTCCGGATGCCCGCCCGCCCGCAAGGCGGCGTTGAAGGCATAGACGGAGCTTGCAAAGGTCCAGTGGGTGTCGGAGCGCATGTAGCGCGGCCCGGTGAACGGCGCCTCCCGCAGCACCTTGCGCAGGTCCACGGCGGCGATGCCGTCCGCCTTCAGGCCAGCCAGCAGGAGATCATATTCGGTCGGGCGGGGCGTGAAGTCCTTCTGCCAGTCCGGCAGGTCGCGCAGTTCCACGGACTGGGCATTCGGCGGAATGGCGACCACCACCTGCCCGCCCTGCGGCGCCAGCTCGGCCTGCAGGGCCTTCGCCATCGCGACGAAGCGCTCCACCGCCTCGGCGCGCACGAGGTCGCCGGAGGACTGCGCCGGTGTGTTCTCCCGTCCCCAGAAGAGGTGGCCGTTGGAGCCCTCATAGATGTTGCGGTCGTTCGGCGCGTCCAGCGCGGCCCGGACGGTGCGGCGGAGCGCCGGCAGGCTGGCACGGAAGCCGAAATTGTCCTGCACATAGAGGCTGAAGTCCTGCACCTTCCAGAGCAGGCGCTGCGCCTCATTGGCCGGCGGGCGGCTGCGCCCGCGCCACACCCCGCGCCCCAGCGGATCCGGCACGAAATTGGCGGCCAGCAGCAGCGTGAGGATCACTAGGACGACGACGCCGAGATAGCGGCGGTGATGGCTGAGCATCGTCATGTCAGAACCGGTAGTAGAGGAACGGCGTTCCGGAGCCGCCGCCCACCCAGAGCACGCAGACGAGCATGAGGGCCGCGACCATGACATAGTCCGCCCCCACCGCCACCCAGCCCTCTCCCTTCAGCAGCGCCGGCCGGCGCCAGCGCCAGAAGCCGAGCAGTCCGCCGGCGACCAGCGCCGCGGCGCTGAGCGGGTGAAGGCCGAAGCCCAGCGCCAGCGACTGGTCGGAAAAGCCGTTGAAGCCGAGGAGGCCGCGATAGATGTCGATGGCGCCCGAGAAGGTTTCGGCGCGGAACCACACCCAGCCCAGCATCACCACCAGCACCAGATAAAGGTGCGACACGCCTGGCGGCAGGCGCCGCAGGTGGCGCCCGAGCCAGGCCCGCTCCAGCACGAGGAACGCGCCGTGCCAGGCGCCCCAGATGACAAAGTTCCAGCTCGCCCCGTGCCAGAGGCCGCACAGCAGGAAGACGATCCAGAGGTTCACATAGGTGCGGCTGGCGCCGCGCCGGTTGCCGCCGAGCGTGATGTAGACGTAGTCGCGCAGCCAGGAGGACAGGCTCATGTGCCAACGCCGCCAGAAATCGGTGACGCTGCGCGCCGTATAGGGCAGGCGGAAGTTGCGCGGCAGCGTGAAGCCCATCATCACGCCGAGCCCCACCGCCATGGTGGAGTAGCCGCCGAAGTCGAAATAGATCTGGACCGTATAGGCATAGAGGCCGAGCAGGGCCTCCACGAAGGTCGGATGGGTGGTGGAATCGAAGACACCATCGGCCAGCGCCGCCACCTCGTCGGCAATCATCACCTTCCAGGCGAGGCCGATGACGAAGAGGCGCATGCCGGCGGAAAAGCGCCCCCAGGTGACCCGCCGGTCGCCGAGCTGCCGCGCCACCGTCGCGTAGCGGACGATGGGGCCGGCCACCAGCTGCGGGAACATGGACATGTAGAGCGTGAACTGGCCGAGGCTGCGGTTGGCCCGCACACGGCCCTTATAAATGTCGGCGAGGTAAGAAATGGCGTGGAAGGAGTAGAAGGAAATTCCCAGCGGAAGGGCAATATCCGGCTCCGGCAGACGCAGATGGAACGGCGCAAGAAGCACGTTCAGGTTGTCGACTGCGAAATCCGTATATTTGAAGACGCCGAGCAGCAGCACATTTGCCGTGACGCCGAGGATGAGAAACGTCTTGCGGGAGGCGTCCTGCCGCTCATCAATACGCAGCGCGATGATGAAATTGACACAAATCGACGCCAGAAGCAGAAACAGATAGGGCACATAGCCGACAGAATAAAAAGCAAGCGAAAATAAAACCAGAACGAGATTACGGATCTTCAGCTTTCGGCTTGAGAAATAGAATATCAGGAAAAGCGGAAAGAAATAGAAAATGAACTCAACCGAAGCGAAGGTCATTTCAAGGGTGCCGCCCGCCTGCTGAAGTGCCTGCCTCGCAATGCCATCCTTTGCCGCGAGAGGCAATATGGATCACGGAATTGCGAACGACGACTTGGCCGTTTCAGTCGATGAACGACCAAGATACCTCTGTCTGGAACATTTCGAGCAATGATTTCTGTTCCGTTGCGGCGCCCCTCCCCTTCGCGCCCCTTGCGCTCTATGCTCCCGGGCAAGAAGGAGTCCCCATGCGTATCGCCACTTGGAACGTGAATTCCGTCCGCCTGCGCACCGAACATGCCGTCGCCTGGCTGAAGGAGGCACAGCCGGACGTGGTGTGCCTGCAGGAGATCAAGTGCCAGACCGAGCAGTTCCCCCGCGAGCCCTTCGAGGCGCTGGGCTACAATGTGGCGGTGCATGGACAGAAGGGCTTCAACGGCGTGGCCGTCCTCTCCAAGCGCCCGCTGGAGGACGTGACCAACGGCCTTGCGGGCGACGACAGCGACGTGCAGGCCCGCTTCATCGAGGCGGTGGTTTCGGTGCCCGGCGGCGTGGTGCGCGTGTGCTGCATCTACTTGCCCAACGGCAACCCGCCGCAGACCGGGAAATATGACTACAAGCTCGGCTTCATGGCCCGGCTGAAGGCCTTCACCGAAAGCCGCCTGAAGTTGGAGGAGCCGTTGATCCTCGCCGGCGACTTCAACGTGATTCCCGATGCCCGCGATGCCGCCGATCCCGCCGCCTGGGTCGAGGATGCGCTCTATCTGCCCCGCACCCGCGCCGCCTTCCGCGAGATCATCAACCTCGGCATGACGGACGCGCTGCGCGCCACGTCCGACGCCGAGCGCCTCTTCACCTTCTGGGATTATCAGGCGGGCGCCTGGCAGCGGGACTTCGGCATCCGCATCGATCACCTGCTGCTCTCGCCGCAGGCGGCCGACCGCCTGATCGGCGCCGGCATCGACAAGCACCTGCGCGCCCTTGAGCGCCCCTCGGACCACGTGCCCGCCTGGATCGACCTGAAGATGGCGGCGTGAGGCCGCGCGTCCGTCTGCGTTCCGGGATCAGAGGCTGAACTCGGGCCCGTCATAGGCCGTCGGCACCACGATCCGGCCGGCGGCGATGTCCGCCGTATAGCCGGTGATTGCGACGCGTACCTCCTCCGGCACGCCGGGCGCCAGAGCAAGGCGCACCGCATCGCCCGAGGAGACGCCGAGCTTCACATGCTTGCCCGGCACGAGCCGGCCGGTGACCGCATCGCGCATGGCGACAGAGACGTCTGCGATGGCGCTCGCCACAAAGACGTCGGGCGCCACGGGCACCCAGTCGCGCACATTGCCGATCTGGCGGATCTTCCTGGCGCGGCACGCCTCGATGGCACCCGTGCGTCCGGCGTTCAGCATGGTGAAGATAATGTCCGCGCCCGCATCGGCCTGCGCCGCCGTCACCTTGGCGGCAAGCGCCGCGTCGTCCTGCTCGCCGCAGAAAGTCGTCAGCAGTTTCACGCCGGGCCTCGCGTGGGCGACGCCGGCGGCATAAGCGGCGCGCCCCTTGAGGCCGGGCGGCACGCGAATGCCCGAGATGTGCCCCACGGTGCCGGTCTTCGTCATCAGCGCCGCGGCGGCGCCGGCCAGCCAGGCCGACTGCTCCTGCAACACCTCGTAGCTGGTGAGGTTCGCCCCCTCGACGCCACCCTGGATGACCAGGAACTGGATTCGCGGATGATCCGCGGCAACGATCTTCGCCGCCTCGTTGCACTGGCCGCCATGGGCGGCGATGACGGACGGCCCTTCTGCCGCGATGCGGCGCAGCGCAGCCACGAGATCGTCCTTCTGCGGCCGGACGCTATCCACCACGACCACATCGGCCTTGAGCTCGGCTGCCGCGGCCTCGAAGCCCGAGAAGCCCGCCTGCATGAAGCCGCCGTCATCCCGTCGGCCCGGCAGCAGCAGCCCGAGCTTCGGTTGCGCAGCGCGTGCGACGCCTTGCATGAGAGGCCAGGCGGCAAGGCCGCAAAGCGCGCTTCCGAACAGAAAGTGGCGTCGATCGAGACGAACCATGAGCAGACCCCACCGCAGACGGCCCCGCGCCGCTGCCCGAGCGTCATTATGCCCGGCGTTCGCAGCCGCACAAGAAAAGGGATTGCCAACTATGGAAATGGCGACTGGACGCGGCCAAGGGCCGTTTCAGCGCTGGGCGGTCTTGAGCCACTGCTCCAGATATTTCAGCGCCACCGCCCGCTCATCCTCCGTCGCTTCGGAGAAGGCGTCCTCATAAAGATCGACCACCCATTTGTCGCCGGGACCGGCGGCGCCGTCACGGGCGAGCGTCAGCCACATGAGGCCGCGCGCGCCCTGCCGGGGAATGCCCTCATCGCCCCGGAACAGAAGCTGCCCGAGCAGGGCCTGCGCCTCATACTGCCCCTTCTGGGCGGAGAGGATCAGCCAGCGGGCGGCCTGCCGCGGATCGCGCGACATGCCCGTGCCGTCGAGATACATCTTGCCGAGGCGGAACTGCGCGTCCGGATCGCCGAAATAGGAGGCCGCGTAGGAGAACATGTCCCGCGCGCGGGCCGGATCGCGGCGCACGGCGGTGTTGGGAATGCCGACGAGATAATAGGAGCCAAGGGCCACGAAGGCGCTGGCCGCAAAGCGGGCCTGCGGCGTGCCGGGATAGTCCTCGGCGTGCAGATTGGCGATGCGGCTGAAATATTCGAAGGCCTTGGCGTCGTCGCGCTTCACGCCGTCGCCGTCGGCATACATGCGGCCCAGCTTCCACTGGGCGGCGGGATGCCCCTGATCAGCCGCATAGCGCAGGGCATCGACGCCCTTCGCCGTCTGGCCGAGCCGCAGGGCCTGCGCGCCGGACCGGAAGGCCTCGTCCACCGGACGCGCACCGGGTGGCAGCGGCAGGCTGCCGGGGGGCGTCAGACCGGGAGGCGGCGCTAGACCGGCCGGCCCCGAACCATCGGTATTGCCGTCGAACGCCAGGGCCGGCGACACGGCACCGGCCACCAGCAGGCACAGGCCGGCCACGACGCCCCACGCCGTGCGGCGCAGCCCGTGGCGCCCAAGGCCGCCGTTCGTTCCGATGCTGTGATCCACCACATTCATGATGCGGAAAGCATGCCCGCCAGACCGGGCAAGATCGGGGCCACGCCAAGGCCGAGCCAAGGATTCTCCTTGGCAAAGGGGGCGGCCGCCCCACTCGTCTCGACCTTGATCGGCCCCGCACCCGAACATCTGACATCAGCCTCTGGGACGGCGGCCGGGACCATTTCCCGACTTAACGCGACCGCCGTCTCGCATGGCTGATCTTGTGGCGTTTTGTGGCGGCTTCGCGGCGCCGGACGCCCCAGTTCCCCCGCGGTCACTCTTCCGCGGAGGGGTGTGTCTTTGCCGTCACAGAACGGTGATGCACCCGCTATCCACCGTCGCTCAGCGGGAGAGCTGGGCGATGGCGGCGTTTACCTTGTCCTTGCGGGCGAGATATTCCGCGCGCTTCTCGCGCTCGGCCTCCACCACCTCCTCGGCGGCCTTGGCAACGAACTTCTCGTTCGCCAGCTTGCCGTCGATGCGCGCGACCTCCTGATCGAGCTTGGCCGCCTCCTTGGTGAGGCGCTCCAGTTCGGCCTTGAGATCCACGATGCCTTCGAGCGGCAGGGCCACCACCTCGCCGCGCACCACCATCTGCACGCTGGAGGGCGGGGCAACATCGGCGCGGGTGATGCCGGACAGACGGGCGAGACGGCGCAGCGCATCGTCCCAGGCGGAGGCCCGCGCGCGGGTCTCTTCGCTGGCGCCCACCAGCACGAGCGGCACCTGCGCGCCGGCTGGCACGTTCATCTCGGCGCGCACGGAGCGGATCTCGGTGACGAGATCGACCACCCAGCCCACTTCCGCTTCGGCGTCGGGCGCCTCCAGCGACAGCGCGGGCCACTCCGCCAGCGCCAGCAGCCCGCTGCGGGCCGGGCCCTGCTCGCCGGTGCGCGCCCACAACTCTTCCGTGAGGAAGGGCATGAAGGGATGCAGCAGGCTGAGCGCGACATCCAGAACGAAGGCGGTGGTGGCGCGGGTCTCGTCCTTGGCGGCGCCGTCGGGGCCGGAGAGGACCGGCTTCGCCAGCTCCAGATGCCAGTCGCAGAGCACGTTCCAGATAAAGCGATAGGCCGCGCCCGCCGCCTCGTTGAAGCGATAGGCCTCGATGGCCGCCGTCACCTCATTGGCCGCCCGGGTGGCCTCGCCGAGGATCCAGCGGTTGAGCGTGCCGTTGACCTTGGCCGGATCGAAGCCCTCGGCGCGCACGCAGCCGTTCATCTCGGCGAAGCGCGTGGCGTTCCAGAGCTTGGTCGCGAAGTTGCGATAGCCCTCGACGCGGGAGGTGGCGAGCTTGATGTCGCGCCCCTGCGCCGCCATGGCCGCCAGCGTGAAGCGCAAGGCGTCGGCGCCATACTGGTTGATGAGGTCCAGCGGGTCGATGACGTTGCCCTTGGACTTCGACATCTTGGCGCCCTTCTCGTCGCGGACGAGGGCGTGGATGTAGACGTCCTTGAACGGCACTTCGCCATCCATGAACTCGAGGCCCATCATCATCATCCGGGCGACCCAGAAGAAGATGATGTCGAAGCCCGTCACCAGCACGGAGGTCGGGTAGAACTTCTTCAGTTCCGCCGTCTCGTCCGGCCAGCCCATGGTGGAGAAAGGCCAAAGAGCGGACGAGAACCACGTGTCCAGCACGTCCTCGTCGCGGGTGAGGAACTGGGCACGCTTGTCGGCATCGTCGATGAGCGCCTGCGCCTCGTCGGGCGTCAGGTTCTCGGCGGCCACATTCTTGGCGATGGCCGCCTCGAAGGCCGCATCCTCATCCAGCTCGACGAAGACATTGCCGAAGGGGTCGTACCAGGCCGGGATCTGATGGCCCCACCAGAGCTGGCGGGAGACGCACCAAGGCTGGATATTCTCCAGCCACTCGAAATAGGTCTTCTCCCAGTTCTTGGGCACGAAAGTGGTGCGGCCCTCGCGCACGGCGGCGAGCGCCGGCTGGGCCAGCGTCTTGGCGTCCACATACCACTGGTCGGTCAGCCAGGGCTCGATGACGACGCCCGAGCGGTCGCCGTGGGGCACGGTGTGGGGATTGGGCTCGATCTTCTCGAGCAGCTCCATCTCCGTGAACAGCTCGACGATGCGCTTGCGGGCGGCGAAGCGGTCCTGACCGGCGAGTTCGGCGAGAATGCCGGTGGCATCGGGCGCAACGGCATAGGCCTCGGGCCGGGCCTCGAAATCGTCGCGGATGCCGCTGGCGTCGATACGGGCTTCCGCATCGAGCACGTTGATCATCGGCAAGTGGTGGCGCTTGCCGACCTCGAAGTCGTTGAAATCGTGGGCCGGGGTGATCTTCACCGCGCCCGATCCCTTCTCGGGGTCGGAATACTCATCCGCCACGATGGGAATGCGCCGGCCGACCAGCGGCAGCACGACGAACTTGCCGACGAGGTCCGAATAGCGCGGGTCTTCCGGATGCACCGCCACCGCCGTGTCGCCGAGCATGGTCTCGGGGCGCGTGGTGGCGACGATGATGAAGCGGCCGGGCTCGCCCTCCACCGGATAGCGCAGGTGCCAGAGATTGCCCTTCACCTCCACCTGCTGCACCTCGAGGTCCGAGATGGCAGTGAGCAGCTTCGGGTCCCAATTGACGAGGCGCTTGTCCTTGTAGATCAGCCCCTTGCGGTGCAGGTCCACGAACACCTTCAGCACCGCGCGGGACAGGCCCTCGTCCATGGTGAAGCGCTCGCGCGACCAGTCGCACGAGGCGCCGAGGCGCTTCAACTGGTTGACGATGGTGCCGCCCGATTCAGCCTTCCACGCCCACACCCGCTCCACGAAGGCGGCGCGGCCCATGTCACGGCGGCCCGGCTCCTTGCGCTCCATCAGCTGGCGCTCGACCACCATCTGCGTAGCGATGCCCGCGTGATCGGTGCCCGGCTGCCAGAGCACGTCCTTGCCGCGCATGCGCTCGAAGCGCGCCAGAATGTCCTGCAGCGTGTTGTTGAGCGCATGGCCCATGTGCAGCGAGCCGGTGACGTTCGGCGGCGGGATCACGATCGAGAAACCGCGCGCGTCCACGCGCTCGGGACGGCCGCAGCGGAAGGCGCCCTCCTTCTCCCATTCGGCCGAAATGCGAGCCTCGACGGCAGCGGGATCAAAGACCTTCTCGAGCATAGGGGCGCTCCGGGACGACAGGCGTCCTCAACAGATGTGTCACGGGCCGGCGGCAGGGACCGGCAGATGGAACGACGCGCCTTCGCGCCACCGGACCTCTTCAGGCCGGCGGCACGGCAGCGTCGCAGCCCGCCGCCGGAACGGCGGACGGACCAGATGCAGTGGAGGGGTTAAAGCCGCACCACGCCCCTCGCGTCAACGGGGCGGCGGCCTTTGGGCGCGCCGGGCGGCCATGCCTCCGGCGCGGGCGGATCAGCGTCCGCGGGAGACGCGCTCGATCTCGGAACGTACGAGCCGTTCCACGATGTCCGGCAGATGCTCGTCGAGCCAGGTCTTCAGCATGGGCCGGAGCATCTCCTTCATGAGATCCTCGACCGTGCGGCCCTGCTCGGGAAGCGTTGCCTCGCCGAGCGTCTCGAACGCCGCCGCAATGGCGGCATCGGCGGTGGGCGAGAGCAGGTCCTTGCGGCGCGGCTCGGGCGGCACCACGCGGGCCATGCGCACCTCCGGCAGGGGGCGGGGCTCTTCGGCGGCGCGTGCTTCTACGGGCAGAGTTGCCTCGACGGGCACAGCGGACGGGACAACCGGCTCGCGAACGGCCGCGCGCACAGGGGCCGATTCGGCCGGGCGCGGCGGCGCATCGTTGAGGCGCGGCAGTTCGCCCAGCAGATCCTCGATGCTGAGATGGGGAATCTCCGCCGGCGGCTGCGGGCGCTCGATGCGGCGCGGGGCCTCGATGGGCAACTCGGCGCGCATGGGCGCAGGCGCCGGAGCTGCCGGACGCTGGGGCACCTCGCGCGGCGGGATCATGTCACGGGCCGGCCCCGGCTCGCGCGACGGCGCGAACTCGCGCAGCGGCGGCAGCTCGCGGGCGGCGGGAAGGTCGCGTACCGTCAGCTCGGCGCGCGGCGCGGGCTCATGGCGCGGCAAGGGGTCCTGGCGCGGCAAGGGCTCTTGGCGCGGCAAGGGCTCTTGGCGCGGCGGCGGCTCGTGACGCGGGGTGGGCTCGGCGCGCAGAGGCTGCGGGTGCGGTGCAGGCTCCTGACGCATCGCCGTCTCGGGACGGGGCGCGGGCTCCTGCCGGAAGTCCGGACGCGGGGAAGCCTGACGGGGCGCTTCCGTCCGCGGCGCAAAGCGGGGATCGTCGGCATAGGGCGCCGGGCGCTCGCGGTAGGGTTCGCGGCCATCGGCCACCGGGGGCCGCGGCGGACGGGCCTCTGCGCGCGGCGGCTCCTGCGGGCGCGGGGCAGCGGGCGGAGCCGCCCGCCGTCCGGCATCCGGCTCATCATCGGAAATGATGCGCCGGATGGAGGCCAAGATCTCCTCCATGGAGGGTTCTTGCGGCTTTGGATATGCGGACATGCTGCGCCCTCGGCCGAAGACGTCCTTCAAGCTGCGTGGAACGCTGAGCTTTTTCATGGACGTCAGAATCGCCACCTGAGGTCGAAGTATGTCATGGCACCGGACCACCACAACAGATTGGGGGCCGGCCATCCAAGGGTTAATTATTATTTACCGTCCGGCGTCCGGATGCCAGCCCAGGCATCGCGGACCTGATCATAGTGCACGCGGGCATCATAGACCGGCACCTTCAGGCCCAGCGTCACCGCATCCAGCTTGCCGACGGAGGAGAGCAGCGAGTAGGCCGCCACCACACGGTCGCGCTGCGCCGTCACGAGGTTGGACTTCGAGGTGGTGAGATCGGTCTGGGCGTTCAGCACGTCGGTGGTGGTGCGCTGGCCCACGCGCCACTCTTCGCGCACGCCTTCGAGCGCCAGCGTGTTGGCGGCGACGGAGGCCTGGGCCGACTGGATCTGCGCCTTCGCGGCCTCCAGCGCGCCCCAGTACTGCACCGTGTTGGCACGCACCGTATCGCGGTTCACGTCCACCTCAATGCGGGCCTGCGTGAGCAGTTCCTTGGACTGGCGGATGGCGGAATATTCGGCGCCGCCCTGATAGATCGGCACCGTCAGGTTCAGCGCCACCGAAGCCGAGCTGGTGCTGTCCACCGCGCTGTTCTGGTCATAGCCCTGGGCGAGCTGGCCCTGAACGCTGACCACGGGCGCAAGGCCCGCCTCGGACATCTTCACCTGGAACATGGCCGCATCGACGGCGAACTTGGACGCCTGGATGGCCGGGTGCGTGGACAGGCCGGCCGCGACCGCCTTGTCGACGGTGGGCGGCAGCATGAACTCGATGGACCTGGGCGCGGTCAGCTTGCCCGGCTCCACACCGATCACCTGGCGGTAGGTGGCCTTGTAGGCCTGCAGATTCGCGACCGCCTGGGCCACCTGATAGTTGGCCGTGGCCACCTGCGCCTCGGCCTGCGCCACGTCGGTGCGGGTCACCTCACCCACATTGAAGCGGTCGCGGGTCGCCCGCAGTTCCTGCTGCAACGCGGCGAGGTTCTGATTCTGCAACTCCAGCAGGGCAATGCCCTGCAGGACGTTCATATAGGCCGTCACCGCGTTGAGCAGGATCGTCTGCTCGGTGTTGCGCAGGGTCTCCCGCGAGCCCTTGACGGACGACTCCGCCTTCTGGGTGGTGCTGGCGGTGAGGAAGCCGTTGAAGATGGTCTGCGAGACCGTGAGGTTCACCGAACGCGGCACGAGCGAGTTGGTCGCGATCGTCCCGGACGAATTGGTGCGGGCATACTGCCCGCCCACGCTGGCACCGGCGGACACGTTCGGACGATAGCCGGACAGGGCCTGCGGCACGCTTTCGTCCGTGGCACGGGTGCCGGCGCGCTGCGAGTTGAGGCTGGGGTTGTTGACGTAAGCCTGTCCGAGCGCCGTCTCGAGGGTTTGGGCGGACACGCTGGAGGTCCATGCCAGACCGGAGACTACGGCCGCCGCAGCAAGAACTGACAGGCGTCGGCAAAAATGCGTCGCAAGCGACATTGAGTTCTCCCGAACCGCGGCTCCGCCCCGAGCTGTATCTGAAAGCCAGACACGCGGATTGAATTCAGACCATATCCAGCGACACCAGACGAGAAAACCGACCGGTTCGATAACCAATTGTTTTTTGGCGCACCGCGGCAGATCGGACACAGGTCCGTTCCGCCGCCGCGCGACACGGCGCAGAGCCTAGAAAGTGAAGCGCTGCGGCGCCTCGAAGCCCGGCAGCGTGGGCACGGAGGCGTTGAACACCACCCGCTCGGACACCGCACCGCCCACCTTGGTGTAGATCACCGCATGGGCCGCGCCGCCCCGGCCGACCACCGCCACGAGACGACCGCCGTCCTTGAGCTGGTCGAACAGGGCTTGCGGCACCACATCCACGGCGCCGTTGAGAAGAATCACGTCGTAAGGCCCCTCAGCCGCCCAGCCGGCGGTGAGCGGTCCCTTGAGGACGGCGACGTTGGTGATGGCCAGTTCGCTCAGCACGCCGTTGGCGGCGGCGACGAGCTCGGCATCATCCTCCAGCGCCACTACCTGCTGCGAGAGGCGGGCCAGGACGGCGGCCGAGTATCCGGTGCCGGCGGCCACATCGAGCACGATCTCGTCGGCCTGCACGTCGGCGAGCTGAATCAGCTTGGCGAGCACCATCGGCTCGATCAGATAGCGGGCCGGCTGCTGGGCGGTCGCGGCGCGGATCACCAGATCCTCGTCGATATAGGCCAGCGACTTCAGGTTGGCGGGAACGAAGCGCTCGCGCGGCATCTCCATCATGGCGGCCACGATGCGCAGATCCGTCACGTCATTGGCGCGCACCTGGGAATCGACCATCCCCCGGCGCAGTTCCGCGTAATCGACCATCGTAATCCTCCGCCACATCCCGGCGAGCCATGTTTCGGACTCAAGAGCCACACCGCCGCCATTTTTGCAAGGCGGCGGCTGCGCTTCAGAGCCGAACCGGACCGCTTATTGCCCGATGTCGGCAAGGCCCGTGAACGTGACCTGCCGGAAGATCACGTGATCGCCCGCCTTCAACTGCTCGAACGGCTGGTTGGCCGGAACCGGCACCACAAGGCTGTTGCCCGCCGGCCCCTGGAGAGTCACCGAACGGGTGTCGGCGGCCAGCGCCGTGATGGTGGCGGCGAACTCGCGGCGATCGGTCACCACGGCGCCGGGCTTGGCACCGAGCGGGGCGGTGTCCACCGTCACCACATTGGTCGGCACGGGCGTGCCGTCATTGGGATGGACGACGCTGATGTTCGTCACCTGCTCGATCACCAGCTTGATCTCGTCGCCGACCTTCACCTGCGGGAGATTCTTGACCTCCGGACCGGCCTTCAGGGCCGACCAGTTGCCGTCGGCGGCGACCAGCGTGACCACCCGCTTGTCGAGGTCGAGGGCGGAGACCTTGGCCACGCTCTGGACGGCGCGGACGACGGTGATTTCGAGAATCGGCTGGGCCAGCGCCAGCCCCGGCGTGAGGAGCGCCGTCGCGAGCACGAAGGCCATTCGGAGAGCGGGACGGCGCATGGGGATCAATCCTCTTCCGCAGGGAGATGCCCCTGTGTGCCGTAACGAAGTAACGCTTTCAAGACGCACGCAATGACGCGGCGGTGGGGATTTCAGGCCGGTTTTCAGCGCCATCCCCAACCGCTGCATCCGCCCCTCTTGCCCCCGGCGTCCGAGTGCTTTAGGTAGCCGGCACGTGAGGCCACGTGGCGGAGTGGTTACGCAGAGGACTGCAAATCCTTGCACCCCGGTTCGATTCCGGGCGTGGCCTCCAGTTCAGCGACCCCGCCGTGCCCCGTCCGCCCGGTCGCCTGAAGGCCCGCAGATGGCCCGCTGCTTCTCCCCTTGAAGGAAGATCGGTCGCCACCGGGCGATGTGCCGTGCCGCAACGTCGGCGCGAGCGCCCGCCGCGGCTGAGCCTCCGCGGCAATTGACTTGCCGCCGGGATGGCGGTTGATGGATCGGCGCGCACGGCTCGCGCCTGGAGATGTTCATGAGCTTCCAACCGTTGGATCGCCTGCGGGCATCCATGGACAAGAGCGAGAGCTTCAGCGTGCTGCGGCGCCTGTTCCTCGCGGACGGACGTCGACACTGGAAAGGCTACGCCACCGCCTTCGCCTTCATGGGCCTGATGGCCTTCTCGACCGCCGGCATGGCCTGGCTGATGCGCGATGCGGTGAACACCATCTTCGTCACCCCCACCTTCTGGGGCGTCTGGATGGTGGCGCTCGGCGTCATGGGCCTCTCGCTCGTCAAGGGCGTCTCCGCCTACGGCCAGAACGTCACCATGGCGCGGGTCGGCAACCGCATCGTCGCCGACAACCAGAAGAAGGTCTTCGACCACCTTCTGGGGCAGGACATCTCCTATTTCGCCGCCCGCCACACGGCGGACATCTCCATGCGCCTCCAGAACGGTGCCAATTCGGCCCGCGACGCGCTGAACCTCGTCATCACCTCCATCGGCCGCGACGCCCTGTCCCTGGTGTCGCTGGTGTCCGTGGCGGTGGTGCAGGACCCCTCCCTCGCGCTGGTCGCGGTGGTGCTGATGCCGGCGGCGGTGATCGGCACCCGCAAGCTGATCAAGAAGGCCAAGAGCATCTTCCGCAAGGAGTTCGCCAGCGGCGTGAAGCTCTCCTCCATCACGCTGGAGGTCATCCAGGGCATGCGCACGGTGAAGGCCTACGGGCTGGAAGAGACCATGCGCGGCCGCGTCCATACCTATGTGAACGACGTGGAGCGCGCCGCCAACAAGCTGGTGCGTACGCAGGCCAAGTCGAGCCCGCTCATGGAGACGTTGGGCGGCTTCGCCATCGGCGGCGTGATCCTCTATGCTGGCTACAACGTGATGTTCGTGGGCAAGAGCCCCGGCGAGTTCTTCTCGGTGCTCACCGCGCTGCTGCTGGCCTATGAGCCGGCCAAGCGCCTCGCCCGCTTCCATGTGGACCTCACCGCCCATGTGATCGGCGCCCACATGCTGTTCGAGATGCTCGACCTGCCGGCCGCCGAGACCGACGACGCGGCTCGCCCGTCGCTTCCGGCCGGTGCCGGGCGCGTCGCCTTCGAGGACGTGGTGTTCGGCTATCGGCCCGGCGAACCGGTGCTGCGCGGCTTCAACTTCGTGGCCGAGCCCGGCCAGACGACGGCCCTCGTCGGTCCGTCCGGCGGCGGCAAGACCACCGTCATCAATCTCATCGAGCGCTTCTACTCGCCCGCCTCCGGCGTCGTGAGCATCGACGGCAACGATGTCACGCAGTTCAACCGTCACTCGGTGCGCGCCCTCACCGCGCTCGTGAGCCAGGACGTCTATCTGTTTTCCGGCACCGTGCGCGAGAACATCGGCTTCGGCCGGGAGGGCGCGAGCGAGGATGAGATCATCGCCGCGGCCAAGGCGGCCTATGCACACGACTTCATCATGGGCTTCGAGAACGGCTACGACACCCATGTGGGCGAGCACGGCGCCCAGCTCTCGGGCGGCCAGCGCCAGCGCATCGCCATCGCCCGCGCCTTCCTCAAGAACGCGCCCATCCTGCTGCTGGACGAAGCCACCGCCGCCCTCGACAGCGAGAGCGAGGCGGAGGTGCAGAAGGCGCTCCAGAAGCTCCAGGCGAGCCGCACCACCATCGTCATCGCCCACCGCCTCCAGACGGTGGTTCGGGCGGACCGGATCTGCGTCGTCGAGCACGGGCAGATCGCCGAGAGCGGTCGCCACGATGAACTGATGGCGCGGCGCGGCCGCTACTACAATTTCTACCAGGTGCAGTTCGCCCACGAGCACGAGCAGAACGCCGCCGGCGAAGTGCAGGCGGAGGAAGCCCGCCTTACCGCCTGAGGAACAAGCAAAACGGACGGCGCCGGATGCGGCGCTGTCCACAAGCCGGAATGCCTTGAGGCTCAAGGGCTGGCGCGAGATATCCACCGGATCGGGAACAATCTCGCAGAAATCCGCTTTCCCTGACTTCACAACGCGCCGGTCGATTGCTACATAGCCGGCCTCGGGTTGAGAGACACCCGTTCCCCGGTAGCTCAGTGGTAGAGCAACCGGCTGTTAACCGGTTGGTCGCTGGTTCGAATCCGGCCCGGGGAGCCACATTCGAAGGGATCGAGCTTGAATGAGCTCGATCCCTTTTCGATTCTCAGGCCTGTGATTATGCTCGGGCCGGAGCCGAGCCGACCGGGTCGCGCTCCGTGTTCACGGGTTCCGTCGGATGTTCCGCTCTCGCGTGATCGCGGCCTTTGTCATGGCCAGCGCCCTTTTCACGGGGGCCGGCCCGTTTCCGGCGCGCGCGGCCGATCCTTCCCCCGTCACATTGCCCTATGTCGATGCCCCGGCGGGCGGCACGGCGCTGAACCATGTGCCGCATCTGATGGTGTCCGTCGGCAGCGGGCCGGCGCGGCGCGCGGTGCTCGACACAGGGTCAACCGGCCTCGTCATCGCCGCCAAGGCGATTCCGGATTTCGAGCATCTGCCCCGCATCGGGCCACGCAGCATCACCTATCGCAGCTCCGGGCGCGTCGTGCATGGCGTGATGGTTCTGGTGCCCGTGACCATCACCGGCGCCGACGGCACGTCCGTGACCACGACGCCGATTCCCGTGCTAGCCACCCAATGGCGCGACTGCCTGCCCCATGCCCGGCGCTGCGTGCCGGCGCGCGACCTCAATGAAGGCGCCATGATCGGCATCGGCTACGGTCATGAGGCCACTACCGCCAAGGTCAGCGGGGCGGCCAAGAATCCCTTCCTCCATGTGGCCGGCATGGACGCCGCAGGTCCTTTGCGACCCGGCTATGTGGTCACCCGCAACGCCGTCACGGTGGGGCTGCCGCCGACGCTGCCGGAGGGTTTCAGCCTCGTGCGGCTGGACCGGCAGCGCGGCAATGGCGACTGGAGCCTGCCGCCCGCCTGCGTGCGGCTCGACGGCGCCAAGCCGCTGTGCGGGCCGCTCAGCGTGGATACGGGCATTCCGGACATGATCCTCACCTTGCCTTATGCGGTGCGCCGCCGCCTAGCCGGGCCGCGCGGCTACCTGCCGCCGCCGAACCGCATCGACGTCAGCGTCGGCCGGGGCGCGGAGCCTGCGGCGCAGTATGTGTTCAGCATCGGTGCCCGCGACAGCGCGAGCCCGCCGGGCACCGACCCGCGCCGAGTTCTTCTGGCCGCCGAGCCGCACCCCATCCGCGTGAACACGGGACTGCGTTTTCTCAACGCCTATGACATCATCTACGACCCGGCGGGCGGGCAGGCCGGCTATCGTCCGCATCCGCTCTGAGGCGGCCGGCATCCGTCGGGGGACGGCAAAGCCCACGCACAGCGTGAACCATCCACACAGCTTGAGCGTTAGCACAGGGTCCATGAGGAACCCGCACGCTTGACCCAGACGACGCCCCTTGAGGATTTCGCCGGCGCCCTGCGCGCCCGTCTTGCGGCCCCTGATCCCGATGCTGCGCTGATCGCCTTTCGTGACGCCGTGCTGGACGCCGCCGATCTCATCGGCACGCAGGCGGAAACCGACCAGCGCGGCAAAAGCCCCATCGCCGGTCTCGCCGCCGTGCTCCTCACCCGGGCCTTTCTTCGCAGCGGCGCACCGGAGGCGGTGGCACCCTTCCTTTCCGCCTTCGCCGTGCGCTGGGCGAAAGCCCCGCCGCCGGCGGCTCTGGAGCGCGCGCCGTGGCTCGCGGCTCGGGTGTCCGGCCAGCGGCCGCTCAGCGATCCGGAGGATGCGCTCGACTATCTGCGGATCAGCTATCCCTATCTCGAAGGCGTCTTCATCGAACTGGCGGCGGCACGCGGCGATCAGGCGGAGCTCGTCTCCCGCATCTGCGCGTTTGCGAACTACCGCCGGCAGAAGAATGACGCGCGTGGCCAAGGCCCGCTGGCGGCCGACATCGCGGAACGGGTGGAGGCGGAGCGCTATGGCCCCTTCCGCTATGATCCCGGTTTTGTCCTAGAAAAGCAGTTGGAGGCCTTCCGCCTCGGCCCACTGGACGGGCGGCTGGAGACGGTGCGGGCGTTCGAGTCGCTGGCGCTCGAGAATGCGCTGCTCAGCCGGCAGCCGGCGCGCGTCCTGCCGCTCATCGACGAACGGCTGGAGGCGCATCTCTCGGGCCCCATCGCCGATGGCGAACATTTCGTCTTCAATGCCATCTGCGTCCTCTCCGTGCTCGGCGCGTTCGACCGCGCGCTCGACGCAGCCCGGCGGCTGATCCGGCGCGGCTATGGGCTGCCGTGGCGCTTCCTCAAGGACCGCTCCGCCAGGGACTGGACCCGCCAGATGGGGCAGGACGAATGGCTGGCGCCCCTCCACGCGCTGCCAGCCTATGACGCCTTCCTCGCCGAATACGTGCTGGCGCCGCCCTCCCCTCCCGAAGGCCCTGCCCTCACCCCGCCCTGTGCCGTGCACGACGGCGTCCTCGGCGGCAAGGCCAGCAAGAGGTGCTTCATCTCGGGCAAGACGGTTGTGCCGGGAACCGGGATCGTGCGGGTGCGCCGCCTGCGGGGCATCAGCGCGGAGAGCGATTTCAACCTGGCGGACAAGGCCGCCTTCGAGGCCTCGGACTGGCAGGCAGCGCGGGTTGCGCTGGAGACCTGCACCATGCCGGTAGACTGGCTGTTTCCGGACCCGCGGCTCCAGCACGGCACGTGGGACAGCCCCCACGTCGCAGCCTTCTGCTTCGACGTGGCCCGTGCTCCGGAAAAGCTCGACATCCAGCGGGCGGTGGACCTGCTCGCCGCGTTCGAGCCGCCGCCCATGCGCTTCCTCTGGACGCCCCAGCGCTACCAGTGGCGCGAGCCCTTCGCGCCCTGTGCGGGCGACGACATGCACGGCGACGCGGCCCGGCTCGCCTGGCGCCTCGTGCGCACGGGGCATGGCGCAGAGATGCTGCGCCGCGCCTCAGCCCTGCCGCGGACCGAAGGTGACAAGCTCGTCGCGCTGCTCGCCACCTTCGATATCCCGGACCTGCGGGCGGGCGCCGCCCGGCACTTCGACCTGCCGGACGTGCCGGAGATCATGCACCTCGTCTTCGCCAGCCGGCTGACCTTCGAGGATCATCTGCGGCTCGCCGATTACGGCTCGGCCCACCCCCGCTTCCGCGCCGCCATGGTGGCGGCCATGCGGGCCTATGGGGTGCATCTCTATTCCAACAGCCACGTCACCGTGGACTGGTTCCTTCAGGGGCTGGAACACTATGCCTATGCGCACGGGTGCCAGCTCCTGTTTTTCCTCATCCACCATCCGCACGAGGACCCGGTGCTCGCGAAGGTGCTGGAAACGGGCTGGCTGCCGCGCAACCACAACACCTATGACGGCTACGACAATGCCGCGCCCTTCTATCTGCGCGCGGCGATGTTCCACATCGCCCTCCACCAGCCGGACGCGCTCGACGTCTGGGTGGACAGTGCGCGCCTCAGGGACATCAGCACCATGGCCAAGGACCGCGAGACCTTCCGCCTCATGGAAGCCCATCGGAAGAAGAAAGCCGGCCGCCGGAAGACGGGGACCTGAGCCATGAGCATGCTGCGCGCCATCGGCTTCATCTTCTTCGTGCTGGGCCTCGGCTTTCTCATCGGCTGCGGCGCGCTGACCTGGCACACGGACCGCTTCATCCGCACCGCCGCGCGGGCGCCGGGCGTGGTGATCGCGCTCGATGCCAGCCGCAGCGACGGCAAGACCTATTACGCGCCGGTGGTGCGCTTCCGCACGGCGGAAGGACGGGAACTGATGTTCACCAGCAAATGGCGGTCGCATCCCGCCGACTTCGACGTGGGGGAACAGGTGGAGGTGCTCTATCCACCGGACCGGCCGGGCGATGCCAGCATCGGCAGCCTCTGGCAGCAGCGGGGCGTCAGCCTCATCCTCGGCTTCATGGCCTTCGTCTTTCTGGTGGTCGGCGTCTGCGGCATCGTCTTCGGCCGCGTGCCGAAGGCTCCGGCGCCTGCCGCCCCACCGTCTTCCTGAGGGCGGCGCGCCGTCGCGTTACCATCCTCCGTCCGCGAGGCGTATGATCCTCCCGTCTGGTCCGCGCGTAATCGCCTCGGGTCCGCGCGCGGCTGGCCCGGAAGAGGGAGAACAGCCATGAGCGCCGCCGGCACCGCCATCATCTGGTTCCGAGACGACCTGCGCCTTGCGGACAATCCCGCGCTCGCCGCCGCGGCCGCCAGCGGGCGGCGGGTCCTCGCGCTTTATGTGCTGGACGAGGACAGCCCCGGCGTCCGTGCGCTCGGCGGCGCCGCGCTCTGGTGGCTGGCGGGATCGCTGCGGGCGCTGAAGGCGGAACTCGGCCAGCATGGCGTGCCCCTCATACTGCGGCGGGGCGAGGCCGGGCGCATCGTGCCGGACGTGGCGCGTGCCGCGGGTGCCGACCTTGTCGCCTTCAACTGGCGGGCGGGCAAGGCGGAGCAGGCGGTGGACGAGGCGGTGGCCCGCCATCTTTCGGCCGCCGGCGTGACGGTGGAGCGCACCCTCGGCCATCTGCTCCATGCGCCCGGCAGCGTGCGGGGCACGGGCGGCGGCCTGCCGCGCACCTTCTCCTCCTTCATGCGGGCGGCGGTGAAGGGCCGCGACATCGGCCGCGCCCTGCCCGTTCCGCGCCTCCACGGCGCCGCGCCCCTGCCCTGCGATGATCTGGAGGAGTGGGCGCTTGAGCCGACACAGCCCGACTGGGCCGGCGGACTGCGCACCACATGGCATCCCGGCGAAGCGGCGGCGCGGGCCCGGCTCGAAGCCTTCCTCGCCGATGGTCTTGCCGGCTATGGCGAAGGCCGCGACCGGCCGGACCAGACCCATGTGTCGCGCCTTTCACCCTATCTTCGCTTCGGCGAGATCTCGCCCCGGCAGGTGCTGCTGGCGGCGCTCGCCGCGGGCGATGCGGGCACCGTCCCGGCCAAGGACGTGCAGAAGTTCGAGGCCGAGCTCTACTGGCGGGAATTCTCCCACCATCTCCTGTTCGCGGTGCCGGACCTCGCGCGCCGCAACCTGCAAGCCTCCTTCGACGCCTTCCCGTGGCGCGAATGCCCCGGCGATCTCAAGAAATGGCAGAAGGGCCGCACCGGCTATCCCATCGTGGACGCGGGCATGCGCCAGCTCTGGCAGACGGGCTGGATGCACAATCGCGTGCGCATGATCGTCGCCTCCTTCCTCTGCAAGCACCTCCTGCTGCCCTGGCAGGATGGCGAACTGTGGTTCTGGGACACGCTGGTGGATGCCGACCTCGCCAACAATGCCGCAAGCTGGCAGTGGGTGGCGGGCTCGGGCGCCGACGCCGCGCCCTATTTCCGCATCTTCAATCCGGTGCTTCAGGGCGAGAAATTCGATCCCGAGGGCACCTATGTGCGCACCTATGTGCCCGAACTGAAGGACGTGCCCGCCCGCCTTATCCACGAGCCCTGGACGCAGCCGCTGGAGTTGACGCGATACGGCGTGCGGCTCGGCCGCGATTATCCCGAGCCCATGGTCGAGCATGGCGCCGCCCGCGACAGAGCGCTGCGGGCGTTCGAGCATACCCGCAAGGATCTACGCTCGGCGGGCTGATCTCCAGCCCCGCCCCTACTCTCTTTCAAGGCTCCCCCGCGCCACGGGACCAGCGGCGCGGTTGCCGCCGCCTGCCCCCTTGGCTAGATTGCACGGAACAATCAGGGTGGTTCAGATGAATTTCCGTGACGGACTTGTGGAATCCATCGGCAATACGCCGCTCATCAAGCTGAAGAAGGCGTCCGAACTCACGGGCTGCACCATCCTCGGCAAGGCCGAGTTCATGAATCCCGGCCAGTCGGTGAAGGACCGCGCCGCGTTGGGCATCATCCGCGACGCCATCGCCAAGAAGCAGATCGAGCCCGGCGGCGTCATCGTCGAGGGCACGGCGGGCAATACGGGCATCGGGCTTGCGCTTGTGGCCGCACCCTTCGGCTTCAAGACCGTCATCGTCATTCCCGAGACCCAGTCGCAGGAAAAGAAGGACATGCTGCGGCTTGCTGGCGCGACCCTCGTGGAAGTGCCGGCGGTGGCTTATGCCAACCCCAACAATTACGTGAAGGTCTCCGGCCGCCTTGCGCAGGAGATCGCCAAGACCGCCCCGCATGGCGCCATCTGGGCCAACCAGTTCGACAATGTCGCCAACCGGCAGGCGCATATCGACACCACCGGCCCGGAAATCTGGGAGCAGACGGACGGCAAGGTGGACGGCTTCGTGAGCGCGGTGGGCACCGGCGGGACCTTTGCCGGTGTCGGCATGGCGCTGAAGGCGCGCAACAAGGACGTGAAGATCGCCCTCGCCGATCCGCTCGGGGCCGCGCTCTATTCCTATTACACCACGGGTGAACTGAAAGCCGAGGGCTCCTCCATCACCGAGGGCATCGGACAGGGCCGCATCACCGCGAACCTTGAGGATGCGCCGGTGGACCATGCCTTCCAGATCACCGACGAGGAGGCCGTGCCCATCGTCTTCGATCTCCTGGAGCATGAGGGCCTGTGCCTCGGTGGCTCGTCCGGCATCAACATCGCCGGCGCCATCCGCCTCGCGAAGGAGCTGGGCCCCGGCCACACCATCGTAACCATCCTGTGCGATTACGGGACGCGCTATCAGTCGAAGCTGTTCAATCCGGAATTTCTGCGCTCCAAGAACCTGCCGGTGCCCGCCTGGCTCGAAGCCAGAGCGGATGTGCCGAACGTGCTCGTCTGATCCTCTCTCCTCCCCTTCGAGGCCCGACCATGACCGCCACCACTTTCGTCTCCACCGAATGGCTCGCCGCCAACCTCGGCACCCCCGGCCTCGTGGTGGTGGACGGCTCCTGGCATATGCCCGCCACGGGCCGCGACGGGCGGGCGGAATATGAGGCCGCGCACATTCCCGGCGCGGTCTTCTTCGATCTCGACGGCATTTCGGCCCATGACACCGACCTGCCCCACATGCTGCCCGGCGCTGAGGCCTTCGCGGTGGCGGTGGGCGCGCTCGGCATTTCAGAAAAGAGCCGCATCGTGGTCTATGACGCCGCAGGTTTGTTCTCGGCGCCGCGCGTGTGGTGGACCTTCAAGGCCTTCGGCGCAACGGATGTTGCGATTCTCGACGGCGGCCTGCCCAAGTGGACGGCGGAAGGCCGGCCGACGGAACAGGGGACGGTGACACCAGCCGCGCAGACCTTCTCGGCGCAGCTCGATGCATCCATCGTGGCGGATATCAGCCGCATTGAGCAGGTTCTCACGGACGGTGCCGCCCAGGTCCTGGATGCCCGCGCGGCGGAGCGTTTCGCCGGAGCGGCACCCGAGCCCCGCCCCGGCCTGCCCTCCGGCCATATGCCCGGCGCCTTCAACCTGCCGGTCGGCAAGGTGGTGCGCGACGGCCGCCTCGTGTCGCCGGACGAGATCCGCAGTGCCGTTGCGGCGTCTGGACTCGATCTGTCCCAGCCGGTGATCACCTCCTGCGGCTCCGGCGTCACGGCGGCCATTCTCTGGGTGGCGCTGGAGACCATCGGCACCCGCCCGCAGGCGCTCTATGACGGCTCCTGGACCGAATGGGCCTCGCGCGGAAAGCCCATCGCGGTCGATCCGAAGTGAGGAAAGATCAGGCGTCCATACAACTCTAGGGCGCGAAAGCGCAATCTTCGCGCAAGCTCCAGGGAAAACCCTCTCCCTGCGACGCATTTCGAGCGTGGCCCACAGCGCACGCTCCTGATACCGCAGCGTCAAGGCCGCCCCATTCGGGTCGGCAAACGGTCAAGGAGGGGGAAACATGTCCTTCAAGAATATGCCGATCATGTTGAAGATCGGCGTCGTGATCCTGCTGTTGGGCGCGTGTGCCATCGGTGGCACCCTCATCGCCGGCTCCAAGGTGGCTTCGGTGTCCGAGAGCTATCAGGGCGCCATCAAGGACGATGCCGGCTTTCTGCAATTGGCCCGCCTGAACCGTCAGATTGTGGGCATCCAGCGGTCCATTTATCAGCTCGTGATTGCCGAAGCGCCGGAGGAGGTCAAAACGGCCGAGGACCGGCTGACCTCGACCATCAATCTGCTCGACACACGCGTGAACGACGCCAAGGCCCTGTTGCCCAAGCTGTCCGGCCAGATCGACCAGATCGCATCGGACATCAAAGGCGCGCTCGCCGGCAGCGCCTGCGGCCCGACCATCAAGGCCGCCCGCGAGACCTCTGGCGCGGAGGCCATCGTCAAGGCCGGACGCATGATGGTCAATGAATGCGATCCGGTGCTGCGCGGCTACGTTGATCGCATAGCCAAGCTGATCGATGCGGCGGTCATCGAGAACAAGAAGTCTCTCGCAGAGCTTGAAGCCGCCACTGCCAGCACGATCATGTCCCTCAACATCGTGATGGGCCTTGCTGTGTTCGTGTCGCTCGTCATCGCCGGTCTGGTGGCCCGCTTCGGCATCGTCAAGCCCATCAATGGCCTGCTTGCGGTGATGACGCAGATCCAGAGTGGCAACCTCTCCGTGACGGTGCCGGACACCGAGCGCCGCGACGAAGTGGGCACCATCGCCAAGAGCGTGGAGACCTTCCGGCAGGGCCTTGAGGAAGCCGAGCGCCTGCGGCAGGAGGCGGCCCTTCAGGAGCAGCGTTCCGCCGAGAAGGTGCGCAATGAGCGTCTCCAGATCGCCTCGAACTTCGAGACCACCATGGGCGCGCTCGCCCGTGCCTTCGCCCAGTCCTCGCAGGAGATGTCGGAAGCGGCCCGCAGCCTCGCGGCGACCGCCGAGGAAACCTCCCGTCAGGCGGAAGCCGTGGGCGGGGCGGCCGAGGAAGCCAGCACCAATGTGAGCACGGTTGCCGCCTCCACCGAGGAGATGACCGCCTCCATCCGCGAGATCGCGGCGCAGGTGACCCAGACCGCCACCATCGCCACGGCCGCCGCCACCGAGACCGCCCGCACCCAGACGGAGATCATCGAGCTCTCCCAGTCGGCGGCCAAGATCGGCGAAGTGGTGGATCTCATCACCAACATCGCCAGCCAGACCAACCTGCTGGCGCTCAATGCCACCATCGAGGCGGCGCGCGCCGGCGAGATGGGCAAGGGCTTCGCCGTCGTGGCGCAGGAGGTGAAGCAGCTCGCCGCCCAGACCGCCAAGGCCACCGAGGAGATCGCCGGCAAGGTGGGCGAGATTCAGCAGGCCACCAACCGCTCGGTGGAATCCATCGACCGCATCGTGACCACCATCGGCCAGATCCAGACGGCGGCCTCCACCGTCGCCTCGGCGGTCGAAGAGCAGGGCGCCGCCACCGCCGAGATCGCCAGCAACACCCAGCAGGCGGCGCGCGGCACGGAGACGGTGAACCACAACATCGCCGGCGTCGGCCGCGCCGCCGAGATGACCGGTGCCGCTTCCAGCCAGCTCATGACGCTGTCCCAGTCCATCACCAGCCAGGCCCAGCAGCTCAAGCTGGAAGTGGAACAGGTGGTGGCGAACCTGCGCGCCGGCTAAGCCCCCAGCCAACCGCAGTGAGGAAGGGCTCCGTGCCTCCCGCACGGGGCCCTTTTCACACCTTGCGGCAATTGGGCCCATGACAGGCGATTACAAGGCTCGCGCAAGCATGCGGTACGTTCATACATCCACCACATGAGCGGTTTGCCGGTCCCGTTGTGTTGGGCTGGGGGGAACAGCCGTCCCCATGTGCCAGTGATGGGGGATCGCATGTCTTTCAAGAATCTATCGGTCATGCTCAAGATCGGCGCGATTGTTCTGATGCTCAGCGCATGTGCTGGCGTCGGCGTAGCACTGCTGAGCAGTCAGTTGCACACCGTGATCGGCACCTACGATGCCGTCATCAAGAATGACGAAGCCGCAGTGCTGGCTCTCGTCCGGTACAATCGCCAGGTCGCCGTGCTCCAGCGCGCCCTCTATCAGATCGCGGTGGCGTCGACGCCGGAACAGTCGGCGGCGGCCGACAAGGAGCTGTCGGATGCCTTGGCAGCCATGAACAACCGCCTCAAGGAAGCCAAGGCGGCGTCCGAGCAGGTTGGTGCGATCGCCCAGTCGTTCAGCGCACGGGTGGACGCGGTCATGGCGAGCCCCTGCGGCCCCGTGATCAAATTCGCGCGTGAGGCGATGGACCCGCAGTCCATTGTCACCGCCGGCCAGCGCATGACCAACGAGTGCGATGCCGCCCTGAAGCCCATCGGGCAGGAGATCGTGCGAGCCAATGATCGCATAACGGCGGAGTTGAACCAGCGCACCGACGCCGTGCGCGACGATGCGCTGCGCCTCGCCACGCTCATCACCACCGCGCTCGCCATCGCCGTTCTCATCTGCTTCGGCCTCGGCTTCGCCGTCGCCCGCTATGGCATCGTGGTGCCCATCAATCGCGTGCTTGGCGTGATGTCGGACATCCAGGCCGGCAAGCTTCAGGTCAAGGTGCCTGACACGGATCGCGGCGACGAGGTGGGCACCATCGCCAAGAGCGTGGAGACCTTCCGGCAGGGCCTTGAGGAAGCCGAGCGCCTGCGGCAGGAGGCCGCCCTTCAGGAGCAGCGTTCCGCCGAGAAGGTGCGCAACGAGCGCCTCCAGATCGCGGCGAATTTCGAGGCCACCATGGGTAATCTCGCCCGCGCCTTCGCGCAGTCGTCCCACGAGATGTCCGATGCCGCCCGGAGCCTTGCCGCCACCGCCGAGGAGACCTCCCGCCAGGCGGAAGCCGTGGGCGGGGCGGCCGAGGAAGCCAGCACCAACGTGAACACGGTCGCCGCCTCCACCGAGGAGATGACCGCCTCCATCCGCGAGATTTCGGCGCAGGTCTCGCAGACCGCCACCATCGCCACCGCCGCAGCGGCGGAAACCTCCCGCACGCAGACGGAGATCATCGAACTCTCCCAGTCGGCGGCCAAGATCGGCGAAGTGGTGGACCTCATCACCAACATCGCCAGCCAGACCAACCTGCTGGCGCTCAACGCCACCATCGAGGCCGCACGCGCCGGCGAGAGCGGCAAGGGATTCGCCGTGGTGGCGCAGGAGGTGAAGCAGCTCGCCGCCCAGACCGCCAAGGCCACCGAGGAAATCGCCGGCAAGGTGGGCGAGATCCAGCAGGCGACCAACCGCTCGGTGGAATCCATCGACCGCATCGTGACCACCATCGGCCAGATCCAGACGGCGGCCTCCACCGTCGCCTCGGCGGTCGAAGAGCAGGGCGCCGCCACCGCCGAGATCGCCAGCAACACCCAGCAGGCGGCGCGCGGCACGGAGACGGTGAACCACAACATCACCGGCGTCGGCCGCGCCGCCGAGATGACCGGCGCTGCGTCCAGCCAGCTCATGACGCTGTCCCAGTCGATCACCGACCAGGCCCAGCAGCTCAAGCGGGAAGTGGAACAGGTGGTGGCGAACCTGCGGGCCGGCTGATCGCCACTATCTCTTGGAAACAAAACGGAAAGGGCCCCGCACGGGGCCCTTTCACGCATTCCGACATCGGATACCCGCCACGCCGCTACATGAGCCCCAGCGCGCGCAGTTCCCGGCGCATCTCCTCGGGCAGCTCCTCGCCGCCGGTTCCCTCGCGCAGATCGGCGGGCGCCTCCTGCGCCTTGAGATAGCGCCAGCCCTGGAACGGGCGCGAGGGACGCGGCGCCACCTTGAGCACGGCCGGGTCCAGCACAAGATGGCAGCGGCGGATGCCGTCCGCATCCACGAAGGGGCGCACGTCCGTCAGCTTCTGGCGGCAGGCCACCTCGCCCTTGATGACCCAGTAGAGCGAGCCGCCGTCCAGCAGTTCGTCCACACGGGTCGGCACCATGCGTGTGGTATGCACCTGCTCGACGGCAAGGCCGAGCCGGCGCTTCTCGTCGAGGCGTTCGGCGATCCAGTCCTCAAGATCGGCGACGGAAGTCGCGCCGACGCACAGCTTCAGCAGATGGAGCGGCATGGTCTCGACGTTTCGGGTTCAGCGCTTGACGGTGGGCCAGTCGATCTCGTCCTCGGCCACCACCCAGCTTTCCTCGAGGGCCGCCTCGCGCCAGCGCACGAAGGCGGGATGGGCGTGGATGGCGTCCACATAGGCCGCGCTCACCGGATCGAGGGGGACCCCATAGGTGCGCAGCCGCGTGGCGACCGGCGCATACATGGCGTCCGCCGCACCAAAGGCACCGAAGAGGAACGGGCCGGCGCCGCCGAACCGGGCGCGCGCCGCGGTCCAGAGAGCGCAGATGCGGTCCACGTCCTTGCGCACGGGCGCATCGATGGACCGCGGCTCGACCGGGCGGGCGAGGTTCATGGGCAACGCGTTGCGCAGCGCGCCGAAGCCGGCGTGCATCTCGGCGGAGATGGCCTGCGCCATGGCGCGGGCGAGCGGATCCTGCGGCCAGAGGCCCGCCTCGGGGTGGCGCTCGGCCACATAGGAGATGATGGCGAGGGATTCCCACACCACCGCCTCGCCGTCGATCAGCACCGGCACGCGGCCGGCGGTGCCCAGCCCGGCCAGACGGGCCTGGAAGGCATCGCTGCCGAGGGGCACCAGTTCCTCGGTGAAGGGAATGTCCGCGGCGGCGAGCGCGAGCCAGGGCCGCAGCGACCACGAGGAATAGGTCTTGTTGGCGATGATCAGTCGATAAGCCATCCCGCAAGCCTCCGATGGAGCAGAACGCCGGATGGCGGCTATGCCAGACGCCTGACCCGCCGGATTGCAGGGTGCCTAGCGCATCGCCATCAGGGTCGCGTCAAACCCGCCGAAGACATAGGCGATGGCGACGCAAAGGCCAAATGCGGTGAGCGCGATGCGCGCGAAGCACCAGCAGGACCGTCCGTTTTTTGCGCTCATGATGAGACGACGAACCTTCTTACAGTCGCGACCTGCTGCCGCCACGATCCGGAGAACGCAGGCGCAGCATTTCGAGTGTCGCTTTGGTTAATGAAACGTGAACGTATGCGCAATCCCCCAAGCTTGCAGCCCACAGGTTTTCATGGCTGGCCTGCGTTGGGCTTGCATCTCACGGGGTCCGGTGCGAGGACGGCGCCATGACCGACAAACCGATCGACGACCGCCCAGTTGGCGAAACTGCGCCCCAGGGCGCCCTGCCCTCCGACGCCGAGGTGGAGGCCTCCATCCTCGCCATGGCCCGCGCCCGCGAGGACGGCAAGAGCATCGATCCGTCCGACGTCGCCAAGGCGTTCGGGCCCGGCGAGAACTGGCAGCGCGTGCTGCCGGTGGTGCGCCGCGTCGCCGTGCGCCTTGCCAAGGAAGGCCGCCTCCTCATCTATCGCAAGGGCAAGCCCGTGGACCCGGAGGCGTTTCGCGGCGTCTACCGCCTCGGCCTGCCGCGCGAGGACTGATCAGCGGGCCGCAGGCTCCGGCGCCGGAAACAGCGCCGGAATGCGGCCGGAGGCATAATAGGCACCGAGCCCCATCCATTCGCGCACCGCGATGTCGGTGATGTCGAGGCCGCTCGCCACTCGGCGGAACACGCCATTGAGCCGCCCCGGTCCAAGCGTGCGGTAGTCCACGGGATAGGCCGTCACCGGAAAGCCCACCTCGCGGAAGCACCCGACCGCCCGCGGCATGTGGAAGGCGGACGTGACGAGCAGCCACCGCTCGCCCGGCACCGGCGTGATGAGCTTGCGGGTCTCGACGGCATTCTGCGCCGTGTTGCGCGAGCGGCGCTCATAAGTGACCCGCGTGACGTCGAGCCCCACGTCGGCGAAAGCGAGCCGCACCGCATCCTGCGCCGCCGGCATGCTCTCGTCATACTCGCCGCTGCCGCCGGAGAAGACGAGCTTCGCCTGCGGATAGCGCCGGGCCAGCGCCGCGAAGGCGAGCACGCGCTCCGCCGCGTCATTGAGCGCGGTCACTCCACGCACCACCGACACCTCGGGCACCTCGGCCCCGCCCAGCATGATGATGCCGTCCACCGGCCGGCCGTCATCCACGAAGGGCGGGAAGCGCTCCTCCAGCGGCGACATGAGATAATTGCCCGCCGGGGAGAAGCCGAAGCCCATCAGCCCCGCCGTCGCCAGAACCGCGAACACGAGGCCGGTACGCCTCAGCCGCAGCAGCAGCGCGGCAACGGCGAGGACGAGCAGGAAGACGCAGAAGTTCGACGGCGCCGCGAGGAACCAGCCTGCCTTGGAGAGGGTGTAGAAGATGCCCATCCGCCCGTCCCGACGCCGCCCCCGGCCCCGGCCGGAGGATCAGCGCCCTGATGTGACGGGACGCCCGCCGGTGCGCAAGGCCCCGGCGGGCGCGGCTACCGCTCACGCGGTCTTTTCGAACAGTTCGCGACCGATCAGCATGCGGCGGATCTCGCTGGTACCGGCGCCGATCTCATAGAGCTTGGCATCGCGCAGCAGGCGGCCGGTGGGATAGTCGTTGATGTAACCATTGCCGCCCAGCGTCTGGATCGCCTCCAGCGCCATCCACGTGGCCTTTTCGGCGGCGATGAGGATCGCGCCGGCGGCATCCTCACGGGTGGTGAGGCCGCGATCGCAGGCCTTGGCCACCGCATAGACATAGGCCTTCACGGAGTTCATCGCGACGTACATGTCGGCGATCTTGCCCTGCATCAGCTGGAAGGTGCCGATGGGCTGGCCGAACTGCTTGCGCTCATGGACATAGGGAATCACCACGTCCATGCAGGCCTGCATGATGCCGATGGGGCCGCCCGCCAGCACGGCGCGCTCGTAGTCGAGGCCGGACATGAGCACGTTCACGCCGCGCCCCACCTGCCCCAGCACGTTCTCCTCGGGCACCTCGCAATCCTCGAACACCAGTTCGCCGGTGTCGGAGCCGCGCATCCCGAGCTTGTCCAGCTTCTGCGCCGTGGAGAAGCCCTTGAACCCCTTTTCGATGAGGAAGGCGGTGATGCCGCGCGCGCCGGCCGCGGGATCGGTCTTGGCATAGACCACCAGAGTCTCGGCGATGGGGCCGTTGGTGATCCACATCTTGGAGCCGTTGAGGATGTAGCGGTCGCCCTTCTTCTCCGCGCGGGTGCGCATGGAGACGACGTCCGACCCCGCGCCCGGCTCGGACATGGCGAGCGCGCCCACATGCTCGCCGGAAATGAGCTTGGGCAGGTAGCGCTGCTTCTGTTCCTGCGAGCCGTTGCGGCGGATCTGGTTCACGCACAGGTTGGAATGGGCGCCGTAGGAGAGACCGACGGAGGCCGAGGCGCGGCTGATCTCCTCCATGGCGATGACATGCTCGAGATAGCCGAGGCCCGAACCGCCATACTCCTCTTCCACCGTGAGCCCCAGGAGGCCCAGCGCCCCCAGTTCCGGCCAGAGGTCGCGGGGAAACTGGTTGCTCCGGTCGATCTCGTCGGCGCGCGGGGCGATGCGGTCCTGCGAGAAGCCGCGCACGCTGTCGCGCAGCAGATCGGCGGTCTCGCCGAGCTGGAAATCGAATCCGGTTTGGGCGTTGGCAAGCATCTGGCGTCCTCTCCCTGGCCCTGAAGGCCGTACGACATGGGCGCGGACTTCTGCGGTCCGGCTGCTGAGGGATCGTAGAACAGGAAGCAGCGGGCGGGAAAGCGGCGGGGAGACGCGGCGGGCCCGCCTCAGACGGGCGGGACGGAACGGCCGGGCGGGCGGCGCGTGGTCTGGAACTGCTCCCGGTTCTGCGCCACGAGATCGGCGGCGGCCGCCGCCGGCAGCGGCGCGGAGAAAAGGAAACCCTGCGCCTGCTGGGCGCCGAAGGCCCGCAGGAAGCGCACCTGCTCGAGATTGTCCACGCCCTCGGCGGTGAGCGTGATGCCGAGCGAGCGGCCGAGCCGGATCACATGCTCGACGATGGAGGCCGCATCACGCTCCACCCCGAGATTGGCGATGAACGAGCGGTCGATCTTGATCTTGGTGACGGGAAAGTTGCGCACGTGCAGCAGCGAGGCATGGCCGGTGCCGAAATCATCGAGTGCGAGGCGCACGCCGTGGGCCCGCAGACGATCCAGCGTCTCCTTCACATCCCGGCCGCTGTCCAGCATGGCGCTTTCGGTCAGCTCGATCTCCAGCCGCTCCGGCGGAAAGCCGGTCTCCCGCAGCACGTCCAGAATGCGCTCGGCCATGCCGGGGTAGCGCAGGTTCACCGGCGACATGTTCACCGCCAGCGAAATGCCGCCGAACGCCTTGGCCTCCAGGCAGGCATGGCGGAGCACCCAGGCATCGATGCGGGTGATGAGGCGGGTGCCTTCCGCGACCCACAGGAACTCGCCCGGCAGCAGCCGCCCACGCTGGGGATGGTTCCAGCGCACCAAGGCTTCCATGCCTACGATGCGGCGGGTCTCGAGATCCACCTGCGGCTGGTAGACCATGGAGAACTGCCCGCGCTCCAGCGCCTCCGCCAGTTCCGTCTCCAGCGTCAGGCGGTGCTGGAGCTCGCGCTCGAAATGCGGCTGGAAGCGCACCGCCGCGCTGCGTCCCATATGCTTGGCGCGGTAGAGCGCCATGTCGGCCCGCCGCATGAGGTCGTCGCCATAGGTGGCGTCATGGGGCGCGAGCGCGATGCCGATGGAGGCACTGACGCCGAGTTCCGCACCGTCGATGGCGATGGTCTGCTCCAGCGAGCGGAACACCGCTGCGACGATGCCGTCGACCTCCCGGGCATGCGCGAACGGCATGAGCAGCACGAACTCGTCGCCGCCGATACGTCCGGCAAGACCCGAGGGGGCGGCGCAGGCGGACAGGCGATCGCCCACCGTGCGCAGCAGGGTGTCGCCGGCGGCATGGCCGAGCGTGTCGTTGATGTCCTTGAAGCTGTCGAGGTCCACGAACATCAGCGCGACGCCGCGCTCCGGTGGCAGGTCCATCAGCACGTTCTGGAGCTGCGCCAGCACCTGCGCGCGGTTGGCGAGACCGGTCAGTGTGTCCTGCGAGGCGAGGATGGTGGCCTGCGCCTCGCTCTCGGCCAGCGCCGCCGCCGATCGGCGGGCTTCCCGCAGCATGAGGACGCACATGGCCAGAAGGAAGGTGGAGAGCAGCGCCACCGGCGGCGCCACCTGCTTCAGGAAGGTGAGCCCCGGCCGATCCTCCGGCCAGGTGATGGAGATCGGCCGGCCATCCACCATGTCGCGCAGCGCCAGCGTGGTGGTCGTGGGGCCAGCCCCCTCCTGCAGATGGAAGGCGCCCGCATTGAAATTCTGGCCGAGTTCCCGGAACAGGTCCTGATTGAGGAGATCGACCGTCACCGCATAGACCGGCCCCGCGCCGCCCGCCGTCCGGGTGCCCGGGGCGCGATTGACAGTGACCGCGCGGACAGCCGCAAGACCCGACAGCTTGCCTTGGGAGACGACGCCCGAAGCTTCCTTCTGGGCCTGCGCCTGCTGCACGATCTGCCTGAGCGCCGGCTTCATGTCCTCCAGCGCACCGGGCGAGAGGCTCTGGCCGGACGAGGAGGCGTAGAGCACCTGTCCGTCCTGATCGAGCAGGAAGTTCTGCTCGAAGCCGAAGGTGTCGTTCAGCGGGCGGCCAAAGGCCTGCTGGAACCACGCCTCGCTGAGCGCGCCTCCCGATGGGGCGGGATTTTCCGCGTTGGAGGCCGCGGCCTTCAGCGCCTGGACCATGTGCTGGGTGTGGGCGTCGAGAAAGGCCCGGACCGCCTCCCGCTCCCGCTGCTCGCGGGCGAGATCCCATTGCATCAGCCCCCAGACGAGAAAAGCCAGCAAGCCGCCGGCGATGACCAGCATGGCGGTCAGGAGCCAGTGGTTCGAGGGTTTCCCGCTGCGCTTCAGGGCAAACGTGATGGGAGCCTCCGTCGACGCGGGTTCCGGCGCCCCCCGGAATCCGGCGGTCATGTTCTAGGGACCCTCGCCTGCAACCCGCAAGCTGATCTGTGTCGCGTGTGCGAAGAAATCACGTGCGCTGGTGGATTACACCCTAATTTTAACGCGCGCCCCATGTTTATATCGGGCCTATTTCCCAGGCGTTGCAGCAACCATCGCGGGACAATCCGTGTCGCTGCTCTTGCGAGGTCTGCAATTTCAGCCGAGGTGAAACCACAGCGAGGCGAGACCGAGAAACGCGAAGAATCCGACCGTATCGGTGACGGTGGTCACAAAAACACCGGACGCCACCGCCGGGTCCTGCCGAAAGTAATGCACCGTGAGCGGGATCAGGATGCCGAACAGGCCCGCGGCCAGCATGTTGATGACCAGCGCACAGGCGATCACGCCGCCGAGCTGCCAGTTGCCGAACCACAGCGCCGCGATGAGACCGAGGAGGCAGGCGAGCGCAAGGCCATTCGCCAGCCCCACCAGCACCTCGCGCAGCACGATGCGCCGCGCGTTATGGCTGCCGAGGTCGCGGGTCGCCAGCGCCCGCACAGCCACCGTCATGGTCTGGTTGCCCGCATTGCCGCCCATGGAGGCGACAATGGGCATCAGTACGGCCAGCGCCACCATCTTCTCGATGGACACGGCAAACAGGTCGATGATGGAGGCGGCGAGGAACGCGGTCCCGAGATTGACCACCAGCCACGGCAGGCGGCTCTTCGCCGTATAGGCGACCGTGTCGGAGAGTTCCTCGTCGCTGCCGACGCCGGCGAGCGCGCGCAGATCCTCGTCCGCCTCCTCCTGGATCACGTCCACCACGTCGTCGATGGTCATCACGCCCACGAGGCGGCCGGCATCGTCCACCACCGGCGCCGAGACGAGGTTGTAGCGCTCGAAGGTGCGGGCCACCTCCTCCTGGTCCTCGCTGGCCTTCACCACCTGCACCCGCTCGGTCTTCACCGCCGTGACCAGCACGGAGCGCTTGGTGCGCAGCAGACGATCGAGCGGCACCGCGCCCATGAGGTGATAGGCCGGGTCCACCACGAACACCTCGTAGAAGGTGTCGGGCAGGTCGTCGGTCTGCTGCACGTAGTCGAGCACGCGGCCGACGGTCCAGAACGGCGGCACCGCAATGAAATCCGTCTGCATGCGCCGGCCGGCGCTTTCCTCGGGATAGTCGAGGGAGCGCTGGAGGGCGACGCGTTCGGGCGCCGGAATGTGGGCGAGGATGGCCGCCTTGTCGTCCGCGTCGAGGTCTTCGAGGATGTAGACGGCATCATCCGACTCAAGCGTGCGGATGCCTTCCGCCACCATGAGCGGCGGCAGGTGACTGAGCAGACCGACGCGGTCGGTCTCGTCGAGTTCGGTGAGCGCGGTGAAGTCGAAATCCGCACCGAGCGTTTCGACGAGCCGCACCCGCGCCTCGGCGGGCAGCGCCTCGAGGAGATCGCCCATGTCCGCTTCATGGAGATCCCTGAGCCGGGCGCGCAGTTCGTCCGAAGGCCCCTCGGCCAGCCCGGCCTCCACGGCGGCGAGGAAGGCCTCCGAGATGGCGTCATCCGCATCCCGGATCGGCGGCAGCAGGGTGGCGACATCCACGGCCTCGGCTTCCTCGCGCATGGCTCGCCTCCTCAAGGGTCAGGATTGATATGGGCCGGCCGGAGGTCTAGAGCCTGCTCTGGACCGGTTGAGCCGGAGCCGCCTGCGCATCGCCCCTTCCAGGGCGCGATACCGCTGCGGCTGTCCGGCCGAACCGCTCACCGGGCGTGGACGCGGCCGCACCTGCCTATCGACGGACAGGAGCGGTCGGTTCCACGGTCAGGACCATGATTCCGCACTGCAACGGCTCTAAGGGGCGGGCGCGGACAAGGCAACGGGCCCATGCCCTTACAGGAGCCGCACGGCATGCCCGCCAGCAATGTAAGTCGCACCTGCGTCCTTCTCGCCACGGTTCTGGCGGCCGTGCTCTCGTTCGCGCCCGCCCGGCCCGCATCCGCGGCGTCCGCGGCCGCCGCCTGCCCCGGCCGGCCGGATGCGCTCGGCACCGCGCGGGTGATCGAGGTGCCGGCGGGGGTGCAGGTGGGCACCAAGTCCTTCCCCCAGACCCTGCCGCTGGAGAAGGGCGAGGTGGTGCTGACCTTCGATGACGGACCGTGGCCGCACACCACCGCCGCCATTCTCGACGCCCTGAAGGCCGAATGCGTGAAGGCGACCTTCTTCCTCATCGGCGAGAACGCCCGCGCGCGGCCGGAACTGGTGAAGCGGGAGATCGCCGAAGGACACACGGTCGCCCACCACTCCATGACCCATCCCGATGCGACGCTCGCCAAGCTGCCCTTCCCTGCCGCGGTGGCGGAGATCACGAAGGGCATGGCGGCGGACGATCTCGCCGCCTATGGCAGCGCCGGATCGGCCGAGCAGCTCGCTCCGCGCGTGCCCTTCTTCCGCTTTCCCGGCTTTGCTTCCACCCCCGAGTTGCTGGAAGCGCTCCGCGCCCGCGGTGTCTCCGTCTTCGGGGCGGACTTCTGGGCGTCCGACTGGAACAAGATGACGCCGGAGCAGGAACTCGCCCTCGTCCTGCAGCGCCTCGACGCGACCGGCGGCGGCATCGTGCTCTTCCACGACACGAAAGCGCAGACGGCGGCCATGATTCCGGCGTTCTTGCGGGCTTTAGCTCAGCGTGGCTACCGCGTGGTCCACATGGTTCCCGCCCGCCAGCGCGCGACCCAACGTTAGCTTGTCTCCGCCGCCCGCAGGCGCAGAACCTGCGGACGCGGAAGCGCCACGGGTCGTTCGCAACGGGCGGCCCCGTCTTCAGAAGCGGCGTCGCCGACCGGCGCCATGCGGGTTACGGCACATGCGTTCCATCCTCCTGGCGGGGCTCGTCGCCTCCATCGCAAGTTCAGCCCTCGCACAGTCGGTTCTCCCGGCCGCGCCTTCCCCGCAGTTGCCGGCCGCTCCGGCGCTGCCCGCCGCTGCCCCCGTCGCTCCCGCGATCCCGGCCGCTGCCGCCGCGAGCGCCACGCCCGCCAGCACCGGGGCCGGCCTGACGCCGCCGCCGCAACTGCCGCCGCCCTCTGCCTGCCCCGGCAATCCCGATGCGCTCGGCGTCTCGCGGGTGATCGCCATCGATCCGAAGACCAGCCCCTTCCTCGGCCGGCTGCAATACAAGCAGACGCTGCCGCTGGAGAAAGGCGAGGTGGTGCTGACCTTTGACGATGGCCCGTTGGCGCCCATGACCACCCGCGTACTCGACACGCTGGCCCATGAGTGCGTGAAGGCCACCTTCTTCATCGTCGGCCGCATGGCCCATTCCAATCCGCACCTGCTGCAGCGGACGCTGGCGGACGGCCACACCATCGGCACCCACAGCGAGACCCATCCGCTCATCTTCCCCAAGCTCACGCAGGAAGCGGGCGTTCAGGAGATCGAGCAGGGCTTCGCCTCCGTCACCAAGGCGCTCGCGCCCGTGGGCGCCGCACCCAATCCGTGGTTCCGCTTCCCCGGTCTCGGCCGCACCAAATTCTACGAGGCCTATACGCAGGAGCACGGCATCGCCGTCTTCAGCGTGGACGAGGTGGCCGACGACTGGATGCATCTGAAGCCGGAAGAGGTGGAGAAGCGTGCCCTCGACCGGCTCGAGGCGCGGGGCGGCGGCATTCTGCTGCTGCACGACATCCAGCCCGCCACTGCCGTCATGCTGCCGAACCTGCTGCGCGAACTGAAGGCGCGGGGCTTCCGCATCGTGCATGTGGTGCCGGCGACCGCCGGCATGGTGGCGAGCCTCCCCGGCCCCGGTCCGCGCGGCCACATCCAGCCGACCGCAGCCAGCGTGACCACCGCCGCGCCCGGCACCGCTCCGGCCAAGCCCGCGCAACCCAAGCCCGCGACCGCGCCGAAGCCCGCAACACCCGCGACGGCCACCGCCCGTCCCGTCCCCCCCACACCGCGGACGACGGCGACCGCCGCCGCCGCGCCGGCCGAACCCGCCGCCGCCGGCGCCCCCCAGGCCATCTCCCCCCACGCGCAGGCCGGTGATGGTGGCTCCGATGCGCCGGGCCTCGGCCAGTTCTGGCCGCGCCTGTGGAACGACACGATGAAGGGCCTGTCGGGCGGTACCGACAAGAACTGAGAGGCATGGTTGCGGTTCTGGCCCGACCGCCGCCCTCCAGTAGAGTGGATTGATCTCAGTCTTCGAAGCGGCGCTGCATGAGCAGAACGTCGTGCCTCTGGCCATCTGTCCCGAGGAAATGTTCGTCCATGACGCCCACGCGACGGTAACCGAAACGTTCATGAAGCCGAATCGAAGACGGGTTGTCGGTGCGTATTTCAGCCAGAAGACTGATCAGACCCAGTTCCTCGCGTGCGATCATCAGCAGGGCGCTTAGCGCTACAGCGCCGACGCCACGGCCGCGGTAGCCTTCCGCAAGCGCGATACCGCCATATGCCTTCGGCGGCTCGTCGACCCGACTGATCTGGATGAAGCCAACGGCTGCGCCGTCCGTTTCGGCGATGACTCGAAAGAGCCCGCCAGGGGCCGAGGAGCGCCGCGCGATCCATTCCCTGACAGCGTCGTCGTCGGTCCGCTCAGGAACCGAAAGGAGCATGTTCTGCAGCCGGGAATCGCGGCGCATCTGCGCGAGAACGGCAAAATCAGCATCCACCGGCCGCCGGGCGATGAAGCCGGACACCGCCACGCAATCGCTCATATGAAGAACCTGCCGCGCTGATAATAAGAGCTAATATACAAGCTGACGCTGACGCGAAGCTAACGCAACGAGAGCCGGCCTTTCGCGATCGCACGTTCCCGTGTGACGGGCCAAACGGACGGGAAGCGGGTGCAAGTGGCCGGAACCGGCAGAGGCGAAAGAGGAAAAGAAAAAGGCCCGCCGGATCGCTCCGGACGGGCCTTTTTTCTACCAAAACCTGGTGCGGACGAGAGGACTCGAACCTCCACGGGTCTCCCCACTAGCACCTCAAGCTAGCGCGTCTACCAATTCCGCCACGACCGCAGTCAGGGATGGTGTCCGGTGCCGGCTTCATTCGAAGCACCCCGGCACCGGGAGCCCTCGTCTAGCAAATCGAATCCGCGGCCACAAGGCCTCACAGTCGGCTTAAGACAGTTCTATATACGCACCTGTGGATGGCACCTCCGCCACCCTCCAGAACCTGAGCCAGATGAACGTTTCCTCGCGCCCGCGCTCGACGCTGACCACCGCCTTCCTGCCGAAGGACGCCGCCGCCCCGCCCGTGGACTGGACCATCAGCGACACGCCCGTCGCCTATCCGGACGCGGTCGCCGCCATGGAGGCGCGCGCCGCCGCCATTGCCGCGGGCGAGGCGCCGGAACTGGTGTGGCTGGTGGAGCATCCGCCCCTCTACACCGCCGGAACCAGCGCCCGGCGCGAAGACCTGATCGACCAGCGCTTCCCCGTCTATGAGAGCGGGCGCGGCGGGCAGTTCACCTATCACGGTCCCGGCCAGCGGGTGGCCTATGTGATGCTGGACCTCAAGCGCCGCGATCCGGATCTGCGCCGCTATGTGGGCGCGCTGGAGGCGTGGCTGATCTCAACGCTCGCCGCCTTCAACATCACCGGCGAGCGGCGCGAGGACCGGGTGGGCGTGTGGGTGCCGCGCGGCGGCGGCGTGGAGGACAAGATCGCCGCCATCGGCATCCGCGTGCGCCAGTGGGTGAGCTTCCACGGCATCTCGCTGAACGTGGACCCGGACCTCACCCATTTCGGCGGCATCGTGCCCTGCGGCGTGCGCGAGCACGGGGTGACGAGCTTCACCGACCTCGGGCTGCTGGTCTCCATGCCGGAAGTGGACAGCGTCCTGCGCGTCGCCTTCGAGGAGATCTTCGGGCCGACGCGGCTCGCCTGACCGCGCTGGCGCACGGGCGGCGGCAAAACGCGCCGCCCCCTTTCAGAAGCGCCGGCCGTTCAGGAAATCGATGGCGCCCTGGAGGATGAAAGCGGCGGCGTGCTGGTCGATGACATTGGCCCGCTTGGCCCGGCTGACGTCCGCCGAGATCAGCGCCCGCTCCACCGCGACTGTGGACAGGCGCTCGTCCCAGAAGGCGATGGGCAGGCCGGAGAGGCGGGCGAAGTTGCGGGCGAAGGCACGGCTCGCCTGCACGCGCGGCCCCTCGCTGCCGTCCATGTTCAAGGGCAGGCCGAGCACGAAGGCCACCGCCTTCCGCTCGTTTGCCAGCACCATCAGCCGCTCGGCATCCTGCGTGAACTTGGTGCGCTTCACCGTTTCCACGACGGTGGCGAGACGCCGGTCGGGATCGCAGGTGGCCACCCCGATGGTCTTGGTGCCGAGGTCGAGCCCGAGCAGCGAACCGCGTTCGGGCAGCGCCGCCGCGATCTCGGCAAGGGGGCCAACGGTGGCGGCGGGCTTCGGCGTCTCGTCTGTCATGCGCCCTTTAAGCAGCCTTTGCAGGCTCTGGCCACTCGTCCGCACGGCGGTGTGAACCACAGGAGCGGCGGGTGCGTTGCGGGCGCGGGGCCCTTCACCGATACTCCGCCGCCATTCGATCCCTCCCTTGCGTCTTCATCCGAAAGGGCTTTCCCATGAAGATCACCTGGCTCGGCCATGCCGCCTTCCGCCTCGATTTCGCCGGCACGGCGGTGCTCATCGACCCCTTCCTCACCCACAATCCGGTCTTCAAGGGCGATGTGGCGGAGGTCTCGAAGGGCGTCAGCCACATCCTTCTCACCCATGGCCATTCCGACCATATCGGCGACACGGCTGGCATCGTGAAGGCGGCCGAGGCGGAGGGGCGCAAGGTCATCGTGGTGGCCAATCCCGAAGTGTGCGGCTTCCTGAGCGGACAGGGTCTGTCTGCCTTCGAGCCCATGAACACCGGCGGCACGGTGAAGCTCGACGGCTTCTCCGTCACCATGGTGCGGGCGGACCATTCCTCGGGCGGCGATGGCTCGAACCCCACCTATCTCGGCAATCCCAACGGCCTCATCGTGAAGGCGGCGGGCGAACCGACGCTCTGGCATCTGGGCGACACCGACCTGTTCTCCGACATGGCCCTCATCAGCGAAATCCATCAGCCGAAGGTGGCCATCGTGCCCATCGGCGACCGCTTCACCATGGGGCCGGAGACGGCGGCGCTGGCGGTGCGGCGCTTCATTTCGGCCGAGACGGTGGTGCCCTGCCACTACGGCACCTTCCCGCTGCTGGTGCCGGATGCCTCGGGCTTCGTCGCCGCCCTTCAGGGGCACAGCGCCAAGGTGGTGGTGCCGAACAGCGGGGAAAGCTTCGAGGTGTGAGCCTCTTCACCCCCGCCCGGTGTCGCGATGCGTTGCCCGCGCGCCGGGCGGGAGTATAAGGGGCCATGCTCCCCGTTCTGCCGCTTGAGTCGCACTCCGATCCCCGGGACGTGCTGCGTCACGTCTTCGGCTACGACAGCTTCCGGGGGCGTCAGGCGGAGATCGTCGACCATGTGGTCGCCGGCGGCGACGCGCTGGTGCTCATGCCCACAGGCGGCGGCAAGTCGCTCTGCTATCAGGTGCCGGCGCTGGTGCGGCCGGGCACCGGCATCGTCATCTCCCCCCTCATCGCCCTCATGCACGATCAGGTGCAGGCACTGCGCCAGTTGGGTGTGCGGGCGGCAGCGCTCAATTCCACACTCCAGCCCGCAGAGGCGCGGCAGGTGGAGCGCCAGCTCGCCATGGGCGAGCTCGACCTGCTCTATGTGGCCCCCGAGCGCCTGCTGACGGACAGCTTCCTGACCCTGCTGCAAGGGGCGCGCATCGCCCTCTTCGCCATCGACGAAGCGCACTGCGTCTCCCAGTGGGGCCACGATTTCCGCCCGGAATACCGCCAGCTCACGCTGCTGCACGAGCGCTTCCCCTCGGTGCCGCGCATCGCGCTCACCGCCACCGCCGACGGGCCGACCCGGCGCGAGATCGTGGAACGGCTGGGGCTGGAGAACGGCCGCGTCTTCCTCTCCAGCTTCGACCGGCCGAACATCCGCTACCGCATCGCGCCGAAGGCCAATCCCAAGGCGCAACTGCGGGCCTTCCTCGACGACCATGAGGGAGAGGCGGGCGTCATCTACTGCATGAGCCGCGCCAAGGTGGAGCAGACGGCGCAGGCGCTGGTGGACGAGGGCCGCTTCGCGCTGCCCTACCACGCCGGCCTTGATGCGGAGACCCGCGCCCGCCATCAGGACCGCTTCCTGAAGGAGGAAGGGGTCATCATGGTGGCCACCATCGCCTTCGGCATGGGCATCGACAAGCCGGACGTGCGCTTCGTTGTCCATCTCGATCTGCCCAAGAGCATCGAGGCCTATTATCAGGAGACCGGCCGCGCCGGCCGCGACGGCCTGCCGTCCGAGGCGCTGCTGCTCTATGGCGTCGAGGATGTGGCGAAACTCATCCAGTTCGTGGAGGCCTCCGACGCGCCCGACGCCCGCAAACGGGTGGAACGGCAGAAGCTCGATGCGCTGCTCGGCCTGTGCGAGACGGCGAGTTGCCGCCGGCAGGTGCTGCTCTCCTATTTCGAGGAGACGCTGGACGAGCCCTGCGGCAATTGCGACACCTGCCTTGAGCCGGTGAAGACCTTCGACGGCACGGAAGCGGTGCAGAAGCTGCTCTCCTGCGTCTATCGCACCGAGCAGCGCTTCGGCGCCGGCCATGTGATCGACGTGCTGCTGGGCGTGGCAAACGAACGGGCGCAGCGGCTCGGCCACGACAAGCTCTCCACCTTCGGCATCGGCACCGACCTCTCCCGCGACGAATGGCGGGCGGTGGTGCGGCAGGTGGTGGCCCTCGGCCTCCTGAAAGTGGATGTGGAAGGCCACGGCGGCCTCAGCCTCTCGGACGACTGCCGGCCGGTGCTGCGCGGCGAACGGCGCGTGCAGCTCAAGGCCGAGAAGCGCACGAAGCCGGCGCGCGCCTCGGGCGGCGCCCGTGCGCCGCGCCCCACGCTCTCGACGCCCGATGACGAGCGCCTCTACCAGAAGCTCCGCGCGCTGCGGCTTGAACTGGCGCGCGCCCAAAGCGTTCCCCCTTACGTGATCTTCCACGATGCCACGCTGATGGAGATCGTGCGCGTGCGCCCGCGCTCGCTGGCGGCGCTGGGGGATGTGTCAGGGGTGGGCGAGGCCAAGCTGGAGCGCTACGGACCGGTGTTTCTGGAGGCGGTGCGGGCCGGCTGAAGGTGTGTTCCGAAGCCGGTGGGTCATGCGTCTGGCCCCGGCATGAGGCTTTCACCCGCCCGATGCCCTTGCTATAGCGGCCTTAGTTTTAAGGAGCATGTCATGTCCGTCGATCAGGCGACCGTCCGCCGGGTGGCGCATCTCGCGCGCATCGCGGTGAGTGAGGAGGAGCTGGAGCCGCTGAAGGGCGAGCTCAACGCCATCCTCGCCTTCGTGGAGCAACTGGCCAATCTCGACGTGGCCGACGTGGAGCCCATGACCGGCGTCATCCCCATGGAACTGCCCATGCGCGAGGACGTGGTCACCGACGGCCACTATCCCGAGAAGATCCTCGCCAATGCCCCGGAAGCCGAAGGCGGCTTCTTCACTGTTCCGAAGGTGGTGGAATGACCGCGCTCAACCAGCTCACCCTCACCGAAGCGCGCGAGGGCCTCGCCACCGGCGAGTTCACGGCGGTCGAACTGACGCAGTCCTATCTCGACGCCATGGCCGAGGCCCGCACCCTCAACGCCTATGTGCTGGAGACCGCCGACAAGGCGCTCGCCATGGCCGCCGAGAGCGACAAGCGCATTGCCTCGGGAGATGCCGGCAAGCTGGAAGGCCTGCCCATCGGCGTGAAGGACATGTTCTGCACCGACGGCGTGCGCACCACGGCCGGCTCCAAGATCCTCGGCGATTTCGTGCCGCCCTATGAATCCACCGTCACCAGCCAGCTCTGGCGCGACGGCGCGGTGATGCTGGGCAAGCTCAACAATGACGAGTTCGCCATGGGCTCGTCCAACGAGACATCGGCGCAGGGTCCGGTGGTGTCGCCCTGGCGGCGCGAGGGCGATTCCGCCCCGCTGGTGCCCGGCGGCTCGTCCGGCGGCTCCGCGGCGGCGGTGGCCGCCTTCCTGTGCGCGGGCGCGACCGGCACCGATACCGGCGGCTCCATCCGCCAGCCCGCCGCCTTCACCGGCACGGTCGGCATCAAGCCCACCTACGGCCGTTGCTCGCGCTTCGGCATCATCGCCTATGCCTCGTCGCTGGATCAGGCCGGCCCCTTCGCCCGCACGGTGAATGACGCCGCCGTGCTGCTGCGCTCCATGGCCGGCTATGACCCGAAGGATTCCACCAGCGTGAACCGGTCCGTGCCGGATTACGAGGATGCGGTGGGTGCCTCCATCAAGGGCAAGCGCATCGGCATCCCGCGCGAATATCGCGTGGAGGGTCTCGATCCCGAGATCGCCGGCATGTGGGAAGAAGGTGCCCAGTGGCTGCGCGATGCGGGCGCGGAGGTGGTGGACATCTCGCTGCCCCACACGAAGTACGCCCTGCCCACCTATTACATCGTGGCGCCGGCCGAGGCCTCCTCGAACCTCGCCCGCTATGATGGTGTGCGCTACGGCACCCGCGTCCCCGGCCGCGACATCATCGACATGTACGAGCGCACCCGCGCCGCCGGCTTCGGGCCGGAGGTGCGTCGCCGCATCATGATCGGCACCTATGTACTCTCGGCCGGCTATTACGACGCCTATTACGTGAAGGCCCAGAAGGTCCGCACCCTCATCAAGCGGGACTTCGACGACGTGTTCGCGCAGGGCGTGGATGCGGTGCTCACCCCCGCCACCCCCTCGCCCGCCTTCGGCATCGGCGAGAAGGGCAGCGCGGACCCGGTGGAGATGTATCTCCAGGACATCTTCACCGTCACCGTGAACCTTGCCGGCCTGCCGGGCATCTCCGTGCCTGCCGGCCTCTCCTGCAAGAACCTGCCGCTCGGCCTCCAGCTCATCGGCCGCCCGTTCGAGGAAGAGACCCTCTTCTCCCTCGCGCAGGTGGTGGAAGAGGCCGCCGGCCGCTTCCCCGTCGACGACCTGTGGTGGAAGTGATCTCCGAACAGGAGGCGGCCGCGCGCCGCCTCCTGAAGGACCTGCGGGGCGAGATCGACGCCATCGACGACCGGCTGGTCGATCTGCTTGCCGCCCGCCTCGGCGTCGTGGAGCGGGTGATCGCCATCAAGACGGACGCAGGCATTCCGGCCCTGCTGCCGGATCGCGTGGAGGAAGTGGTGGCGCGCGTACGGAGCCGGGCGCAGGACACCGGCCTGCCGCCGGACCTCACCGAAAAGCTCTGGCGCACCCTGATCCAGTGGACCATCGACTATGAGGACGCGCGGCTCGGCCGGGACGGCTAGCGCTTGACGAGGTTCCGCTTGCGCAGCGAGCGGAACAGGCGGCGGCCGACCGCTTTCCAGTAGGCCCTGGCCAGCTTCGACGTGGAGGCGGTGAGCCGGTCCATCTCCAGTTGCAGCGCATTGCGCTCCGCAATGACACGGGCGACCGCATCTGCGCTCATGTCGCCGCCCGCCGCCTTCACCAGCGCGTCTCCGGCTGCCGCGCGCGCAATGAGCTGGTCGAACAGGCCGATCACCTGCGCATAGGGCGGGGAGACAGCCAGCTCCGGCCATTTCAGCGTGCCGCGCCGCTCCGTGAAGGGCCGGTCGGCGGCCGCCTCCAGCGCATAGCCTGCGCAATAAGCGGGGATGATGGCGGCGGATGGGCTGAGCGCAAAGCGCGGCTCGTCCCGCAGCGCCTGCGCGCCCGCCACCAGCGTCGGCACGAAGTTCGCCGTGTAATCCTCCCGGCTGCGCCAGCCCACATAATGCTTCATGCATTTGACCGCGATCTGGTCCACGGAGCGGATCGCGAAATGGGCCAATGGGACGCGCGGCAGCGTGTGGGTGGGCACCCGCACGCCGTGGCTGAGGAGCGAATGGTTCCCCTCGTCGAAGGCCAGCGTCGCATCCTTCAGCAGCGCCTTGGGGGCGAGGCTCTTGAACACGCTGGCGGGATTGTAGCCGAGCGACTGGCGCACCCGCGTCAGCGGATCGGCGATGGCCATGTCGTCATTCGGGCCGGCGAGATAGCGCATCTCCGCAAACGCCCCGGCCATGCCGGCGGGTATGGCGGCAAGGTCTTCCTCGAACACCGCGCGGTCGCTCGCGCAGATCATCTCGTCGGCGTCGAGGGGCAGGATGATGTCCCAGTCCTCATGCTTCTGGATGAGGCGCATGGCCGCCGTGGTGCGCCGCGCCTGATGGAAGGCGCCGGTCCAGCCATCCTCCAGCACCCGCACCGCGTCGCTCTCGGCGCAAAGGCGCCGCAGGATTTCCGGCGTGTTGTCCGTGGAGCGGTCGTCGATGATGTACATGCGATCGACGAAATGGAGGTTGTGCCGGACGAACCCCTCGAGGATGTCGGCCTCGTCCTTGACGAGGGAGATGGAGGCGATGCGCATGAAGGGGGGCCGGACCTCGGACTGTGACAGGGCGCCATGTCTAGAGCGCGAACGGGTTGTGTCAATCGCTGCGGTTGCCACGCTTTGCCGGGGGGAGTAGGGGACAGGGCAGACCGTTTTCACATCCGCAAGGGATAGCGATGACCGCCCACGTCCGACCGACCGACGCCAAGAAGCTCATCAAGGGCGCCACCGGCAATTGGGAAGTGGTGATTGGCATGGAAATCCATGCCCAGGTCTCGTCCAACGCGAAGCTGTTCTCCGGCGCCTCCACCGCCTTCGGCGGCCCGCCGAACGACCACGTGTCGCTGGTGGACGCGGCCATGCCGGGCATGCTGCCGGTCATCAACAAGGAATGCGTGGCGCAGGCGGTGCGCACCGGCCTCGGCCTCCGGGCGCAGATCAATCTGCGCTCCACCTTCGACCGCAAGAACTACTTCTACCCGGACCTGCCGCAGGGCTACCAGATCAGCCAGTACAAGAGCCCCATCGTGGGTGAAGGCGAGGTGATCGTGGACCTGCTGGACGGCGAGAGCTTCGTCGTCGGCATCGAGCGCCTGCATCTGGAGCAGGATGCCGGCAAGTCCATCCACGACCTCTCTCCCACCCTCTCCTTCGTGGACCTCAACCGCTCCGGCGTGGCCCTCATGGAGATCGTGTCCCGCCCCGACCTGCGCTCGTCGGAGGAGGCCCGCGCTTATGTGACCAAGCTGCGCTCCATCCTGCGCTATCTCGGCACCTGCGACGGCGACATGGAGAAGGGCAACCTGCGCGCCGACGTGAACGTCTCCGTGCGCCGCCCCGGCGAGCCGCTGGGCACGCGCTGCGAGATCAAGAACGTCAATTCCATCCGCTTCATCGGCCAGGCCATCGAGGTGGAGGCCCGGCGCCAGATCGAGATTCTCGAGGATGGCGGCGTCATCGATCAGGAAACCCGCCTGTTCGACCCCAACAAGGGCGAGACGCGCTCCATGCGCTCCAAGGAAGAGGCGCACGATTATCGCTACTTCCCCGATCCGGACCTGCTGCCCCTCGTGCTGCATGCCGATTTCGTGGAGGAGTTGAAGTCGCACCTTCCCGAGCTGCCGGACGAGAAGAAGGCGCGCTTCATCGCCGACTATGGCCTCAGCCCCTATGACGCGAGCGTGCTGGTGGCCGAGCGCGACACGGCGGACTATTTCGAGCAGGTGGCCAAGGGCCGCGACGGCAAGGCGGCGGCGAACTTCGTCATCAACGAGTTGTTCGGCCGCCTCAACAAGGACGGCAGGGACGTCACCACCTCGCCCGTCTCCCCGGCGCAGGTGGCCGCCATCGTCGATCTCATCGGCGAGGGCGTCATCTCCTCCAAGATCGCCAAGGACCTGTTCGAGATCGTCTATACGGAAGGCGGCGATCCGCGCGTGCTCGTGGAGGAGCGCGGCCTGAAGCAGGTGACGGACACCGGCGCCATCGAGAAGGTGGTGGACGAGATCATCGCCGCCAATCCCGACAAGGTGGCGCAGGTGCAGGCCAAGCCCACCATGCTGGGCTGGTTCGTCGGCCAGGCCATGAAGGCCTCCGGCGGCAAGGCCAACCCGCAGGCCCTCAACGACATCCTGAAACGCAAGCTCGGCATCTGAGCGGCGCGTCCTAGACAGTGAGGCACCGGCCTTCGGGCCGGTGTTTTCGTTTGGAGGCCCGGAGAGCGTCCGTCGCCCTCCCCGGCCTCACATGAGGGCGACGAGCCCGCCGCGCTGGCGCTCCAGACGGCCGGCGAGTTCCAGTTCCAGCAGCACGACCTGCACCTCGGCGGCGGTGGCCCCCGACAGCCGCACCAGATCGTCGAGGGCGGTCGGCACCGGCGACAGAAGTTCGAGGATGCGCGCCCGCACGCCCTCGTCCGGCCCGCCCTCGGGAGCACGGGGCGGACGCGGCGCCTCAAATGTCTCGTCCCCGCCTCCCGGCAGCGGCCGCTCCAGCAGCGGCTTCAAGGCGTCGATCACGTCCTGCGGTTCCGTGACGAGCGTCGCCCCCGCCTTCAGCAGGCGGTTGGTGCCCCCCGCGCGCGGATCAAGCGGCGAACCGGGGATGGCGAAAACCTCCCGCCCCTGCTCATTGGCGAGGCGCGCGGTGATGAGCGATCCGGAGCGCTCCGCTGCCTCTACCACCAGCGTGCCGAGCGCCATGCCGGAGACGAGCCGGTTGCGGCGGGGAAAGTCGCGCGCCCGCGCTTCCCAGCCGAGCGGCATTTCGGAGACGACGGCGCCCTTCTCCGCCACAGCCTCGATCAGCGGCACGTTCTCTGCCGGATAGGGCCGCGAGAGCCCGCCCGCGAAGACGCCGATGGTGCCGCCCGCGAGCGCCGCCTCATGGGCCGCCGTATCGATGCCGCGTGCGAGCCCGGAGACCACCACGAAGCCGGCCGCGGCCAGATCGCGGGCGAAGCGGGCGGCAAGGGTGCGCCCGGCCGCCGAGGCGTTGCGGGCACCCACGATGGCGACCTTCGGCGCCGCCAGCATGGCGTCGGACCCGCGCACGCTCAGCACCGGCGGGGCATCGTCAACGGCCCGCAGCGCGGGCGGATAGGCGGTGTCCCCCATGAGCACCAGCCGCCCGCCCAGCCGCTCCAGCGCGCCGAGTTCGGCCTGCGCCTCATCAAGGGTCGGGATGCGCGGCGGGATCAGCCGTCCGCCCCGGCGCGCGAGCGCCGGCAGGGCCTCAAGGGCGGCCGCCGCGCCGCCGAACTGGTTGATGAGCGCCCGGAAGGTGCGCGGGCCCACATTCTCGGCGCGGATGAGCCGCAGCCAGTCGAGACGCTGCGCCCGTGAGAGCCGCGTCCCGACGCCGGTCATCCCTTGGCGCCGATCTTGGTTTCGGTGCCCGAGAGCAGCCGGGAGATGTTGGCGTGGTGCTTGATCCAGAGCAGCACGGCAAGCAGCGCCATCAGCACCGCCACATCCGCCCGCCCGAGCGCCCACGCCGAGAGCGGCGTCGCGACCGAGGCGGTGAGCGCCGCCAGCGAGGAATAGCGGAACAGGAAGGCCATCCCCAGCCACACCACGGCGAAGACCACCAGGGAGGGCCAGAACAGGCCGAGCGCGATGCCGAGGAAGGTGGCGACGCCCTTGCCGCCCTTGAACTTCAGCCAGACCGGCGCGATGTGGCCGATGAAGGCACCGAGACCGGCGATGAGCGCCGCGGGCTCACCCCAGAAGTGGCGGGCGAGCAGCACCGCCACTGTACCCTTCAGCGCGTCGCCCAGCAGCGTGGCAGCGGCCAGATCCTTGCGCCCTGTGCGCAGCACATTGGTGGCGCCGATGTTGCCCGAGCCGATGGTGCGGATGTCCTGCGTGCCCGCGAAACGGGTGATGAGGATGCCGAACGGAATGGAGCCGAGCAGATAGCCCAGCACCAGAGCGGCGAGCGCCAACGTCAGCGGGATTTCGGCGAGGAACGGCACGGAGGCTGGCATTCAGGTCCCGATCATGTCGGGGCGGCGGGCCGGCTCGAGACCGCCCGCCGCCGCGAGGTCAAACGTATTCGTACACCGTGCGGCCGGCAACGATGGTGCGCAGCACCCGCCCCTGAAGCCGCGCGCCGTCGAACGGCGTGTTGCGCGAGCGCGACTTGAGGTTCGCCGGATCGAGCACCCAGGGCATCTCCGGATCGAGCACGATCACGTCCGCCGGGCTGCCTGCCTTCAGCGTGCCGCCCTTCAGGCCGAGCAATTCCGCCGGCCGGGTGGAGAGCGCGCGCAGCACGTTCACGAGGTCCACATCGCCCGCATGCACCAGCCGCAGGGCCGCGCTCAGCAGCGTCTCGAGCCCGATGGCGCCGGGCTCGGCTTCCGAGAACGGCAGGCGCTTCATCTCCACGTCCTGCGGATTGTGGTCGGACACCACCACGTCGATGAGGCCGGAGGACAGCGCCTGGATGAGCGCCACCCGGTCGTCCTCCGCGCGGAGCGGCGGAGATACCTTAAAGAAGGTGCGGTACTGGCCGACATCCAGTTCGTTGAAGGAGAGGTGGTTGATGGACACAGAGCCGGTGACGGCGAGACCCGCCTCCTTCGCCCGCGCCAGAACCTCCAGCGATTCGCGGCAGGTGATGGAGGCGGCGTGATAGCGCCCCCGCACCCCATCCACGAGGCGCAGGTCGCGCTCGAGAACGATGGTCTCCGCCGCCTTCGGAATGCCCGGCAGGCCGAGACGGGAGGCGAACAGCCCCTCGTTCATGGCGCCGCCCGACATGGTGGCGTCCTCGGTGTGGTGGACGATGAGGGCCTCGAAGTCGCGCGCATAGGTGAGCATGCGGCGCAGCCCCTGCGCGGAGGCGATGGAGCGCGCGCCATCGGTGAAGGCGACAGCGCCGGCGGCCTGCAGCAGGCCGATCTCGGTCATCTCCTCGCCCTTGAGGCCCTTGGTGAGGGCCGCCATGGGATGGATGCGCACCACGGCCGTATCGCGGGCGCGGCGCAGGATGAAGTCCACGATCGCCGGATCGTCCACCACCGGATCGGTGTCCGGCTGGCAGACGATGGTGGTGACGCCGCCCGCTGCCGCAGCGTGGCTGGCGGAGGCCAGCGTCTCGCGGTGCTCAGCACCGGGCTCGCCGATGAAGGCACGCATGTCCACGAGGCCGGGTGCGACGACCGCACCCTTGCAGTCCACCACCTCGGCGCCATCCGGCACGCCGGCGGCGGCGATACCGAAGGCGGCGTCCTTGATGACGCCGCTGGCGAGCAGCACGTCGCCGCGGAAATCGGCGCCGCGCGAGGGATCGATGACGCGGGCGTTGGCAAGAAGAAGCGGATGCGGCTCAGTCACGTTCGGCTCCCGTCGCGTTGGGCAGCTTGCGCGCCAGAGCGTCCAGCACCGCCATGCGCACGGCGACGCCCATTTCCACCTGCTCGCGGATCAGCGACTGCGCACCGTCCGCCACCGCCGAATCGATCTCCACGCCCCGGTTCATGGGGCCGGGATGCATCACCAGCGCATCGGGCTTGGCCCGTTTCAGCTTGGCTTCGTCGAGGCCGTAATAATGGAAATATTCCTTCACCGAGGGGATGAAGGAGCCGGCCATGCGCTCGCGCTGGAGCCGCAGCATCATCACGATGTCCGCCCCTTCGAGCCCGCTCTCCATGGAGCGATGCACCTCGACGCCGAAGTTCTCGATGCCGGTGGGCAGGAGCGTGGACGGCGCCACCACCCGGACCCGCGCGCCGAGCGTGTGCAGGAGCAGGATGTTGGAGCGGGCGACCCGCGAATGCAGGACATCGCCACACACCGCCACCGTCAGCCCCTCGATCCGGCCCTTGTTGCGGCGGATGGTGAGGGCGTCGAGCAGCGCCTGGGTGGGATGCTCATGGGCGCCGTCGCCGGCATTCACCACGCAGCAGTCGACCTTGCGGGCGAGCAGAGCCACGGCGCCCGACGCATGATGGCGCACCACCAGGATGTCGGGGCGCATGGCGTTCAGCGTCATGGCGGTGTCGATGAGCGTCTCGCCCTTCTTCACCGAGGAATTGCCCACCGACATGTTCATCACGTCGGCCCCGAGGCGCTTGCCCGCCAGCTCGAAGGAGGACTGGGTGCGGGTGGAGGCCTCGAAGAACAGGTTCACCTGCGTGCGGCCCCGCAAGGTCGAACGCTTTTTCTCGATCTGCCGGTTGAGGACGACGAATTCCTCAGCCAGGTCCAGGAGGCCGACGATTTCCGGCGCGGAAAGGCCTTCGATGCCGAGGAGGTCGCGGCGATCGAGGGTGAAGAATGGGGCTGTGGTCATGGCAGGCCGCAGGCTTAGCGAGACTCACGCGGGGGAGCAAGCTCGCCCTGCGCCGCGGGCCCGGACCGTCGCCACGCTTCCGCCGCAAATCTTGCGATTTCCTTCATGTCACCATGATTGAACGCAAGTCGTCACAGGAACGGCCGGTTCCGTTCAGGGCCGGTTAAGCCCGCGCCGCAGTAATAAAAACACCGCGAGCGAAGCCACAATTTAGCTCCGATCGCGTTCGATGAAGGATGCAACAGCGTTTTCAGGCGGCCACTGGTGTGAGGTCGAGGCAGACGCTGAGGAGACAAGTAATGGCAAGCAGTGTTGCAAGACGGGTTGCCGCGATCGGCCTCGTTGCTGCGCTCGGTATCCCCGCCGCGTCCCCGGCTTTTTCCGCCTCGCTCGCCAGCGGCGCGGGCCTTGCGCCCCGTGCGCCGGCCCAGGTGAGCACCGTCCAGTATTACGGCCCGCCGCCGCCCTGCTGGAACTGCGGCCGCCGCTACCACAACAACAACGGCGCCGCTGTCGGCGCGGGCATCGCGCTCGGCATCCTCGGTGCGGCCGCCATCGCGGGCGCGGCCAGCGCCAATTCGGCCCCCCCGCCGGCCGTGGTCTATACCGCGCCCCCGCCGCCCCCGCCGGTGGTCTATTACGCCCCGCCCCCGCCGCCTCCGGTGGTGTACAGCGGTCCCGCCCGGTGCTGGTACTCGGCGCCCGGCGGCGGCTACTGGGGTCCCTGCTGAATGACGAAGGGCGGCTCTCGAGCCGCCCTTTCCTTTTGAGCCCGCAGCTTCGCCCTTATGGCACCACCATCTTCAGCGCGCTCAGCACCAGCGGCAGAGACGCCGCCGCGACGATGATCTGGAACGTCAGCATTTCCGCCAGCAGCGGCGCATCACCGCCCATCTGCCGCGCCAGCACATAGCCGTTCGGTGCGGACGGCACGGCGCAGACGATGGCCAGCACAGCCAGCTCCGTGCCGCTGAGGCCGACGGCCAGGCCGAGCAGGATGGCAATCGCGGGTTTGGCGAACAGCTTCAGCACCACTGCGAGAATCACCACCGGCTTCAGGCGATTGAGCCGGTCGAGTGCGAGGCCGCCGCCCACCACCAGCAGGCCGAGGGCCAGCGAGGCGCGGCCGAGAATGTCGCCGAACTCCACCACCACCTTGGGCACCGGCACCGCAAAGCCGTTCAGCAGCGCGCCGGCAAGGCACGACCAGATGAAGGGGTTGCGCAGGAGCTGGCCGAGGATGAAGCGCGGCGTCGGCGCATGGGCCCCCACGTAGCGGGCCAGCACGATGACGCAGATGACGTTCACGGCGGGAATCATCGCCACCAGCGCCACCGCCGCCACCGTCACGCCCGCCGCACCGTAGAGCCCGCCGCAGACCGCGAGGGCCACATAGGTGTTCCAGCGGGTGACGCCCTGGAACAGCGAGGTGAAGGCCGGGCCGTCGATGCCCGTAGCATCCACGACGGGCCGGCGCAGCACGAGCAGCACCGCCGACATGATGAGGATGGCGCCGAACATGGCCCCCACCACGGCGAGCACGCTCACGCCGGAGAGGTCCGCCTTCACGGCCGAGACGATCAGCAGCGCCGGGAAGAGGACGAAATAGGTGAGCTGTTCCAGCGCCACCCAGTGATCGGGCTTTTTGAGCAGAACACGCCGCAGGACGACGCCGAGCACGATGACGAGGAAGGTCGGGATAAGGGCGGAGATGATGCTGAGCATGAGGACGTCCGGGAGGGACCGCCTCCATAGCCCCCGCGACCGGAGGAGGCCAGCGCAAGTCTTGCTGCACCGCCGCACGCCCTGCGGCCAGCGCAGAGCTCGCTGGCGGATACGCGGCCGGCCGGCCCCGCCCGACCAGATGTCGAGGGCCTGAAACGCAACCGGCGCCCGCGGACGGACCGGGGCGCCGGTTGTTCAACAGGAGGCCGGAGCGCTTGTCCGGCCGAAGCGCGATCAGGCGCCGAGCGCGGTCTCGATGGCGGCGAGCGCGGCGTCGGCCTTGGCGCCGTCGGGGCCACCGCCCTGCGCCATGTCCGGACGGCCGCCGCCGCCCTTGCCGCCCAGCACCTCGACGCCGATGCGCACGAGCTTCTGCGCGTCGAACTTGCCCACGAGATCGGCGGTGACGCCGACGACCAGCGCGCCCTTGCCATCGGCAGCCGTGTTGGCCACAGCCACGACGCCGGAGCCGATCTTCGTCTTGCCCTCGTCCACGATGGCCTTGAGGTCCTTCGGATCGGCGCCCGAGATGGCGATGCGCAGATAGCGCGTGCCGTTCACCTCGACGACCGCCGGACCCGATTCGCCGCCGCCGCCCATGGCGAGCTTCTTGCGCGCCTCCGCGAGATCGCGCTCCAGCTTGCGGCGCTCTTCCACCAGCGCGGCAACGCGGGCTTCCACCTCGGCGGTGGAGACCTTGAGCGTGCCCGCCGTAGTCTGGAGGGCCGCGCTCGCGGCATTGAGGTGGCGCCGGGCCGCGGTGGCGGTGAGCGCCTCGAGGCGGCGCACGCCCGCGGCGACGCCGCTGTCGGCCAGAACGGTGACGATGCCGATGTCACCCGTGCGCTTCACATGGGTGCCGCCGCACAGCTCCACCGAGAAGGGAGCGCCGTTGCCGGAATCGGTGCCCATGGACACCACGCGCACCTCATCGCCATACTTCTCGCCGAACAGCGCGCGGGCGCCCGAGGCCACGGCATCGTCCACCGCCATCAGGCGGGTTTCGACCGGCTCGTTGCGCAGCACATAGGTGTTGGCGATGTCCTCCACCTGCGCCAGTTCGTCGGCCGTGAGGGGCTTCGGGTGGCTGAAGTCGAAGCGCAGCCGGTCCGGGGCCACCAGCGAGCCCTTCTGGGCCACGTGGTCGCCGAGCACGCGGCGCAGCGCCTCATGCAACAGATGGGTGGCGGAGTGGTTGGCGCGCACGGCCGAGCGGCGGGCGTGATCCACCTCAAGGGCGAGCGGCGTGCCGATCTTCAGCGTGCCCTCGGTGACCTCCACGTCATGCACAAAGACGTCGCCAAGCTTCTTCTGGGTGTTGAGGACGCGCGCCTTCACGCCTTCGCCGGAGACGAGGCCGCTGTCGCCCACCTGGCCGCCGGATTCGCCATAGAAGGGGGTCTGGTTCAGCACCACGAAGCCGCGGGCGCCGGCGGGCAGCTCGGAGACTTCCTTGCCCTCCTGCACCAGCGCACGCACGGCGCCTTCGGCGGTCTCGGTGTCATAGCCGAGGAATTCGGTGGCGCCCTCGCGCTCGCGCACGCCGAACCACACGGTGTCGGTCGCCGCCTCGCCCGAGCCCGACCAGTTGGCGCGGGCCTCGGCCTTCTGGCGTTCCATGGCGGCGTCGAAGGCCTCGCGCTCCACCTCGATGCCGCGGCCGCGCAGCGCGTCCTCGGTCAGATCGAGCGGGAAGCCGTAGGTGTCATAGAGCTTGAAGGCGACCTCGCCGGGGAAGCGGGCACCGGAGACAAGGCCCGCGCTCTCCTCCTCCAGCAGCGAGAGGCCGCGCTCCAGCGTGCGGCGGAAGCGGGTTTCCTCAAGCAGCAGCGTCTCGGTGGCCAGCGCCTCGGCGCGGACGATCTCCGGGTAGGCGCGGCCCATCTCGCGCACCAGAACGGGCACGAGGCGGTGCATCAGCGGCTCGCGCGCGCCGAGGAGCTGCGCATGGCGCATGGCGCGGCGCATGATGCGGCGCAGGACGTAGCCGCGACCCTCATTGGAGGGCAGCACGCCGTCGGCGACGAGGAAGACGGACGAACGCAGATGATCGGCGATGACCCTGTGGCTCGCCTTCTGCGGGCCGTTGGACGGCACGTTGGTGAGTTCCTGGACCTCGGCGATGATCGCCCGCATGAGGTCGGTCTCGTAATTGTCGTGCGTGCCCTGGAGGAGCGCGGAGATGCGCTCGAGGCCCATGCCGGTGTCGATGGACGGCCGGGGCAGGTTGAGCCGCTCGCCGGGGAGCTGCTCATACTGCATGAACACGAGATTCCAGATCTCGATGAAGCGGTCACCGTCCTCGTCCGGCGAGCCGGGGGGGCCGCCGGGAATGTGGTCGCCATGGTCGAAGAAGATTTCCGAGCACGGGCCGCACGGGCCGGTGTCGCCCATGGCCCAGAAATTGTCCGAGGTGGGGATGCGGATGATGCGGCTGTCCGGCAGGCCGGCGACCTTCTTCCACAGGTCGTAGGCGACGTCGTCGTCATAATAGACGGTGGCGAGCAGCCGGTCCTTGGGAAGATCCCACTCCTTGGTGATCAGGTTCCAGGCAAGCTCGATGGCCCGGTCCTTGAAATAGTCGCCGAAGGAGAAATTCCCGAGCATCTCGAAGAAGGTATGATGCCGGGCGGTGTAGCCGACATTGTCGAGATCGTTGTGCTTGCCGCCGGCGCGCACGCACTTCTGCGCGGTCACGGCGCGGGAATAGGGCCGCTTCTCGACGCCGGTGAAGACGTTCTTGAACTGCACCATGCCGGCATTGGTGAACATCAAGGTCGGGTCGTTGCGCGGCACCAGCGGGGAGGATGCGACCGCTTCGTGGCCGTTCTTGACGAAGTAGTCGATGAAGCTCGACCGGATCTCGTTCACGCCGCTCATGTACCGGCACCACACCCTGAAAATCTTGGAACCACGCGGCCTGCGCGGAGCGCACCCGCCCTCCCCCGCCTTATGGCGGGACGCCGGTGCCGAGGGCCGAAGACCCAAGGCGCACAGCGCCCAGAAAGGGACATGATCGTTTAACGACGCCCCCCGCGCTTGTCCAGCAAGCGCCCGGCCGGGCCGCACCGGCGGCTCCCCAGGGCCGCCAAAGAAAAGGGCGGCCGCAGCCGCCCCGAACATCGTCCGATGGAAAGACGGGATCAGGCCTCGGCGGCCGCATCCCCATCTCCATCCTCGTCTTCCGGCGAGCCGGTGAGGATCTGGTCGGCAATCAGGCCGGCATTCTGGCGGATGGTCGCTTCGATGCGGCCGGCCACCTCGGGGTTCTGGCGCAGGAAGGTCTTGGCATTCTCGCGGCCCTGGCCGAGGCGCTGGCTGTCGTAGGAGAACCAGGCGCCAGACTTCTCGACCACGCCGGCGCGCACGCCGAGATCGAGCAGTTCGCCCATCTTGGAGACGCCCTCGCCATACATGATGTCGAACTCGACCTGCTTGAAGGGCGGGGCCAGCTTGTTCTTGACCACCTTCACGCGGGTCTGGTTGCCCACCACCTCGTCGCGCTCCTTGATCATGCCGATGCGGCGGATGTCGAGGCGCACGGAGGCGTAGAACTTCAGCGCATTGCCGCCCGTGGTCGTCTCGGGCGAGCCGTACATCACGCCGATCTTCATGCGGATCTGGTTGATGAAGATCACCATGGTGTTCGACTTGGAGATCGAAGCGGTGAGCTTGCGCAGTGCCTGGCTCATGAGGCGGGCCTGCATGCCGGGCTGGTTGTCGCCCATCTCGCCGTCGAGTTCGGCACGCGGCGTGAGGGCGGCCACCGAATCGACCACCAGTACGTCGATGGCGCCTGAACGCACCAGCGTGTCGGCGATCTCCAGCGCCTGCTCACCGGCGTCGGGCTGAGAGATCAGCAGGTCGTCGAGATTGACGCCCAGCTTGCGGGCATAGATCGGATCGAGCGCATGCTCGGCGTCGATGAAGGCGCAGGTGCCGCCCTTCTTCTGCGCCTCGGCGATGGTGTGCAGCGCCAGCGTGGTCTTGCCCGAGGATTCGGGGCCGTAAATCTCGACGATGCGGCCCCTGGGCAGACCGCCGATGCCGAGCGCGATATCGAGGCCGAGCGAGCCCGAGGAGATGCTTTCGACCTCCATCACCTTGCCGCTCTTGCCGAGCCGCATGATCGAGCCTTTGCCGAAATGCCGCTCGATCTGCGAGAGCGCGGCGTCCAGCGCCTTGGTCTTATCCATGGAGGACCCTTCGACGAGTCTGAGAGTGGACTGAGTCATCGCCGCGCTCCGTGCCTGGCGCAAGAGGAATGGCCGTGGGAATTTTGTACCTCATTTGTTCTCTGTTCGCAATATGTTCTTTTTGATTTCCCTGCCTTCAGATGGGGTTCGAGCACAGCGGGAGGCGACCGCAGGTCGCCACCAAGCCCTCTCGCGCGGTCACGAAGCCGTCTTGTCCCCACAAATCGCCCCTTGCTCCCGCCGCGCGGAGGACGCTGCGGAAGCGCCCGGCGGGCTCAGATGCCGATTCGCCGGTTCGGCGGACCGCTCGACCGGCGGGGGATGAGCGTGGGCGCCGCGACGCGGACGCGCTCGCCCTTCGTGTCCGGCCACTGGGTCATGAGGTCGAGGGCGGAGGTGGCGATCTGGTCGAACGGCACCCGCACGGAGGTCAGCGGGATGGGCAGCCGGCTCACGATGGGAATGTCGTTATAGCCGACGAGGGACACGTCCCCCGGCACCGAGACGCCGAGCCGCGCCAGCGCGGAGAGCGCGCCGATGGCGGTGTTGTCGTTCACGGCGAAGATGGCGGTGGGCGGATCGGGCAGGCGCATCAGATGCTCCGCCGCCTCCGCACCGGAATCGATGCCGAAGGTCGACTCCACCAGCAGGGCCGGATCATGGGGCACGCCCTGCTCTTCCAGGGCCTGGAGATAGCCGGCGAGCCGCCCGCGGCTGCTGGATGCGTAGCTCGGCCCGGCAATGATGCCGATGCGGCGGTGGCCGAGATCGATGAGATGGCGGGTGGCGAGATAGCCGCCCAGCCGGTCGTCGCCCACGGAGGCAAGGCTGCGGCCATCGCTGCGCAGGGCAAGGACATAAGGTACGCCGCGGTCCGCCAGCTCCTGCGCGAAATCGTCCCCCTCGCGGGCGGTGGAGAGCACGAGCCCATCCACGCCGCGCTGGAGCAGGCTCTTCGCGGCTGCCCGGTCGGCGCGGGGCTCGTCATCGGTGGTCGCCACGATGGCGAAGCGGCCGGAGCGCGCGCAGGCCCGGGCCAGCGCCTCGTACAGCATGGCCATGACCGTATCGGTCAGGCGCGGCACGATCACGCCGATGGTGTTGGTCTGGCCCCGCCGGAGGCTGGCGGCGGAGACGTCGCGCACATAGCCGAGCCGGGCCGCCACCTCCCGCACGCGGCGCGCGGTCTCGCTCTCCGAGCGCGGCAGGCGCTCGTCCAGGATGCGGGAGACCGTGGATTTGGAGACACCCGCCGCAGCGGCCACGTCAAGGATCGTGATCCGCCCCGGCCGCTCCTGGGTTTCCTCCTCCTGAAACACGTCCCGTCCCTCACGCCGCAACACCGTGCCCTCAGTTAACGATTGACAAGGCGAATGCACAAGTCTGATTATGGGAACGTTCCCGCTAACGATCCTAAAAATGGGGGAGCGGAGGCGGGACCCGTATTTCGGTCTGACACTCCTAGGGAAGGAACGAGACGATGGCGATCGACTGGAAGGGCCTCAACCCGGCCCCCGTGACCCTATTCAAGGACAATGGCGACGTCGATTTCGACGGCAACGCGCGCCTCGCCAAATGGCTGGCGGCTATCCCCGGCGTGAAGAGCCTGGTGATCCTCGGCCATGCGGGCGAAGGCACCTTCCTCACCCATGACGAGCAGCTCGAGCTGATCCGCGTCTACAAGGACGCGACCCCTCTGCCCGTGGTGGCCGGCATCACCGGCGAGGGCACCAAGGTGGCCGAGATCGAGGCCAGGCAGAAGATCGACGCCGGCGCCAGCGCCGCGCTCGTCTATCCCAACCACGGCTGGCTGCGCTTCGGCTATCAGAAGGGCGCCCCGCAGGACCGCTACAAGGCCATCGCCCAGTCCGGCCTCGAGTGCATCCTGTTCCAGTATCCGGCGGTGACGAAGGCCAATTACGACCTTCAGACCCAACTCGAGATCGCCGCCATTCCGGGCGTGACCGCCACCAAGAACGGCGTGCGCGACATGAAGCGGTGGTATGATGAGATCCCGGCGCTCAAGAACGCCTTCCCGGACCTCGCCATCATGTCCTGCCACGATGAATGGCTGCTGCCCACCATGTTTGACGTGGATGGCCTTCTGGTCGGCTACGGCAACATGGCCCCCGAACTGCTGCTGGAGTTCCTGAAGGCCGGCAAGGCGCAGGATTACACGCTGGCCCGCAAGTATCACGAGCAGCTCCTGCCGCTGACCCGCGCCGTCTATCACCGCGGCTCGCACATGGAAGGCACGGTCGCGCTCAAGCACGCGCTGCGCGCCCGCGGCCTCATCGACAATGTGAACATCCGCGAGCCGCTGAAGCCGCTCGGCGATGCCGCCGACCGCGAGATCCGCGCCGCCGTGAAGGCCGCCGGCATCGAAGTGGTGTCGAACGCCATCGCGGCCTGACCCCGAGGCGCGCCAACGCCTCGCTGATTTGGGGAGAGGGAGTGCCGGATCGGCCCGCACGGGCCGGTCCGGTGCCGCTCGCCGACATTCCGGAGGACCCCGCAGGTCCCCGGCAAAAAGAAAAGACGACACCCGTTCCTGGAGGAAAGCCCATGCTGATGCAGAGGCCCCGCGACATTGCGCGCGGGCAGACCCCATCGCTCGACCGGCAGGCGGATATCAGCGCCCGGCTGGAACGCCTGCCAATCACCCGCCGCGTCTTCTGGACCCGCAACATCATCGGTGCGGCCACCTTCTTTGATGGCTACACCGTCATCGCCATCGCCTATGCAATGCCCGTTCTTGTCCGCGAATGGGGTCTCAAGCCCGAGCAGACGGGCATGATCCTGTCCATGGGCTATCTCGGCCAGCTCATCGGCGCGGTGTTCTTCGGCTGGCTGGCCGAGCGCATCGGCCGCCTCAGCGTGCTGCTTTTCACCATCCTGCTGTTCGTCAGCATGGATGTCGCCTGCCTGTTCGCCTGGGGCGCGGGCTCGATGATGCTCTTCCGCTTCATCCAAGGCATCGGCACCGGCGGCGAGGTGCCGGTGGCGAGCGCCTACATCAACGAATACATCGGCTCGAAGGGGCGCGGCCGCTTCTTCCTGCTCTATGAGGTCATGTTCCTCTTCGGCCTCGTGGGCGCGGGCCTCATCGCGCGGGCGCTGGTGCCGGTCTATGGCTGGGAGGCCATGTTCCTCGTCGGGCTCGTGCCGGCCGCCATCCTGATCCCGCTGCGCTTCTTCATGAAGGAATCTCCGCGCTGGCTGGCAGCGAAAGGCCGTTACGAGGAAGCCGACCGGATCGTGAGCGATCTGGAGCGCAGCGCAGAGGCCGCGGGCCACAAGCTCGCGATGCCGCAGCCGGTTCCCATGAAGCAGAGCGAACAGGGCGGCCTCAGGGAGCTGTTCTCCGGCATCTATCGCCGGCGCACGCTCACCATCTGGTCCATGTGGTTCTGCTCCTATCTGGTGGCGAACGGCATGATCGCCTGGCTGCCGACGCTCTACCGCCAGACCTTCAACCTGCCGCTGGAAACTGCCCTGCTGTACGGCCTGCTGACGTCGGTCGCCGGCGTGGTGGCCTCCATCGCCTGCGCCCTGCTGATCGACAAGGTGGGTCGCAAGCGCTGGTACACGGCCGCCTTCCTCTGCGCGCCGCTGCCGCTTCTGGCGCTGGCCTACATGGGCGCCACCTCGCCGATGGAAGTGCTCCTGCTGGCCGGGCTTGCCTATGCCATCGTGCAGACCATCACCTTCTCGCTCTATCTCTACTCGGCCGAGCTCTATCCGACGCGCTTGCGGGCGCTGGGCACCGGGCTCGGGAGCGCCTGGCTGCGGCTCGGCTCGTCGGCCGGCCCCATCGTCGTCGGGACCATCATGGGCGCGGCGGGCATCCAATATGTGTTCGCGGCCTTCGCCGGGGTTCTGGTCATCGGGGCGCTGGTGACGATGCTCTTCGCCATCGAGACGAAGGGCCGTGTGCTGGAGGAACTGTCTCCATAAGGAGCCAGACGGGACGCGCCGGGGCGGTTCAGCCCGCCCGGCGCTGGCCCTGATGGCCAGCGAAGCGCCCCCTTTCGCAAACCTCACCTCATTAGGATGTGGCCGCAGGCACGGGGCCACATCCCGGCCAGAATTTAGCCACCGCCCTCCTGTCGGATGCCGTAAGCTGCACCGGGGTAAGGCAGGAGAAGGTGAAGTGTGGGATCGCAATCCGGTCCGGCTGTCATTGCTGCACATGTTGCCCGCCGTTGCCGGAGACCACGGACTGACGCTTGATCCCCTGCTGGCCCGCGCCGGCATCGCCGCGCACGAGGGTCCTGCCGCACCGACCGTCGTGACCCGCGCCCAGATCTGCACGCTGCTTCAGGCCGTCGCCCGTCAGACGGGCGACCCGACCATCGGGCTCACGCTTGCCGCCGCCGCCTCGCCGCAGCGCCTCGGTCTCACGGGACAATCCCTCCTCTCGGGCCGCACGTTGCGGGAATGCCTCTTTTCGCATGCCCGCCACATGCCGGGGCTGCAGGGCGGGGTTCAGTTCCGGCTTCAAGTCGAGGGCAAGGTGGCCACCTGGCACCACCACATGCTCGACAGCGATCCGGCCCACGCCAATGTGCTGAACGACGGCGTGGCCGGCTTCATGACGCGGGCGCTACGGGCGGTGGCCGGGGCTGACGCCGCCCTCCATGTGGCCCTGCCCCATCGCGCGCCAGCCGCCCAGCACCTCTACGAAGACGCCCTCCGGAGCGCCGTAAGCTTCAGCGGGGGCGATGAGTTGTCCCTGAGCTTCGACGCTGAGCTGCTGGACCGGCCCAATGCCCTGTGGTCCGGCGCGGTCGAGCCGGATCCCGCTCAGGCGGGCGGGTGGCAGGCGCTGCTGCCGCAGACGGAGGATGACGACCATCTGGTCGCCAGCCTCCACCTCATCTTCCAGAGCGCGGCCATGTCCGGCCTCTTGTCCCTCGCCGACAGCGCCCGGACGCTGGGCTACGCGCCGCGCAGTCTCCAGCGGCGCCTGATGCGCCTCGGCATGACGTTCGAGAGCCTGCTCGACAGCTGGAGACAGGCGCAGGCGCTTCAGTATCTGGCCCATACGCACTGTTCGGTGGGGGAGGTTGCGCTCGCGCTGGGCTATTCTCACCCGGCCCATTTCGTGCGCGCCTTCCGGCGCTGGCAGGCCATGACGCCCCTCGCCTTCCGGCGCAGCGTCCGGATGCGCATGAGCTGACCTCCCGCCTGCGGATGGCGCGAAATGGCAATTGAGCCCCGTACCTCCATCCGATACGCCTTGGAGCCGAGGTCACCCGCGAAACGGCTGGAAAATCTCATCTTTCCAGCCCTGTTCCAAGGGATTTCGCTGCCCCAGCGGCAGCTCCGGCCGGCGACAGAGGTCCAGCCGGGAGACATGCCCGCACCATTCGGGCGGCGGTTCGTGGTGGCATCGGGGCCATCCGCTCCGGCGCCGGATCATCTTGTGAAGGCGTTCCGTGCGAACGCGGTCGGCCACTCCGGCGCCCGGAGCGACGGCCGACAATCCGGGGAAACGGTATGGCGGGCGAGGTGCAGGACGCGGGGCATGGCGCGGCTTTGGGCCCGGACGGGCTCGTGGACGCGTCCATGGTCTGGCTCGCGGGTGCCACGTTCCACATGGGTTCGGACGACCATTATCCCGAGGAAGCTCCCGTCCATCCGGTGAGGGTGGACGGCTTCTGGATCGACCGCTTTCCGGTCACCAACCGCGACTTTGCCCGCTTTGTGGACGACACCGGCCATGTCACGGTGGCCGAGCAGGTGCCCTCCCCCGCCGATTATCCGCTCCTCGATCCCCACCTGCTCGTGGCGGGATCGCTCGTCTTCTCTCCGCCCGAGGCCCAGCCCGGCCCGGCCGCGTGGGACCAGTGGTGGCGCTTCGTCGAAGGCGCCGACTGGCGCCATCCCAAAGGTCCCGGCAGCAGCCTCGAAGGGCTCGAGGATCACCCGGTGGTGCACGTGGCCTTCGCCGATGCGCAGGCCTATGCCCGCTGGTGTCACAAGGCGCTGCCCACCGAGGCCGAGTGGGAATATGCCGCGCGCGGCGGGCTCGACCGCGCGGCCTTCGCCTGGGGCGACGAACTGGTGCCCGGCGGCATCCACCGGGCCAACACGTGGCAGGGCGCCTTTCCGGTCGAGAACCTCGCCGAGGACGGCTTTGCCGGCACCTCGCCCGTGGATGCCTTCCCGGCTAACGGCTTCGGCCTCCACGACATGATCGGCAACGTCTGGGAATGGACCGACGACTGGTACCAGCCCCGGCACGATCCACCGGCGGCGCGCCCCTGCTGCGTGCCACGCAACCCGCGCGGCGGCTCCGAGGCCGGTAGCCGCCATGCCGACATCCTGGGCACCGCGTTGCCACGCAAGGTGCTCAAGGGCGGCTCGCATCTGTGCGCACCGAACTATTGCCAGCGCTACCGCCCCGCTGCGCGCTCCCCCCAGACCATCGACACCGCCTCGGGACACATCGGCTTCCGCTGTGTCCGGCGTGGTCCCACGCAGGAAACGAAATGACGGATACGCACCGCAACGAGACCGAGGCCGGCCCCAGCCGGCGCGACGTGCTGGCCGGGACGGCCGGTTTCATGGCCGCCGTGGCGGGCCTTTCGGCCCTCGCCAGCCCGGCGCGCGCGCAGGCCGCGCCGCGCCCGCACATCCTCTACATCCTGGCGGATGATCTGGGCTTCGCCGACGTCGGCTTCCACGGCTCGGACATCAAGACGCCGAACCTCGACAAGCTTGCCGCCACCGGCGCGACGCTCGGCCAGTTCTACACCCAGCCCATGTGCACGCCGACGCGCGCGGCCCTCATGACCGGCCGCTACCCGCTGCGCTACGGCCTCCAGACCGGCGTGATCCCCTCGGGCGCGAGCTATGGCCTCGCCACCGACGAATTCCTGCTGCCGCAGGCGCTGAAGAGCGTGGGCTACAGCACGGCGCTGATCGGCAAATGGCACCTCGGCCATGCCAAGCAGGACTTCTGGCCCCGCCAGCGCGGCTTCGATTATTTCTACGGGCCGCTAGTGGGCGAGATCGACCATTACAAGCACGAAGCCCACGGCGTCGTGGACTGGTATCGCGACAACAAGCAGGTGGTCGAGGAAGGCTACGACACCGAGCTGTTCGGCGCCGACGCGGCGCGGCTGATCGGGGCGCATGATCCCAAGACGCCGCTGTTCCTCTACCTCGCCTTCACCGCGCCCCACACGCCCTTCCAGGCACCACAGGCCTATGTGGACCGCTACCCGAACATCACCGATCCGGCGCGGCGCCTCTATGCGGCGATGATTTCCGCCATGGACGACCAGATCGGCAAGGTGGTGGCGGCGTTGGAGCAGCGCGGCATGCGCGAGAACACGCTCATCGTGTTCCACAGCGACAATGGCGGCACGCGCTCCAAGATGTTCGTGGGCGAAGGCGCGTTCCATGGCGAACTGCCGGCCAGCAACGCGCCCTATCGCGACGGCAAGGGCACGCTCTACGAGGGCGGCACGCGTGTTGCGGCGCTGGCCAACTGGCCGGGCCGCATCACGCCCGGCGCGGCGGATGGCGTCATGCACGTGGTTGACATGATGCCGACCCTCGCCCGGCTGGCCGGCGCGAACCTCGACCGCTCCAAGCCGCTGGACGGCGTGGACGTGTGGTCGGCCCTGTCCAGCACGCGCACCTCGCCGCGCGACGGCGTCGTCTACAATGTGGAGCCGACACAGGGCGCGGTGCGCGAGGGCAACTGGAAGCTCTACTGGCACGCTCTGCTGCCGCCGAAGGTCGAGCTCTATGATCTCGCGAAGGACCCCTCCGAGACCACGGACGTCGCCGCCCAGCATCCCGAGAAGGTCGCGGCCCTGCAGGCGCACGTGGTCGACCTTGCCCGCACCATGGCGCCCCCGCTCTTCTATGCGGCAGCCCTGAAGGCGGCGCTCTCGGCCCCCCTCTCGACGCCCACCGGCGCCCTCTATGGCCTCGGGATGGAAGACGATTGATGGCCCGCCTTCTCTCGTCCGCCTCCCCCATCGCCCTTGTCCTGACGATCGCAGCGGCCTTCCCGGCCGCCGCGGCGGATCTCACGCCGGCGGCGCCCCAGAGCCTGCCCGTCGCGCCCGTGGCCACCGCCGACACGCCGGTCTTCTATGCCACGGGCTATCTGTGGGCGAGCGCCTTGCACGGCACGACGGGGACGCTGCCACCCCTGCCGCCGGCGGAGGTCAATCTGAGCTTCGGCGACATCCTGAAGAATTTCGACGGCGGCCTCATGGCCGCTGCCGAGATGCGCACGGGGCGCTGGAGCTTCCTCGGCGATGTGATGTTCTCGCAGGTCTCGCCCGATGGAAACCTGCCCGGCCCGTATCGCACCGGCGTGGAACTGCGCTCGCGCAGCCTCACCTTGCAGGCCAATGCCCTCTACCGCGTCTATGACGGACCTGCGGTCGATTTCGATGCGGGCGCGGGCCTGCGCTACTGGAACCTCGACAACCGCGTGAACGTCAACGCGTCGCCGGTCCTGCCGGGCATCGGCTATAGCGAAAACGAAGCCTGGGTCGATCCCCTGGTGGTCGGCCGCATCATCGCCCGCCTCGGTGGACCCTGGAGCCTCACGGTGGTGGGCGACGTCGGCGGCTTCGACGTCGGCTCGACGCTCACCTGGCAGATGATCGGTACGGTCAACTACCAGTGGAGCGAGCAGCTCGCCCTTCGGGCGGGCTACCGCTACCTGTCCGTGGACTATCGGGCCGGCGACTTCCTGTACAATGTGCAGATGCAGGGGCCCATCCTGGGGGCCACCTACCGGTTCTGACCCGTTCGCCGCCCTCTGGACCTCAGATGTGCCAGAGGGCGGCGAAACCCGTCGCGAAAGCCTCGATCTCGTCCTCTGTATTGAAGTAATGCACCGAGGCCCGGAGGACCGGGCCGCCGCGCGCCTCCAGAGCAAGGCGCGCCTGGCTCTCGCCGATGGCGGCGGCAAAGATGCCCCGCTGGCGCAGAGCCTCCACGAGCGCGCCGACATCCCTGCGCCGGTCGGCCCAGGTCATGATGCCCGTCGCGGCGGGATCGCCCGCCTCCATCGGCAGCGGCGCGCCGAGGGCGGCCAGACGCGTACAGGCCAGATCGACCAATGCGCGGATACGGGCGGCGATCCGCCCCGGGCCGACCTCGCGTGCGAGACGGGCCGCAGCCCCGAGCCCCAGACGCACGGCGGGATTGAATTCGAAGCTCTCGAAGCGGCGCGCATCGTCCCGCCACAGGAAATCGTCCGCGCCCGTCCACGTCCCGCCACCGAGATCGCGCAGCGGGGGCCCCGCCTGCGCGAGGATGCGGTCAGACACGAACAGGACGGCGGCGCCCTTCGGCCCGCGCAGCCATTTGCGGGCGGGAAAGACCAGCACGTCCGCGCCGAGCGCCGAAACGTCCACGGGTATCTGCCCCACCGCCTGCGCAGCATCGATCATCACCAGCGCCTCGCGCCGGCGCGCCTCTTCCGCGATCGTCTCAACGTCAGCAGCGACACCGCTGGACGTGGGCACAAGGGAGAAGGCGACGGCGCCTCTAGCGCCCGCCTGCACCAGGGCCGCCGGGCTCGATTGCCCGAGCGGGCCTATGGGCACGAGCGACACCTCCAGCGCGGTCCCCGTCGCCATGGCGCTGGCATTGAGGATGTTCGCGCCCCAGTCGCTGCGGGCGAGCGCGATGCGCCGCAGGCCCGAGGAGACGCAAGCGCCGAGCGCCAGCGCCCATCCCCGGCTGGCGGTCTCCACAAACGCGATGTTGCGCGGCGGGCAGTTGAGCAGCGCCGCCACCGCGTGGCGCGCGCCCTCAATGTCTCGCGCGTGCGCCTCCATGGCCGCGTGGGTGCCCACGGCCTGCTCCAGCGCGATGAAGTCCGTCATCACGCCCGTGACTGCCCGCGGCATCAGGCTGGTGCTGGCATGGTTGAGATGGATGCGGTGGCCGGTCGCGGGCGTTTGCGCCCGCAGGTCCGCAATCTCGGAAGATGTGAAGGGACCCGTCATCATCGCAGCCGCGCCCGAGCGAGGCCGGAAAGCCGCGAGTTGGCCTCGTCCACCCGTCCGATGCGCGTCAGGCCGCCGACGCCGAGAGCGATGCCCGCTGCGGGGTGTGAGACGAGGAAAGGCATCCGGACCTCCACGCTGCCGGGGCTCTTCCGCCCGGCGGCACACATGAGGATAGTCGAAGATGCACGTCCGGCGGAGGAGAGCTTTCGCCTCCTTCCGCATCGGTTCGGGCGGCGGTTCGAGACCGCGCCATCACCCGGCGTCGGTCGCTTCCAGTTCCGGCGGCAGGGCGCGGACGGGCAGACGGGCGCCGTCGAAGCGATAGGGCGGCGCCAGAATATAGCGGGGCGCGCCGGCTCCCTCCTCGCTCCGCACCACCATGCCCGCACGCTGTGCCCGCTCGGAGGTCAGCGCCTCGTGCAGACCCAGCACCTCGCCGGCCGGGATGCCGGCGGCCCGCAGGCTCGCCAGCAGTCCGGCGCGGGTGCGGCGGGCGAGTTCCGCCCGCAGCTCCGGCAACAGGTCGGCCCGATTACGGGAGCGCTCCAGATTGGTGGCGAAACGCGGATCGGCGGCGAGGTCCGGCCGCCCGATCACGCTCGTGCAGAAGCGCTGGAACTGGGCATTGTTGCCTACCGTGATGACCAGCGCCCCATCCTGCGCGTCGAAGACGCCGTAGGGCACAATGGAGGGATGGGCATTGCCGTAGCGCGGCGGATCGATGCCCTGCACCAGTGCTTCAAGGCCGTAGTAGGAGGTGAGCGCCAGCCCGCTGTCGAACAGCGCCAGCTCCACCCGGCTGCCCTTGCCGGTGCGCTCGCGCTTGTAGAGCGCCGCCAGCAGGGCCTGCGCCGCATACTGACCGGTGAAGAGGTCCACCGCCGCGAGGCCGAACTTCAGCGGCGGGCGCTCGGCCTCGCCGTTCAGCGCCATGAGACCCGCCTCGCCCTGGACCAGAAGGTCATAGCCGGGGCGGCTCGCCTCCGGCCCCTCGCTGCCGTAGCCGGAAATCGAGCAATAGATGAGACGGGGATTCTCCGCCGCCAGCGCCTCGTATCCAAGCCCGAGCTTGTCCGCCCCGCCGGTCTTGAAATTCTGCACCACGATGTCGGCGTCGCGGGCCATGGCCTTCACCTGCGCCAGTCCCTCGGGTGTCGCAAGGTCGATGCTGACGGAGCGCTTGTTGCGGTTCACCGCATCGAAATACGAGGTGGTGGTGCGCCCGGTGCGCAGGCCCCAGTCGCGCGTATCATCGCCCCGCTCGGGATGCTCCACCTTCACCACATCCGCGCCGAGGTCGCCCAGCACCATGGCACACCAGGGACCAGCGAGGATGCGGGAGAGGTCCAGCACGCGCACGCCGGCCAGCGGCAGATCGGAAGGGGCGTCGGTCATTCGTCTGTCCTCGGGGTCAGGCGCCCATCACGCCATCCAGCCGGCGCACCATCTCGATGAGGCGCGGACGCACCTCCTCCATGAGGAATTCTGGGCTGGTGATGACGGTGGGAGCACCGCAATTGATGGCCATGGGCGGCATGCCGCCGCCGGGCCGGAAGCCCAGGGCGATCGCGCTCACATTCTCCTGCCACTCGCCGAAGGAGCAGCAGCAGCCGATGGTCGCCTGATCCTCAATGGCCTTCTCGAGATTGGCCTTCACCTTGGGCCAGGCGAGCGGATCGAGCATCCGCAGTTCCTCGAACAAAGGCGCACGCTCCGCCTCGGTGAGGGCAGCGATATAGGCGCGGCCGATGGAAGAGCGCACCATGGACATGCGCACGCCCACATCGATGTTCAGCGAGATGGCGGCGGGCCCCCGCTGGCTTTCCACATAGCGCATGCTCAGGCGGTCGCGGACCGCGAGGCCGACCGAGGCACCGGAGAAATTGGCGAGATCGCGCATGGCGGGGCGGGCGAGCTGGCGCACGTCCAGGCCGCCGAGGGCCACGGTGCTGAGCGCCACGAGCTGGGTGCCCAGCCGATACTTGCCCACCTCCTCGACGAAATGCAGATAGCCGAGCTTGGTGAGGGTGTAGGTCAGGCGCGAGACGGTGGACCGGGGCAGCTTGCAGCGGTCCGCAATCTCGTGATTGGCCAGAAAGGTCTCGCCCCGCTTGAAGCACGCCAGAACCTCCAGCCCGCGCGCGAGGGCGGTGACGAAGTGCCGGTCTTCCTTGGCATCGCCTTCGTCGAGGTCGCTCGTCTGGGCTTCGGGCTGGGTCATCATGGTTTCCGGTCGGCGGTGCGGATCAGGAGCGCTCAGGATGCGCCGTCCCGCTTCTTGAAGAAACGGGCAAAGGCGGCCTGTGCCGCAGGCCCCCGCCGCAGGGCATGGAAGCTCTCCGCCTCCAGCGCAAGGGCGGCGGACACCGCATCGCGCGTATGGGCGCGCAAGAGACGCTTGGTGGCGAGCACGGATTCCGGCGGCAGGGCCGCCAGCGCACCGGCCTTCTCCAGCGCCAGTGCCAGGGCGCCGTCCTTTGCCGTCACCGCATTGATGAGACCCGCGTCGCAGGCGACATCCGGGCCGAAAGCCTCGCCCAGCATCAGCAACTCGGCCGCCATCTTGGTACCGGCGATGCGGGGCAGCAGATAGCTGGAGGCGCCTTCCGGGCAGAGGCCGAGCGCGGCGAACGGCAGGCGGAAGGTGGCGCCCGCGCCCGCATAGGCGAGATCGCAATGGAGCAGCATCGTCGTGCCGATGCCCACCGCAAAACCTTCGACGGCCGCCAGCAGCGGCGTGCCGCAGGCGGTCAGCGCCTGAAGGAAGGTCAGGCCCGCACTGGGGCCGGTGTCGCTGGTGTCCTGAAAATCGGAGAGATCATTGCCGGCGGTGAAGCAGCCTTCCGCGCCGGTGAGCACGATGGCGCGCACCGCCTCATCCCCATCGGCCTCCGCGATGGCCTCACCCAGCGCGCCATAGGTCGCCCGGTCCAGCGCATTGCGCCGCTGCGGCCGGTTGATGGTGAGAAGGCGCACGCCCGGCTGGGGATCGCTGAGGAGCAGGCTCTCGGTCATCAGGCTTCTCCTCCGGCAAAGCGGGCCGCGGTGGCCGCGAGGCGCTCGCGCGCCGTGGCATATTCGTGCGCGAGACGGTCCACCACCTGCGCCACGGGGGGCACGTCGCCAATGGTGCCGACGCCCTGCCCCGCGCCCCACACATCCTTCCACGCCTTCACCCGGCCGGAGCCGAAGTTCATGGATGACTTGTCCGCATGGGGCAGCGCCTCCGGATCGAGGCCCGAGGCCACGATGGAAGGCTTGAGATAATTGCCCGGAACGCCGGTGAAGTAAGGCGTGTAGAGAATGTCCGCCGCCGCGCTCTCGGTGATCATCTCCTTGTAGCGGGCGGCCGCATTGGCCTCCGCCGTGGCGATGAAGCGCGTGCCCATGTAAGCGAAGTCCGCCCCCATGGCCTGCGCCGCGAGGATCGCGTCGCCCGTGGTGATGGAGCCGGACAGGGCGATGGGGCCGTCATAGAAGCGGCGCACCTCGCCCAGAAGCGCGAAGGGGCTGAGCGTGCCCGCATGACCGCCCGCGCCGGCGCAGACGAGAATCAGTCCATCCACGCCCGCCTCCAGCGCCTTCTCCGCATGGCGCACGCTGATCACGTCGTGAAAGACCAGCCCGCCATAGGAATGGGCCTGCCGCACCACATCGCCCGGCGGCCGCAGGGAGGTGATGATGAGCGGCACCTCATGGGCGACGCAGGTCTCCATGTCCCGCTCCAGACGGTCATTGGAGGCGTGGACGATCTGGTTCACCGCGAAGGGGGCGATGCGTCGGCCAGGATCGGCCGCCTGCGCCTCCGCAAGGCGCGTCTTGATGGCGGTGAGCCAGCCGTCCAGCGTGTCCGGCGCACGGGCATTGAGCGCCGGGAAGGAGCCGACGACGCCCGACAGGCACTCGGCAATGACAAGCTCCGGCCCCGACACGATGAACATGGGCGAGGCGATGACCGGAAGCCGCAGGCGGCCCTCCAACGCCGGGGGCAGCGGACGGCGCGCGCTCATGCGCCCGCGCCTTCGCGGGCGAAATAGAGATCGTGCAGCCGGTCGAGATCGATGCTGGCCGCCGGCTCGGACATCACCACCTTGCCGGAGCGGATCAGGTGCACATCGTCCGCCACCGACAGTGCGATGCGGGTGTTCTGCTCGATGAGCACGATGGTCGTGCCCTCTTCCTTGAGGCGGCGGATGATCTCGAACACCTCGTTGACGATCACCGGCGCGAGACCCAGGGACGGCTCATCGATGAGCAGGATGCGGGGCTTGGCCATGAGCCCGCGCCCCATGGCCACCATCTGCGCCTCGCCGCCCGAAAGCGAGCCGGCGAGCTGCGCCCGACGCTCCTTAAGGCGCGGGAAGAAGCTGTACATGCGCTCAAGATTGGCCGACAGGTCGCCCCGGCAGCGGGCCGGATAGGCGCCGAGACAGAGGTTTTCCTCCACCGTCATGTCGCGGAAGACGAGGCGGCCTTCCGGCACCATGACGAGGCCCTGCGCCGCCAGATCCCAGGTCTTGCCCTTCAGGGGGGCGCCATCGAGCAGGATCTCGCCCGTGTGCGGCACGAGGCCCGTCAGCGCCCGCAGCAGCGTAGTCTTGCCGGCGCCGTTCGGCCCCACGATGGAAGTGAGCGCGCCGGCGCGGAACTTCAGGTTCACGTCCCACAGCACGGTAATAGCGCCATAGCCAGCAGAGAGGTTGCGCGTCTCAAGCATGGGCCGCCCCCGTATAGCTTTCCACCACCGCCGGATTGTTGAACACCTCGGTCGGCGTGCCGTCGGCAATGAGCTGGCCGAAGTTCAGCACCACCGCACGGGTGCACAGGTTCGAGATGGTCTCGATGTCGTGCTCGACGATCACGATGGTGAGGCCGAACAGCGCGTGCAACTCCTTCAGCTTCAGCATGAAGCTGCGCTTCGCGTTGCTCTCCAGCCCCGCGAGCACCTCGTCCAGCAGCAGCAGGCGCGGCTCGGTGGCCAGCGCCTTGGCGATCTCCAGCCGCTTCAGCTCCTGAAGCGCCAGGGCCGACGCCGCATCGGCATCCGCCTTATGGGAGAGCTGCATCACCTCGAGAATCTCGTTGATGCGCGCGGGATCATTGCGGCCGGCGCCAAACACCTGCGCCACCGTGAGGTTCTCGCGCACGGTGAGATGGTGCATCGGCTGCGGGATCTGGAAGGTGCGCCCGATGCCCGCTTTGGCCCGCCTGTGCAGCGGCAGGCCGGTGATATCCTGCCCGCCGACGCTGATGCGCCCACGCGCCCGCACGAGGCCCGAAATGGAGTTGAACAGCGTCGTCTTGCCGGCGCCATTTGGGCCGACGAGACCGAGAATTTCGCCCTTTTCAACCGAAAAGCTGATGTTGGACAGCGCGAGCAGGCCGCCGAAGCGGACGGAGACGCCCTCAAGCGCGAGCATGATGCTTGCCTCCGCTGCGGGAGAAGAAACGGGACAGAAGACCGGCAAGGCCGTTCGGCGCCACCAGCACCATGATGGCGAGGAGGATGCCGAGCAGGATCTGGTGGCCGACGGGGATGAGGCTCTTGGCCACGACCTGATCGAACATGTAGATCACGATGGCGCCGAGCACCGGCCCGAGCACCGTGCGATAGCCGCCGAACACCGCCGCGATGATGGGCATCACGCTCCAGATGCCGGAGAAGGCATAATCCGGCTCCAGGAAGCCGATGATGTGCGCGTTCAGCGCACCGAACATGCCGGCGATGAAGGCCGAGAGCATCAGCATCCAGGTCTTGAGCAGGGTGCTGTTCACGCCCACGACCCGGGTCGCATCCTCGCTCTCCGCGATGGCCCGGAGCGCGATGCCCACATGGCTCCGGCGGATGGCCACGTAGATGATGGCGCAGATGACCACCATCGCCAGCACCAGAACGTAGCTGCCGTGGCGCTCGGCGAGATTGAAGCCGAAAAGCGTGGGCAGGCCGGGATAGCGCTGGAGGCCGGCAGCGCCGCCGGTCAGCCAGGTGGCCTCGGTGGCGAGAATGCGGAAGATCTGCGCATAGGCGAGGATGGCGAGGGCGAAATAGGGCCCCGAGAGCCGCAGCGCCGGCAGCATGGCGAGCGAGGAGATGGTGGCGATGAGGCCGGCCAGCGGGATCGCCAGCAGCACCGGCACGCCGAGCCGCGCCGCCAGCAGCGCCGAGGCATAGGAGCCGACCCCGAAGAAGGCTGCATGGCCGAACGAGACCATGCCGCCGAGATTGCCGAGCAGCGCCCAGGAGAGGGCGAGACCGGCAAGGATGAGGGCGGAGATGAGCAGCCCCAGCATGTAGGGGCTGGCGCCCGCCGCCAGCGGCAGCAGGGCGACGACCACGAGGCCGGCCCCGAGGGCAAGGCTGCGGCCGGAGAGTACGGGAGAGGACGTCTGTGACATGGCTCGCCTCTCAGCCGCGGCGGGCGCTGGCGCCGAACAGGCCGTTCGGCATGAGGAAGAGGACCAGCAGGAACAGCACCATGCCGGCGAGTTCCTGAAGGGCGGAGCTGGCGAAGGTGACGGTGAGCGCCTCCGTGACGCCGAGCAGCACGGCGCCGAGCAGAACACCCGGAATGGATCCCACACCCGCCAGCACGGTGATGATGAAGGCCTTCACGGTGAGCGCGTGCCCCACCGCCGGCTGCACCACGCTCATGGTGTAGAGCGCGACACCCGCGACGCTCGCCAGAGCGCCGGCCACCAGGAAGGCCACCGTCTCGATGCGGGTGGGATTGATGCCCATGAGCTTGGCGGCGCCGCGATTGGACGACACAGCGCGCACCGCCCGGCCGTACCAGCTCGCCTTCAGCCACCACCACAGGAAGCCCATCAGGACGATGGAGAGCCCGAAGGCGACGAGCTCGCCCTTCATGGCGAAGACGTCGCCGAAGGAGATGGCATCCTGCAGGAAGACGGAGGTTGTGGTGCGCATGTCGCTGGCGAACACCAGCAGGATCGCATTGGTGAGGATGATGCCGACGGCGAAGGTGAGGATCAGCGAGTTGAGCTCGCGATGATCCTTGATCATGTTGACCAGCATGAACAGCACGATGCTGACCGCGGAGACGACCACCAGCGCCAGGGGGATGGCCATGTAGGGCTCGAGCCCCAGCCGCTGCTCCACCACATAGGCCATGTAGGCCGCGAGCAGCACCAGCTCGCCATGGGCCAGATTGATGATGCGCATGGCGCCGAAGGCGAGCGCGAGGCCGAGCGCCACAAGCGCATAGACGCTGCCGATGAGCACGCCGGAGAACAGCGCCTGCAGGATGAGTTCGGTCATGTCACCTCAGGGGGAGGCTGAACGGGAACGCGGGACGGAAGGACGAGCCCGCGCGCCTGAGGCACGCGGGCTCTCCGTGTCACCAGGGAAGGGCCGGATAGGCGATCTCGGCGGTGGCGGCGGACTTCGGCGACACCAGTACGATCTTGCCGTCGCGGTGCTGGCCCATGGAGAGCGCGAAGTTCGGATTGTCGCCCGTCTGGTCGAACTGGAGGCGGCCCAGCAGCGTCTCGCGGTCGGTCTTGCGCATCTCGTCCACGAGGCCGCCCTTGTCCAGCGTGCCGGCGGTGGCGGCGCGCTGGATCGCCTCGCACAGCAGCGTGGTCTCGACGAAGCTCAGGGAGGCGAGATACTCGATGTCCTTGTTGAACATCTCCTTGTAGGTCGCCGCGAACTTCTGGCCCTCGGGGCTCTTCACTTCCACCGGATAGGGCAGGAAGGAGGTGCCGACCACGTTGTTCATGAGATCGGGGAATTCGGTGTACATCTTGGGGGTGGCCAGCGACCACGCGCCCACGATGAGCTTCACCTGCGGCTTCAGCACCTTGGCGGCGCGGATGATGCCCACATAGTCGTTCTCATAGGCCGACATCATGATGATGTCGGACTTATCCTGAAGCTTGATCTTGTTGATGATCGGCTTGAAATCGGTGATCGCCGGATCAAATTTGTGAACCGTGACCTTGATGCCCTTGGCGGCGAGGTCCTTCTCCAGCCCCTCGGCGAGCAGGGCGGGCGCCTCCTTGGTGGAGGCGATGATGGAGACCGCCTGCGGCTTCAGATCGATCAGCAGGTTGGCGATGCCGCGCTGGTAGCCCGCATTGTTGTTGATGCGGAAGAAGGTCTTGAGGCCGCGCTGGGTGAGCTCGTCAGAGACTGCGCCGGCGGTGATGTAGACCTTGCCGAGCTTGTCGGCGGCGTCGGAAGCCGGGCCGACGATGTTCGAGCCGTAGCCGCCGATGATCGCCACCGAACCGGAGGCGGAGAGCTTCTCGACCGCGGAGACCGCCTTGGCGGGCGTGCTCTCGTCGTCGATCACATCCACCTTGAACTGCACCTTCGGCGAGTTGGCGTTGCACATGCGGATCGCCACCTGCATGCCTTCGTTGAAGGCCTGTCCGGAGCGCGCCAGCGAACCGGTGAGCGGCATGTGGGCGCCGATCGTGACGACCTTCTCCTGCGCCTGAGCCACCGGCACACCTGCCCCAAGGGCAAGCGCCAGCGTCGCCGATACGATGGCGGATCGGACCATGTGACTTCCTCCCGTTAGCGTTCCGGACACCCGCGGTCTTCCCGGGAAAAAAGCGGCGCCGGATCAGGCGCCCTACCTGCGAGATGACCGAAAGCGTCGTGCCGCGTTGCCTCCCATACGCGGTTGGGTCCGCGTGTATGGCCCCTTCCGCGACGGATCTCAGGGGCAAGAACTGCATCGCATGCGGAACGCGGGATTGTCAATTTCCGCAGACATGAATTCCGTATTGCAGAACATATAGCCATATTTGGTAATTAGGAACCTCCTGTCTCGCCCGCCGACCTTGACAGCCGATCCGGCACGCTCCATCAACGAGCGGAATATGCAGACGATAGTTCTGCAATGCAGAATATGGGAGGACGCATGGACCCCGTTCGCACCGAGATCTCCGCCGCCGGCGTTGCCACCCTCACCATTGCCAATCCGCCCGTGAACGCGCTCGGCGCGGCGGTGCGGGCCGGCCTGGTCTCCGGCCTCACCGCGGCCCTCGCCAATGCGGACGTGCGGGCCATCGTCATCGCCGCCGAGGGCAAGGTCTTCGTGGCCGGCGCCGACATTTCCGAATTCGGCAAGCCGCCCGTGCCGCCGTCCCTGCCCGACGTTCTTTCGGCCGTGGAGGGCAGCGCGAAGCCGGTGGTCGCGGCCATCAACGGTCTCGCCCTCGGCGGCGGGCTGGAACTCGCCCTCGCCTGCCATGCCCGCGTCGCCGCGCCGGCCGCCAGGCTCGGCCTTCCGGAAATCAAGCTCGGCATCATTCCCGGCGCTGGCGGAACGCAGCGCCTGCCGCGTCTCGTTGGCGCCGCCCCCGCCTTCGCCATGATGGCGGGTGGTGAGCCCGTCTCTGCCGAAAAGGCCCGCGCCATGGGCCTCGTGGACGACATCGCCGATGGCGATCTGGTTGCTACCGCCGCCACCCAGGCGCTCCGGCTGGCGGAAGCCGGCACCTGGCCCCGCTCCGGCGCGGCCGAGGGCAAGTTCAGCGCCGAGGACCGCGCCGCGTTCGAGACGGCGGCCAGCGACGCGATTCGCAAATCGCCCCGCATGCCCAATGTGGCGGCGCTCGCGCATGCCGTTCGGGTTGGCCTCGAGAAGGGCCTTGCGGAAGGCCTCGCCGCAGAGCGCGCCGCCTTCCTCGAACTCGTGAAGGACCCGACCTCCAAGGCCTTGCGCCACCTCTTCTTCGCCGAGCGCGAGGCCGCGCGCGTGCCCGGCATCGGCAAGGAGGTGAAGGCGCGTCCCGTCGCCAGCGCCGCCGTCATCGGCGCCGGCACCATGGGCGGCGGCATCGCCATGTGCTTCGCGCAGGCGGGCATTCCCGTCACCCTCATCGAGGTGAAGGAAGAGGCGCTCAGCGCCGGCCTCGCCCGCATCCGCTCCAATTACGAGACCTCCGTGAAGCGCGGCTCGCTCACCTCCGAGAAGATGGAGCGGCACCTCGGCTTCATCACCGGCCGTGTGGGCCTTGAGGCCGCAGCCGAGGCCGACATCGTGGTGGAGGCGGCCTTCGAGGACATGGGCGTGAAGGCCGAAATCTTCGGCGCGCTGGACCGCATCGCCAAGCCCGGCGCCATCCTCGCCACCAACACCTCGTATCTCGACGTCAATGCCATCGCCGAGACGACCAAGCGTCCGCAGGACGTGGTGGGCCTTCACTTCTTCAGCCCCGCCAACGTCATGCGCCTGCTGGAGATCGTGCGCGGCGCCAAGACGGCGCCGGATGTGCTCGTCACCAGCCTCGACCTCGCCCGTAAGATCGGCAAGCTGCCGGTGGTGGTGGGCGTCTGCTACGGCTTCGTGGGCAACCGGATGCTCGCAAAACGTACCCAGGCCGCCGAGCGGCTGCTGCTCGCCGGCGCCATGCCGCATGAGGTCGATGATGCGGTGACCGATTTCGGCTTCCGCATGGGCCCCTTCGCCATGAGTGATCTGGCCGGCCTCGATATCGGCTGGCGGGCGCGCAAGGCCACGGGCGCGAAGGCGCCGGTGGCGGACGCGCTGGCCGAGCAGGGCTTCTTCGGCCAGAAGACTGGGCGCGGCTTCTATCGCTATCCCGAAGGCGCCCGCAAGGGCGAGCGCGATCCGGATACGGAGGCGCTCATCACCCGCCTCTCCGATGAGCGGGGAATCACCCGCCGCAGCTTCTCCCGCGAGGAGATCATCGCCCGCCTCATGTACCCGATGGTGAATGAGGGCGCGAAGATCCTGGAAGAAGGCATCGCCTCGCGCTCCAGCGATGTCGATGTGGTGTGGGTGAACGGCTACAACTGGCCCAACTTCACCGGCGGCCCCATGCACTGGGCGGAAGGTGTCGGTCTCGCCAGGATCGTCGAGGCGCTGGACGCTCTCGCCGCCGAGACGGGCGACGACAGCCTGAAGCCTGCCGCTTTGCTGCGGAGGCTGGCGCAGGGCGGCTCCTTCGCGGACAAGGACGCCGCCTGATGTCCGCCCCCGCCCGCCCCCTGTGGCAGCAGCACTTCCCCGATGTGTGCGACTGGGATACGCCGCTGGAAATCACCACCCTGCCCCATCTCCTCGCCGCCGGCGTGGCAGCCAAGGGAGAGGCACCGGCTTTCGACTTTCGGGGCGCGAAGCTGTCCTATCTCCAGCTCGCCCGTGAGGTGGATCGCCTCGCGAGCGGCCTCAGCGCCGCCGGCGTGGCGGCAGGCGATGCCGTCGCTCTGCTGCTGCCGAACACGCCGTGGCATCCCATCTGCTTCTTTGCCGTCACCCGGCTCGGGGCGCGGGTGGTGCACATCAGCGCCCTCGATGCCCGGCGGGAAATCCATCACAAGCTGAAGGCCACCGGCGCACGGCGGCTCATCACCACCAATCTGCCCGGCTTCCTGCCGGGTGCGCTGGACGCGCTGGCGGAAGGCCTGCTGGATGAGGTGCTGGTGGGCGAGGATGCCCGCTGGGGTGCGGGCGATGTCGCGCCCCTGCCCGTGCCGGACGAAGCCGGCGTGCGGCCGCTCGCCGCTCTGTTCAGCGACGCGCCGCTCACCGCGCCGCTGCCGCAGCCCGGCGACATTGCGGTGCTCCAGTTCACCGGAGGCACCACGGGCCTGCCGAAGGCCGCCATGCTCAGCCACGGCAACCTCACCTCGGCGGTCAGCATGTATCGGCTGTGGCGCGATGGCGGGCGCCCGTTGGTGGCCGGCACGGAGAAAGTGGTCGCAGTCCTGCCGCTGTTCCACATCTACGCGCTCACCACGGTGCTCCTGCGCCACATCCGCGACGGCAACGAAATCCTGCTGCGCCAGCGCTTCGATGTGGAGACGCTAATCCGCGACGTGAGCGAACTGCGTGCCACGCAATTCTCCGGCGTGCCTACCATGTGGGTGGCGCTGCTGAACCGTCCGGGCGTCGAGAGCGTGGACTTCTCATCGCTGAAATCCTGCGTCAGCGGCGGTGCGCCCCTCCCCTTCGAGGTGCAGGCCAGGATCGAGGCCATTGTGGGCAACCAGCTCAACAACGGCTGGGGCATGACCGAGACCGGGCCTGCCGGCTCCCGCGTGCCATTCCGCGTGACGCGCCGGCCCGGCCTCATCGGCGTGCCGCTCCCGGGCCTCGCCATGCGCATCGTGGCCATGGACGATCCGGGCCGCGCCCTGCCGCCCGGCGAAGTGGGCGAGATCGCGATTCGCGGGCCGAACGTCTTCGCCGGCTATCTCGGCGACGAAGCGGGCACGGCCGCCGCCTTCCACGACGGCTGGTTCCTCACCGGCGACATGGGGCGCATGGACGACAGCGGCCTGTTCGAGATCGTCGACCGGCGCAAGAACATGATCATCTCGTCCGGTTTCAACGTCTATCCGGCGGCCATCGAGAACGCGATTTACGAGCACCCTTCGGTCCATGAGGTGATCGTCATCGGCGTGCCCGATGCCTATCGCGGCCAGTCGGCGCGGGCTTATGTGGTGCTGAAGCCCGGCGCGCCCGCCTTCACGCTGGAAGACCTGCACGCTTTCCTCGCCGAGCGCCTCGGCCGCCACGAGATGCCGCGCTCGCTCGAATTCCGCGAGGCCCTGCCCCGCAGCCCGGTCGGCAAGCTGCTGCCCAAGGTGCTGATCGAGGAAGTGGCCGCGCAGACGCCCGCCCCGGCGGCGGGCCACCCATAAGATACCGGAGGATACACCCCAGATGGTCGATGCCGTCATCGTCTCCACCGCCCGCACGCCCATCGGCAAGGCGCAGCGCGGCGCGTTCAACATCACAAAGGGCGCGGACATGGCCGCCCACGCCATCCGCCACGCGCTTGCAAAGGGCAAGGTGGAACCGGCCAGCGTGGAAGAGGTGGTTCTCGGCTGCGGTTATCCCGAAGGCGCCACGGGCGGAAACGTCGCCCGCCACGCCTCGCTGATCGCGGGCATACCGGTCACGGCGTCCGGCGCCACGGTGAGCCGCTTCTGCGCCTCCGGCCTTGAGGCCATTGCGGGCGCGGCCCGACGCATCGTCATGGACGGCGTGCCGGTGGCGGTGGCTGGCGGCGTGGAGAGCATCTCGCTGGTGCAGCCCGTCAATCGCGAGCTGTTCCGCAATGACTGGCTGATCGCCAACAGGCCGGACATCTACGTCACCATGATCGAGACCGGCGACACGGTGGCCCGCCGCTACGGCGTCTCGCGCGAGGCGCAGGACCAGTTCGCCCTTGCCAGCCAGCAGCGCACCGCCCGTGCGCAGGCTGCCGGCCTGTTCGATGACGAGATCGTCCCCATGACGGTCGAGAAGGAAATCACCGACAAGGCGAGCGGCGAGACGCGCCGCGAGAGCGTGACCCTCACCAAGGATGAAGGCAACCGCGCGGACACGACGCTGGAGGGCCTCGCCAAGCTGAAGCCGGTACGCGGCGACGACTGGTATGTCACCGCCGGCAATGCGAGCCAGCTCTCGGACGGCGCCTCGGCCACCGTTCTCATGTCCTCCACCGAGGCCGCGCGCCAGAATGCGCCCGTGTTGGGCATCTTCCGCGGCTATGCCACCGCCGGCTGCGAGCCGGACGAGATGGGCATCGGCCCGGTCTTCGCCGTGCCGCGTCTGCTGGAACGGCAGGGCCTGAAGGTCTCCGACATCGGCCTGTGGGAGCTGAACGAGGCCTTTGCGTCCCAGTCTCTTTACTGCCGGGACACGCTCGGCCTCGACCCCGAGATCGTGAACGTGAACGGCGGCGCCATTTCCGTCGGCCATCCCTTCGGGATGAGCGGCGCCCGGCTCGTCGGCCATGCGGTGCTGGAAGGCCGGCGCCGTGGCGTGCGCTACGCGGTCGTCACCATGTGCATCGCCGGCGGCATGGGCGCGGCCGGCCTCATTGAAATCAACCCGGACGCCTGATCCATGGACCTGCGCTTCACCCCCGAAGAGATCGCCTTCCGCGAGGAGGTGCGCACCTTCTTCCGCACCGATATTCCGGCGGAAATCCGCGCCAAGGTTTCGGAAGGCCGCAAGCTGGCGCGGGAGGATTACGTCACCTCCCAGCGCATCCTCAACGACAAGGGCTGGGCCGTGCCCCACTGGCCGGTGGAGCATGGCGGCCAGACGTGGAGCGCCGTGCAGCGCTACATCTTCATGGAAGAGCTGATGCAGGCGGCCGTGCCGCTGCCGCTCCAGTTCAACTGCTTCATGGTGGGCCCGGTCATCGCCACCTTCGGCAACGAGGCGCAGAAGCAGCGCTTCCTGCCACGCATCAAGAGCCTTGAGGACTGGTGGTGCCAGGGCTTCTCCGAGCCCGGTGCCGGCTCGGACCTCGCCTCGCTGAAGACCCGCGCGGTGCGAGAGGGCGACCATTACATCGTGGACGGCCAGAAGACCTGGACCACGCTCGGCCAGTATGCCGACTGGATGTTCTGCCTCGCCCGCACCAATCCGGACGCCAAGAAGCAGGCGGGCATCTCCTTCCTGCTCATCGACATGAAGACCCCCGGCGTGACTGTGCGCCCCATCATCACCATCGACGGGCGGCACGAGGTCAACGAAGTCTTCCTCGACAACGTGAAGGTGCCGGTCGAGAACCTCGTGGGCGAGGAGAACAAGGGCTGGGACTATGCCAAGTTCCTGCTCGCCAACGAGCGCACCGGCATCGCCCGCATCGGCATGTCGAAGGAGCGGATCGCGCGCATCAAGCGGCTCGCCCGCTCCACGCCGGCGGGCGCCGGCACCATGTGGGACGATCTCGATTTCCGCAGCCGCCTCGCGAGCGTGGAAATCGAACTGAAGGCGCTGGAAATCACCCAGATGCGCGTGGTGGCCGCGCAGGCGACCCGCGACCCGACGAAGCCCGACCCGGCCTCCTCCATCCTCAAGATCAAGGGCTCGGAGCTTCAGCAGGCCACCACCGAGCTGCTGCTGGAGCTCGCCGGCCCTAATGCCCTGCCGGCCACGCGCGATGAGGCCGGGCACAACGACATGGAGAGCCTGTTCGCCTGGGCGGACACGGCAGCGCCCACCTATTTCAACATGCGCAAGGTGTCCATCTACGGCGGGTCCAACGAGATCCAGCACAATGTGATCGCCAAGGCGATCCTCGGCCTGTGACGGACGGCGCGGAGAGACTGTCATGAATTTCGACCTGTCGGACGAGCAGGCCCTGCTGCGGGACACGGTGCAGCGCTGGGCGGCGACCATCTATCCCGGCCTCGAACAGCTGGAAGCCGCGCGCCGCGCGCCGCTGGGCTTCATGGAGAACCGCTGGGCGGAGCTGGCCGAGCTCGGCCTGCTCGGCCTGCCCTTCGCAGAGGAAGACGGCGGCTTCAGCGGCGGCCCTGTGGAGCTGCTGGTGGTGGCCGAAGCCCTCGGCCGCGCGCTGGCGCCGGAGCCCTATCTCGCCAGCATCGTGCTCGGCGCCGGCGCCCTGCGCCTCGCCGGCTCGCAGGCGCAGAAGGACGCGCTCCTGCCGGGCGTCATCGACGGCTCCGTCCGCCTTGCCTTCGCCCATGGCGAGGCGCAGGCGCGCTACGACCTGAACGATGTGGCCACCACCGCCCGCGCGGTGGAAGGCGGCTACCGGCTGGACGGACGCAAGAGCGTGGTGCTGAATGCGGATGCCGCGCAGACCCTAGTGGTGAGCGCCCGCACAGCGGGCGGGCGACGGGATGAGGCGGGCATCACGCTCTTCCTCGTGCCGGCCGATGCCCCCGGCGTGACCCTCACGCCCTACCCGACGCACGATGGCGGCCGCGCGGCCGACGTGGTCCTCGCCGACGTGTTCGTGCCCACGGACGCCGTGCTCGGCCCGCAGGACGCCACTCTGCCGATCATCGAGCGCATCATCGACGGCGGCATCGTGGCGCTCTGCGCCGAGGCCGTGGGCCTCATGGAAGCGCTGCACGAGCTGACCATCGAGTATCTGAAGACCCGCAAGCAGTTCGGCGTCTCCATCGGCTCCTTCCAGGCGCTCCAGCACAAGGCCGTGGACATGCTGGTGGCGCTGGAGCAGGCCCGCTCCATGGCGCTCTATGCGGCCATGATGGTGGAGGCCGAGGATGCGGAGGAGCGCCGCGTCGCCATCTCCGCCGCCAAGGCGCAGATCAACCGCTCCGCCCGCTTCGTGGGACAGACGGCGGTGCAGCTCCATGGCGGCATCGGCATGACCATGGAATATCTCGGCGCGCACCACTTCCGCAGGCTGGCGGCCATCGAGCTGACCTTCGGCGACACGCCCTTTCACACCCGCCGCGTGGCGAGCGAGAAGGGCCTCGTCGGCGCTGACTGACGGTCCGCGTGTGAAGTGATCCGCCAGAGGCGTCCGCTTCACCCGCGCGAACTCCAGGTGCCGCAAGTACCGGCAGGCGCTGGCATCGGTGATCGAGGCCGGCGCTGGAGCACGCGCCGATCAGATTGCATCGCAATCTGATCGGATCACGCGTTCTCTTTCTTGAATTTAGAGGGCGATTCACCGAGCGGATTGATTCAATCCGCTCGGATCGCGCTCTGGAGGCCCAGCACCGTTGCCCGTTGACGATCCGGCATCCCGCAGCCATGAACGGCAGACGGGGCCGGGAGCGCAGAGCCGAGCATGGATGCGGGAGCGGGATTGACGGCGGAAGAGAAGCTGACCTTCGCCAAGGCGGCGCGGCGACTCATCCCGTTCATGATGCTCCTGTATCTCGTGAGCTTCCTCGACCGGGTGAACGTCGGTTTTGCCGCCCTCACCATGAATGCGGACCTCGGCTTCTCCCCGCAGGTCTATGGCTGGGGCGCCGGCATCTTCTTCATCGGCTACTTCCTGTTCGAGGTGCCCTCCAATCTTGTGCTGGAAAAGGTGGGCGCGCGGCTCTGGATCTGCCGCATCATGGTCACCTGGGGCCTCATCTCCGCCGCCACCGCCTTCGTGACCGGTCCGACCTCCTTCTTCCTCCTGCGCTTCCTCCTCGGCGCGGCGGAGGCCGGCTTCCTGCCGGGCATGATCCTTTATCTCGGCACCTGGTTTCCGCTCGCCATGCGGGCGCGCTATGTCGCCCTCTTCATGGCAGCCGTGCCTATCGCCAGCGCGGTGGGCTCGCCGCTATCGGCACTGATCATGCAGAGCCACGGCTTTGGCGGCCTCGCCGGCTGGCAATGGCTGTTCATCATCGAAGGCCTGCCCGCCGTCCTGCTCGGCTTCGTTGTTCTGGTGCTGCTGCCGGACGGCCCGGCGGACGCCCGCTGGCTGACTGCGCGCGAACAGCAGGTGATCGCAGGCCGGCTGGCGAAGGACAACGCAGCGGGCGATGCCACCGCCCGCCACGCCTTGTGGCCCGCGCTCCGGGATGGGCGGGTGCTGCTGCTGGGGCTCGTCTATTTCGGACTGGTGGTCGGGCTCTACGGCATCGGCCTCTGGCTGCCGCAGATCATCCGTGACATGGGCTACAGCGTCGAGCAGGTGGGGCTGCTGCTCGTCCTGCCCTATGCCCTGAGCGCCGTCGCCATGCTGGCCTGGGGCCGCCACAGCGACCGTTCGGGGGAGCGTATCCTGCACGTGGCGGGCGCGGCCTTCCTCGGCGCGGCTGGGCTTTTGGCGAGCGTGCATGTCCCGACGCCCCTGTTGGCCATCGGCGCGGTCACCTGCGCCTCCATCGGCATCTATGCGGCGCTCGGCCCCTTCTGGTCGGTGCCCCCGCTCTTCCTGCGCGGAACCGCGGCCGCCGCCGGCATCGCACTCATCAATGCCGTGGGCAATCTTGGTGGCTTTGCCGGTCCCTATGCGGTGGGCTTCATCAAGCAGCATACCGACCGCTTCACCGCCGCTCTCGAGCTGCTGGCGGCCGTGGTCCTCCTCGCGGGCCTCCTCGCCCTCGTCCTGCGGGCGTTCCTGCGCCAGCGGGGCGACCTGCCGGCCCCACGACAGGTCGCCCGCCGCCCCTGACACATCGGGGGCGTCCGGCAGGCGGACAGGTCCGTTTTTCCGCTACGCCCGGAAGCAGCCGTCGCCTTAGACGAAGACAAGAAGAAGCATGTGGGAGGATGAAACGGGCGCCCATACGCCCGGCGCCGACCGCACCCTCCGTCCTGCGCCAAACGGACGGCCGGTGCGCGCAGGTCTTCGGCCTGCCCGAACAGGCATTCACGATACCCCATCAAGACATTCCCAGCGAAGGGGGCCAACCTTCCGAGGGAATGCTCCCGTCTCTGCTTCCGGTGGCATGGGCAAACCTGCCCGCCGACCGGACAAGCGTATTCCGCCCCAACAATAAGATCAGCCGGAGGGCTCAAGGACATGACCAGCATTTCGCAGACCAGCGCACGGCATGCACCGGCGCATCTCAGCCGGGCACAGTGGCGCATCATCCTGCTCGCCAGCCTCGGTGGATCGCTCGAATTCTACGATTTCATCATCTACGGCATCTTCGTCCAGTACATCTCGGCGCAGTTCTTTCCCGCCAACGATCCCTATGTCTCGTTGATCCTGTCCTTCTCCGTGCTCGCGCTGGGCTTTCTCGCCCGCCCCTTCGGCGGCGCACTGCTGGGCACGCTGGGCGATCGCTACGGCCGGCGGCCGGTGTTCATCGCCTCGCTCGGCCTCACCACGCTGGCCACCATCGCCATCGGTCTGCTGCCGGGCTACGACCGCTGGGGCATCGCTGCCCCGCTGCTGCTGGTCGCCTTCCGTCTGGTGCAGGGCGTCTGCCTCGGCGGCGAACTGCCGGGTGCCGTCACCTACGCCGTGGAAGCCGCCCCGCGGCGGGCGGGCCTTGCCTGCGGCTTCATCATCTTCTGCGTCAACGTGGGCGTGCTGATTGCCACCCTCGTCAATCTGGGCATCCAGTATGCGCTGCCGCCACAGGATGTCGCCTCCTATGGCTGGCGCATCGCCTTCCTTTTCGGCGGCGTCATCGGCCTCGTCAGCTTCGCCCTGCGCCGCAAGCTCGAAGAATCGCCGGAATTCGTGAACCTGCACGGCAAGGCGGCCAAGCATCCGCTGGGCGAACTGGTGCGCAACCACGGCCGTGCGCTGCTGGTGGCGGCCGGAGTCGCGGCGATCATCGCCGGCTTCAACGGCATGCTCTACGGCTTCGTGCCGGCCTTCCTGGTGAAGACCCTCGGCTATCCCGCGCCCGAGGTGGCCCTTGCCATGACCGTGGCGCTGGTGGTGAGTTCCATCGGCCTGATGATCGCGGGATGGGCGGGCGACTTCATGTCGGCGCGCCTCATCCTGCGGGCCGGCTCGCTGCTGATGCTGATCACGGTGGTGCCGCTGTTCGCGCTCATGGCCAACCGGGGTGCCAGCATCGTGCTCGTGCTCGCGCTTCTCTCGCTGGTCTTCTCCCTCGCCAGCGGCATCTGGCCGAGCATCCTCGCCACCCTGTTCCCGACCAAGGTGCGCTTCACCGGCATCGCTCTGTCCTACAACATCAGCGTCACCATTCTCTCGGGCTTCGCACCGCTCGCCGCCACCATGCTGATCGAGCGCACGCAGATGCCCTCCGCGCCCGCCCTTTACATCGCTCTGTGCGCGGCCCTCAGCCTGTGGAGCAGCTTCCTCGTGCCGGAGCGCCGGGGGGCGTCACGGGATGAGCGGGTGGAAGCCCCGCTCAAGGCCTCGGGCCTGCCTCCGCTCTGAGCCCTGTCCGCCCAGCGGACCCCAAGCGACCGGCGGGCGACAGGCCCGCCGGTTCCGCTTAATCAGGACGCGCGGTCCGGACGCCGCATCCCGAGCCATTTTCCGGACTCGCCCCCCGCCACCAGCAGGAAGGACACCGCCATGGGCATCATCGCGCTCGGCTATATCGGCATCCGCTCGGACAAGATGAGCGACTGGCACGATTTCGCCGCCGGCCTTCTCGCCATGCAGGCCATGGATGTCAGCAAGGCCGCCCGCACCTTCCGCATGGACGACCAGCGCCAGCGCCTGTTCGTCGTCGACGAGCCCGGCCCGGTGCTCGCCGCCATGGGCTGGGAAGTGGCGGAAAAGTCAGACCTCGACCATTTCGGCGCGCGTGTGGAAGCCGCCGGATGCGCCGTGCGGCGCGGCAGCCGCGCGCTGGCCGACCAGCGCTTTGTTGAGGATTTGATCACCTTCGAGGACCCGGACGGCAACAGCGTGGAGCTGTTCTTCAATCCCATGCGTGCGAGCGAGCCCTTCGTGCCCGGCCGCCCCATCTCGGGCTTCCGCACTGGCGCGCTCGGCATGGGCCATGCGGTGCTGCACGCGATCCGCATCGAGGCCCTGCTGCCCTTCTATCGCGACGTGCTGGGCTTCCATGTCACGGATTACGGGCTGACGCCCTATCCGCTGTATTTCTTCCATGTGAACAACCGCCATCACAGCTTCGCCATGGTGGGCTCGGGGCAGATCGGCTTCCATCACTTCATGGTGGAGTTCTGCAATCTGGACGACGTGGGCCAGGGCTATGATCTCGCCCAGCTTCAGGAGGGGCGCGTCGCCTATACGCTCGGGCGGCACACCAATGATTACATGACCTCCTTCTATGCCCATTCGCCCTCCGGCTTTTTCGTGGAGAACGGCTGGGGCGGGCGGCAGATCGACCCGGCCGCCTGGGAGCCGCACGAGACCTTCGCCGGGCCGAGCTTCTGGGGTCATGAGCGGCTCTATCTGCCGGAAGAGCCGCGCGCCCGGCTGCGCCAGATGCGCCTCGACGCTGCCGCCAACGGCATCCGCGCGCCCGCCGTGGTGGACTGCCCCTGGCTCTACGGCCAGCTCGCCGGCTGATCCCTTTCCGATCCAGCGGCCGGGGCTTCAGAGCCCCAGCCGCGCCCGCGCCTCCGCAAGCTCCAGCGGCCGCAGGCCGAGCGCCCGCGCAGCAGCCACGAAATGCGTCACGAGAGCGGCATTGTCGGGCGCCAGCCGCCCGTCCGGCAGGTGCAGATTGTTCTCGAAACCCATGCGTACGTCGCCGCCCAGAAGCGCGGCCGCCACGCAGCAGGCGCTTTCCGTAGGGCCGAAGGCGCACACCGACCAGTCGAGGATGTGCCGGCGGGCAGACAGGAAGCCGAGGATCGCCGCAGGCGTCGAGGGCGGGCCGTCGCCATAGCGCCCGAGGACGAAGAGCTGGGCGGCATTGGCTAGCGGAATCTGCCCAGCCTCCGCGAGCGCATCGAAGCGCTGCACATCCGCCCCGTCATAGAGGATGTACTGCACCGCCATGCCGCCAGCCGCGCAGTCCGCAAGGAAGGCCGTCGCCTCGCCGGACAGAGCGGGATCGCTGAAGAGTTCGCGCACGGCGACCGAGAAGGCCTCCGGACGCACCGTCCGCACCATCGCCATCTGCTCGGCCGGACCGTAGAGCCCCACAGCCTCCGTGGTGACCTGCAGGATGAGATCGCGCGCGCCCCGCTGCCGGATCTCGGCGATGGCTTCCGCATAGCGTCCGGCATCGAGGCTGTGCCGCCCCTCATCATCGCGCACGTGCAGATGGATGGCGCTCGCGCCCGCCTCTGCGCAGCGCAGGCTCTCCGTGGCGATGTCCGCCGGGGACAGGGGCAGCGCGGGATGGTCCGCCTTGGTGCGCCGCGCGCCGTTGATCGCAGACATGATGAGAATGGGCCGCATGGAACCTCGCTTGCCGTCGTGCCGGACCTGCTTCTAGCCGAGCGCGGGTGATCCGTATGCGCCCGAATGCCCCTGTCCGCCAGACGGACACTCCGGCCACCCGTATTGAAGGGCCTCGCCCGCTCTGGGATCAGTCGGCCCCAACAGGCACCAGTACCAAGGCGCCGCAGCAAGACGCCAACACCAAGGAGGGGACGATGCTCGAAGCCACCGATACGTCCGAAAACCCGTTCGACATCGTCATCATCGGCCTCGGTCCGGTCGGCGCGACGCTGGCCAACCTGCTCGGCCTCAAGGGCCTCTCGACCCTCGTGCTGGAGCGCGAGAGCGAGGCCTATCACCTGCCGCGCGCGGTGCACTTCGACGATGAGGTCATGCGCGTGTTCCAGACCATCGGCCTCGCCGATGCGATCCTGCCGACGACGCGCCTCAACCCCGGCATGCGCTTCATCGATGCGCAGGGCGCGCTGCTTATGGACTGGCCCCGCCCGCAGGAGGTGAGCGGCCAGGGCTGGCATGCCAGCTACCGTTTCCACCAGCCGGATCTGGAGCGCGTCCTGCGCGACGGTCTGCAGCGCTTCGCGAGCGTGACGGTGCGTGCCCGCTGCGATGCCTTCGCCTTCGAGCAGGATCGCGAGGGCGTCACCGTCCGCTATGAGGAACTGACCACCGGCCGCCTGCGGCAGGTCCGTGCCCGCTATGTGGTCGGCTGCGACGGTGCCCGCTCGCTGGTGCGCCGCTTCATCGGGTCGTCCATGGACGATCTCGGCTTTCACGAGCGCTGGCTGGTGGTGGATGCCGTGCTGCGGCAGCCGAAGCCCGAGCTGGGGGACCACACCATCCAGTATTGCAACCCGGCGCGGCCGGCGACCTATGTGCGCGGCCCCGGCGACCGCCGGCGCTGGGAAATCACCGTGCTGCCGCACGAAGACAGCCGCACGGTGGTCCAGCCGCAGACGGTCTGGTCGCTGCTCGCGCCGTGGCTCGCGCCCGACGAGGCGGATCTGGAGCGGGCCGCCGTCTACACCTTCCATTCCGCCGTCGCCCGCCAGTGGCGGGCGGGCCGGCTGCTGCTCGCAGGCGATGCCGCGCACCAGACGCCCCCCTTCATGGGGCAGGGCATGTGTTCGGGCATCCGCGACGTGGCCAATCTCGCCTGGAAGCTGGAGGCGGTGGTGCACGGGCAGGCCGGTGAGAGCCTGCTCGACACCTATCAGAGCGAACGGGGCCCGGACGCCCATGCTTACATCGAAATGGCCGTGCGTCTGGGCGGGCTCATCAACACCTGCGGCACCGAAGCGGCCCTGAATGCCGCCTTCCGCGACGCAGACGGCGTCGTCCGCATCCAGAGCCGCGTGCCCCGGCTGGGGCCGGGCATCGCTGCCGGCCGCAGCGAGCTCGCCGGCAGCCGCTTCGCCCAGCCGAGGCTCGCCGACGGGCGGCTGCTGGATGACGCCGTCGGATTCGGCTTCGCCCTGCTCGCTGGCGAGCGGATGTGGAGCGCCGCGAGCGAGCCGGTGCGCCGGCGCTTCGCGGCGGCCGGGGTGACGGTGGTCACCGAAGCCACCTGTCCGGCTCTGAAGCCCCTCCTGGAGGCGCAAGGCGTCGGCGCCCTGCTGCTGCGGCCGGACCGCTATGTGGCGGGAGCGGTGCTCGATGACGGAGACCTTGCCGCCCTGGCCGACTGGCCGATGGCCTACCTGCCCCAGCGCGCCGCCGCCTGATCCGGCCGGCACCGCCCGCCCGGCCCTCTCCTGTTTCCCCCAAGAAGATGTTCAAGGAAAAGGTTCGCCCGATGAAGTTCGCTTCCTTCACCCATGCCGGCCGCGCCAGCTATGGCCTCGTGACCGACGGCGGGATCGTCGATCTCGCCCGCCGTTTCCCTGAGGCCCCGACGCTGCGGTCCTTCATCGCCGGCGGTCTGGAACGCGCGGCCCCCTTCGCCGCCGCGCCCGCCGATGTCGCGCTAGACGACGTGGCCCTCGATCCGGTCATTCCCGATCCCGACAAGATCGTGTGCGTGGGGCTCAACTATCATGACCACGTGACGGAGACGGGCCGCACCGTCACGCCCAACCCCATGCTGTTCGCCCGCTATCCCGGCAGCCAGGTGGGCTCCGGCGCGGCGCTGGTGAAGCCGCTGGAATCCGACGAGTTCGATTATGAGGGCGAGCTCGCCGTCATCATCGGCAAGGGCGGCCGGCGCATCTCCGAGGCGGATGCGCTCTCCCACGTGGCCGGCTATGCTTGCTACAACGATGCCAGCGTCCGCGACTGGCAGCGCCACACCTCACAGTTCATGCCGGGCAAGACCTTCGCCGCCACGGGTGGCTTCGGCCCCTGGATGGTAAGCGCGGACGAAATCCCGGACCCGACTCAGCTCAAGCTCACCACGCGCCTCAATGGCCAGCAGGTGCAGCAGACGAGCGTCGATATGATGATCACGCCCATCCCGACCCTCATCGCCTACACCTCCACCATCCTGCCGCTGCTGCCAGGCGACGTGATCGTCTCCGGTACGCCGGGCGGTGTCGGCGCCCGCCGCACGCCGAAGCTGTTCATGAAGGACGGCGACGTGGTGGAAGTGGAGGTGAGCGGCGTCGGCGTGCTGCGCAACCCGGTGGTCGCCGAGCGGTGAGCCCGCGGAAAGTGCCTTGAAGACGTGACACCTGCCGTGGCTGGAACGCTGGCCACGGCAGGTGTGCATTGTGTACGATACAAAAAGAGACCGGGGGATCCGGCGAGACGGGGAAATGGCCGAGGACAGGGACGCGACGCCCGAGAAGAGCGACGGCGTGCGCGCTTTGCGCCGGGGCCTCGCGGTGCTGCGGCATATCAATGCCTGCGGCAGCACGTCGGCGGCGGAGATCGCCCGCGCGCTCAGCATTCCCCGGCCCACGGTCTATCGGCTGCTGCAGACGCTGGAGGAAGAGGGCTACGTGGCCTTTTCCGCCTCCTCCACGCAGGTCCGCGTCACCCGCCTCGCCGCCAGCCTTGGCGATGGCTATGCCGCGCAGGCGCGCATCTGCCAGGCGGCAGGCCCCGTGTTCGGCCATTATGCGCCCCGCCTCGTGTGGCCTCTCGATCTGACGGTCTACGAGGATGCGGCCATGGTGATCCAGGAGACCACCCACACCCGCAGCCCCCTGTCCATCGACCGCGGCATGATCGGCTTCCGCCTGCCCATGCTCAGGACCTCCGCCGGGCGCGCCTATCTCGCCTATTGTCCGCCGGAAGACCGGCAGGCCATCCTCGGCCACCTGCGGCGCATGGATGACGGGGAGGACCGTCCCTTCCTCGATGACGCGTGGTTGGCGCGCTGCCTGTCGGAAACCCGGAAGAACGGATTCGCGGTGCGCGATGGCGGCGAGTTCCGGCCGAAGACCAGCAGCATCGCTGTGCCGGTGATGGTGGGCCAGCGGGTGGAGGCTGTGGTTTCCATGATCTGGATCCGCTCCGCCCTCTCACTCGCCGAAGCCATCCGCGCCCACGGAAGGACGCTCGCGGAGGTCGCCTCGGCCATCGCGCAGGCGGGCGCGCCACCGCCCGATTGAGCTGACGCTGCCGCCCGACCGGCATCCTCCGGGCGTGCCGCCCTCCGGCCGCGAAGGTCCGAGCGCCGCTCCAGGCACAGGCACATACGGTTTGATCACACCTCCGCAGCGAACAGCAGTGGAGCCGGAGCATCGTCGCTCGTCCGAAATGGGCTCGACTGGCCCGACATGGATTCCATGCACCCTAGATCATGTAATGAGGTCGTAATAGCGATCCGGAACCGCGCCTCGCCTGCGCACGTCATGAACAATACAAGGATCGACACGAGAAGCGTGAGCCTGACCATTCCGTTTCTATCAAGCGCATTGCGGTGCCAAACGGGATGTTGCACTGCTCCCTGAATCGGCACCACGCGACATTTTCGTCACTTCCCAAGCAAAGCTGCCGACCGCCCTCCGGCGCCAGTTGACGGAGGGGGATTCGATATTGTTCTCCTAAGGAACGGTTATGATCGCTTTGATCATGCACACGTTCTGTCGTGCCCCCGCTGGCGGGAGGTGGCGAGCGTTGTGTCGGCGGGGGATGGTCAATTGTCGAATGTGATTTCGCGCCGCGCAGGTGGGCGCCAATCGTCGTTTCGTGCCGAACTGCGTCTCGGTGTTTCGCTGACCGCACTCAGCCTCGCACTTCCCGGCATCGTACTCCTGCCCCAGCCCGCCGAAGCGGGCTGCACGACGATCGGCAACCAGCTCGTTTATCAGTGCGACACCAATGGCGTGAACGTGCAGCCGGTGGACGGCACCACGTCGCTGAGCGTGAGCGACATGACCATCCCGAGCGGGTGGATCAATTATTCGGTCGCGCCCGCGGCCACCAGTTCCATCGTCATGACGCTGACGGTGAGCAACACCACGGTCAATGCGACGGGCAATGGTGCCGTCAACGTTTCCTCGCAAACGCTGCCTGCCACTATCACGGTCACGCTCGATTCGGACGTCTCGCTCACCAACACCGGCGGCTCGGGTGGCCTGTGGGTGCGCAATCAGGTCGGCGGCGACATCTCCATCACCAGCGGCGCGACCATCATCTCGACCGGTTCGGACGCCCTCACCGCCACGAGCAACTCCGGATCGGTGACCATCACCAACACCGGAACCGTCACCTCGACGGACAACCGCGGCATCTATGCTGACGGCAGCCCGGTCGGCGGCGCGGCGGTGCCGGTCACGGTGAACAACTCCGGCCTCGTGAACGCCTATCTCGCCGGCATCCGCTCCATCGATTATCTCGGCACCTCAAGCATCGAGAATTCCGGCACCGTCACATCCACCACCAAGCAAGGCCTGATTGCCTGGTCGCAGTCGGGCGACGTGTCGATCAACAATTCCGGCTCGGTGCTCGCCCGCAACTTCATCGGCGTCCAGGGATCGGCCGACGCCGGCAACGTCACCATCGCCAACAGCGGCTATATCGAAGCCCAGCGGGATTCCAGCCTCGGGCCCTCCACGACCAATCAGGGCATCGCCGCCTCCGGCAGCAACAACGTCACCGTGACCAACACCTCGACCGGCCGCGTCATCGCGGGATCGGACACGGGCGTCGCGGTCAGCACAGACAATGGCATCCTCACCGTCACCAACGCCGGACGCATCACCGGCACCGGCGGCGTGAACGCCAACGCCACCGTCGGCACGGTCACCGTTTCCAATACCGGCACCGTCACGGCCACGGGCGGGACAGGCATCGTCGCCGTCAGCGGGAACGGCGCCGTCGGCGTCACCAACTCTGGAACGGTGAGCGCAACCGGCATCGGCATCTTGCTCGACGGTACCACGAACGCCCTCACCAACAGCGGCACGATCACCACCACCGGCACCACGGCGGTGCAGACCGGCAATGGCGACAGCACGATCACGACCCGCGGGCGCATCGCGGCGGCCTCCGCATCCGACACCGCGATCGCCATGGGATCCGGCAGCAACCGGCTGGTGCTCGCCGATAGCGCAACCCTGGTCGGCAAGGTCACCAACGTCAGCAGCGCCAACACGCTGGAACTGAACGGCTCGGCCACCGGCAGCCTCGATCTCGGCTCGGTGGGCGCCACGGGCAATTTCCAGGGCTTTGCCAATCTGGCGAAGTCCGGCACCGGCACCTGGACCGTCACAGGCAGCGGCAGCAGCCTGACCGGAACGGCGGTGGTGAATGCCGGCACGCTGGCGGTGCAGGGCGCGCTGGGCGTCAGCTCCCTCACGGTGGGCAGCGCCTCGACCGCCACGCTCGCCATCTCTAACGGCGGCACCCTCAGCAGCACCACGGCCGCGGTCAATGCGAGTGGCGGCGCCAGCGCTCTGGTGACCATCGCCGGCACCGGGTCTGCCTGGACCAATACGGGTCTTGCGTCCATCGGCACCACGGGCACCGGCTCGCTGACCATCGGCACCGCGGCGCAACTGACGAGCGACGCATTCATTCTCGGCGAACAGGCCGGAGCGAGCGGAACGGCGACCGTTTCCGGCACGAATTCGGGTCTCACGATCAGCACATACATGAAGGTCGGCAATCTGGGCACCGGTTCGCTGACACTGAGCAGCGGGGCAACGGCCTCTGTCGGCCAGGTCACCTATATCGGTGATTTCGACAACAATTCGCCCCCCACCGCATCGGGCTCCGGCAGCCTGACCCTGAGCGGCGCGGGCACGCTGTTCACGACCCAGGGCCTGTATCTGCGCAACATTGGCGCCCAAACCAGCAGTCTGCAGATCACCGGTGGCGCCGTCCTCGACAACCTGCTCGGGCTCTACACGTCGGGCAGTAACTCCAGCATCTATGTGAACGGCGCCAACACGGCTCTGAAGGTCGGAACGCGCACCAGCAGTCCGGTCACCTGGAGCACCTCCGACGGCTGGTTCTCGCCCGATAGCGGACATATCGAAGTGTCCGGCGGCGCGCTGCTTGATGCCGACGGCAGCTATATTGGCGGAAACGGGACCGCGACCATGCTGGTGACCGGCGCCGGAACGCGCTGGCTCAACGGCCTGCCCCTCTATATCGGCGGCACCGGGAACGGGAATCCGGGCAACGGCACGGTCACGGTCTCTGACGGCGCGTATGTGAAATCCTCCACCAGTGCGGTCGGCGTCGACCCCGGCGCCGTCGGCACCCTCACCCTCACCGGAACCGGGACGATCTACGAGGTCGTGCCCAATGCCGCGGCGGGTTCGCCTGGCAACATGCGGGTCGGCTTCAGCGGGACGGGCACGGTCACGGTCACCGACGGGGCGCTGCTGCGGGCCGCCAACCAGATCAACATCGCGACGAATGCGGGCTCCGTCGGTGTGCTCAGCATCGGTGGCGCAGCCGGAGCGGCCGCCGCTGCTCCGGGCTCCGTCGACGGCGGCACGCTCGGCATCGTCTTCGGCGACGGTTCCGGCAAGCTGGTGTTCAACCACACCGGCGCGGCCTATGTGTTCGCTTCGGCGATCTCGGGAACGGGCGAGGTGGTGCAGCAGGGCCCCGGCACCACCATCCTCACGGGCGACGATAGCGGCTTCTCCGGCACCACCTCCATTTCCGGCGGCACGTTGCAGATCGGCAATGGCGGCACGACGGGCACCCTCGGCGGCAACATCTCCCTCGTCGGCGGCACCCTTGCCTTCAACCGCAGCGACAGCATCACCTATGCGGGTTCGCTCTCGGGTGGGGGCGCGCTGGTCAAGAGCGGCTCCGGCACGCTGACGCTGACAGGCGCCAACAGCTACACCGGCGGCACCACCATCACGGCGGGCACGCTGCAGATCGGTAACGGCAGCACCTCGGGCTCCATCAGCGGCGCCATCAGCAATGCGGGAACGCTGACCTTCAACCGCTCCGACGCACTGACCTACGGCGGCGCTATCTCTGGAAGCGGTTCGGTGTTCAAGTATGGCACCGGCACGCTGACGCTGACGGGAGCCAGCACCTATACCGGCCTCACCTCGGTGCAGGGAGGTGGCCTCGCGGTCAACGGCAGCCTCGCAGGCAACGTGACCCTCGGGACGGGGACCACTCTGTCGGGCAGCGGCAGCATCGCCGGCAACGTGCGCGTGAACGGCGGCACGCTCTCCGGAAACCAGACCGCGCCGCTGACCATGGGCTCCCTTACGCTCGCGTCGGCGTCCAACGTCAACGTCACGCTCGGCGCCGCCAGCAGCAGCCCGGCCTTCAACGTACTCGGGAGCCTGACGCTCGACGGCACCTTGAACGTGACCGCCAATCCCGGCTTCGGCACCGGCGTCTATCGCCTCTTCAACTACGGCGGAGGCCTGACAGACAACGGCCTCAATGTGACCCCTGTTGGAGGCCTCTCCGCCACCGTTCAAACGGCGATAGCGCGGCAGGTGAACCTGGTTGTCACGGACCCTGGGCAGAGCATCCTGTTCTGGAATGGAGGAACCACCACGCCAGCAGGCCAATTGTGGGGTGGTCCTGGCACGTGGACGGCCGGGCCCCAGACAAACTGGAGCAACGCCGCCGGTACGCTCTCCCAAGCATGGAACGGAAACTTTGCCGTCTTTCAGAGCTGGCCAGGAAAGGTGACGGTTGACGCCAGCGCTGGCCCGGTCACCACGACAGGCATGCAATTCGTAACATCTTCGTACGAGATCAGCGGTGACGCAATTACGCTGACTGGGTCCTCTCAGATCCCCATCCGGGTGGGTGACGGCACTGCAGCGGGCGCAGGAACAGTTGCTTTTATGAATGCCAAACTGACGGGAACCGGCGGCCTGAACAAGACAGACCTTGGCACCCTGGTTATTGGCGCATACAACGATTATACAGGTGGAACCACGATTTCCGCCGGCACCCTCTGGATCGGAAACGATGTATTTGGTCCTCCAGGAAATATTATCGGAGACATAGTTAACAACTCAAAATTGGTATTCGGAAATAATGGTACATATATTTCATCAAACAACATATCCGGAACAGGTTTAGTTGACGTATCTCGCGCAGGACTCAGAGGATTCTATAGACCAGTCATATTTACTGGAACAAATACATATACGGGTGGAACCATTGTCCCTTTCACTGGAATTCTCCAGATCGGCAACGGCGGCACGACAGGGTCCATCGTTGGTGACGTCGCCAATGACGGCGAACTCACCTTCGCCCGCTCTGATGCTGTTACGTTTTCTGGCATTGTTTCGGGCAGGGGAGACGTGTTCAAAAGCGGAACTGGAACGCTCACTCTCTCGGGATCCAATACGTATACCGGGCGGACTGAGGTACAGGCCGGCAGCCTTGTGGTCACCGGCAGTCTCGGGGGAACGCGGCAGGTCATCCTGAGCACCGGAGCGACGCTGTCCGGTAGCGGGAGTATCGGCGGCAGGGTCGAGGTGAATGGCGGCACGCTCGCGGGCACGCAGGCCGCCCCCCTCACTATGGGCGCCCTGCTTCTTGCGTCCCAATCGAATGTCAACGTCACGCTCGGCGCGGCCGGTGGCAGTGCGCCGTTCAATGTGCTGGGCAACCTGACGCTGGACGGCACCTTGAACGTGACGGCCGATGCCGGCTTCGGGGCCGGCAGCTATCGCATCTTCGGCTATGGCGGCACGCTTACCGACAATGGCCTCGACGTGTCGCGCGGCGGTGGCTTCGTCGGCGTCATCCAGACCTCCGTGGCGGGGCAGGTCAATCTGCTGGTGTCGGACATCGGGCAGACCATGCAGTTCTGGAACGGCACGACCACGACAGCGACCGGAACGGTGGTGGGCGGCAGCGGAACCTGGACGGCCGGGCCCCAGACCAACTGGACCAATGCCGCAGGCACCGCTCCTCAGCCCTGGAGCGCCGGGTTCGCCATCTTCCAGGGCGCGGCGGGCACAGTCCGCGTTGATACCAGCGCGGGCACCGTCGCAACCACCGGCATGCAGTTCGTCACCAACGGCTATCTGGTCACCGGCGATGCCCTGACCCTGTCCGGCACCGCCCAGGCGAGCATTCGCGTGGGCGACGGAAGCGCGGCGGGCGCCGGCACGGTTGCCACCATCGCCAGCGCCCTCACCGGCACGGGCGGCATCAACAAGAACGACCTCGGCAAGCTGATCCTGACGGGCACCAACACCTATACGGGCGGTACCACCGTCACCGCCGGAACCCTGGTGGGCAGCACCACCAGCCTCACCGGCAGCATCATCGACAATGCCGCCCTGGTCTTCAACCAGACCACCACGGGCACTTATTCCGGCACCATCTCCGGCACGGGCTCGCTGACGAAGACCGGCGCGGGCACGCTGATCCTGACGGGCACCAATACCTATACGGGCGGCACGCTCATCTCCGAGGGCACGCTCCAGATCGGCAATGGCGGCGCCAGCGGCTCCATCGTCGGCAACGTCGTCAACAACGCCACGCTTGTCTTCAACCGCTCCGGCACCTACGACTTCCCCGGCACCATCACCGGCTCGGGCGCGGTGATCATCACCGGCGGCTCCACGGTGAACTTCACCTCGGCCGCCGGCTACAACGGCAACATCGGCGTTGCGGATTCCAGCTTCGTCCTGTCGCCCAATGCCGTGTCCCGGTCGAGCTACACCATCGGCACCGGCGGCACGATCTCCGGCACCGGCACCATCGGCGGCCTCACGGTGGCCTCCGGCGGCACGGCGGCGCCGGGCTATTCGCCGGGCACCCTTACGGTCGCCGGCAACGTCACCTTCCTGCCGGGCTCGGTCTATAGCGTGGACGTGACGCCCTCCGGCGCCCACGATCTCATCACCGCCTCCGGCACTGCCAGCATCCTCGGCGGCACGGTGGCGGTGAATGCGACGGCGGGCGGCTACAGCCCGGTCACCACGCTCACCATCCTTCAGGCCTCGGGCGGGGTGAGCGGGACATTCGCCAGCGTCACCTCCAACCTCGCCTTCCTGACGCCGCTGCTGAGCTATGACGCCAACGACGTCTATCTGACGCTGCGGCGCAACGACATCAGCTTCGCCAGCCAGGCGCTCACCGCAAACCAGCGGGCCGTGGCGGGGGCTGCCGACGGGCTCGGCTGGAGCAACCCGGTCTATTACGCCCTCGCGAACCTGCCCGTCGGTGCGGCGCCCGCCGCCTTCGACAGCCTGTCGGGCGAGGCCTATGCCTCCTCAAGCACGGTCATGCTCCAGCAGTCGATCTATCTGCGGGATGCGGTGGGCGCGCGGCTCGGGCAGGCGCTCGCGCCGGCGACCGCGCCCGGCGGGCCTGAGACGGCGGCGCTGGCGCCGGGCCTGACCCCGACGCTCTGGATGCAGGGCTTCGGTGCCTGGGGCAATGCCTGGGGCAACGGCAATGCGGCGAGCGTCAGCAGCGACATCGCCGGCGTGTTCGGCGGCGCCGACGTGGCGCTGGGCGATCGGTGGCGCGTCGGCCTCATGGGCGGCTACAGCCGCACCACGCTCGATGCGAATGCCCGCAACAGCTCCGGCACCATCGACAATTACGACATCGGCCTCTATGCGGGCGCCCGCTATGGCGACCTCGGCCTGAAGGCCGGCGTCAGCTATACGTGGCACGATGCGGCCATGACCCGTAGCGTGGTGTTCAGCGGTTACAGCGGCCGCAACACCTCCGGTTATGACGCCGGCACGACGCAGGTGTTCGGCGAGGCGGGCTATACCTTCCGCATGAACGGCATGGCACTGGAGCCCTTCGCCGGCCTCGCTTACGTGCACCTCGCCACCAACGGCCTGACCGAGACCGGCTCGACGTCCGCCCTCTCGGTCAGCACCGGCGACATGGACACGGTGTTCTCGAGCCTCGGCCTGAGGGTGGGCAGCAGCCTGACGCTGGTGCCCGGCCTGACGGTGAGCCCGAGCCTCAGCCTTGCCTGGCTGCATGCCTTCGGCGATGTGGCTCCAGCCTCCACCACGGCCTTTGCGACCGGCTCACAGCCCTTCACGGTGACCGGCGTGCCGCTCGCCCGCGACAGCGCCCTCATCGGCGCCGGGCTCGACTATCGCATCAACGCCAATGCGGTGCTCTCCGCCACCTACAGCGGCCAGTTCGCCTCCGGCATCCAGGACAACGCCTTCAAGGGCATGCTGACGGTCAACTTCTGACCTCCATTTCCCGCCGGGCGCGCCATTGTGCGCCCGGCCTCCCGCATCCCCCGCCACCAGTTATTCCGGACAACGCCTCTGAATGCTTCGCCGACGAGGTGGACGCGCCGGACGGCGCCTCACGATCGAGCGTGACGCCGCGAACGGAGCCGCTTGCCCGTCGTAAAGACGCCGAAGCTGGCTGACTGATCCGATGGAAAGACCGGCAAAGAAAAAGGCGCTGCCCAGCAGCGCCTTTAGGTCTTGTCCAACAGGATAAGGCGCTTCAACACCCAACCCAGCGCGCGCTCACCTCATCGCTAGAGGCGGCCAAAGCATGCGTGGTCGGGGAGCCCTGCGCGCCGCTGTGCCTCAGAACGGGATTTCGTCGTCCATATCGTCGGCCGGGCGACCGCCACCCGAGCGGGCACCGCCGCCACCGCCGCCGCCTCCCGACCGGGCCGGGCCGCCGCCGAAGCCGCCGCCCCCACTGCCGGAATAACCGCCGCCGCCGCCGAAGCCGCCGCCCCCACCGCCGGAATAACCGCCACCGCCGCCGGAGACGCGCTCCATGGGACCGGAGGAACCGAAATCGGAACCGCCGCCATAGCCGCCGCTGCCGCCGCCGTAATCATCCCCGCCCTCGCTGCCGCCGCCGCGACCGTCGAGCAGGGTCAGTTCGCCGCGATAGGGGCGCAGCACCACCTCGGTGAAATAGCGCTCGCCGCCATTCTGGTCGGGCGCTTTGCGGGTCTCGAGCTGGCCTTCGATATAGACCTTCGAGCCCTTCTTCAGGAACCGCTCGGCTACGCCCACGAGGTTCTCGTTGAAGATGGCAACCGAATGCCACTCGGTGCGCTCGCGCCGCTCGCCGGACGCCTTGTCGCGCCAGGTCTCGGACGTGGCGATGCGCAGGTTGCACACCCGGCCGCCATTCTGGAAGGCGCGGATCTCCGGATCCCGGCCCAGATTGCCGACCAGGATCACCTTGTTGACGCTGCCGGCCATTCGGGTCTCCGTTCTCTTGTCTTCACGTCTGCTGATGAGGTCTGACACCGGAGGCCGCCGATCAGCGCCTGGGCGCACGGCCCTCAGACCTTGCTCGCACCGTAACGGTCCTGCCGGGCGAAGCGAGGGCGCGCGCCCGTTGTCCACCAAAATGGCCCAGGCAACCCCCAATGTTCCATTTATGTTCTAGCGCGTGCCCGATATTTCCACAAGCTACGGTTTCAAGCTTTTTTACTGGCCCGACCCGCACGTTCCTGTTACGTTCCCTGCTGCATCGCACGCCGCTTCCTATATGAGCCCCGTTGCAGGCACCCTGCCCGCCCCTCGATGGAGCGGGAACGACGGTGCCGGCGGCACGGCGATGCGGGCCGGAAGCCGAGAGGCGGATTGAACATCCGCGGTCGGTTCCCTGCCGTACAGACGCTGTTCTGAAGCTGCCACCGGCGACGGCTGGCCGCGATCCGTCCGTTCTCTGCGGGCCCCCGCCCGCCAGCCCAAGCTCGAGACTCATGAGCGACCGCAAGCCCTCCTCCCGCGCCGTCACTGCCCCCAAGGACCGACGCGATGCCCGGCTTCTTTCCGTGCGCGGCGCGCGCGAGCACAATCTCAAGAATGTGGATCTCGACATTCCGCGAGACAGCCTCGTGGTGTTCACGGGCCTCTCGGGCTCGGGCAAGTCCTCGCTTGCCTTCGACACCATCTATGCGGAAGGCCAACGGCGTTATGTGGAAAGCCTCTCGGCCTATGCGCGCCAGTTCCTGGAGATGATGCAGAAGCCGGACGTGGACCAGATCGACGGCCTCTCCCCCGCCATCTCCATCGAGCAGAAGACGACCTCGAAGAATCCCCGGTCCACCGTCGGCACGGTGACGGAGATCTACGATTACATGCGCCTGCTCTGGGCGCGCGCGGGCGTGCCTTATTCCCCCGCCACCGGCCTGCCCATCGAGAGCCAGACCGTCTCCCAGATGGTGGACCGGACCCTCGATCTGCCGGAAGGCTCGCGCCTCTACATCCTCGCCCCCGTGGTGCGCGGCCGGAAGGGCGAATACCGCAAGGAGATGGCGGAGTTCCTCAAGAAGGGCTTCCAGCGCGTGAAGGTGGACGGCGCCTTCCACGAGATCGCGGAAGCCCCCGCCCTCGACAAGAAGCTGAAGCACGACATTGACGTGGTGGTGGACCGCGTGGTGGTGCGCGCCGACATCGCCGCCCGCCTCGCCGACAGTTTCGAGACCGCGCTCGGCTTGGCGGACGGCATCGCCGTGCTGGAGTTTGCCGACCAGAAGGAAGCGGACGGCAGCCCGAAGCGCGTCATCTTCTCGGAAAAATTCGCCTGCCCGGTCTCCGGCTTCACGATCCCGGAAATCGAGCCGCGCCTGTTCTCCTTCAACAATCCCTTCGGTGCCTGCCCGGCGTGCGATGGTCTCGGCGTGGAGCAGACCATCGATCCGGACCTCGTGGTGCCGGACAAGAGCCGCACGCTCAAGCAGGGCGCCATCGCCCCCTGGGCCAAAAGCACCTCGCCTTATTACGGCCAGACGCTGGATGCGCTCGCCAAGCACTACAAATTCAAGCTCACCGTGCCCTTCTACGATCTGCCCAAGAAGGCGCAGGACGTGATCCTGTTCGGCTCGGGCGAGGAGGAGATCGCCTTCTCCTATGACGATGGCCTCAGAGCCTACGAGACGAAGAAGACCTTCGAGGGCATCGTGCGCAATCTCGACCGCCGCTGGCGGGAGACGGAGAGCGACTGGGCGCGCGAGGAAATCTCGAAATATTTCTCCACCGTGCCCTGCGCCACCTGCGCGGGCTATCGCCTGAAGCCCGAGGCGCTGGCGGTGAAGATCGCCGGCAACCATATCGGCCAGGTGGGCGAGATGTCCGTGCGAAGCGCCAGCGCATGGTTCGAGGATCTGCCCGGCACGCTCTCCGACAAGCAGAACGAGATTGCCGCCCGGATCCTGAAGGAGATTCGCGAGCGCCTGCGCTTTCTCATGGATGTGGGCCTCGAATATCTCACCCTCGGCCGCTCCTCCGGCACGCTTTCCGGCGGCGAGAGCCAGCGCATCCGCCTCGCCTCGCAGATCGGCTCGGGCCTCTCGGGCGTGCTCTATGTGCTGGACGAGCCCTCCATCGGCCTGCACCAGCGCGACAATGCGCGGCTGCTGGAGACGCTGAAGCGCCTGCGCGATCTCGGCAATACGGTGATCGTCGTGGAACATGACGAGGATGCCATCCTCGCCGCCGATTATGTGGTGGACGTGGGGCCGGGCGCCGGCATCCACGGCGGGCGCATCGTGGCGCAGGGCACGCCGCAGGAAATCCTGGCCGACCCCGCCTCCATCACCGGCAAGTATCTCACCGGCGAGCTCTCCGTGCCGCCGGCCCCGCGCCGCAAGCCCAATCCGCGCAAGATGCTGAAGCTCTCCGGCGCGCGCGGCAACAATCTGAAGAATGTCACGGCAGAAATCCCGCTCGGCCTGTTCACCTCCATCACCGGCGTCTCGGGCGGCGGCAAGTCCACGCTGCTCATCGACACGCTCTACAAGGCGGTGGCGCGGCGGCTGAACAATGCCCATGACGCCCCCGCCCCCTTCGACAAGCTGGAGGGGCTGGAGCATCTGGACAAGGTCATCGACATCGACCAGTCGCCCATCGGCCGCACGCCGCGCTCCAATCCGGCCACCTATACGGGTGCCTTCACGCCCATCCGCGAATGGTTCTCCGGCCTGCCGGAAGCCAAGGCGCGCGGCTATGGTCCGGGGCGTTTCTCCTTCAATGTGAAGGGCGGGCGCTGCGAAGCGTGCCAGGGCGACGGCGTCATCAAGATCGAGATGCACTTCCTGCCGGACGTCTACGTCACCTGCGACGTCTGCAAGGGCAAGCGCTACAATCGCGAGACGCTGGAAGTCACCTTCCGCGAGAAGTCCATCGCCGACGTGCTGGACATGACGGTGGATGAGGGCGCCGAATTCTTCAAGGCGGTGCCGAGCGTGCGCGACAAGCTGGAGACGCTGGCGCAGGTGGGCCTTGGCTATATCAAGGTCGGCCAGCAGGCCACCACGCTCTCGGGCGGCGAGGCGCAGCGGGTGAAGCTAGCCAAGGAGCTCTCCAAGCGCGCCACCGGCCGCACGCTCTATATCCTGGACGAGCCCACCACCGGCCTGCACTTCCATGATGTGGCCAAGCTGCTGGAGGTGCTGCACGAGTTGGTGGAGCAGGGCAATACGGTGGTGGTGATCGAGCACAATCTCGAAGTCATCAAGACCTCCGACTGGGTCATCGACCTCGGACCGGAAGGCGGCGACGGCGGCGGCGAGATTCTGGTGGCCGGTCCGCCGGACGTGGTGGCCAAGGAGAAGCGCTCCCATACCGGCACCTTCCTCGCGGAAGTGCTCGCCCGCCGCCCCATGGCGAAGACGCGCAAGAAGGCGACAGCGGCCGAATAACCCAACGGCGCCTCCCCGGGGGCGCCGTTTGCCCTCCTGCAAGCCTCCCACGCGGTGGTGCGCCCTCGCGGGTGTGGAATCTCCGAGGAGCGCGCAGCCGCTGGTGCGGCACGGATGGGAAAGCCAGAGGCGGGGCGATTCCGCTCCTTTCTTGGTGCGCGGCGGGCTTATGCCTCATCTCGAAGGCCGACGAGGCGTTGGATCGGGGCTGGCCGGCCCGAATCCCTGTCCACACCCGGACACAGGGCTCCGTCCCGCGTCGCGCGCATCATATGCATGCAAACAAAGCGACTGTGTCCGGGCGGGTTTCACCTTATGCATCTGGCGCAGGGATGCTTCCAGTTTGGTGGTGTTCCGCTATGGGTTGCGACGGTTTCGCGCGGCGGCGACACGGTTTTGCCGCAGGTGCGAACGCGCGGGAGCCTTTATGCTCCTTCACGCCTACTCGAGACGCCTGACATCAGGCCGTCACGATTTCCGGCGACGGGTTCTGGCCGGCCCTGACTCGGCGCCGGGCCTCTGGCCTGAAACAAAATCAAAGACTTATCCGATCCAAACTTGGACTGCCCGCTAATCAGGCACGCTCCCGATGAGGGCGGCCGCGTTTTGCGGCACCGCAAGATGTATCTGCTCACCACAGAGGCATTGGTAAACAGATTCACTCCATTTCTGCTTATATGCGGGGCATGCAATGCTGCAATGCATCACCACATCTTGGGCGCAGGCCTCGGCAGGCGTATCTAGCTCCCCAGAACACGACGCAAGACGCGGACCCCAAGGGTTCGCGCAAGGAGACTGAAAATGATCATCTGGGGTTTCATCGCTCGCCAGGTTCGCCGCTGGAACGCTTACAACCGCACCATCGCCGAACTCTCTCAGCTCGACGACCGTACGCTCGGCGACATCAACGTGTCCCGCAGCGAGATCCGCGCCATCGCCCGTAACGCCGCCCTCATGGTGGCCTGAGCGATCTCCACGGAACACCCTACCGGCGCAGATGCGTCGGCAGGTTGCGGTGAGCGTACCGAACGTGGCCCCTCCGGGGGCCATTTTCGTTTGTGGCGGCGCCATTGTGCCCGCCCCTCCCTTGAAGCGCGCGGCCGGATCGGGCACACAACGCGCCTTGGATTTCCGACGGGCGCCGCGCGAGCGCACTGACCGCCTGCCCGCAGGCCGGTCTGTGAACGCGCTCCAAGCCGGGCCTGACCCGCCCGCCCGTCCTGCCCGCTCAAGTGAGGATGCATGAGCCAGACGTCCCTCCAGCCGGTCCATGTGGTCGGCGGCGGCCTTGCCGGTTCCGAAGCGGCCTTCCAGCTCGCCGAACGCGGCGTGCCGGTGGTGCTGCACGAGATGCGCCCGGTGCGCGGCACGGAGGCCCATCACACGGACGGCCTTGCGGAACTCGTCTGCTCCAATTCCTTCCGCTCCGATGACGCCCAGACCAATGCGGTGGGCGTGCTGCACGCGGAGATGCGCCGCGCCGGCTCGCTCATCCTGCGCTGTGCCGATGCCAATCAGGTGCCCGCCGGCGGGGCGCTGGCGGTGGATCGCGACGGTTTCTCGCAGGCGGTCACCGCCGCTCTGGCGGAACACCCCCTGGTGGAGATTCGCCGCGAGGAAGTCACCGCCATCCCGCCGGAGGAGTGGGACAACGTCATCATCGCCACCGGCCCCCTCACCTCGCCCGCGCTCGCGCAGGCGGTGCTGGAGCTGACCGGCGAAAGCGCGCTCGCCTTCTTCGATGCCATCGCCCCGATCGTGCATCTGGACAGCATCGATTTGTCCAAGGCCTGGTTCCAGTCGCGCTATGACAAGGTGGGCCCCGGCGGCACGGGCGCGGATTACATCAACTGCCCGCTGGACAAGGATCAGTATGAGGCCTTCGTCGATGCGCTGCTGGCGTCCGAGAAGGTGCCGCTGCGCGATTTCGAGGCCAAGACGCCCTATTTCGACGGCTGCCTGCCCATCGAGGTGATGGCCGAGCGCGGCCGCGAGACGCTCCGCTTCGGGCCCCTGAAGCCCGTCGGCCTCACCAATCCGCACAATCCGGATGTGAAGCCCCACGCCGTCATCCAGCTCCGGCAGGATAACAAGCTGGGCACGCTCTATAATCTGGTCGGCTTCCAGACCAAGATGCGCCATGGCGAGCAGGTGCGCGTGTTCCGCACCATTCCCGGCCTTGAGAATGCGGAATTCGCCCGGCTCGGCGGCCTGCATCGCAACACCTATCTGAACTCGCCTCGCCTTCTTGACGGCACCCTGCGCCTGAAGGCCGCGCCCCGCCTGCGCTTCGCCGGCCAGATCACCGGCTGCGAGGGCTATGTGGAAAGCGCCGCCGTGGGCCTCATGGCCGGCCGCTTCGCGGCCGCAGAACGCCGGGGCGAAGCCCTCGTGCCGCCGCCCGCCACCACAGCCCATGGGGCGCTCCTCGCCCACATCACCGGCGGGCATATCGAGACGGTGGATGCCGGCCCGCGCTCCTTCCAGCCCATGAACGTCAATTTCGGCCTGTTTCCGCAGCTCGACGTGAGCCCCAAAGGCGCCGACGGCAAGCGCCTGCGCGGCTCGGAGAAGACGCTCGCCAAAAAGCGCCTGCTGGCGGAACGGGCACTTTCCGACATGAGCGCGTGGCTCGACACGCCCGCCGCGGCGGCGTAAGAGGCGCCATGCCGAGGCTGAAACGCTCCGTGCCGCCGGTCGAACACCAGGCGGACCCTTCCCGCTTCACCGTGGACACGGTGCTGAAGCGCGACGTGTTCTCCACCGTCGAGCGCGGCACCTGGACCGACCGCGCGGGAGTGGCCCACCCCGCCGTGCGCCGCCGCTGGAACGAGGTCTCTCCCTGGTTCGCGCTGCTCGCCGCGCGTCTCGCCGCCCATGAGGTGAATGCACTGGAAAAGGTGCAGTCCACCGGCGTCACCACGCCGCTGCTCGCCGTGGGCAAGCGCTTTCTGGTGCGCGGCTGGATCGAGGGCGTGCCGCTCCAGATCGCCCGGCCCACCGGCGATCTGCACTTCTTCACCTCCGCCCGCGAGGCCCTGCGCACGCTCCATCGCGCCGGCTATGTGCATAACGATCTCGCCAAGCAGCAGAACTGGCTGCGCGGGGCGGATGGCGAAGCCTGGCTGATGGATTTCCAACTGGCCATGCCCTTCAGCCGCCGCTCCAAGATCGGCCGCGTGCTCGCCTATGAGGACCTGCGCCACCTGCTGAAGCACAAGCGCACCTATTGCCCCGAGGCGCTCACCGCCCGCGAGCGCACCATGCTCGCCACCAAGAGCCTACCCACCCGCATCTGGATGGCCACCGGCAAGCGCGTCTATCGCTTCGTCACCCGCAACCTCATGTCCTATTCGGACACCGAGGGGCGCGGCCCGCGCGTCACGCAAGTGGCGCCCCGCATCGCGGACGCGCTGAAGGCCCATCCGGCAGTGGCCGATGTCCATATGGCCGATTTCCAGACGCTGGGTGGCAAGGTGGGCCTCTATGCCTTCGTAGAACCCAAGGCGCCCGTGACCGTCGAAGTCCTGCGCGAGCATCTGGCCCAGGCGCTGCCGGACCGACCGCACCTCGACCACCTCCAGATCGTCTCCCGCCTGCCCCGCGCAACGGATGGCACCGTGCGCGACGACCTGCTGCTGCTGGTCGCCCGCAACCAGATCGAGATGCTGGATGCGTTGGCGGGCGATGATGACACCCGCACGCTGGTGGCCGACATCGCGCGCGGCCGCCTCAATCTCACCGACCGCATCACCCGCCCGGCCGCCTGACGGACAAGCGCGCCCTCAGCGCGTGCGCGCGGAGGCCCGCCAGAGTGTCCACTGCCGGCGCAGGGCGGAGAGGCCGCCGACGCGGGCGAAGGGGTCGCGCAGACGCTCCAGCGCCTTCAGATCGCCCGGCACGAGCGCGAGGGTGAGAAAGGCGGGCGCCAGCGCGGGATCGAGCCCAACCAGCGCCTTTTCCGCCTCGGCCAGATGGCGCGCGGCCTGCGTGCGCAGATCGGCCAGCGTCGCGAGGATGCCAGGCGTCGGCTTGCGGGCCACCACCTCGTCGCGGCTGGAGCCATGGCGCTTCAGCACATCGAGCGGCAGGAAGCACTGCCCGCGCGCCGCATGCACCGGCAGGGCCCGCATCAGGCCCGTCAGCGCAATGGCGACCCCTCCGTGCCCGCAGGCATTGGCCAGAGCCGGACGCGGGCCGCCGCCGAGGATATGGGCGGAGAGCTGGAGCAGCGCCGAAGCGGTCTCGCCCGCATAGCCCTCCAGATCATTCATGCTCGGCATGGGGTCGTCATAGAGATCGAACACCCGCGCCTCGATGAGGTTCAGCAGCGCGCCGCGCGGCAGGCTGTAGCGGCCGATGGTGCCGAGCAGGGCGCTCGCCACCGGATGGCCGCCCACTTCGCCGCGTCCGTGGCCCTCGATCAGTTCGCGCCACCATTGCAGGCGCACCTCTCCGGGCAGGGCTTCGCGCACGACCTCGCGCACACGGGCGACTTCCACGTTGAAGGCATAGAGGGCGAACAGGTCCTGCCGCTTGTCTGCCGGGGCGAACAGCGCGGCGAGGAAGCGGTCGCGGTCCTGCGCCCGCACGAGATCGGTGCAATAGGCGTAGTCGCTCGCCGCCGCCGGCGTGGCGGCGAGGGCGGGCGGAACGCCGAAATCAGGCGGCAGGCTCATGAACGAGGCCCCCGGTCACAGGGCAACGAGCCCCGCCCCCACCAGCCGCCCTTCCCCGAGCAGCACATTGTAGGTGGCGGCGGCGGCAGAGGTCGGCATGAGTTCGAACCGCAGGCCCGCCTCGCGCAGCAGCGCCTTCAGCGGCTCCTTGAGGATCGCCGGGTCCTTGCCGGTGCCGAGGAACAGGAGCTCGAAGCGCTCCGCCTCGGCGAGGATGGGCGCGAGCGCCGCCGCGTCGATGTCGGCGAAGCGCTCCACCGTCCAGGGCCGGATTCCGCTCGGCAGAGCGAGGATCGACCCCGGATGGGACATGTTGTGGAAGTGGAAGAAGCGCGGGCCGTAGCCGTCGATCGGCACCTGCCGGGGCAGGAAGGGCGAACCGTCGGGATCGACCATGCCGCGCGCCTCCTCAGGCCTTGGCGGGACGCGAGGCGTCCTTGCTCTCCCCGCCCTCTTCCGCAGCCTCCTTGCCCACCACGGTGGACGAGCGCAGGCCGAGATGGATGAGGATGGGCGCGGCCACGAAGATGGTGGAATAGGTGCCGATGATGACGCCCACGGCCATGGCCAGCGAGAAGCCGCGCAGCACCTCGCCGCCGAAGATATAGAGCGCCATGGTGGCGAGGAAGGTGGTGAGCGAGACGATGATGGTACGCGAGAAGGTCGCGTTAACCGCGATGTCCAGCAGCTCGGGCAGCGGGATCTTCTTGTAGCGGCGCAGCATCTCGCGGATGCGGTCGTACACCACCACCGTATCGTTGAGCGAATAGCCCATGATGGTGAGGATGGCGGCGATCGACGTCAGGTCGAAATCGATCCCCAGCGCCGAATAGATCAGCAGCGTGACGAAGATGTCGTGCGCCGTGGTCACCAGAGCGCCGACGGCGAACTGCCACTCGAAGCGGAACCACAGATAGATCAGAACCACCACCGCGCCGAGCACCAGCGCGAGGATGGACTGGCGGACCAGCTCGGACGACACGCTCGGGCCGACGGTCTCCACGCGGCGGACGGTGAAGTCCTGGCCGAGCGCGGTACGCACCTTGTCCACGATGGCCTGCTGGCCGGCGTCGTCGGCGCCCACGCGCCCGACGCGGATCAGCACGTCGCGGGCCGAGCCGAATTCCTGGATCTGCACATCGCCGAGATCGCTGTCGGTGAGCTGCTCGCGCAGCACGCTGAGATCGGCGGCCTGCTGGGACGACTGGGCCTCGATAAGCGTGCCGCCCCGGAAGTCGATGCCGAGGTTGAAGCCCACGGTGACGAACATCGCCACCGCCAGAAGCGTCATCAGCGCGGAGAGCGGGAAGGTCACGCGGCGCAGCCGCATGAAGCCGATGTTGGTATGCGCCGGGAGGTAATTGATCAAAGGCATGGGCGGCGCACTCTCAGATGGGCAGCTTGGCCGGACGCCGCCACTTCACCCACAGCGCGATCATCAGGCGCGTCAGCGTGTAGGCGGTGAAGACGGTGGTCAGGAGGCCAAGGATATAGGTGACGGCGAAGCCGCGCACGGGGCCGGAGCCGCCAAGCAGGAACAGGATGACCGCCGTCGCGAGCGAGGTGAGGTTCGCGTCGAGGATGGTGCCCAGCGCGAAGGAGAAGCCCTTGTCGATGGCGGCGATGGCCGAACGGCCCTCGCGTGCCTCGTCGCGGATGCGCTCGAAGATCACCACGTTCGAGTCCACGGCCATGCCGATGGTCAGCACCACGCCCGCGATGCCCGGCAGGGTCAGCGTGGCGCCCAGCAGCGACTGGAGGGCGAACATCAGGGTGATGTGGATGGCGAGCGCGACCAGCGCGAAGGCGCCGAAGAGGCCGTACACCGCCAGCATGAACACCGTGACGAGAGCCGCGGCGACATAAGCGGCGGTCTTGCCGGCCTGGATCGAATCCTGGCCGAGACTCGGACCCACGGTACGCTCCTCCACCACCTTCAGCGGCGCCGGCAGCGCGCCGGCGCGCAGCAGGATGGCGAGGTCGTTGGCCTGCTGGACGGTGAAGTTGCCGGAAATCTGCCCCGAGCCGCCGAGGATGGGTTCGCGGATCACCGGCGCGGAGATCACCTGATTGTCCAGCACGATGGCGAAGGGCCGGCCCACCGCTTCCTGCGTGGTGGCGGCGAAGCGCTTGGCACCGTTGTTGTTGAAGCGGAAGGTGACGATGGGCTGGCGGGAGTTCTGGTCGAAGCCCGGCTGGGCATCGGTCAGGTCCTCACCGGACACACGCACCTGCTTCTCCACCAGATAGGGCGCGCCCTCGGCGGACTGGAGCACTTCGGATTCCGGCGGCGGACGGCCTTCCATCGCCTGCTGCGGCGACATGGACTGGTCCACCATGCGGAACGACAGCTTGGCGGTCTGGCCGAGCAGCGCCTTCAGGCGCTGGGGGTCCTGCAGACCGGGGACCTGCACCAGGATGCGGTCGGCGCCCTGGCGCTGGATAGTCGGCTCCACCGTGCCGAGCTGGTCGATACGGCGGCGGATGATCTCGATGGACTGGTCCACCGCGGAGCGCACGCGGGCATTGATGCCGGCTTCGGTGAGCGAGACGGTGATCTGGCCGTCGGCGCCGGAAGAGACGGTGATGTCGTTCTCGCCCGTATTCCCGCCGAGGAAGGCGTTCACCACCGGAGTCGCGAGCTTGCGCAGCTCGGTCAGGGCGTTCTGGGTGTCGTTAGGATCACGCAGGCGCAGCTGGATGGTGGTGTCGCGGATGGCGAGGCCGGTGTAGCCGATCTTGGCATCCCGCAGCACGCGGCGCACGTCGTCGCGGACCTGCTCCGCGCGCTCCTTGCGCACGGCAGCGGAATCCACTTCCAGCAGGATGTGACTGCCGCCCTGGAGGTCGAGGCCGAGCGTGACACGGCTGTTGGCGAGCCAGGACGGCAGGTGTTGGAGCACCGATGCCGGCAGCAGGTTGGGGACGGCGAACAGGATTCCGAACGCTGTGACCAGGAGGATCAGCGCCGTCTTCAGCCTGGAGAAGTGCAGCATCGTCTCTGTCTTGTTCTGGCGGGGGGCGGCGGCGTCAGGCCGCCGTCTCGTCCTTGGCCGGCTCGCCCTTGGAACGGACCACGGCAATCTGGGAGCGCAGCTGGCGCACCTTCACATTGTCGGCGATCTGCATCTCGATCTCGGCGTCATCGACCACCTTGACCACCTTGCCCACAAGGCCGCCGTTGGTGATGACCACGTCGCCGCGGCGCAGCGAGTTCACCATCTCTTGATGGGCCTTCGCCTTCTTCTGCTGCGGGCGCAGGATGAGGAAGTACATCACCACGAAAATCAGCACGAACGGCGCGAGCTGAATGAGCATGTCGGCCCCGCCGGCAGCCGGTGCGGCGCCTTGAGCGAAAGCGGGCGATATGAACATTGTGTCCTCGTTCTCTTCTGAAGGGAGGGATGGGTCCAATCCACGACGGACGCCCGTGCCGAAGCGGCGGGACTATACCGGCGGCGCCCGCGAATGCAAACGCGCCTGTGGGCGGCGTTTGATGCACTTGACCCGGTGCGGAAATAAGGCTCCCAAGATGGCGCCCGTTCCAAGGGGGAGCGGCGCCACGGAACGATGGACCCATGCGGCACAGCAGGATCTTGGCGGATGTCGGCGCGGCCCTGCGCTTCTACTCGCGCATTCCCGTTCCCGCCGGCGCCGCCGAGGACGCCTTCGCGCCGCCGGACCTGAAGCGCATCGCCTATGCGGTGCCGCTGGCCGGTGCCGTCATCGGCCTTGCCGGCGCAGCGATTCTCATCGGCGCGCACGCCCTCGGCCTGCCGAACCTCGTGGCGGCCATCCTCGCCGTGCTCACCTGCGTGCTGCTGACGGGCGCCCTGCACGAGGATGGGCTCGCCGACACGGCGGACGGCTTCGGCGGTGGCGCGAGCCGCCTGCGCCGCCTTGAAATCATGCGCGACAGCCGCATCGGCTCCTATGGCGCCTGCGCGCTCGTCTTCTCTCTGCTGCTGCGCGTCGCGCTGCTGGATGGCCTGCTCGCCCTCTCCCCAACCCGCGCCGCCCTCGCGCTCATTGCCGCCGCGAGCCTGTCGCGGGCGGCGGGGATGCTGCTGCTGGAATTCCTGCCGCCCGCACGCGCCGATGGGGCCTCGGCCGCCGCCGGCCAGCCCGGTGCGGACGCGGCGGTGCGCTCTGCCCTCGTGGGCGCGCTCCTCTCCACCCTGCTGATCGTGCCGAGCACCGGGGTCGGTGCCACGCTGATGGCGCTCGGGCTCTCCGTGCTCACTCTCTTCGCCATGACGCGGCTCTCCAACCGCCTGATCGGCGGCCAGACGGGGGATGTGGCCGGCGCGGTCCAGCAACTCTGTGAGATTGCCTTCCTCATGGGCGTGCTTATCTATGCAAGGCCGCACTGAAGCAGTCCCATGACCGAGAGCCAGAGCCCCATCGCCTCCCCCTGCATCAAGGTCTGCGTCGTCGATCCGCTCACCAGCGTGTGCGTGGGGTGCGGGCGCACGCTGCAGGAGATCGGCGGCTGGCTCGGCATGTCGGAGGAGCGCCGCGCCGCCGTCATGGCCGCGTTGCCCGCGCGCCTCGCCCGGCTCCAGCCGCGCAACCCAGACGCCATCCCGGACTGAGGCATGGGTCGCGACCGGCTGCTCTGGCTCCTCCTGGCCATCCTCCTCGGCGGCCTTCTCATCCTCGCGCTGAACCATGAGCAGGGCGAGGTCGCCGGTCTCTCGCTCGATCGGTTCGGCTCCCTCATCTATCTGGCGCCGCTGGGCCTCGTGGTGGGCGCCGGCATCCTGACCATGGCCCGCCGCAGCCTCGGCGAGACGCTGAGCGCCGTCGCCTTCTGGCTGATGCTCGTGGCGGTGCTGGCCGTCGGCTACACCTATCGCGATCCCCTCCAACGGGTGGCGGAGCGGGTCATCGGCCAGCTCGTGCCGGGCTATGTCATTGCGGTGCCCGGAGCCGCCAACGTGGTCGAGGTCGCCCGCGGGGCGGACGGCGACTTTGCCGTGCGCGTGGGGCTCAATGGCGCGACGGTGCCCATGCTGCTCGACACCGGCGCCTCGTCGGTGGTGCTGACCCAGGAGGCCGCACAGGCGGCGGGCATCCCCCTCGACCGGCTGAAATATGACGTTGCGGTGGACACCGCCAACGGCCGCACCCGCGCGGCAGCCGTGACGCTGGACCGCGTCAGCATTGGCAGTATCGTTGAATATAAGGTTCCGGCGCTTGTGGCTCCCGCCGGAATGCTGCGCACACCCCTCCTCGGGATGAGCTTCCTCTCCCGTCTGGAGGGCTTCGAGGTGCGCGGTGACAGGCTTGTGCTGCGGGGCCCGGGGGAGACGAAGACCAGATGAGCTCAAGCCCGCTCTCCCGCACGCCGAACGAGGCCGAGCGCCGCGAGGAGCGGGCGATCCTCATCGCCATCCTGCTCGATCTGAGCCTCGCGGTGCCCTACACGGTGACCGCGCTCATCATCGGTTCGCTGTCCATGCTGTCCGACGTGCTGCGCGGCTCGCTGCTGCTGGTGGTGGCCATCGTCTCCTGGCAGACCCTGCGCGAACTGCACCGGGGCAAGGTCGCCTCCTACGAATATGGCATTGGCAAGCTGGAACGTGGCATCGGCCTGCTGGTGGGCGCCCTGCTCATCTTCGCCGCGGGCTTCATCGCCTATCAGGCCCTCACCGCCGGCGGCGGCGAGCCGAAGACCGGCTTCTGGGCCGTCGCAGCCATCGTCATGGTGATCTACAATTTCATCGTGAACGTGGGGCCGATCATCCCGCTCTGGCGTGCCACCAAGGCCGGCGGTTCCATGATCGTGCAGGCGCAGCTCCGCGCCCATATCGCCAAGGCGGTCGCCTCCTTCCCGGTGGTGGTGTGCGTCATCATCGACGCCCTGTCGAGCGATCCCTATGTCGCCCGCATCGCCGACAGCATCGGCGGCATCATTGGGGCGGCCTTCATGACCTTGGTGGGCGCCCAGATGGTCCGCCAGGCCCTGCCCGATCTCCTCGACCGCTCGCTGGCCGAGCCGGTGCAGATGAAGGTGAACCGGGTTCTGGCGGCCTTCTTCGATGAGTATGACGCCCTGCTTGGAATCCGCACCCGCAGTTCCGGCAATGTCGCCCATGTGGAGATCACGGTGGGCTTCGACCCCGCCCGGACCATGGCGGAAGTGTCGGACGTGCTCGCCCGCATGGAAGCCCGCCTCAAGACCGAGATCCCGGACGTGGACGCGGTGCTGATCGCCCGTGCCCACAGCGAGGATGATGCGGCTCCCGCCCCGATGGCGGCGACCGCCTAAAGCATCTCCAGGCTGCGCTTGCGCTTGGGCGGCGGGAAATCGCCGTCGATATCGGCAAGGTCATCCGCATCCAGCACGAGATCCCGCGCCGCCACGTTCGCCTTCACGTGATCAAGGCTCGCCGCCTTCGGAATGGCGATCACGTCCGGCCGCCGCAGCACCCAGGCCAGCGCCACCTGAAACGGATCGACACCATGTTTCGACGCCACGCGGCCGAGCGCACCGCCCCGCGGCAGGCGGCCCTGCTCGATGGGGCTGTAGGCCATGGTGGGAATGCCGTGCTCCTGCTGGAACGGCAGAAGGTCGAACTCCGGCCCGCGCCGGGAGGGATTGTAGAGGATCTGGTTGACGGCGCAGGCGCGACCGCCCGCATCCAGCAGTTCCTCCATGTCGTCGGTATCGAGGTTGCTCACGCCCCAGTGGCGGATCTTGCCGGCCTTCTGGAGGGTCTCGAAGCCGGCGATGGTGTCCTCGAACGGATGGCTGCCGCGCCAGTGCAGCAGATAGAGGTCCAGTCGGTCGGTGCCGAGCCGGCGCAGGCTGCGCTCGCAGGCGGCGATGACGCCGGAGCGGCTGGCGTTGTGCGGATAGACCTTGCTGACGAGGAACACCTGCTCGCGGAAACCGTCCTTCAGCGCGGCGCCCACCAGTTCCTCGGTGCGGCCGTCACCATACATTTCGGCGGTGTCCACGAGCGTCAGGCCAAGCTCGATGCCGGCACGCAGCGCGGCGATCTCGTCGGGGCGGCGGGCGGGCTGCTCGCCCATGAACCAGGTGCCCTGCCCCAGCGCCGGCACGGTTTCCCCGCCCGGCAGCGTCACGGTCTTGGCCATTCTCGCCCTCCCTTAACTGGACGGCGGACGTTAAAGGCGTTCGCCTGAGAGCGGAACTCCGCCGGCGGCGAAAAAGACCTGTGCCGCCGCGAGAAAGACGCCCCGCGCGGACGCGGGGCGGTCCGGCTCAGATGTGGCCGAAGATGTGGCTGAACTCGTAGGCCGTCTGCTGGATCCCGCTGCCGAGGGGCGAGACGGTGCCGACCGTGCTGCCGTTGTCCCGTCCGACCGACCAGATGGACAGGCCGGAGATGTCTTCATTGCCCTGCGCATAATCCAGCAGCTGCTGGGCGTCGCTGAGCGTGAACACCTCGCTCTGCACATCGTTCATGCCGACCATCACCGTGACCCCGAGCTTGGCGTCGAGACCCAGCGTATGCATCTGGGCCAGCGTCGCCTGTGCGGCGGAGATGGCGTCGGTGCCCATGTCGCCACTGTCGACGGAAGCGCCGTAATCCATCGCCATGATGTTGACGGTGTCGATATGCACGCCGTCCGTCAGGGCCTGTTTCAGCAGGTTGAGACCATCGTTGGTGAGCCCCGTGGGCAGCACCGGCAGGGTGAAGGAGACCTTGAGGTCCGGATTGGCCGCCTCCAGCGCGACCAGGGCCTGATCGCGCAGGTGGTTGGCGGAGGTGTTGGCGATGGCGCCGCCCTCGATGTCGAAATCAATCTTGTTCACATGATAGGTGTCGAGCACCGACTGGTAAGCGGCGGTGAGCTTGGTGGCGCTGGAAAAGGTGAGCGCCGCCTCCTGACCATTGGCGCCGCCAAAGGAAATGGTGATGTCCCCGCCGATGGCCTGAACGGCGGCCACCTGCTCGTGGATCGACGAACCGCTGGGCAGTGTGTCGTTGGCCAGCGTACCGACGCCGCCCCAGCCCAGCGTGTCCGTGCCGGAGCTCAGCACGAAGGCGAGCGTGAAGTCGGTGACGCCGGACGCCTTGGCGATGGACAGGAGATCCTGGCTCGTCGACAGCGACATGTCGATGTAGGGCGAGTAGGTCTGCTTCAGCGTCGAGGTGTGGGCCGGATCGGTCGTCACGGAGATGGGGACCGCCGCCGGGGAGTGCCCGGCCTCGTCCACCGCCACCACGGTGAAGCTGTAAGCGGTGGACGCGCCGAGGCCCGTCACCTTGTAGGACGTGCCGCTGGTGGTGCCGATCAGCGTGCCGTTCTCGTAGATCTCATAGGCCGAGACGGTGCCAGCGCCGTTGATGACCGCCTTGTCCCAGACCAGCAGGGCCGAGGTGTCCGACACATTGGTGGCGAACAGGTCCGCCGGGGCGGACGGCACCACGGGCGTGGTGTCGAGATGACCGACCAGCGTCCACACCTGTCCCGATCCGTCGCCGCCGTTATGGGTGCTCGGATCGGTGCCCTGCGTCCACCAGTGCGCTTCATAGACATTGTTGCCGACCGCGGCATGGTCTCCGCCCTGATAGACCTTGGAGGCACTCCAGGCCTCCGCATAAAGGGCGGCATCACCCCCGGACGTTCCGCCGCCGGATGTGCCCCCTGTGCTGCCGCCGGTGCTACTGCCGCCCGTCGAGCCACCGCCCGTCGAGGTCGAGCCGCCGGCCGAGGAACTGCCGCCACCGCTGGTCGAGCCGCCCGTGGAGCCGCCCGACGTGCCTGAGCTGCCGCCGCTGTGGCCGGACAGCGCCGTCGTCCATTCCGCCAGCGCGGAGCCGTCCTTGGCCACGATGTTGGCGAGCGAGAGTTCGGAGAGCGTGACGCCGGTCAGCGTATAGGTCTGGCTGTTCGAGGGAATGGCTATGACCACGGAGCCATTCACCTCGGAGACGGTGAAATTGTCGGCGGAGAGCCAGCCGAAATCGAGCTTGTCCAGCGCGGTGTCGAAGTTCAACGCCGTGTGGGTGCCCCAAGCCCAGGAAATGGTGGTCACGGTGGCAAGACCATCGCCCACATGGCCGGTGCCACCGGACGATCCGCCCGACGTGCCGCCGTCCGTCGTGCCGGAGGCGGACGAGCCGCCGGTGCTGCCACCCGTGCTGGTGCCGCCGGACGTTGCGCCCCCGGACGTTGCGCCGCCCGAGGAACCGCCGGAGCCGGCCGAAGCCCCTCCCAGCGCCGTGGTCCACTCGGTGACCGCGCCGCTGTCGTTGGCGACGATGTTGGAGAGCGAGAGTTCCGACAGCGTGACGCCGGTCAGCGTGTAAGTCTGGTTGTTGGTGGGAATGGAGATCACCACCGACCCGTTCACCTCGGAGACGGTGAACTGGCCCGCTTGGAACCATCCGAAATCCAGGATGTCCGACGCGGGATCGAAGGCGATCACGCTGTTCGTGCCCCAGGACCAAGTGATCGTCGTGGTCTTAGCCATCGTCCACCCATCTTTGACGCATTACCCAGCGTCCGACCGCACGGACGCGAACGGTAGCTTGATGGGTGCTCGCGGGCGGTGTCCAATGCGTTTGTGGCAAGCCGCGATGAGCGGGCTGCATCGGACCCGGCCCGAACCGGCGGCGGGCGGCGGCAGAGGCAAGGGGCGGATCTTGATCGAACTGAAGCGGCTGCGGCAGGTGGTGGCACTTGCGGACAGCGGCAATTTCGCCCGGGCGGCACAAGCCCTCCACATGTCCCAGCCGGCGCTCAGCCGCAGCATTCAGAATCTGGAAAAGCAGCTCGGCGCCCCGCTGTTCGAGCGTCCCCCACGCGAGATTCGGCCCACCTCCCTCGGCGCGCTCATCGTCGAGGAGGGGCGCGAACTCCTGCGCCGCGCGGCGGCCCTCGATGCCGCGATTGCCGATCACCGTGGCCTCAGCCGGACGGTCGTGTTCGGCTCCGGGCTTTATTCCAATGTCACGCTCGTGCCCCGCGCCATCGCCGCTTTCGCCGCGCAGCAGCCGGACGTGCAGGTGAAGGTGATGGCCGGCGGCTGGCGGGACTGCCGCGACCTGCTCGAGCGCGGGGCCATGGACTTCTTCATCGGCGAGCGCACGGATGACGAGCACGCCGAGGCCTATCGCGAGCGGCCGCTGCGCGAGCGGCAGGGCTGTGTCGTGGTCCGCAAAGGCCACCCGCTGTGCGCCCTGCCCGCCTGCACGCTGGCAGATATCGCCCAATATCCCTTCGCGGGCGCTCGCCTGCCCGAGCGGATCGCCCGGCACTTTCCGCGCAAGGCGAAGCTCGGGCGACCCGATGCGGGCGGCAAGCTGCTGGTGCCGCGGTTCGAAGCCTATTCCTGGACCGCCATCAGCGCGATCGTGCAGGACAGCGACGCGGTGGCATTCGGGAGCGCGTCGCTGGTGGCGGAGAGTGGCGGCGCTCTCGTGTGCCTCGACGTCGTGCTGCCCTGGCTGCGCTATGTGGGCGCCGTGGTCTGGCGCGCGGAGCGCGGGCTCTCCTCCAGCGCCCAGAGCTTTGCCGACGTGGCCATCGAGATCGATGCAACGCTGCCGGACTGACCGCATGAAAACGGCCGGGACGCGCGAGGCGTCCCGGCCGCTCATGTCCCGTCTTGGGGAGGGGGAGATCAGACGGGATGCATGAAGAACTGGGCGATGATGGTCGCGCCCAGGAAGGTGCCCGCATTGGCCATCAGCGACACCAGGACGATGCGCCAGCCCAGACTCCTGAACACCGGCACGTCCTTGGCGATGGACAGGCCCGCGAAGGCCAGCATCGGCGCCGTCATGGCGAGGAAGTTGATCTTGCCGGTGAGGGCCGCCACATCCGCCGCGAACGGCATGGAGGGATAGGTGAGCGCCATGGCGACCACCGAGACCCACACCACCGCCGGCACCACGCGGCGCGTGAGCAGATAGATGCCGTGGCCAAGGATCACCGCGCCGATCATGATGCCGAGGCCGGCGATGGAGGCGGCGTCCGGGGCGGTCTTGTAGACGAGGTAATTGCCGATCAGCGACATGGCGCCGGCCACCACCCACACCACCAGCAGCTCGATGAAGTTCAGCTTCACCGCCGGCTCGTGGGAGACCTCGGTCGTCACCGTTTCCACCTTCACCTCGCGGCCACGGCCGAGGATGGGCTCCAGCTTGCCATAGGCCCATACGGTGAAGGGCAGCGACAGGAAGAGCGTGAAATAGGTGCCGATGGTGGTGGTGATGAGGTTGGAGGCGGCGGCGAACGCGGCCACTTCCTTGGCCACCTCGGGCGACTGCTGGGCGGCGATGGCGCCGGAAGCGGCGGCCATCATGCTGCCCGAGCCGACGCCCGCGCCCATGGCGAGGGCCTGCGGGTGGAAGATGCCGAGGCTGGTGATGAGGCTGGCGAAGATGGCGATGAAGACCGCGCCGAAGATGGTGCCGGTCATGTATTCCGCCAGCACGCCGCGCCCTTCGGGGCTCGCCATGCCGTACTTCTCGCCGATGATGGCAAGGCTCGGCTCGCGGCCCACCGAGAAGGTGGCGCCGATGGCCTCGCGCTTGATGCCCAGCAGCAGCGCCACGGGCAGGCCGAACACCATGGTGCCGAAGAAGTGGCCGAACTCCTGGAAGACGAGCGCCCAGCCGGCAGAGAGGATCTTGGGCAGGTTGCCGCCCACGAGCACGCCGAGCTTGGCGACGAACAGCAGCAGCGCGGGCTGGAGCACGGCGGCGGAGAGGGCCTGAAGGTCGTTCGTCACCTTCAGCGGGCCGGGCAGCGCCTTGGAGGCCATGCCCCAGGCGGCGGCAATCAGCAGCGCCCACAAGAGGGGCAGCAGGACAACCTTGTAGGCCCCGCCCATGGGCACGTTGACGATGCCGATGAGTTCGGCCGCCAGCACGCAGATGGTGGCGAAGACGAAGATCTTGATAAGCTTTCCGGCGCCCGCTGCCGGCACCGCCACGGCGGTCTGTGTGGCTTGCATGGTCAAATCCCCTCTATCCTTTTCTTGATCATTGGGTGGGGCCGCTCCTGTCGGTCTGGCGACGCACGAAAGCGACCGGCCTGCTGTCACAAGCCGATCGCACGTGCCGCTGTGTTAGGGAGCGGCGGGCATATCACTCCCGAAGGCCGCTCGCATAGCCGAACGCAACGGCAGGTTCCGCCGCCGTCTCGACCCAGACGCTCTTCACCTGTGTATATTCGTAGAGCGCCTCGACGCCGCTGGAGCGGCCGTGCCCCGAATGGTTGAAGCCACCAAAGGGCGAGGCGACGTTGATGGTCTTGTAGGAGTTGATCCAGAAGGTGCCGGCCTTCACCGCCGCCGCCACCCGGTGGGCGCGGCCCACATCCTTGGTCCACACCGCGCCGGCAAGGCCGAAGTCGCTGTCATTGGCGATGGCGATGGCCTCCGCCTCGGTGTCGAACGGGATCGCCACGACCACCGGGCCGAACACTTCCTTGCGGGCGATGCCCATGGTGTTGGTGACGTTCTTCAGCACCGTCGGGGCGACGAAATAGCCGCCTTCCTTCGCAGCGCCGGTCTCGCCGGTGACGATCTCGGCGCCCTCACCCGCCCCTTCGCGGATCAGCGAGAGGACGTGATTGTACTGCTTGGCATTGTTGATGGGGCCGATCTCGCTCTCGGTGGAGGCCGGATCGCCCACCTTGATCTTGGCCGCGCCCTTGGCGACGAGATCGACGAATTTCTCATAGACCGAGCGCTGCACCAGCAGGCGCGAGCCGGCGACGCAGCTCTGCCCCGCGCCGGAGAAGATGGCGGCCTGAGCCCCCACGGCGGCGCGCTCGAGATCCGCATCCTCGAACACGATGTTCGCAGACTTGCCGCCCAGTTCGAGCACGCAGGGCAAAAGCAGGCGGGCGGCGGATTCGGCGATGAGCCGGCCGGTGGGCACCGAGCCCACGAACACCACCTTCTTCACGGCCGGCTGCGCCATGGCCGCCTGACCGGTGGTGTGGCCGAAGCCCGCCAGCACATTCACCACGCCCTTCGGCAGCCCCGCCTTCTCCGCCAAGAGGCCGAGGGCGAGCGAGGTGAGCGGGGTGAGTTCGGACGGCTTCAGCAGAACCGCATTGCCCATGGAGATGGCGGGGGCGATCTGCCAGCCGGCGGTGAAGATGGGCGCGTTCCAGGGGGTGATCTGGAGCACGACGCCCATGGCCTCGCGGCGGGTGTAGTTGAGATGGGAGGTCGGGACCGGGATCACCTCGCCGTGGAACTTGTCTGCCCAGCCGGCATAATATTCGAACATCTCGGCCACCTTGGCGACCTCGACGCGGGTATCGCGGATGGGCTTGCCGGCCATCAGCATTTCGATCTGCGCCAGCGCCTCGACATTGGCGAGCACTTCGCGGGCGATGGCCTGCATCACCCGGCCACGACCGGCGGCGGTGAGCTTCGACCAGGCGGCCTGCCCTTCCGTTGCGGCGGCCGCGGCCTTGGCGGCGACAGCGGCGCCGGCGTCGGGATAAGAGAAGAGCGGCTTCCCCGTGGCGGGGTCCAGCACTTCCACCAGCGGGCCATCGCCCACCAGCATCCCACCGCCCACGAAGGAGCCGATGGTCTTGAGGCCGGGCCAGAACGGAGCGAGCGCCTGTTGCAGGCGCGGATCAATGAAAGCGGTCACGGGCATCAGCTCTTCTTGCCGGGGAAAACGGTCTTGACGATGCGGTTGAAGTCCTCGCCGTCGGGAATGGTGGAGGCGCTGTCCGCCCAGATGCCGGCGGTGCCGGCGAACATGGGCAGCTCAAGGCCGAGGCTCGCCAGAAGGTCGGTGCCGAGTTTCACGTCCTTGCGCATCAGCTTCATGGTGAAGCCGGAATTGAAGGCACCGTTGAGGATCCACGTGCCGGCATTCACCTGGCTGACGCCGGAGCGGCCGGAGCCGGCATTGATGCCCTCCAGCATGCGGGCCGGATCGACGCCCGCCTCCTGCGCGAGGCGCAGGGCCTCGCCACAGGTGAGCAGGTGGGCGGCGCAGAGCAGGTTGTTGATGATCTTGGTGACGTGACCGGCGCCCACGGGTCCCACATGCACGCGGGTCGCGCTCATGGCCTCCAGCACCGGCATGGCGCGGGCGACGTCCGCGTCCGCGCCGCCGATCACCATGGTCATGGTGCCGGTGATGGCGCCCTTGGGGCCGCCGCTCACGGGGGCGTCGATCATCGCCATGCCGGCGGCTTCGAGCTGGGCCGCCAGCTTGCGGGTGGTGTCGGGATGGGAGGTGGAGGTGTCCACCACCAGCAGCCCCGCCTTGCCGGAGGCGAGAATGCCGCCGGGGCCGGCCACCACCTCGTCCACGATGGCAGCGGTGGGCAGCGAGAGCACCAGCACGTCGGCGCGGGCGCAAAGGGCGGCGATATCCGCCAGTGTCTCGACGCCTTCCGCCGCGAGCGCCGCGCTGGTGGCTTCCACCGCGTCGAAACCGACCACATTCACCCTGGCCCGCTTCAGCGAGAGCGCCATGCCGCGCCCCATATTGCCGAGACCGATCACACCAACGTTCGCCACGCGCGTCTCCTCGAAACTTGCCCAGAAAAGCTACGCGGCTGTTTTGAGAGCAGACAGGAGATGGCCGGTTCCGTATTGTTGACTCCAAGGCAACGCTTGGACCCGACCGTGACATCCCCGCTCGACGATCATCGCCTGCGCTACCTCTATGAGGCCATCCGCCTTGGCTCCGTGCGGGCAGCGGCGGACCATCTGGCGGTCAATGCCTCCGTCGTCTCACGCCAGATCGCGCATCTGGAGAAGGATCTCGGCCTTCTGCTCATCGAGCGGCTGGGGCGCGGCGTGCGCGCGACAGAGGCGGGCGAACTGCTGGCCCAGCGTTTCCGCCAGTGGACCGCCGACCGGGAGGACACGCTCGCCAAGCTGAACGAGCTTCAGGGCCTGAAGCGCGGCCACCTCGACATCATCTCAGGCGAGGGGTTCGTCAGCGACCTGATCGCCGGCCCCCTCACCCGCTTCTGGGAGCGTCATCCCAACCTCACCATGTCGGTGGAGGTGGCGAGCACCAATGACGTGATCCGGGGTGTCGCCGAGGATCGCTACCATATCGGGCTCGTCTACAACGCCCCGCCCGACCCGCGCCTGCGGACAGCGGCATCGAGCCGCCAGCCCATCTGCCTTGTGGTGTCACCGGACCATCCCCTCGCCCGGCAAGGAGCTCCGGTGCCCCTTCGCGCGGTGACGGAACTGCCCGTGGGGCTGATGCACGCGCGCTATGGCACGCGGCAGATCGTGGCCATGGCGGAGATGGCGGAGAAAGTCACGCTGGCCCCGGTTCTCACCACCGGCTCCATCTATGTGCTGCGGGAATTCGTGAAGAGCGGCCGGGGCGTCACGCTGCTGCCGGCCTTCGCCATCGCCTCCGACATGGCGGCGGGGGAACTCGTGGCGCTGCCCATGGAGAATCCGCTGCTGCTGTCGGTGGAGGCCCGACTCATCACCCGTCTCGGCCGCCAGTTGCCGAGCGCCGCCGCCCAGTTGCTCCGCGTGCTGATCGGGCAGCTCAAGGCCTTCCATGCCGCAGGCACATAGCTACCTCCGCCGAAAAGCGGATTATTCCTCCATACTGGAATGAAGGGGGATAGCTGACCATAGGTGACCGCCATTCTGGAGATGAATGGCGTTGCTTGGAATGGTTCTGAACGCCATGGTTAATCCGCTTCCTTGCGTGAAGCTTGGGTGGCGGAATCAGAGGCGGCGAAAGCCTCCCGCCATCCCCAATCGAGCAGCCGTCGGATGGACCGACGCGGACCTGCGTGTCCGCGCGCGCCCCCGGCTGGCCGCGCGAAACGAGCAATCGCCGCCCGTGTGCACCGAAAGCACGGAAAGGACGGGCGCCGGACAGTGGGAGATGGACAGATGGCAAAGCAGAAGAACGTCAGCACCCACAAGCAGCATGGCGCTGGCGGCGCGATGGAAGGCTTTCTCTACATCCTGTTCTTCGGCGCGCTGACACTTCTCTTCGTGAGCCAGTACCTGCTGCGGCACTGACCCATCATCCGGCAGGCGCCTGCGCGCGCCGCCGCGGCCGACCAGCCCCTATCCGCGTTGATCGATCCGCGCGAAGTGGCACGCCGCCGTGCGCTGCGGCGCGACCGGCCGCAGCAGCGGCCGCTCGGTCCGGCAGCGGGCCTCGGCGCGCGGACAGCGGCCATGGAAATGGCACCCGGGCGGGGGCGCGAGCGGCGAGGGCAATTCCCCGGCGATGGGCCGGAAAGTGACGTCCGTCCCCTCCTCCGTCACCAGCTTCGGCACGCTGTCCAGCAGAGCCTGGGTATAGGGATGACGGGGATCGGCATAGACCTGATCGGTCGGCCCCTCCTCCACGATCCGACCCAGATACATGATCGCCACCCGGTCGCAGAGATGGCGCACCACGCTGAGATCGTGGGAGATGAACAGCAGCGTGAGATCGAGTTCCCGCCGCAGCTTCAGGAAGAGATTGATGATCTGCGCCTGGATCGACACGTCCAGCGAGGCCACCGGCTCGTCGCAGACCAGCACGTCCGGCTGCATGGCGAGCGCCCGCGCGATGGCGATGCGCTGGCGCTGGCCGCCGGAGAACTGGTGCGGATAGCGGTCCGCATAATCGGGATCGAGCCCCACGCGCGTCAGCCAGCCCCGCACATGGGCTCGCGCTTCCGCCCGCGGCACGAGCCCGTGATGCACCGGCCCCTCGCTGAGTGTATCGCCGATGCGCATGCGCGGATCGAGAGAGGCGAAGGGGTCCTGGAAGACCATCTGCACCCGCGTCGTCGTCTTGCGCGGCGTGGCGCCGCCCGACATCACCGGCTGGCCGGCAATCGCCACCGTGCCGTCGCTGGGCGGCAGGATGCCGGCGATCATGCGTCCGAGCGTGGTCTTCCCGCAGCCGGATTCCCCGACCAGCCCCAGCGCCTCGCCCTTGGTGACGGCGAGATCGACACCATCGACCGCATGCACGCTGCGGGGCGCGGCCTTGCCCCCCAGTGCGCCGATGAGGCGGCTGGTGAGCGGGATATTCGGGCTGAAGCGACGGCTGAGGGCCGATGCGGCGAGAAAGGGCGGGCTCATGCGGCGGCCCCGAGCGGGAAGTGGCAGCGGAAGCTGCGTCCGCCCTGCGCCACTTCCGGCGGCTCGCTCGCACATTCGGGCTGGGCCTTGAAGCAGCGGGGCGCGAAGGGACAGCCCGGCGGCAGGCGGTCGAGCGCCGGAGTGGTCCCCGGAATGGAGGCGAGATCGGCACCTGCCTCGGCCATGGCCGGCAGGGAATCGAGCAGGCCGCGCGTATAGGGATGACGCGGGTCGCGCAGCACGGCTCCCGTCGGCCCGCTCTCCACGATCCGGCCCGCGTACATGACGGCGATCCGATCCGCCATGGCGGAAATCGTCGCGAGATCATGGCTGATCCAGATGAGAGCCGTGCCGCTGTCCCGCGCCAGCGTCTTCATCTCGGCGAGGATCTGCGCCTGAATGGAGACATCGAGGGCCGTCGTCGGCTCGTCCGCGATGATGAGGTCCGGCTGGTGCAGCAGCGCAATGGCGATGGCGATGCGCTGGCGCATGCCGCCGGAGAACTGGTGCGGGTAGGCGTCCAACCGCCGGGCCGGATCGGGGATGCCGACGCGCGCCAGCGCGGCCACCGACCGCGCACGCGCCTCCCGGCCCGAGCCCCCCGCATGCGCCTCCAGCGCAAGGCGCATCTGCGCGCCGACGGTCAGGACCGGATTGAGCGTCATGCTCGGGTCCTGGAAGACCATGGAGATGCGCTTACCCCGAATGGCCCGCAGGTCAGAGGCTGGCAGGCCCACGAGATCCCGCCCCTCGAGCAGCACCGCACCTCCCGCTATGCGCCCCGGCGGATCGATGAGACCGATGAGCGAGAAGCCGGTGACGCTTTTGCCGGAGCCCGACTCTCCGACAAGCCCGAGGATTTCGCCCCGCCGGACAAAGAACGAGACGTCGTTCACCGCCTTCACGAGGCCGGTACGGGTGGGAAACTGGGTGGAGAGGCCGCGCACCTCCAGCAAGGGGGCGTTCATCGCTTCAGCCTCGGATTGAGCTGGTCGCGGATCTGGTCGCCCACGAGATTGACCGAGAAGATGAGGACGATGAGCGCTACGCCCGGATAGATGGAAATCCAGTAGCGGCCGGACAGCATGTAGGGAAAGCCGTTGGCGATCAGCATGCCGAGCGAGGGCTCCGTGGGCGGCAGGCCGACCCCGAGGAAGGAGAGCGTCGCCTCCAGCGAAATGGCGCTCGCGACCTGAACGGTCGCAACGACGATGAGGGGCGGCAGCGCATTGGGCAGGATATGGCGGAACACCACGCGCCAGGCGGGCAGAGGCGTAGAGAGCGCGGCCTCCACATAGTCCTTGCTGCGCTCGGCGGATGCCGCGCCATGGGCGGTGCGGGCGAAATAGGCGTATTGGGCAGCCACCAGCGCCATCACCAGTTGCGCCTTGCCCTGCCCCAGCAGCGCCGCCAGCACGAAGGCGAGCAGGATGGCCGGAAAGGACAGTTGAAGGTCCACGAGGCGCATGATGAAGGCCTCGGTGCGTCCGCCCACATAGGCCGCCATGGTGCCGACGCCAGCCCCCAGCACGAGACCGATGGCACCCGCCACCAGTCCCATCTCGATGGAGATTCGCAGTCCATAGAGGATGGCGGAGAAGAGGTCGCGGCCCTGCGCATCCGTGCCGAGCCAATGCACATAGCCGCCGGTGCCCACGAAGCCCGGCGCACGGCGCGCATCGCGCAGGCTGAGCGAAGCGAGGTCATAGGGGTCCTGCGGCGTGATGAGCGGGGCCAGCACCGCCAGCACCAGCAGCGTCACCACGATGGCGAGGCCGAGCACCGCCGAGCGGTTCTCGCGGAACTCGGCGAAGAAGCGGGCGAGCGGCGCGGCGCGATCCATCAGGCGCGACCTTTCCGCAGGCGCGGGTCGAGCGCGGCATAGGAGAGGTCCACCACCAGATTGATGCCGATGAAGAACAGGGCCACCAGCATGAGATAGGCGACCATCACCGGACGATCGAGCGAGGTGATGGAGTCGATGATCAGCTTGCCCAGCCCCGGCCAGGAGAAGATCGTCTCCGTCACCACCGCGAAGGCGAGCGTCGAGCCGAATTCCAGCCCGAAGACGGTGACGATGGGAATGGCGATCAGCCGCAGCACGTGCCGCAGCAGGATGGTGCGTTCCGAGAGGCCGGCAGCGCGGGCGAATTTCACCGTGTCGGTCAGCATCACCTCCCGCGTGCCGGAACGGGCAAGGCGGATCATGAGCGCGAACTTGAACAGCGCGAGATTGATGGCCGGGAGCAACATGTGCTGGAGGCCGTCCAGCGTGAGAAAGCTCCATTCGACGCCGAACAGGCTGGCCGTCGCCCCTCGCCCGCCCGCCGGCAGCCAGCCGAGTTGGACCGCGAAAGCGAAAATGAGCACCAGCCCGACCCAGAAGGTGGGCACGGAAAAGCCGATGATGGAAGCGGCCATGAGCAGCTTCGCGGCGGGGCTGTTCGGCCGGTAGCCCGCATACATGCCGAGGGGAACGCCGAGCAGCGTCGCGCCGAGGACGGCTGCCAGAGTCAGTTCCAGTGTCGCGGGCAAGCGCGAGAGAATAAGCTGTCCGACCGGCATGTTGTAGACGAAGGACTGGCCGAAATCCCCGTGCAGGGCCCGCCCGAGGAAGTGGAGATACTGCTGCCAGAGCGGCAGGTCGAAGCCGTATTTGGCGATGGTGGCGGCGCGGATATCCTGCGTCGCCTCGGGCGAGATGAGCAGATCGATGGGATTGCCGATGGCAAACACGCCGGCGAACACCAGCGCCGACATGACCAGCACCACAAGGGCGGCCTGAATGAGCCTCTGGATGGCAAAGCCCAGCATGGTGCCTCAGAGCCATCCGTCCGTGAGGAGCGCACGCGTCTCCTCCACCGCCACCGTCCAGAGCGCCTCCATGTCGACATCGGGGCGCTGATAGAGGCCGTGGTAGTTGCCATCCCCCAGCAGGGCGCGCTTGTCGGCCGCACCGCCCTGCGCGAGGCGGTCGAAGTCGATGCGCGGTTTGGCTTCCTCGGGCAGCGTGACGCCCTCAAGCCGCGTCCAGGGGAAATTCTCCATCCATGAGGCGTGGGACGCCGCGGGGTCGATCTCCATCACCTTCGCCCAGGTCTTCGGCGCCCGCCACCAGTCGTGAAAGCGCACCCGCGCCCCCTCGTGGCCGTTCAGCCATTCGGAAATCTGGGCCGTGACCGGTGTATTCCCGCCATGCCCGTTGACGATGAGGATGCGCCGGAAACCCGTGCGGTAGAGGCTGTCCAGAATGTCGGACACTACGGACAGATAGGTCGAGAGCCGCAGCGAGACGGTGCCGGGGAAGGCAGTGAAGCCGGACGCAAGGCCGTAGGGCAGAACCGGGAAGACCGGCACATCAAGGGGCCCCGCCGCCTCCAGCGCAACCCGCTCGGCAAGGATCATGTCGGTGGCGAGACTTAAGTAAGCGTGCTGCTCGACGCTGCCGATGGGCAGGACGCAGCGATCGTCGGCGCGGACCCGCGCCTCCATCTGCATCCAGTTCATGCCGGCAACGTGCATCAGTCCCCCGCAAGCACGGCCATGCCGCCCTGCAAAACCACAGTTTGCAGTCGCGAAAATGGTTTCGTTTGAAACTTGTTAAGCAGATTGACAGGGCTCAAAACCTTCTGTCAAGTTTCACGATGAACCAACTTGAGAAGGGCCGGCCACGCCGGTCCGAGGGCGGGGAGAGGATGCACGCGCCGCAACTGCCGCCGAGCGCGGCGGAGGAGGATCTGCCGGCGGATGTTGATCCGCTGATTGCCATCAAGCTGTGGCGCAATCCCTGCTGGTTTTCCTTCCGCATCAACTACCTGTCCATGAACTTCAACGTTCCGGTCTATGGCTGGACGGAGAAAACCTTCGGCCTGCCGCGGCCGGAATTCGTGGTGCTCTATGCGCTCGGCCTGAAGGGCGGGGTGGCGGCGAAGGACATCTGCTCCTCCAGCGGCTTCCCCAAGCCCACCATCAGCCGGGCCATCCAGAGCCTGCTGAAGCGCAAGCTCATCCGGCGCGACACCGACCCCAAGGATCACCGCAGCTACGTGCTGAACATCACCGACGACGGCCAGCGCATCTTCGATGCCAGCATGCCGGTGATGCTGGAGCGCGAGCGGGTGATGCTGGCGCGGCTCAGCCCCGGCGAGCGCGCGATGTTGTTCGAGATCCTCGCCAAGATGGTGGTGGATTCTCCCGAGTGGCCCCAGACAATCGAAACAGAGGATACCCTGCCGTGACGCTCGCCTCGACGTTCCGAACCCTGTCACTTGCCGCCCTCCTCGCCACCACGGCATCGGGCGCCCTGTTCGCGCAGACGCTGACCATCGGCGTGCGTTCCGGGCCCGCGTCCATGGACCCGCACTTCACCTCCACCGGCGTGCAGGCGGAGGCGGCCAAGCATGTCTTCGATACGCTGGTGAAGTCCGGCGACAATCTCCAGCTCGAACCCGGCCTTGCCGAAAGCTGGACCGCCGTCGACGATACCACCTGGGAATTCAAGCTGCGCAAGGGCGTGAAATTCCATGACGGCTCCGACTTCACGGCCGAGGACGTGAAGTTCTCCATCGAGCGCATCCCCAACGTCACCGGCCCCAACCCCACCACGGTCTATGTGCGGCGCGTGAAGGCGGTGGAGATCGTCGATCCGCTCACCATCCGCATCAAGACCGACGGGCCGGCGCCCACCCTGCCGAACGATTTCGTGCGCCTGTTCGTGGTCTCCCATACCGCCGCCAAGGACTTCTCCACCAAGGACACGGCGGGCGACGGCTTCAATTCCGGCAAGGCCACCATCGGCACCGGCCCCTACAAGTTCGTCTCCTGGACGCCGAAGGAGGAACTCGTCCTCACCCGCTTCGACGGCTATTGGGGCGGCAAGGAGCCGTGGGAGAAGGTGGTCCGCAAGGAAATCCCGAACGATGCCGCCCGCGTGGCCCAGCTCAAGGCCGGCCAGCTCGACCTCATCTCCCGCGTGCCGCCGGCCGACGTGCCGACGCTGGAGAAGGACGCCAAGCTGAAGGTGGACAAGGCGGACAGCGTCTATGTCTTCCTCGTGGAGTTCGATTTCCGCGACAAGCCGGCCCTCGTCACCGCCAAGGACGGCTCGCCGCTGCCGAAGAACCCCTTCCTCGACCCCAAGGTGCGCGAGGCCTTCGATCTCGCCATCGACCGCGAGGCGCTGGCGGAAATCGCCATGGAGGGCCTCGGCAAGCCGGCCTCCCAGCTCGTCACCGACACCATCTTCGGCTTCAACAAGACGCTCAAGGTCACCAAGGCGGACCCGAAGAAAGCCAAGCAACTGCTCGCGGAAGCCGGCTATCCCAACGGCTTCAAGGTGGCGCTCACCTTCACCACCGACCGCCTCCAGAGCGACGGGGCGGTGGGCACCAGCATCGTGCAGATGCTTGCCGCCGCCGGCATCGACGCGCAGGCGAACGGGCAGCCGAGCACGGTCTTCTTCCCCGCCCGGACACGTGGCGACTATGGCCTCTCCATGTGGGGCTGGGGCACGCTGACGGGCGAGGCCAACTACACGCTCGCCGGCCTGATGCATACCAACACGCCGGAAACCAAGCTCGGCGGCTTCAACGTGCGCGGCTATTCCAACCCGGCGCTGGACAAGCTGATCGAGCAGGCGGCGGTGGAGATGGACGTGCCCAAGCGCCGCACACAGCTTGAGGACGCCGCCACGCTGGTGGCCAAGGACCGCCCCACCCTGCCCATCGCGTCCATCGTCAGCGCCTGGGCCATGCAGAAGGCCAAGGTGACCTTCACCCCCCGCGTGGACGAGGACACACTGGCGATGAACGTGAAGCCCGCCAAGTAAGCTCGGATCGCTGAAACCAAAGGGGGGGAGGCGCGCCCGCGCCTCCCCCTTCTTTTCATATCAACGTCTGGCGATGCGGCTTACGCGCTCAGCCGCGCGTCTTCCGCCAGAATGCGGCGGGCATGGGCGGCCCGGATGTAGTCCTCGATGAGATCCGCCATTCCACGCGCCTTGAGCTTGCGCGGGGGCACCGCCTTGATGGTGATGAGCCGCTGCTTCGGCTTCACCTTGATGCGGCGCGCGCCTCGTACCTTGGCTGGAAACGGGGCGTCCGGACCGATCGCCAGATTGATGACTAGGGCGCCACGGTCATTCGCGTATCCGGTGCCGCTGATGTCGGTCCACACGATGGGGCGGTCGAGGCCCGGGTGGACCAGCGCATCCCGTTCCAGGATCAGGCAGGGCTTCCGGCTGCGCAGCAGGAGCGGGATGCCGAACAGCATGAAGATCAGCCCCATCCCGCCGGCGAGCCCGGCCAGGAGCTGCGTCTCGGAGACAGAGAAGCCCGGCACGCGCCCCATGACGGCGACGGCGGCCGCAGCTGCGACGAACAGCCCGCCGAAGACGAAGAGGAAGATCGCACCGGGCCGCGTGTTCTCATGGAGCGGCACCGGCTCGGCCTGCACCTCGTCGGCCAGCGCCTGAAGGGCCTCGCGCTGGGCCTGCATGTTCTGGCGCACGGTGCCCACGAAGCGCGCGCTGGCGGTCCGCGCGATGCCGGCTGGGTCAGCGAAATAGGCGGACAGGCGAGAAAGGGCACCCGGCGCGGGCGGCGCCACGGCCTCGGCGAGTGCGGCCGGCGTCACCTCCCGCCCGAGGGCAGCGATGCGCTGCACGGTGGGCGGATGGGTGTCCGTGGGGTGCGGCTGGCGCTTGTCGAGGTGAGGGCTCGGGTCCTCGGCCCCCCGGTCTGCCACATGGTCCACGGTGAAGGCCACCAGATCCGCCGGGGCGTTGTCGGGATCTTCGTGGGCCGCCTCGAGCACCTCATTGATGCGAGGCTCCACCGCCAGCGTGCGCAGCAGCGCGCGGGCGCCCGCCTCGTTCGAGGTGACACGCGCACCCGCCGCGTCGGCCTCGAACTCGCGCTTGCGACTCCAGTGCAGGACCGCGCCGTCGAACTGGTTGAGCACGAACACACCGAGCTGGAAGGCCGGATAGGTGAAGGGCGAGATCTTGCCGTCGCCGGTCATACCGGCCAGCGCCACCGCCTCCAGCGAGCGGGAGACCCCGGCATAGAGCGGCACGAAGCGGAGGCTGTATTGCGTATCGCCGCCGGAAAAATGAGCCAGTTCGTGGCCGATGATGGTGGCCACCTCGTCCTCCCGCAGCAAAGCGAGATAAGGCAAGGGCAGATAGAGCGTGTTGCCCGAGAGCCGCGTATCGTCCGGCCGCAGCACCTTCGGCCCGGAAGACACGAAGAAGCCGCCGGCGAGACCCACCACCACATTGTCCGGCTTCAGCGCGCCGAGGCGCCCGGCCAGATCGTCCACGAGCCCCCACAGGCCCGGCGCTTCCGCGCGGCTGACCGTGTGGCCGATGATCGGCATGGGATCGGGGTCGAAGACCTGCACCGCGCGCCGCAGCCTGACGAAGGTCTTGAAGGCGGTCCAGGCAGCGACGCCGGCGATCGCGACGCCCAGTGCAAACAGCTTGGCGCCGTTTCCGTCGCTCAGGCCCCACTCCCGCCCGCCCCCATGCACAAAGGGCAGCGCCTCAAAGACAACCACCGCGATCAACGCGAGCGCCCCCAGCACCACCTGCACGAGCAGCAGCGGGCGCAGCATGCGGCGGGCGAACGAGAAGCCGGCGACCAGCATGTCGCGCGACGCACGCCCCGCCCGGCCCAGCAGAACAGCCGTGAGAATGGCCAGCACGGAGAGCGCGGCGACCGCCGCGGCGCTCACCATCGCCACCATCGGCAGGGGTTGCCGCACCTCCTCAAGGAGGACGCCTTCGTCCAGATAGTCGAGCGTCTTGCGGGCCTCGGAGATGGCCAGCGGACCCACGAAGGTCTGCCCGCCGCGCATGAAGCGGATGCTGTAATCGATGCCGGCGCCCGGCTTCTGTCGAGCTTCCAGTTGCTGGAGCATGCCGGCCATCCGATCCCGCCGATCCTGCGCCTGCGCAAGCGCGTCCGAAACCCGCCCGTGCTCCCAGTATCCGAGGCCGATGAGAGCCGCCGGCAGCAGGATGGTGGCCGCGAACAGGATGAGCAGCGCCCGCATGCGGGCCGTCGGTGTCGGAATGGGCTGATTGTCCATGGGACGGGGCTCCGGGCGAATTCAGCAAGCAGATACGGGCACCATGTCGTTTTCTGCATCAGGCATGGAGACTACGCAAGATGACGCTACGCTTATCCATCCCAACACATGTCTCGAAGCGAGAAAATCCCAATATAAACACATGTTCATCTATCAGGAACACAGCCATCGAACGAGCAAACACCATCTCCGGCACCATGATACTCTCACTAAAGAGGCCCAACGGAGCTTTGACTGTGCCGTGGACGCTCGAAGAACGCCCATGGCTACACGGGGTTCCAGCCTCGCCCGAGAATTTGGGGCAGATGGTGGGGGATCTGGAGTGAGTGGGGCGACTGCTGGACGGGAGCAGGAGTTCCGCGCCACGCTGCGCGCCCACTTGCCCTTGACGCTTCAAACCCTGAGCGCCGGCCGCATGGAACTGATCCGTCTGCACCGCGGCGGCGAGATCGATGAAGCGACACTGCAGGCTCTCGAATGGGAGCTTGACCTTACGGCACTCACAACCCGCTCAAACCTGAAATAGTGGCGCAGCTTCGGTTCGCAGCATTGATGGTGTCCATCTGACAGGCGCTTCAAGTCTCCGAAGGATGATCTTAACAACCACTAGATGTATTCGTACAATAGTCACCCAAAACGTTGGCGGCGATAAAATCCTCTCCGGCCGCCGCAGCTAGGCGGCCGCCTGTTCCTGCGACCATTCGATATACGCGGCCACCGACGCAGAGCTTTGAAGATCGAAGGCGCTGCGTACTTCTCTGTCAAAAAACCACTTCAGGCGCTGTTCGGCGCCGAGATGCGCAGCGGCTGGCGGCACCGGGAGATGCGCCGCGTAGGCGCTAAACTGCGGACCGCCGAGGAGACCGGGGCGCGCCTCGGAGCGGCCGAACTCGACGGAAATGACCCATGCGATAAAATCGCGCCGCCGGTCCTCCCCGTCGAGAGAATGAGCCCGGAGATCCGGCGCGAGTTGGATGGCCGCTCGGACCAATTCCTCGGCCTGTGGAATGCCGAACCAGTCACCGCTGATATCGGCATGTTCACCAATCGGCTCAAGAAGCCTACGGCGTGTATTTGAGAGTGCCGTAAGGAGCGATGCAGCGACGTGCCGACTTTCACAATGGTCGTTGAACCGCTGAAGGGCAGCACGTTTCGCGGAGGCCATGCCGAAGGCATCCATGACCAGCGTATGAGCCATATTGGCCAGCTTATCTGGTGACCCCGCCAGAAAGGCAGCTTCACCAGCCAGATCTGCAGCGGTGGGAGACGAGAGCGCAACGACGGGCAGACCGAACGCCAGGGCACGCGTGACCGCTTCCGGCGTCGTCCCCTGCGCGGCCAGGAACAGGTCACAGCCCCTATAGAGTGACGCAAGGGCATCCGGCAGCGGATCGAGGTGGTGGGTGAATGACCCGGCGAGTTGAAGGCCGCCCGCCAAGCCACCCAGATGACGCAAATATTGGTCGTCCCCGCCGGCATCGCCGACAATGTGGAGATGCGCTCCGGCCAGCGCCGTTCGGTTGAAGCCGCTGAAGGTGCGCAGGGCCTGCTCGATGCCGGCGTCTGCCGCGAGGGGCGAAACGATAAGGATATTAAGCCAGTGCTCGGTCAGCGCGGAGCTGGCCTGACTCTCAGTTGGCGCCCTAAATAGGCTATCAGTCTCTATAAACTGGGGAACGCGAGCGCAGGGCATACGAAGTGTCCGCTCGGCTTCTTCAAGAATGAGGCCCGCAGGCAGCCATGCCTCTATCACCCTTCTATCCCTCAGCCGCGCCAGAGCAGCCCGGGTTTCTCGCTGACGCCTGGCCGCGCGAACCGACGATTTCGGATCGATCTCGTGCTGTGCGAGGGTGTGTGGACGGAGAACAATCTCGCATTTCAGTCTCTGGAGAATGCGCTCGGCAGCCTCATCCGGCCCGTTGAAGTGATAAATCAGCAGATCACCGGCAGACATCAGGAGCGGCGCATCTGCCAAATCGTAGACGGAGGCATGGCTGCCCGCGCGCGTCGCATCGGTAAAGAGCACCACATCTTCGCCCGATTCTCTTAAACGGAGCACCATCGACAAAGCGTCATGCCCGGTCATACCGGTGATGCTGGCGCTCATCACGCCGATGCGCATTGCTCAATCTCCCGGCTCAAGGCGTCGCCATAGCCGAGGGAGGCGGCGACCTTCCCGGCGAAAACGGCGATCGAGTTACGCTCACGCATGAAACCCATAACTGCGGCCTGCCGGAGCAGTGTCTGGTCACGCTGCTCCATGGCGATATCGATCTTCCGGGTAAAATCGGCTTGGTCACGCTCATTGCACAGGAGAAGCATTTCGAAACCGTCCGGCAGCACTTCCGTTATGGTCGGCAACCGCGTCGATACGACCGGGCAACCGTATGCGAGAGCTTCGAGCACCTGCGGGGGGAAGTTCCCTTCCACCGACGACGTAAGACAGAGCGCAACGGCGTGCCGATATAGCCACGCCAGGACGTCATCCCCGACGCGCCTCATGAACACGATGTGCTGTTCCAGCCCGAGGTCGTCGCAGATCTCCTGCACCCCCGGCACCGACCGAAGATCGCCCGTGAGTACCGCGATCATATCGGGATTTTTGACACGCATCTCCGCGAGCACGCGGAGGAAAAAGCCGATATTCTTGTTCGGCCGCACCGCGGTGGGATAGAATAGATAAGGGCGCCCGCCGATCTCGGCCTTGAGCTGGGTCTCGCGGTCACGTGACAGCTGTTCAACGCCGCGCTCGCCGAGCAGGGGAAGCGGCGCAACGATCACTTTGTCTGCCTCGGACGGGCGCACGAAGCCGGCCGCGGGCAGGTAGCTGCGCGTGAAGTCAGAATTTGTCAGGATATTCGCGGCCTTTTTAGCGATCGCGACGCCGACTTCCTTGTTCTCGATATCCTTCTCGCGGGAAATATCGAAAATGGCTTCCGGCATCAGATATGGAAAATAGTCCGGAAGGTAGAGCGTTATCCGCTTTTTCAGGAAAAGGCTTTCCGGAAACAGATAATAGTGGGGAACAAGTACGCTCTTTATATCCTCGCGGCCATTGATATGATTGACGACGATCATTTTTCCTATGGACTGAATCACCTCCTCATTGATGGCGGTTGCAGGAATGGGGATCAGCTCGACTCTACCGGAGGCGACGTAATCCCTGAAAAAGTCGTACATGACGCTGACGGAGGTTTCGGTGCATGTGATCGCACACCTGAGATCAGTGGTAGCCTGGAGCGCAGACACCACCGCTTCGATCACGCGCGGGATTCCCTCGAAGGCGGACGGCTTGCCCCCGGCGTAGCCGACCAAACCGTCGATGTGCATCAGCAACGCAACGGTATCGGACCCAGCACCACTCTGCGGGGCCAATGGGGAGCGGACAGGTATCGATCGGTGATCGAACACAAGACACGGGGCATGCGCAGGTTCCCGATCAATGAGAGCTCTGAACAGACGCTCGAACTTGGGCCTGACAATCTCCCGGTCATAGCGCTGGCGCACAGGCTCTTGCGATTCAATCACTTCTGCCGCGAATGTTGCATCGCTGTTCAGCAGCAGTTTGATCTTGCGCTCCGCGTCGATCTGATTGCGGATCAGGCCGGGCGTCTTGTCAGGGTAGAAGCGGTGCAGCAGCGAGCCCGGAGCGAAAAGCACCGGCACACCAATCTGCATGCTCTCTATCGGGGCCAGATAGCAGACCGGATCACGGAAATTATAGAAGAAACCCGCAGAATCCCGAAGGCGCCCCAGGAAGTCCTGCCTCCGCAGCGCGCCGACAAAACGCGTATCATCTGGTGTCGACCGCTGTGGCCCATAAATCCTGAAGACGCGATGCGGGAAGGCAGAATTAAAGCGCCGATACTCAGAGCTATAATAGGCATTCTCGACGTTCGGAATGCTGGTCGCAATTGTACCATTGTGGGAGGCTCCACCCCACGTTCCGGTAAAATCGAACACATCATCGGGGATCTGATAGGGCACGACGCCAGCACAGAGATCACGGAACCATGGGCGCTCAAACTCCGTCGTTTCTGCGGCGAATGGCACGATATGAAAATCGCCATGCACCATAATCTTTTCCCACGTTCCGCTCTTCATGATATACTCGGAAAGTGAGTATGGCTGCCCATATATGCGGTAGATAATTCGTTTCTTGAACACATCGACAATCGAACGCAGCCAGTCAGCGTTGATTGTGACGATCACGCAGTCAAAATATTGATTCAGATAATCCCCAATGTGCGACGGAATGCTCGAATAGAAAAAATTATGCGCTAGAAGCTCTGCAAATACGTCGTCTGGAAGTGTTGTCGGCTGGTCGAAATCGATCGCCCGGTCTGCGGACTGATCATAAACATCCGAAATGTAGGCCGGGCTGAAAACCTCATATCCCATGTCTCGAAGCTGCGGCAGCTCGGTGGTGCGAAGCACTTTGTGCATGCCGAGCCAAAATATCCGTTTTGGCACGTCAGAGCCCTTCGTCATGAAACCATCTGGACGACCTGCATCGCGAAGCTACCAGATCGGCGCTTTGACACGACGCGCAGGTCCACCCCCTCAAATCTGTCAAGCATCTCTCGATAAAGCGCAAAACGCGCCTCGGACTCGGCCAGGAAACGCAAGGCGTGCATATCGTGGGAACCAAGAAGTATGGCGCGCGCATAGCAGTCGCCGGCCTTGGCTCGCTCTCCGATGCTCTTGTAAAGATGCCCCATCTGGATGAGGAGGTCAGCGTCGTCCTGCTGTAATTTAAAAGCCTGGACATAGGCGCGCTCAGCCGCCTCCGGATCCCCGCTCTCCTTCCGCATGTGCCCCAGCTGAACCCAATGCGGGAAAGAGCGCGGATCGATGGCCAGTCCATCTTCGTAGAAGAGCGCGGCTGACTCGAAGTCTCCCCGGTCGCGCAACTCATCGGCCCTGGCGAAGCCGTCCGCTGCTGACGTCAGTGGAGCGGACGCCTGCCGTCTGGTGCGAGCATCTGCATACTGGAGGGCATGGACATCGCGGGAACCAAGTTCGGCCGCCCTCCGGTAGTGTTCCGCCGCAGCTCCAGACTGACCGCGGAGGGAAAACAAATGGCCGATCTGAACATGAAGATCAGCGTCCTCTTGTCGCAACCTCATAGCCTGTCTGTATGAAGCTTCGGCGGCGACCAGATCACCGGCTTCCTTTCGAGCATGACCGCATTGAACCCACGCAGCGAAAGCGTCCGGCGTAATGAGAAGCCCCTGAGCATAAAAATCGGCCGCGGCATCCCACCTTCGCTCATCACGCGCGGTATCGGCAAGTCGGAAAAGAGCCCGCGCCCGGAGGCGCTTCGATATCTGAGATATAAAGCCCATCATCAGCCCCCCATGCGATCACCGCGCGATCGGGCATCCTTCTCAACGAGACGCAGGGAAAACTACGCCCCGCACCTCAGGAGATAAAATTTCTCAACAATAGACCTCGATCCGTATTTAGCTCTTAATCTCCCATGAAGCTTTGACAAAATGGATTATACCGCCACAGGCCAATTGACAATTTTTTAAGAAAATTTCTAGCTATCTATATAATAGATTGAACTTATTATAATGATGAATGAATGTTAATCAGGATAGAAAACTATTTTGATCTCCATATACGAGCTCATCCATTTTGCCACAATGCGCATTAAGATCGACCCTACCGTCACACAATTCACGACTTAGCAAAAATCAGAGCAGCCAACGTCGAAATTTCTATATTGAAAGGCCTTACTGGAAAGCTCCACCACCGCCACCTGATGGTAGCCATGGCACGCGCGAGATTACCGAGCCCTCCCAGCCAATCCACCCGCCTAACAAGCGGCAATCAGCATCCAAGGAAGTCGCGAGCGACCCATTCAGGCATTCCGCGCATTCTAATACGAAAATATGCATACATACACTAACGGAGGATACATTGGACTTAAAAATAATTGAATACCGCGACCATTTTTTAAAAATATATGGGCGCACTGGAGATCTTTACTTCAATGATATCGATACCGGAATTCAGACGAATAATTTTTTATTATACATCATTGACAATCACTTGAATGACCAAATGTACGGTCTCGACATCGGAGCAAATATCGGATTGACCACAGCAATTCTCGGAAAATCGTTTCCCGGAAGCTCCTTCCTCTCTTTCGAGCCCGATCCGCAGACATTCGGCTTCCTTCAGGAAACTATCGTCGCAAATAATCTTTCGAACTGCACCCCATACCAACTTGCGCTGGGAGATCGCGCCGGTGAATTGACATTTATGTCTGACCCGAACGACTCCAGCGGGAATCGCCTCGCACCATCGGGCACAGCCTTGGGAGGGGGCAATCGAACCGTGAAGGTCGATCGGCTCGACGATTTTCTGAGCCAGGAAGGATTTCCCAGGGTAGACTTTATTAAGCTGGATGTAGAAGGCTATGAAATAGAGGTTTTGCGAGGGGCGACCAAAACACTACACACTTTCCGACCGAGCGTATACCTGGAATTCAACTCGTTTACGTTAATCACTTTCGGCAATCATAACCCCCGCGAACTCCTGGATTACCTACGCCAGAATTTCCCATATGTGTATCGCTTCAAGGAAGGAGCACCACTGCCTATACAGAACAACCAAGATGAAATGGACTTCATCCACACAAATCTAGTTCACCACGGATGTGTGGACGATCTATATTGTACGCACACCCCCATTATGGCATAGAAATGATGTTGCTTTACATGCAGATGGCCTCCACGTGAAAAACGGTCCTCCGTGAAGTAGGCTTCTTGAGCCTTTGGAAGATGGCCCGATGGCGCAGAAGAAGCACAAGCCGGAAGAGATCGTCGCGAAGCTTCGGAAGGTCGACGTCTTGGTGTCGCGGGGACGGCCGGTAGCGGAGGCGATCCGGGCCATCAGTGTGACGGCGTTCACCTACTATCGCTGGCGCAAGGAGCTCGGCGGGCTGAAGCGACCAGGTGAAGCGGCTGAAGGATCTGGGGAAGGAGAACGAACGAAGCCCTCCCGCCGCAACTGTCGCCAAACCTGCGCACGCCATAGACGGCGAAGTTCTCGGCGAAGACGCGGGTGACCTCGGGCTTCAGCTCCTGGTCCCGCCGCACCCTGACCGACATCCGCCCCGGATCGCGCCGCTGGGCCAGCCGCTCGCGGTGGGTGGACAGGAGATCGGCAAGACCCTGCAGATCGGCTCGACCCCGTATGCCTCTCGGTGATCGTCGATAAAGGCGATCATCGCTTGAACGGGCGGTCGAGCTCCGCCTGAGCGAAATAGGCCGACGTCTTGCGCAGGATCTCGTTGGCCTGGCGCAGTTCGCCGTTCTCCCGCTCCGGCGCCTTCATCTTCTCGGCAACGTCGCTGGGCACGCCCACCCGCTTGCCCGCGTCGACCTCGGTCTTCCTGACCCAAAGCGCGCGCGGGAGCCGGTCGCAAAGACCGTTTGCCGCGCGCGCCTGATACCGTCCGATCCGGGGCGCCCTGAGACCCCTCAGGCCGCCTCTACCCGCTCCGGCACCGGCAGGCCGAGCCAGTCCTTGTAGAAGGTGTCGATGTCCGGCTCGAAGTCGCGGATCACGGGATACCAGGGGGTGGGCGCCTCCACATCGTGCAGGGTGGCGCATTTCGGGCAGTAATATTCCCGCAGCACCTGCCAGGAGGAGGTGGGCGTCATCAGGCGCGGATAGATCTCCTCCATCTTCTCCGGCGTGTCGCGCACGTTGACGCAGGCGAACAGCTTCCAATTCTCCCGCCAGTCGCAGAAGTCGTGGCCGCATTCGCAGCGGATCTTCCACTGCTTTGTCTCCTTGATCTGGACCATGTAGAGCTTGGGGCCCAGCGGCAGGATGATCTTGTCGTCCCAGCTCACCCGCTCCTGAAGGATCTCCAGATAGAGCGAGAAGCGCTCCGGGTCCTTCGGGGTGGAGAGCATCTGGTGCAGCGTGTCGTGGTCAATCTTGCCGTCCACCAGGTCGGCGATCTTGGCGCGTGTATAGGCCATGGGTGTCCTCCGGTTTCTTGATGGTTGGGACGGAGGGCACCGACCGGGGTGTGCAATGAGGCCCCGGCCGATGCCCGGTCTTGCCTATTGCTCGACGAACTGCACCGTCTTCACGTCCGGCAGTTCGGAGACATCCATGTGGTAGTGCGAGCCATAGTGCGGGATGCCGATCTCTTCCTCCGGCAGCGTCCAGTCGTCCGGCAGGTCCCAGAAGGTACGGAAGTCCGCGAAGAACTTCGGCCCCAGCTTGAAGGAGGAGGCGAACATCTGCTTGACGTGGTCGCCGGCCTCCTTGGCCAGGATCTTCTCCCGCTCGCCCTTCATCCACTCGCGCGTCGGCACCGCCTTGGCGAGCCGCTCTCGGCGGATGTCCGTGCGCCGGGCGTCGGTGCCCGCCGCATCCAGCGTGAAGGCGCCGTCCGCCGCCTTCGCCGCCACCACGCCATAGACCTGCGCGGCGAAGCGCTCGACCAGGTAGCCGCCGTTGAGGTCGTCCACCACGCTCTGCGGCTCGCGGTCGAGCGGATCGCCGAAGCCGGGGCCGCCGCGCATGTAGTTGAGGTAGAGGTCGTAATCCTTGAACATCTCCTCGGTGGTGATCGCCTGCTTGTCGCGCTTGATCTTGGCGTCGGGCATCAGTGCGTCCCACACGGGGTTCTGCGGGTCAGTGTCGCCGCCGAGCGGGATGGGCGCGCCGGAGGCGATCAGCTCCTTCAGTCCGGTGTCGTGGGCGGCGAAGCGATAGCCGGAGGCGGCAGGATAGCCGCCCATCAGCCCCCAGTCGGAAGACATGTGGCCGTTGCCCATGAAGAACATGGTCCAGTCCTTGGCGTTCCAGACCATGCGCAGGCTCTCGAAGCCGCAGCCGCCGCGATACTTGCCGGCGCCGCCGGAATTGGCCTTGATCTGCCGCCCGAGATAGACGAGCGGCTCGGCCAGCTCCCAGATCTCCATGTCGCCCATGTCGCCTTCCGGGTTCCAGATGGCGGCGGCATGGGAGAGGCCGTCGTGCACGGCGGTCGCCCCGGTGCCGTTGGCGGCGCATTCGAACGAGTTCACCGCATGGATCTCGTCATACTGGTTGAAGCCGCCGCCTTGAAGCCAATTGGAGGTGTTGGCGTTGCCCGCATTCACCTCCTCCAGATAGCCGCGCCCGTAATAGGAGCGCGACAGGCCGCGCCACAGCGCGGTCCAGGACGAGACCAGGAAGTGCCAGGCGTAGGAGAAGGCGACGCGGCGGTCGTCCGGGTTCATCCAGGTGCCCTTGGGCAGGCGGAACTCGGTGCCGTAGGCCGCCCCGTCATTGATCATCTCGGACGGGATCAGCGTCTGGGTCATCATCACCCAGATGCCGGAGGTGAAGCTCACCTGATGGGCGTTGTAGGTGTGCCAGCCCCAGCGGCTGGCGCCCTCGAAGTCGAGCCGCCAGGTGCCGTCGCCGCGGATGGTGATCTCCGAAGGCGAATGCATGATGGTGTCGAGCTTGGCGAAGTCGGACGGCACCCGCACGTCCTCATGGGCGTAGGGCACATCGACGAAGCCCACCTGCCGGTAGGTGCCGGGAATGGTCATGGCCTTGATGCGGTTCTGCAACCCCTGCCGGCCGTGCTCCACCGCCTCATAGGCGAACTTCCAATAGGCCTCGATGCCCTCTTCGGCCACCACCTCTTCCACCAGTTTGCGGATCATGTGGCAGCCGGCGATGCGGGTGCGCTCGTCCAGCATCCAGTAGCGCGTGGTGCGCACCATGCGCTGGCTTTCGTGCAGCCAGTCGCGGAACAAGGTGTCGTTGGCGCCCACCTTGCGGCAGGTGATCTGGTAGCCGTCGCCGAAGCGCTGCACCTGCCCCGTGGACATGGAGCCCGGCCCGACCGAGCCGGTGTCGATGACGTGGGTGACGCCGCCCACCCAGCCGATCAGTTCGCCCTCCCAGAAGATGGGCACGATGGTATGGATGTCGCAGGGATGCACGTTGCCGATGAGGCAGTCGTTGTTGCAGAATAGGTCCTTGTCGTTGATGCCGGGATTACTCTCCCAGTCGTTCTCGATCATGTATTTGATCGCCGCCCCCATGGTCCCCACATGGATGATGATGCCGGTGGAGGTGAGGATGCTATCGCCCGCCGCATTGTAAAGGGTGAAACACAGTTCGCCCTCCTGCTCGACGATGGGCGAGGCGGCGATCTTCTTGGCGGTCTCGCGTGCATCCACCACGCCGGCGCGCAGGCGGGAGAACAGCTTGTTGTAGTGGATCGGCTGGGTGTCGCGCAGTTCCAGCGTCTCCAAGCCCGCATAATGCTTGGTGCGGCGGGTCGCCTCCATCAGGCGGTCGCGATGCTCTTTCAGGGTTTCGCCGCCGCGCACGATGCCGCGCGTGGCGCCTTGGGCGCCCTGGGGCCGGACGTTGATATTCATCTTGACGTTTCCTTGAATGGGTGTCGGTGAGGGCGGCGCTCAGACTTCCTTGAGGTGGAAGAGGCGGTGGCCGTCGAGGAAGGTTTCGAAGCCGTCCGGGACCACGAAGGTGGTGGCGTCGGATTCGATGATGGCGGGGCCGGCGACGCGGTTGCCGGGGCGCAGGCTTTCCATCCGGTAGAGCTGCGCATCCACCCAGCGCTTCTTGCGGTAGAACTTCCGGGTCCCGAGGAAGGCGTCGGCGGGCGGGGCCTCGCCCTCCAAGGGCTCCTTGGGGATCTTCGGCTTCTGGATCGGCACCGAGCCGCGCATGATGGCGCCGGTGACCGAATAGCCTAATTCCGGCGAGCGGGCGGAGGCGGCATAGACTCGGCCATAGGTGGCGTTGAACGCCTCCACCAGCTTGGCCCAGTCCTGCGCGGTGTCGGCGGAGGGCAGCGGGGATTCGATTTCCAGATCGTTGAGCTGGCCGCGATACTGCATGCGGTAGCCGGGCTGAAGCGTCACCTGGTCAGCCTCGTAGCCGTTCAGCTTGAACTCCTCCAGCACGTTGCGGGTCAGTTCGTCCCACGCGCCCTGGAGGGTCCTCGCCGCCTTCTCGGACAAGTCGTCCGGCGCGTCGGGGGCGAGATTGATGTCCAGCGACTTGTCGTAGCGATATTCGAAATCCGCCGCCGCGCAGCCGAAGGCGGAGAAGCCGGCTGCCCAGGCCGGCACGATGACGTCCTCGAAGCCGAGCCCTTCCGTATAGCCATAGGTGTGCACCGGGCCGGCGCCGCCATAGGAGAAGCAGACGAAGCTTTGCGGGCTATAGCCCTTGGCCGAGATCATCGAGCGCAGATAGTCGCGCAGGTCGCTGTCCAAGAGCTCGATCACGCCCGCCGCCGCATCCTCCACCGAGAGGCCGAGCGGATCGGCCACCTGGGCCTTGATGGCGTCCACCGAGCGCTGGCGGTCCAGCTTCACCGCACCGCCGAGGAAGTTGTCCGGGTTGAGATAGCCCAGCACCATGTGGCAGTCGGAGATGGTCACGGTCTCGATGCCGCTCTCCTTCCAGCACACGCCGACCCGATAGCCGGCAGAATCCGGCCCCAGCTTGATGGCCTTGGTGTAGGGATCGAGCCGGATGAAGGAGCCGGCGCCAGCGCCCACGCTGTCCATGGCCACCAGCGGCAGCGAGAGGACGAGGCGGGCCATGTCCGGGTCGTTCTTGATGGTCAGCTCACCTTGGGTGATGAGCGCCACGTCGAACGAGGTGCCGCCGATGTCCGAGCAGGCGATATTGTTGTAGCCCAGCACTTCGCCGAGATATTTGGCGCCGATGACGCCGCCGATGGGGCCGGAGACGATGGTGCGGGCCAGTTCCTTCGCCTTCCAGGAGATGGTGCCGCCATGGGTGGCCATCACCCGGAAGTCGAACTTGGTGCCATGCTCCTTGAAGGCGTCGGAGATCTTCTTCAGCGTCTGCCGCGAGGGCTCGGCGGCATAGCCCTCCAGGATGGTGGTGTTGGTGCGGTGGGTCTCCTTGCGCACCGGATAATAATCAGCCGAGGCGAAGACCGGGATCGCCTTGCCGCTCTTGGCGATTTCCTCAAGGACGATGTCGCGCACCCGGCGCTCGTGAGCCGGGTTCTTGTAGGAATGCAGGAGGCTGATGACGATGCCTTCCACATCCGCCGCGATCAGGTCGCGGGCGGCGGCGCGGGCGGTCTCCTCGCGCAGCGGGATCACCACCTTGCCGAACATGTCGGTGCGCTCGGCCACGCCGCGGGTGAGGTTGCGCGGCACCAAAGGCGGGTCGTAGCGGTGGGTATTGAGGTGGATGCGGTCCTCATAGGCATAGCCGAGGTAGCATTGGATCGCCCGCCCCATGCGGTGGAAGTCTTCGAGGCCGCTGTTGACAATGAGGCCGCATTTCAGCCCCTTGCGCTGCACCACGCGGTTCAGCATGGCGGTGCCGGAATAGACTCCCGTTTGCAGGTGCTTCAGCCCGTCGGCCAGCGACAGGCCCCAACTGCCGAGGCCGTCCTCGCTGGAGGCAATGAGGCCGAGGGCCTCATTCTGCGGTGTGCTTTGCGCCTTGCCGACGACGAAATCGCCGTCGGAATCGACGAAGAACGTATCGGTCATGGTGCCGCCGGCATCGATGCCGAGTACTTGGACGCTTCTGACGTGCCGTGCCTGGATGTTCACGCGTGTCCTCCTGTCCGAGCCGGCTTCTGTTGAGCCGGGCTATCGGGAGAGGGGCATAAGGCGTGCCAGTTATTCGGCAGATGGTCAGTTCAAGTCTTGCAATACCTTACCGCGCCTGCACAGATTTCGCTTTGCGTCTGCGAATGTCCGAATATCGAACTGTGCCTGAGCCGAACGTCCAGAGGACGGACACCGGGCCGGAGCGGATGTCAATTCTTGAGCACACGCCCATCACCATACTCGGCGAGGCGCACATAGAGGGTCGAGCGGGCAATGCCGAGGCGTCGCGCAGCTTCGGTGAGGTTGCCGCCACACGCAGTCACCTGGGCCAGAATGGCAGCGCGTTCAGCCGCCTTGAGATCCGCGCCAGGCGGTGGGGGAGAACCCTCACTGCCGTTGTTGAGCGGGCGGGAGACAGGCGCTGGAGAGCGAGACGGTGCTGCGAGCACCTCGGGCGGCAGGTCGCTTTCGTTCAGCCGATCGCCCTCCGCCAATGCCACCAGGGTATCCACCACGTTGCGCAGTTCGCGGATGTTGCCCGGCCAGCTATAGGCCTGCATCCGGTCCAGTGCCGCAGCGGAGAAGACAAGCGAACTGCGTCCCAGCCGGCTGGCGGCCGCTGCGGCGAATGTCTGCGCCAGAGTGACAATATCCGCCCCCCGCTCGCGCAGGGGGGGAATGCGCAGCCGCGCGGCGGCGATGCGATAATAAAGATCGCGGCGGAAACGCCCGGCCTCCACCTCCGCCAGCAGGTCGCGATTGGTCATGGCCAGGATGCGGATATTGACCCGGCGGCCCTCGTGCTCGCCGACGCGATAGACCACGCCATCCTCGAGCACCCGCAGCAGATAGGATTGCAGGTCGAGAGGCATTTCGCCGATTTCGTCCAGGCACAGGATGCCGCCGTCCGCTTTCTCGATCTTGCCGGCGCGGCCATGTTCGTCGGCACCCGTGAACGCGCCCTTGGCATAGCCGAACAGTTCGCTGGCGATCAGTTCCCGGGCCATGCCGCCACAGTTCACCGGCACGAAAGGTCCGTCCGGATCCGGGCTAGCGCCCTTGATGGCACGGGCAAACAACTCCTTGCCGACGCCGGTCTCCCCCTCAATGAGGATAGGCAACCGATTGGCCGCCAGCCGCCGCGCCCGCTCGCGCGCCGCGTGCAGTGCCGGGTCATTGCCGAGGATCCGCTCAAACGCGAGCCCGTCTTCTCCCGCCGGACGGGGCACCGCCGCCGGTGATGCCGACCGACGCCGCGCCGTATGCAGAACGATGAGGCAGCCGACCACCGCATCATCGCGCTTCACCACCTCCAGGCTGGCATTGGGGAAACGGCGCCGGCAATTGGCCTCCCAGGCCTCTTGGGAGGCGGCGCCGATCATCTGGCGGATGTCGCCCGCCAGGCCACTGCCGGTCGACCCGGCCTTGTGCGCGGCATGCACCAGCATGCCGCGCCGATCCACCACCAGGATGTCTTCGCTCAACCAAATGGAACGCTTCGACACGAAATGCCGCAACAGCACCTCGTGCTCCATCTTCGCGGCGCGGCCGAGCGAGGCCTCGATCTCCTGGCCGATGGCCACCGCCAGCGACAGGCTTTGCGGATTGAACGATGCCGCCGGCCCCGAGATATCCACCACGCCGAGAAGTTCGCCATCCAGGGGATGGCGCACCGGCGTGGCGGCGCAGGTCCAGCGCTGCACCTCCTCGCAAAAATGCTCAGCCCCGCAGATCTCCACCGAACGCCCATCCGCCAGGGCGGTGCCGATGGCATTGGTGCCGATGGTGGCTTCATCCCACCGCCCGCCGGTTTCCAGATGATTGCGCCGGCCCTTGTCCATGACCCGCTGATCGCCTGCGGTCTCGACAATGAAACCGCTGGCATCGGCCAGGATCATCATGGAGGCGGCATCTGCCAGGAAGCGGGTCGAGCGATCCAACGCAGGACGGGCGGCGCCCACAAGGCTGGCATTCTGCGAGCGCCGCCGGAAGATCTCCGGCTCGTCCGCCAATGGCGCCTCGGTGCGCCCTGCGCCGACGCCAAGCGTGCGGGAGCGCTGCCAGGACGCCAGCAAAGAAGCCGAAACGCCCACGGGTGGGCGGCCATCGGTCAGGAATGTTTCCCAAGCCAAACGGATGTCCCGCTGGTCCATGTCGCGTCCTTCCTACGGGGGCGGCAAGGGGAAGCCCTGGCGTCCGACCCAGCGGAAGCGTGGACATGGCCTGACGGTCACCCGGGACGCGCGCGTCTGCCTCAGGGGCTCACCCGCCAGCGCGGCGGATCATGTCCACCGCTGCCAACACCTCCAGCTGCATTTCCTCGCGGTGGGCTTCTGCGGCCCATCCAACGCACAGTTAATGCGCTATCTGCGTGGATCGCAAGCAGGCTGCTTGCGCGGCGATGCGCGGACGCCCTGCCGCGCCGGCCTGATCGCCGCCCACGGCCGTCTCCGGCGGCCGCTCGATATGGCCCTGTTCGACGGCCAGCTCTGTCAGCGCCTCGATCACGTCGACCTCGATCTCCGGCAGGGACAAGGCCTCGGCATCCGGCGAAAGGGCCTCAGTCTTAAGGCGCCCAAGCATGCCCTCGGGCAGGCGGTCGTCGAGCGCGACGGCGACGTAGGCGAAGGAGTGCACCAGAGCGTGCCGCGTCTCGGCGTCGACGCCTGCCACAATGGCGGCGCCAAAGGGCTCAGTGGTGGTGAAGAGGGCGACGTGCGTCGTCGTCTCCAGCTTTGCTCGCTTCGGCTCATGATGATCTCGCTGTGTGAAGAGGCGTCTAGCGCTGCCACAACAATATCATAACACCTTAAAACTGCGAATAAGCCACTGCAATTACGCGTTTTTAGAAACGGGACGGCGCTCCGAAAACGGGTGTTCGGGAAAATGTGGTCGCTCGACCAGAAGAGGTCTGCGCAATGAGCGCAGCCGGAACGCTGTGGGGACCTCTGGAAATGCTCCCATTCTGGATCCTTACGTAAGGTAATTAAGGTTCAGGAAAATCAATGAGTTGGGTCATAGCTAAGGCTTGCGTTCCCCAAAAAGCCATGAAACTCAAGCTGAAGCGGTACCCTTAAACCGTGTAAAGGCAGCTTGAAGCAAGCCTCGCTTCCGCTAATCGGTCCGGATGCGGATCAAACGTATGCGGGGAGCGGCTATGTATAAGAATATATCCATTTCGTGGAAGATATCGGTTCTTCTGCTGATGCTCGGACTTGTCAGTTTGGCAGGCTCCTTATTTTCATCCCACAGCATCACAAAGATAGACGGGACCTATTCGGACCTTCTCGATGGACCGGCGCGCGCGGTCGTGAACATCGCCAGGGCCAATCGCTCCATGATCGAAGAAATTGCGTCGACTTATAAGACCATCGCTGCGACCAACGAGGAAGAGGTCGCGGTGGGGAAGCGGACGCAAGCTACGAACTTCAAAAATTTCGAAGATCGGATTACCAAGGCTGCGGGCGAATATCCTGCCATTGCGTCCTCGCTGGACGAGTTCAAGAGAGAGCACGCCCGCATTCTCAGCACCGACTGCGCTGAAACGTTGCGTGCGGCGAACGGGCCGAAAAGCGATGAAGCCGATGCCCTCGCGATCAAGCAGATGATGACTATCTGCGAGCCCGCCATCCGGCGCCTTGCCGAGAAGATGGTGGCGTTCAATACGAAGCTGGATGAGCAGATCCAGTCGACCAGTAATGCCCTCAGCACCGAATCCGCGTTCACGGCAAAAGCGACACCGGGCAGCATCGGGTTCGCGACTGTGCTCGTTCTGGCGCTGGCCATTTTCCTGGTGCGTGGCGGCATCGTCGCGCCGATCCAGCAGATGATGGCCATCATGAAGAATCTGGGCGAGGGTAAGCTCGACCAGGTGGTTCCGGGTACCGAGCGCAAGGATGAGATCGGCGGAATGGCTGGCTCTCTTGAGATCCTGCGTGGTCAGCTGTCGGAGGCGGAAGTCGTTCGCCAAGCGCAGGCGGCCCGCGAGGCCGAGGAGCGGCGCCTGCTCGACCGGCGCAGCAAGCTTGCCCAGGACTTCGTCTCCCGTATGAAGGAGCTGTCCTCGGCCTTTGCCGCCTCCTCCGATCAGGTGGCTGGCTCGGCGCGCAATCTTTCGGCGACGGCAGAGCAGACCTCCCGCCAGGCGCAGGCTGTCGCCGAGGCGTCCGAGGAAGCTGCCGTCAATGTCCAGACGGTCGCGTCCTCGTCGGAGGAACTCGCCGCATCGGTGCGGGAGATCACCGCGCAGGTCAGCCATTCGGCGAAGGTGGCTGATGTCGCCTTCAACGAGGCGGAGACATCGAACTCCCGCATTGCCGAACTGGCCACGTCCGCGACGGCCATTGGCGACGTCATCAATCTCATCAAAGGTATTGCGGACCAGACCAATCTGCTGGCGCTCAATGCGACAATCGAGTCCGCCCGCGCCGGAGAGGCTGGCAAGGGCTTTGCTGTGGTGGCTTCCGAAGTGAAGCAGCTTGCTTCGCAGACAGGTCGCGCAACGGATGAGATTGCGGCGAAGATCTCGGAGATCCAGCAGTCCACTCAGGGCACGGTCAGTTCCATGGCGGAGATCATCCGCGTGATCTCGGACATGAAGCAGATCTCCTCCTCCATCGCCGGTGCCGTCGAGCAGCAGGGCGCCGCAACGAACGAGATCGCACAGAACTGCCAGCGGGCTGCCAACGGCACGCAACAGGTGACCCAGAATATCACCGGGGTCGGCCAGGCCGCCGAGATGACGGGCTCTGCTTCCACGGAACTGCTCGCATTGTCTGAAGGGCTCTCCGGTCAGGCAGCTGATCTGAAGGAGGTCGTGGAAGCCTTCGTTCGCGATCTGAACGCCGCGTGACGCTTGACATCCCCGGCGGCTGCGCCACCGGGGATGTTCTCAAAAAATGGGAGGACAAAAATGGCGCCGCCGGCTTCCAGCGTAATCGCGAATGATCAGCTTCAATTGAGGCGGATGCTCAAGCACGGCACGCCGCTGTCGGAGCAGGAGCGTGAGGCGGCATTGACGAAAATAGCAGCCGCAGCCGAACGGCTTCAGGAGCTTGCCGGCGCCCTGAACCGCGACCTGTCCCTTGATCTTTGCGTCGGGCCGTTCATCGAGGTTGCGCAGTCCTATTCCGACACAGCCAACAAAATTGCCGAAGGCTGCCGCGACCGCGAGGCCTGAACGGTGATGTGTTGAGGCATCGTTCAGCAAAAGATGACGGCCTCGACGCCATGGAGCGCCTGCTGGCCGATGCACCCAAAGTGCTTTCAGCCTCTGGTCTCGACGACCGGGCGGCCACCTGGGGCGTGCACGCCGCCCGCCTCTGTGCCGAAGACGGGGAGGTGATCCGCTAAATCGGCATCGCCGAAGCCGACTTCCGCGTCGCCAGCGGCCCGCCAGTCGTATGACCTTTTATTCCGGAGACCGCTGCCGTGACTGGTCTCACCACACCCGCATCCCGGCGGAGAAGGCAGGTGCCAACTCCTGCAGCCATCGGGCCCCCCTCGTTCCTTAGCGATACGCCCGACTATGGCAGGTATCCGCCACCGACGGTCAACGGCGGGCATTCGGCTATCCTGGAACGGTCGTTTCCTGCGAGGGCTGGTTATCCTCCGGCATGGCGAAGTTTGACCTGAAGCCACTTGAAACACCTGTTGATGGTATTCTGGGGCAGAAAATGAATAGCAGGCAAACTATCTAATGACGCAACGCAAGGCGTCATGGTGAGGCTCGCGCAAATCTCGATGGCATCAGGCATCACGCGGTGCCATGCGAAGATGTGGATTGGTGAGATGCTTATAGGCCGGCCAGCCCTATCTAAGATGGGCTTATCTTTGCTGCCGCTGCTCCTGACCGTCAGCACCGCGCACGACGACATCCTCCACGCCCAGAATCTCCCGCGGGAGAACGTGCATGTTGAAGTCGCTCTCCAAGACGTGTGTCACGCCCTCAAGCCCGAACTGAGTACCGGTTTGCTTCGGTACGGCATAGCTAAGCCTCCGCTGTGCCCCAGCCGAACTGCAGTCATCATCCACGAGCCAGAAAAGAACCAGTTCGTGCTACGAGATTCGGTAAAGGCTAAGGCAGATGGCGCCGAGCGGATCGTCTCGTTTTCGGTCGAGGCACGCTACCAGATCGACACTCTCGGCCGCCCGGTGTGGACCGAAATCGAGTTCCGCAGCGAAGGCGCCCACTGACTTTGCCACGAATGTGGCCAGACCCGTTCAGGCGGTGCCGCGAGGCGTGAGATCCGATCCTGCGCGCGGTGACATTCGATTTGCGCGCGACATCACACGACCAAGATTCACGGCGCACGTGTGCAAAGCCTCGCGCGCGCGAGAAAACAGGCCATCTCAGAATGTGGGGGGCGACGATCGTCGTTTGAAATAAAATCGTTTATTTTCAATGATTTATAGGAGTGAGTGGCGGGCCGCGTCCGATAGTGATGATCACTACGTTTTCGCTATAGCACTATGAAATCGCTCGCCGCCCCATGTTGCGCGCGAGATCGAACGAATTGCGCAGCGTGTGGCTTTGATTGTATGGGGACCACCTCAAGTCGGACGACGCGAAATTCAACATGACTTTCGTATTTTCGATATGGCATTTCGCGTTCGCGGTTGCTGGCGTGCGAGGGTACGTGCTTTCCCATGCAGCCATGACTTTTCAAACCGCGACGCAATGCATGTTCGGACGCAGCGCGGCTTCGGCGATCGCGGCCGCGTCAGCGGCATCATTCTTCTGCCGCTTCACAAAGGGCTTCACGTAGATCGGCGGAACCAGCCGCACGTGGCGTCCAAGGCCTTGAGCGACGCGGCCCCAATAATGGCTCGTTGCGCAGGCCTCCATCGCCACGATGCAAGGCGGCTGCGCGCTCAACAGTTGGATCAGCTTCGCGCGGGACACCGTCCGGTTGAACAGAACCGCCCCGCCCCGATCCGTGCCGCAGACCTGGAAACTCCGCTTGGCCAGGTCGATCGCAAGGACATGAACATCTGGCATGTGCCCCTCCCTTGAAAGCGCCACCACGGCGCTGCCCGGACACAATACGAGCCCGCAGGAGGGGGCATCCACCCCATCAGTTCACGCCCTCCAGGCTCGGAACATCCCCTGTAACCTTACGTAAAAAAGGTGAGCCAGGACACCCACTTACCCATACATGTTATCGGCAGTGATGAGGACGGCATCCGATGCAGGATGCCGTCCTCTTTGTCTGGGGGATGGCTCAGAAATTGACCCGCAGATTGCCCTTGAGCGTGTTGCTCTGCGCATCGGAGCCGAGCACGCCGTCATAGGCGAAGCCGGCGCTGACCGCGTCGTTGAAGGCATAGCTGAGGCCCACATTGAGCGCCAGCGCATCGCGGGCGATGGGCGTGCCGGAGACCAGGAACGGGGTGGAGCCGTTCAGCCACATCACCGACGTCGTGTCCACGTCGCCGAAGGCATGCTGCCAGCCCAGCTTGAGGCTGGGGGTGAAGAGGCCGTTGCCCACCACCATGTCGGTGCTTAGCCGCGCGCCCAGGGTGGTAAGCGTGGTGCTCATGGACTGCGCCGAGCCTGAGAGTGCGGCGGCGCCGCCGGTTTCGGAGAAGGCGTCGAAGTTCTGGTTCACATAGGCCACCGCCGCGAACGGCGACACCTGAGCCGGTCCGAAAGCGAACGGACGCGAGACTTCGCCGAACACCTGGGCGGTGTTGCCGTTGTAGCTGCTACCCAGGCCGTTGGAGAAGGTGCCGAAGGCGACGTTGCGAGACGCCATAGAGCGCCAGGTCGGTGTGGCTGTTGTCGGCCTTGGAGTTGAGGCTGTCCACATGGCCATCGGACTGGCCGAAGCCGGCGGCGATGCCGAGGCGGGTGGTGTCGAACACCTTGACGTCGGCACCGGCGATGAAGCCGCTCTGGGTCCAGCCCAGGGAGGCGAGGCCGTCGCCGGAGGCATTGCCCCAGCCGCCGTAGCCGGTGGCCCACACGGCGACGTTCAGGCTCGACGAGAGCTTGGCGGTGGCCTTGTCGGGCTTGGGCCCGGTGGCGTCGTCCAGGCGCTCGTTGATGGCGGCGCGCACCTGGCGGGCGTCATCGAAGGTCTGGGCGGCGGTGGAGGCATAGACCTCGCCGGTCATCTGGCTGAGGGCGGCGGCCAATGCCGTCGGGGCCAGGCTGTAGAGGCTGTTGAACAGCCCGGCATTGGCTCCGGTCAGAGCAATGCCGGCCACCGGGCGAATGCTGTCCACCGCGCTGCCGAGCGCGCTGGCATTGGCGGTGGTGGCCAGGCCGTTGGCCGCCAGGTTGCCGTACCACAGCGGGGTGACCACCAGCGCCAGGCTGGTGGGGCCGTAGAGGGCATCGAAGCGGGTGGAGGCGGGCAGGCCGCTCGCCGGCTGGGCCAGGCCGGCGAAGGAGCCGGAGAGGCCGGCGCTGCTCTGGATCACCGTGAAGCTGGTGCCCAGCGGCGGGGTGTAGCTGTTGGTTGCGCTGCCGGTGATGCCGCGCAGGGTGGGCGCCAGGGTTCCGGCCACGGTGACTGTGCCGTTGGTGCCGGTGGTGACGAGGCGGGAATAATTGCCCGCGCCGGTTCCGGTGCCGGTGCCGTCGATGTCGGTCTGGAAGGTGGAGGTGCTGGCGAGCGTCACCGGCCCGTTGACGGTGAGGGTGCCGGGCGAGTTGCCCGGCGCCAGCCGCCCGGCCACCACCAGCGGGCCGGAGAGGGTGCCGGAGCCGCGCAGGGTGCCCGAGGTGCCGATGGCCAGCGTCGAGGAGAAGGCGCCGTTCACCGACAGCAGGCCGCCGGTGACGGTGGTGAGGCCGGTATAGGAGTTGTTGCCGGTGAGGGTGAGGGTGCCGGCACCGGCCTTGGTGAGGCTGGTGCGGCTGGCGCCATCGACGATCTGTCCGGCATAGCTGGCGGAGCTGCCGTCTGTGCCTACCGTGAGCTGGCCATTGCCAATAACGGCGGTGGCTGTGGTGCCGGTGAGCGATCCGACCGTCAGGGCGGTGCCGCCGAGATCGATGGCGCCGTTATTGCTTAGGCGGGTGATGCCTGTGGTGCTGCCGGTGAGGGCGACGGCTGCGCCGGAGGCATTGCTCACCGTTCCGGCGAGCACGCCGGCGGCCTGGACAAAGCCGGTATTGCTGAGCCCGCCGGCAATGGTGCCGGTGGTGATCAGGGTGCCGGCATTGGTGACGCCGCCGGCCAGGGTTCCTGCGTTGGTGAGGGTGGTTCCTGCCAAGGTGACGACCGGGGCGATGAGGCTCGCGGTTTCGGTAAGCTGGAGGCCGCCGCCGGCGAGGGTCGCCTGGCCGGTGAAGCTGTGGGTGGCGGTGAAAACCAGGGTTCCTGCCCCGAGCTTGGCGAGGCCGCCGGTGCCGGAAAGGGACTGGTTCAGGGTGAAGGTATTGTCCAGGCTGGCAATATCGAAGCCGCCGCCGCCGTTGCCCCAGGTGATGGCCCGGCCGGTGGTGGTGAAGCTGGTGCCGGTGACCTGGAGGATGCCGCCGTCAAAGGTAAGGCCCCCCGCCGCCGCGCCGAGGTTGGCGTCACGGGCCACCGACAGAATACCCCCAGCGAATGTGGTGCCGCCGGAATAGCTATTGGTTCCGGTGAGCGTGAGAATGCCGTCTCCGGCCTTAATCAGGCTGCCGCGGGTAGGGACATCGGCGAAAGCCGCGACGCGCGTGGTCTCCACCTGAATCTCGGTCTGCCACTCGGGGGTGAGTGTCGGATCATGGGCGGCCTTGCGGGCTGCCCATGCGGCCGCCGCTGCGTCATTCTCCTGCTTGCGCTGGATGAGGGCGTCCTCGGAGATGTTGTTGGACCAGGTATCGCGGGTGCCGGCCGGGAGGTTCGCGGCGACTGAGCCAAGAAATTGCCCTGGGCCATTCATGGCCTTATTGAGATCGATCACGCCCCAACCCCAGACGGCGTTGGGAGCATTGGGATTGGCATCCGCCACGCCGGCGACCACGTTGCGGTGATAGGCCGTGGTGAGCAGGACATCGCGGGCCTGCTGGTTGGTCATATAGGGAAATCGCTCCATGATCAGGGCCAGCGCGCCAGTGGCATGGGGCGCGGCCATGGAGGTGCCGTTCACTGTTGTGTAGCCGGTCTGCTTGTTTGGATTGATAGCCCATTCACCGAGATTCCATCGAGCGCCTGGCGCATAGGTAGGAACCGTACTGTTGATAGCGCTGCCTGGTGCGACAACGTACCAATATTTGGCGACGCCGGCTCGATTTGAATAGCTCGCGAGGACAAGATCTCCGGGATTTAGGCCGCCATTGCCCCCCTTAGCAGCTGCGCCTACGGCAAGCCAATTGCTCTCAAGATCCGGTCTGAAATAAGGTAGCGAAGATCTAACGTTTGGGTTGCTGTATCCGGTGTTTCCCGCCGCAAATACCTGAATAATATTGTATTGTTTTGTGGTCTCGGAAAGCGCGTCGACGTAGCTGAGCTTGCCAGAAAATTTAGAATAAGCTGTGCGTAAGCCTTGGATGGTGTTGTAATTGTCTCCAGTAGGCGGGCTGCCCCAAGAGGAATTAATCACACGTGCGCCGGCCGCCGCTAGGCTACCATAAGCGTTTTTGAAGTAGGCATAATCAACGTTCGTTCCGTATCGTGCCGAGTCGTTCGTTTGTGTGTTGGTGACGTAGACATTGGCATTGAACGCCACGCCTTGCATGCCGACGCCGTCTCGGGAGGCCCCGATCGTCCCTGTGACGTGTGTCCCGTGTGGATCGTTGTAGATGGGGCTGTACGTTCCCGGAGCGGTATAAGAATCACCCGCCTTGAAGAAGCTTGGTTGTGGCGACTGATTCTGCGGCTTTCCGGACCCGTCCATAAAATAGAAGCCGTCCGATCCGAAGGTCCCGGTGATGGTGAGCGGCTTGACGCGGCCATCGGCGAATTCCGGGTGGGCACTATAGACACCTGAATCAACAACACCCACCGTCACACCCAGGCCGGTGTAGCCCGCCGCATAGGCGTTGGCGGCGTGCATGGCTTCCAAGCCCCAATCGGCCTTGTATTCCGGCGTGCGCCAACTCGCGGGATCGGCGGTGGACAGACTCTGCGCCAAGGCGTTATGCGACACCGACGCGCCGAGCGCGGCCAGCCCTAGGGTCCAGACTCATAACCAGTAGCTGACGGTTGCCGCGATGCTGACTGCTGCAAGGAAGTTGATGGCGAGGCGGTCATATCGTGTGGCGATGCGCCGGAAGTCTTTCAGGCGGCAGAACATGCGCTCGATGGCGTTTCGGTCGCGGTAGAGCACGGGAGAGAAGCAGTTCTTCCAGAGCCTGTTGGAGCGGGGCGGAATGTTCGGCATGGCGCCCATGCCCTCGACCTGTCGGCGGATCGCATCGCTATCGTAGCCCTTGTCACCATGGAGGATGCGGGCACTGGACATCTGGCGCAGCAGAACCGCTCCAGCGGTGCAATCTGCGACCTGTCCGCCGGTCAGCAGGAATGCGACCGGTCGGCAGTGGCGGTCTGTCAGCGCATGGATTTTGGTCGTGCGCCCGCCCCGCGAGCGGCCGATCGCCTGACTGCTCTCCCCCCTTTTCCACCAGAAGCGGAGCGATGAGCTTTGACCGCAGAACTGTCGATCAGCACCTGGGCGGGAGGACCTCCTGCGCTGGCGAGAGCATGGAAGAGGTCTGTCCAGATCCCCTTGGCAGCCCATCGGACAAAGCGGTTGTAGAGCGTCTTGCGCGGCCCATATTCGGGCGGCGCGTCGATCCATCGGCCGCCCGATTTCAGGACATGCACGATGCCGCTGATCACCCGCCGGTCATCGACACGCGGCTTGCCGCGCGTGTCCCTGGGCAGATACGGCTCAAGCCGCGCAAACTGCGCATCCGTGAGCCAGAAACGGTCTCCGCTCATCATCAGATCCTCCACGGACTGATGAATCACAACATGCTGCGAAGGCCAATTATTTTATGGGTCCGAGCCCTAGGCCGGTGTGCCGCAGCAGCGAGGCGATAGATGTCCGCCGGCCCCTGCGATCCGTTGGGATTGATCGAACAAGCCTTTTCACGCGCATTCCACTCACCGCTTGATAGGAAACAGGATCGGCCATCCGTGACGGAGTGGACCGAATGCTCGAAATTCAGGTCAGCTTGCCGGTCACCCGCGACTTGGGCGTGGGAGGGTCTATGATGGCAGAAAGGGGACGCGACGATTGCCTTCGGCGCCAGACATGGCACATCAGTCGCGCAGGAATCTTGATGCGCACACGTGCAGCCAATCGCTCTCTTGGGTGCTTTTTTGTTGAGCTATCGCTCAGTTTGAGTGCTGGTGCCAGGGATGTGAAAGCCCTGGTCGGCGGCTGCCGGTAACATGGCATCGCCTGTCGCTCGCCGCTGGTGGAGAGCGAGCGCAGCCCAGCATGTCAGGCATTGTATCTCTATCCCTTTGTCACTCATTGGCTCGGAGAGCCATCGAGCATGGCGGCAATGGAAAAATTCGTCACCTAATTAGTCTAGGTTACGGTTCATAAAATCTGCTTGTCCAGAAAATTTAAGCAACTTTCAGAAACTATCTCTGGATATATTGGGTTGCGGTCGGATCGATATTATAATCAATTGGTGTAAGGCCTCGACACCTCACGCTAGGCAGTGGCCCCATAAATTTGTCTGCCGGCTAGGAGCGTGATTCAAGCTCTCTCGATAGGGGAGAGAGCGATGCGCCGACACGAATTGACGG
>NZ_SOBM01000009.1:0-259231 GCF_004364705.1 Azorhizobium sp. AG788
CATAAGCCCGAATTTCAAACTCTCACACCTTTACAGGGGGAGAGAAGACGCCTCATCCTCCGGCTCCTGAACCGGCGGCCACAACAACGAAGTCGCGAGAAGCGTCGGGGACGACACCGCCGCCGCGTCTGCGGCAACCCGTCGTCGATGAGCGGGTTATAAGGACACCCTTTTCCCCTGTCAACACACCTCGAAACGCTTTCTCGAAATGCCCCGCCGTCTGTGGACAATGACCGGGAGCATCCCGCGCAAATGCTTATCCGGCAAGGCTTTTCGTCAATGCACCGCAGCATATGCACTCTGGCGGCGCAGCAGAACGGGGGACGTCGGCCGCAAAAAAGTGCGCGGACCGCCCCACAAATCCAGTCCGGAACAGACCTTCCCGTAGCCGCCTTCATTTTGCCGCCTCGCACGCGTCACATCGCGTACGGTCAATGCGCCGTTCGCGCGGTGCGTCGATCTTGCCCGCACGGGCGCAGCCCGCCCTTTGCGCCCGCGCATTGTCTGTGCGGTCGCACCTGGGTTAGACAACGCATGAAGATCGCGTGCCGCTGCGGCGCGCGCCATTCCATCGATCTTGAAGGCTCCATCCGCCTGCGCGGGGCACGCCTATAAAGGGACAGGATTTGCAGCACCGACGGTCGGCTGGCGCCTGGCGCGACGATATGAGCGTGGGGGGCCTCGGAGAGGACCCGCCGCTCGGCGTCGACGGCGACGAGGAGGTGATCGACCGGCGGCGCCTGTCCGTGCGCTGGCTGGCCGCGACCCTGCTCACCGGCCTGTGCGGCAGCTTCCTGATGGGAGGCGCGGTCTATGCCGCCCTTGATGGCGACCATCGCTTCGCTTCCATGCCCGAGACCGTGCGCAACGCGCTGCGCGGCGCCCTCGCCGTCGGTGAGAAGGCCTCCAATGCGGCGCGCAAGGGCGATCGCATGTCGCTGCTGGCGGAAGCCAACAGCGCGCGGCAGACCTTCCGCGTCTCCACAACCACCAAGGTGGGCGACAAGGAGATCATCCGCGTGCGCCCGTTCACGCGCGTGGCGGCGAACCTCGCCATGAACGTGACCTCGGTCTCCACCAATATCCCGCGCTTCAATCCGGCACAGATCGTGGCCCAATCCGCCGACAACACGCCGGATGCCGCCCCTCAGGCCGAGCCGACCGGCGAAGTGACGCTGGTGATGCGCGATCTCGCGGGACAGACCAATCTGCATTACGGCTCCGCCGTGCCCATGGAAGAGGTGCTCGGCAAGGTGCGCGAGGTGGCCGAGCTCGCCCGCAGCCAGATGCCGGTGCCGCTGCCGACCGCCATCACGGGCCAGCCGCCCTCCGGCCCCGTGGGCGGCAGCCCCTCGCTCGCCTATGCCACGGACGGACGCTACGGCCTGCCCTCCGGCCTCGGCACCGCCGGCGCGCCGGCCATCCGGCCCGACCTCGTCGAGAACATGAGCTATCTCGGCAAGACCTCAGCCGAGACGTCCGGCGGCAATGACTGGACCGACACGACGGTGGTGGTGAAGAAGGGTGACACCATCGTCTCCATCCTCACCGACAACGGCGTGTCCGTGCAGGAAGCCAAGGCGCTTGCCGCCGCCTTCCGGCGCGGCTCGGATGGCACGGTGAAGGACGGCCTGCGTCTGCGCCTGCTGCTCCAGAGCGATGCCGCCAAGCAGGTGCATCCGCTGCGCGTCTCCATCTTCAGCGATGCCGGCCATGAAGGAACGGTTGCCGCCTCCGACACCGGCAGCTTCGTCTCCGTGGCCGAGCCCACCGAGAGCGACATCGGCGGCGTGTCGGAAAATGTCTCGGATGACGAGGATGATGACGGCCCCGGCATCCGGCTCTACGAGAGCCTTTACGAGACGGCGCTGCGCAACGACATGCCCCGCTCGGTCATCGCCGATCTCGTGCGCATCTATTCCTTCGACGTGGACTTTCAGCGCCGGGTGAAGCCGGGCGACAGCTTCGAAGTGCTCTATTCGGAAGACAATCCGACCGATCCGGAAGTGCTCTATGCGACGCTGACCACGGCCGGCGAAACGCGCCGCTATTACCGCTTCCAGACGCCCGACGACGGGCTTGTCGATTATTATGACGAGGATGGCAAGAGCGCGAAGAAGTTCCTGGTGCGTAAGCCCATCGCCGGCGGCATCATGCGCTCGCCCTTCGGTTATCGCCGCCACCCGATCCTTGGCATTTCCAAGCTGCATACGGGCGTCGACTGGTCCGATGCCGTGGGCACGCCCATCTATGCGGCCGGCAACGGCACGGTCATCTATGCCAACTGGAAGTCGGGCTACGGCCGGCACACGGAAATCCAGCACGCCAACGGCTATGTGACCACCTATTCCCACCAGTCCGGCTTCGCCAAGGGGCTGAAGGAAGGCCAGCAGGTCCGCCAGGGCCAGCTCATCGGCTACCTCGGCTCGTCCGGCCTCTCCACCGGCCCGCACCTGCATTATGAGGTGAAGATCAACGGCAGCTTCGTCGATCCGCTGCGCGTGAAGCTGCCGCGCGGCCGCGCGCTCGACGGGCGCATTCTCGCGGACTTCCGGAAGGAGCGCGAGCGCATCGAGGCGCTGCTGAGCCACGCGCCGGTGCCGCCGAAGGTGGCCTCCGCCGCGACGCCCGCCACCCGCCAGCGCTGAGACCCGCCGGGCGGCCGATCCACCCCGAAATGGTCCGGCACAACCGCCCCGGAGTGCCGAAATGGGGGTTTCCCTCTCTTGGCCGCCCGCCCGGAGCGGAAGACAATGCATCCCATCGTCACCTTGGGTCATGCCATGCGGTGTCTGAAGGTCCGCCTCGCCCTCTGCCTCACTCTGGCGCTCCTCGCCGGCGCGCTCATCGCCCCCGCGCGCGCCGGGGAAGCGGAGGATGCCTATATCGTCACGCGCAACCGCTATGTGGCGGCCATCGCCGCCGCCATGAAGAGCGGCATTCCGGACCAGAAGCTCTACAAGATGGACGAGCAGGCGCGCGCGGACCTCAAGAAGCGCCTCGCGACCGTGCTCGGCCCCCTCTCCTTCAAGGGCGTCGGCCGGACGCCCACCTTCTCGCCCGGCGCGCTCTACAGCGGCGAGCTGGAATCCGGCCGGCCGGACGGACTGCTGTTCCAGGACGAGGCGGACACCACACGCATCTTCGTCTCCACCGCGCCCATCCTCACCAATTGGCTGGCGGAAGACGCGAAGGCCTCTGGCCGCCGGGCACCTTCGCTGATGTCGCAGTTGAGCGATGAAGGCTTCCTCACCCAGGCCGTAAGCAGCGATGCCGCCTTCACCGGCTACATGCGCATCCCGCTTGCCGCGCAGGACGGCGAGACGGTCGTGGCGCTGTTCGGCCTGTTCGCGCAGGACGATCCGACCGACTATCCGCCGCGCTCGCTCATCGTTGCGCGGCTCGCCAAGGACCGGGTGACAGTGGCGACCGTCGACGCGCCGGGAGCCGGCAAGGACATTCCCGCCTGCACGAAGGTGTGGCGCAGCTATCAGGCCAAGGCCAACAAGCTGTTCGCGGCCATCCCGAAGGGCAAGGGCGCGGAAGATCCGCAATGGGACGAAGCCCAGACGGCGCTCACCGAGGGCGGCACGGCCTATCGCAAGTGCTATGCGGAGGAAGCCCCCAAGCTGTCCTTCTATCCGGCGGTGGTGAAGCGGGCCGAGGGGCTGCTGTCGACCCTGCGGGGTAAATAGGGGCGCCCGATCGGCCGGGCGTTCCCCACGCGCGTCGGTCGCCGTTAAGATGCGGCCGCTCCGTCCCCACCGCGTGGTGCCGGTCGATGGAGCCCATGGTAATGGGGCGGTCATGTCGCGCGATCCGGTTCTGTCCCGCCTAGGCCGGAGCTTCACCCTGAGGCGGGGCGCGCAGACCCTTCTGACGATCGGCTCGGTCGCGCTGGGCGTGGTCACCACTTCGGCGCAGACCGCGGAGGAGGCGGCCGACACCGCTTTCCTCGCCGCTTATGCGCACGACAAGGCCGAACTCGGCCGGCTCGATGCGGACCCCGCGCAGACGGACGCCACCTATGCCTTCGAGGCCAGGGCCCGAGCCGACCTGCGGCAACGCCTCATCGCCCGTCTCCGCCCCCTGAGCTTTTCCAGCTTCAAGGCAGAGCCGGCCTTTTCCCCCGAGAGCCTCTTTCCCGACACCTGGACCTTCGCCTACGGCAGCCCGCCCGGCCTGCTGTTCGAGGATGAGGAGGGCACGCGCCGCATCTTCGTCACCAGCGCGGCGCTCTTCGCGGATTGGCTCGCGGGCGCAGCCAAGGCAAAGGACGCGCCGTCCGAATTCGGCAAGGGAACCACAGCCGCCCTGACCACGGATGCCGTGGCGGCCAGCGTGATCCTCGATCCCGACGCCTTCCTTGGCTTCGGTCCCCTGCCCCTCGCTGCGGCGCCGGGCGAGACGCTGCTCGCCCTCTACGGCCAGCTTGCCCCGGATGTGGGCCATGACGGCCAACCCAACGCCGTGCTGATCGCGCGCCTCACGACCGACCGCTTCATGGCCGCAGCGGCCTATCTGGGGCCGGGCGAGATGGCGCCCCTCCCCGCCTGTCAGTCCGCCTATGATCAAACCGCCCGCACCGGTCAGGGCGCCGATCCGGCGGGGCGACGGCGCATCCTCTTGAGGGCCGAGGACGTTTTCCGCCAGTGCGTGGGGCGCGAGGCGCCGCGGCAGCCCGCTTTCCGCAAGATGGTGGCGCGGGCGCAGGCGCTCCTCGACACCATGCGGGGGAGGTGAGCCCATGGGATTGCCCTTCCGCCCGCGCATGGTGTTGGCGCTGGTTGCGGGCCTCGGCCTCACCGCCGCGCTCGCCGCCTCGCCCCTGGCCTATGAGGCGATGCGCAGCCGCTACATGGCACAACTGGAGAAGCAAAGGGCCGAGCCGCCGAGGCCAGATCCGATGCTGCGCGTGCAGGAAGCCGCCAAGGCCCGGCTGATGAAGCAGATCACCGAAGCTCTTGGCCCCCTCGCTTTCCAAGGCATGGGGCCGCCCGAGCTCTCACCGGACGCGCTGGAGCCGGGCGCGCCCGATCCCGCCCGCCCCATCGGCCTCGTCTTTCAGGACAGGGCCGAGCGCACGTTCCTCTTCGTCGCACCTGAAACACGCTTTGCCGACTGGCTCGCCCGGCAGGCGCGCGAGGACGGCACGTTCTTTCCGGACGGCCGGAAAGGCATCGCCGCCAACCTTGCCAATGCGGCCCTCTATACGGTGACGGTGGGCGGGGAGACGGGCTTTGGCACTGTCGTCCCGCTGCCTCTGCCGTCCGCGCCCGACGAAAAGGTCCATGCGGCGCTCGGTGTCTTCACGGCCGATGACGTGCCTTTCCTGCTGCCGCGGACCTTGGTGATCGGCCGTCTCGCGCAGGGCCGGATCATCGTGGCGCGGCAGGCAATCGAAGATGTGGTCGCGCCCATTCCCGCCTGCACCCGTCTCGCCCTGCGCGGCAAGGCGCAGGTGCGCCGCTTCCGTGCACAGGTCCGCGCCGAACGGCGGGAGGACGACACGTTCGACGATCTCTGGACGATCATGCGCACGGCCAATGCGGCCTTTGAGGCCTGCGTCACCCGCGAACTGCCGCGCCAACCTTATTACGGCGCCCTGACGGCGCGGGTGCGCGACCTGCTGGACCTCATGCGCGGCAAGTAAGGGCGGCACGCGCACCGCAAACGAAAACGGGCGGCCCCTCGCAGGGCCGCCCGTCCGTCATCTGCTCTGGCGCGCCTCAGGCGGCCTGATCCACCGGCGCCGCCTCACCCCGGAAGGTGAGGTGGCCGTTCTCAAGGCCGATGTGGACGCGGCTGCCGTCCAGCACCTCGCCGGAGAGGATCTGCTGAGCCAGCGGATCCTGCACCAGCTTCTGGATCGTCCGCTTCAGCGGGCGGGCGCCATAGGCGGGGTCGTAACCCTTGTCGGCGAGGAAGGCCCGCGCCTCGGGGGTGAGATCCAGAGTGATCTTGCGATCCTCCAGGAGCTTCGCGAGCCGCTTGAGCTGGATCTCGACGATGCCGCCCATCTGATCCTTCCGCAGGCGGTGGAACATGACGATCTCGTCGATGCGGTTGATGAATTCGGGGCGGAAGTGACGCCGCACCGCCTGCATCACCAGCTCATAGGCTTCCTCGTCCGAAACCACCTTCTCGCCGTCATGGCCGGGAATGCCGAAGCCGACCGGCTGGCGCGGATCCGCCAGATATTCGGCCCCGAGGTTCGAGGTCATGATGATGAGGGTGTTGCGGAAGTCCACCGTCCGCCCCTGTCCATCCGTCAGTCGACCGTCGTCGAGCACCTGAAGGAGGACGTTGAAGACGTCCTGATGCGCCTTCTCCACCTCGTCGAACAGCACCACCTGATAGGGCCGGCGCCGCACGGCTTCGGTGAGGGCACCGCCCTCCTCATAGCCCACATAGCCGGGAGGAGCGCCGATCAGCCGGCTCACGGAGTGCTTCTCCATGTATTCCGACATGTCCAGGCGCACCATGGCGGTCTCGTCGTCGAACAGGAAGCTGGCCAGAGCTTTGGTCAGCTCGGTCTTGCCGACGCCGGTGGGGCCGATGAAGAGGAAGGAGCCGATGGGCCGGTTGGGATCCTGCAAGCCCGCCCGCGCCCGGCGCACCGCGGTCGAGACCGCCGCCACCGCCTCGGACTGGCCGATGACGCGCTTGGCCAGCTCCTGCTCCATGCGCAGCAGCTTGTCCCGCTCGCCTTCCAGCATCTTGTCCACCGGCACGCCGGTCCAGCGCGAGACGACGCCCGCGATATGGTCCGGTGTCACGCTCTCCTTCACCATCTCGCCCGACTGGCCGCTGGCCTCCAGTTCCGCAAGGCGCTTCTCGAGACCTGGGATGACCGCATAGGTCAGCTCGCCGGCCTTCTGATACTCGCCCTGGCGCTGCGCGATCGCGAGATCGGCGCGGGCCTGGTCGAGCTTCGCCTTCACGTCGGTGGCTTCGCCGAGCTTGTCCTTCTCCGCCTTCCACTTGGAGGTGAGGACGTCGGACTTCTCTTCCAGATCGGCCAGTTCCTTCTCAAGCCGCTTCAGGCGGTCCTGCGATGCGACGTCGGTCTCCTTCTTCAGGGCCTCCTGCTCGATCTTGAGCCGGACGATGTCACGGTCGAGGCTGTCCAGTTCCTCGGGCTTGGAGTCCACCTGCATGCGCAGCCGCGAGCCGGCCTCGTCCACGAGGTCGATGGCCTTGTCGGGCAGGAAGCGATCGGTGATGTAGCGGTTGGAGAGGGTGGCGGCAGCCACGAGCGCGCTGTCGGTGATGCGCACGCCGTGATGCAGCTCATACTTCTCCTTGAGCCCGCGCAGGATGGACACCGTGTCCTCCACCGTGGGCTCGCTGACGAACACCGGCTGGAAGCGGCGGGCGAGCGCCGCATCCTTCTCCACATGCTTGCGATACTCGTCGAGCGTGGTCGCGCCGACGCAGTGCAGCTCGCCGCGCGCCAGCGCGGGCTTCAGCAGGTTGGACGCATCCATGGCGCCATCGGTCTTGCCTGCGCCGACGAGGGTGTGCATCTCGTCGATGAACAGGATGATGCCGCCTTCGGCCGCCGTCACTTCCTGAAGAATGCCCTTCAGGCGCTCCTCGAACTCGCCGCGATATTTCGCGCCGGCGATGAGCGCGCCCATGTCGAGCGCCAGCAGGCTCTTGTTCTTCAGGCTCTCCGGCACGTCGCCATCGACGATGCGGCGGGCAAGGCCCTCCACGATGGCGGTCTTGCCGACGCCGGGCTCGCCGATGAGCACGGGATTGTTCTTGGTGCGGCGCGCCAGAACCTGGATGGTGCGGCGGATTTCCTCGTCGCGGCCGATCACCGGGTCGAGCTTGCCGTCCCGTGCGGCCTGGGTGAGGTCGCGGGCGTATTTCTTCAGCGCGTCATAGGCATTCTCGGCGGTCGCCGTATCGGCGGTGCGGCCCTTGCGGAGCGCCTCGATGGCGGTGTTCAGCGCCTGCGGCGTGACGCCGCCGCGGGCGAGGATCTTGCCCGCCTCGGTCTCTTTCTCGATGGTCAGGGCCAGCAGCAGGCGCTCGACGGTGACATAGCCATCACCAGCCTTCTTCGCAGCCTGCTCGGCGGCGTCGAACACGCGCGCCAGACCCTGGCTCAGATACACCTGACCGGAACCGCCCTGCACCTTGGGCAGCTTGCGGACGGCCGCTTCGGTCTCGTCCCGCACAAGCTGGAGATTGCCCCCGGCGCGCGACACGAGGCCTGCGCACAGGCCTTCGGGGTCATCGAGCAGCACCTTCAACAGGTGCTCGGGCACGAACTGCTGGTGGCCTTCGCGCACCGCATAGGACTGCGCCGACTGCACGAAACCACGGGCGCGCTCGGTATAGATCTCAAAATTCATGTCTTCCCTCCTCGGCGTCCGGAGCGCCTTCATCGAAGCACGCTCGGGCTCGCTTGGATGCGGCCCCGGTCTGCCCGGCTGCCGCAGTGGTCCGCGCCCGCCGTCCCTGAGACAAGCTTGGCGCGAACCACCACGGCAGATGTGGGAAGACCCCGGGCCGCTGGGAAGGGGTCCGCCCACGGGAATTGCATTTTTGCCCGCCGGCCATCCGTCCGCTTTGACGCGGCTCATAAAACGCACCCACGCGCCCTCTCCGCTTGACGCGCGCCGCGATCTCTGTACCAATCGGTACACCCATTGAGAGACACACAGGAGCCAGCCCATGAGCCGCCCGCCGCTGCCGCCCTTCACCGCCGAGACCGCCGCCCTGAAGGCCCGCATGGCCGAGGATGCGTGGAACACGCAGGACCCGGAGAAGGTCTCCCTCGCCTACACGCCCGACAGCGTCTGGAGGAACCGCTCGGATTTCCTGGTCGGCCGTCCCGCCATCGTCGAATTCCTCACCCGCAAGTGGCAGAAGGAACTGGATTACCGGCTCATCAAGGAGCTCTGGGCCTTCCACGACAACCGCATTGCCGTGCGCTTCCAGTATGAGTGGCACGATGCGGCGGGGAACTGGTTCCGCTCCTATGGCAATGAGAATTGGGAGTTCGACGAGGCCGGTCTGATGCGCAACCGGCAGGCCAGCATCAATGACGTCGCGATCACGGAAAAAGACCGCAAGTTCCTTTGGGACAAGGGCCCGCGCCCGCAGGATTATCCCGGCCTCACCGCCCTCGGTCTCTGACCACCCGGACGCTGGAGGCATATGACGCTGGACGCATATAAGACGGCGGGTGCCGGGAAAGCCGCACCCGCCGACTAGTGAGCAGGAGCACCTAATGTCCCGCCTGATCCACACCCGCGAGGACGTGCTGCCGGTGCTGGGGGAGGTGTTTCGCGAGCATGGCTTCGAGGGGGCAAGCCTTTCGGTCATCACCGCCCGCACCGGGCTCGGCAAGGGCAGCCTCTATCACTTCTTCCCCGGCGGGAAAGAGGAGATGGGGCAGGCGGTGCTGGCCCATATCGACGGCTGGTTCGAGACCGAGGTCTACGCACCCCTGCGCGACGACGCGGACCCACGCGCCGCAATCAGCCATATGCTGGAGGCGGTGGATGCCTATTTCCGGTCCGGCAACCGGGTGTGCCTCGTCGGCGCGCTGGCGCTGAACAACAGCCGGGACCGCTTCGCCGCCGCGCTGTCCGGCTATTTCGCACGCTGGCGTGATGCGCTGGCGGACGCGCTGCGGCGGAGCGGGCGGGCAGAGGCGGAGGCGCTCGCCGAGGAAGCGGTCGTCGCCATCCAGGGCGGCCTCGTCATCGCCCGCGCGCTCGATGATCCGGGCGCCTTCGGCCGCACGCTGGCACGTCTTCGGACACGCCTTCTGGCCTGAGGCGATGCGCCTCAAACCACGGGCCGCGCTTGCTTTGCGCCGCGCATGGCCTAAATGTGAAGCAAACAGGTTCAGGGCGCGGCATGGCTCGCGCCGGAGTTGAAGTCGATGACCTATGTGGAAGCTGCGGCGGCCCCGCTGCGCAAGACCGGCCAGATCAAGCTGCACGGCCCCGAGGGCTTTGCCGCCATGCGCAAGGCCGGCCAATTGGCCGCGCAGGCGCTGGACGCCATTTCAGAGATCATCGGCCCCGGCGTTTCCACCGAGGCGGTGGACAAGCTGGTGTTCGATTTCGCGGTGTCCCACGGCGCCTATCCGGCGACGCTGAATTACCGCGGCTACCGCTATTCGGTCTGCACCTCCATCAACCATGTGGTCTGCCACGGCATGCCGAGCCCGCGCCCCCTGCGCGAAGGCGACATCGTGAACGTCGACGTGACGCTGGTGGTGGACGGCTGGTACGGCGATTCCAGCCGCATGTACGCCATCGGCGAGATTCCGCGCCGGGCCGAGCGGCTCATCGAAGTGACCTATGAATCCATGATGCTCGGCATCGCCGCCATCAAGCCGGGGGCGCATCTGGGCGACATCGGCGCCGCCATCCAGGCCTATGTGGAGCCGCAGCACATGAGCGTGGTACGTGATTTCTGCGGCCATGGCGTAGGTCAGGTGTTCCACGACGAGCCGAACGTGGTGCATGTGGGCCGCCGCGGCGAAGGGCCGGAGCTGAAGCCCGGCATGATCTTCACCGTGGAACCCATGATCAATCTCGGGCGCCCGCACGTGAAGGTGCTCTCCGATGGCTGGACGGCCGTGACGCGGGACCGCTCCCTGTCGGCGCAGTTCGAGCATGCCGTGGGCGTGACGGAGACGGGGGTCGAGATCTTCACGCTGAGCCCGAAGGGCTACCACAAGCCGCCCTACACGCTGGGCTGAGCCACATGGCGGGGGAGCCGGACGACGGTGTCGAGGACGCTCCGCATTTCCACGGTCATCGCGATCGTCTGCGCGCCCGTTTCCGCGACGCCGGGGCGCAGGCCCTCGCCGATTACGAACTGATCGAACTCATCCTCTTCCGCGCCATTCCCCGCCGCGACGTGAAGCCGCTCGCCAAGGCGCTGGTGGAGCGCTTCGGCTCCTTCGCCGAGGTCATCGCCGCCCCGCCCCGGCTGCTGGCGGAGATTCCCGGCGTGAAGGACGCCATCATCACCGAGCTGAAGCTGGTGGAAGCGGCCGCCCACCGCCTCGCCAAGGGGCAGGTGAAGCGCCGGCCGGTGCTCTCCTCCTGGAGCGCGGTGCTGGATTATTGCCGCAGCGCCATGGCCTTCGCCGACAAGGAACAGGTGCGCGTCCTCTTCCTCGACAAGCGCAACCAGTTGATCGCGGACGAGGTGGTGCAGACCGGCACCGTGGACCACGCGCCCGTCTATCCACGCGAGGTGGTGAAGCGGGCGCTCGAACTCTCCGCCAGCGCGCTGATCCTGTGTCACAATCATCCGTCGGGCGACCCGACGCCCTCGCGGGCGGACATCGACATGACGCGCAAGATCATCGATGTGGCGAAGCCCCTGGGCATCGAACTGCACGACCACATCATCGTCGGCAAGGAAGGTCACGCCAGCCTCAAGGGCCTGCGGCTGATCTGACACCCCGCCGCAAGCCCCCTGCCCTCATCGCACCGGCATTGGCACCGCGATAAAAAAACGCCGCCCTCTTGCGAGAGCGGCGCTTTCCGGATCGGCAGTTGCGGTTGTTTCTGGTCTTCGCCGAAACCCGCCGTTCCCCTCAGATCACTTGAGCTGCAGGAAGCTCGTATCGAAGGACAGCGAAGCCACGTAGCGATCGCCGCAGGCATTGCTGAGGCCGGCGATGGCGAGGCACTGACGGCTGCTCAGGTTGCTGTCGTAATAGCGGAAGTCGAGGGTCGCCGCCTTGTAGGTGAAGGCGATACCGGCGTTCCAGGTGGCGTAGTCAGGCAGAGCCACGTTGCTGCCACCGGCCAGCAGATACTGCGTGCTGAGGGTGGTGGTGCCGAGCCACTGATAGCCGAGCTCGCCGGACAGGTACCAACCCAGATCCTTGTTGGAGGTGTAGTTGGGCAGGTTCACCTTCAGGGTGCCGGACAGATAGGTCTCGCTGGCGCCCGTGCCGGCGTAGCTGTCGCCGTAGTAGAGGTTCGCGCCGATGGTCACGATGTCATTGATGACATAGCTCGGCTTGAAGTAGATTTCCCAGTAGTTGATCTGGTTCGCGGGCAGACCGGCGCCGTAGGTGCCGTTGTTGGCCTGGCCGGGATAGTAATAATAGATGAAGCCGACGTCGCCGGTGAAATTGCCCCAAGTGTGGCGGATGCCGGCGTAGAAGTCCATTTCAGCGGTCGGGTCGGTCAGACCCGCGCTCTGCGGGAAGTCCACGTTGGACATGAACAGGCCCGCATAGACCCAATCCCAGGCGCGCACTTCGGCATAGCCCTGAACGGTCGGGTTGCCGTCGGTCTGCGTGATGCCGCGGAAGATGTAGTCCGTCGCGAACTTGGCGCCGAAGGCCACGTCGAAGTCCGGGGTGGCGGGCGCGGGGGCCACGGCCTTGACGGGCATCGCGGCGAGGTCGGCCGCGGAAGCCGCGCCGAGCGGGGCCACGGTGGCAAGCGACATGCCGGCGGCAAGAAGTGCCCAGGTCTTCATACTCTCTCCCCCAAACAAAATTGTCACAGGCAGGGAAGCAGGTTTGCGTGTGTCCGCTCAATGATAAAATTGAGGCATAAAGTGCACACAATCTGGGCAGACCATTGTAAATGCTGGATTCCTCTGTTGCAAAAACACCACGTTTATGACGGATTCCAAACATTGCCGGTTCGCACGGTACGACGGCGCGGCCTCCCGTGCCTCCGTTGCCTGTATTGCTGGCCATACATCGACAGATGACGCACGGCTGGGGCCCCTCTTCCCCCATGCGGCTTTGCGCAGCGATTCGCGCCTGGGTTGCGGCCCAGCCGAACGGCCGTTTGCGTTGGGGTGGCCGACACAGAACAGTCTCCGGGGCGCAGGTGAGGAACGAACTATTTCCCGGCTGCCTGTTCTACGAAGAAGGCCCTAAAACTTGGCCTTGGCCGCAAAGAGAACACGCCCGCTCCGGCGCAGGACGGAAAGTGGCGGATCGGCAACAGTATTTCCCGGCTCCGCACACCGGGCATCAGGCCAGCTCAGGGACGCATCATGAGCAGCGGGCGGCCCCGCTCCGGCACCTTGGCCCAGCCGCCATCCTCCTGCCGGGCAAAGCGCACGAGGCCGTTGCCGGTGGCGGCCGTGACCACGACGTTACCGCCCTCCAGATGCCAGGCCTTCGGCACAAAGCCGCCGAACCCATCGCAACCGGGCGCCGCCGTCACGCTGAAGCCCCCTGGCACCGGCGTCTCAAGAAAAGTCCAGCGGCAGATGGGCGTACCGGCGACGCGGGCGAGATTCCAGTCGCCGATGATCTCTTCGGGGCGCACGAGATCCTCCGCGAGGACGGAGGGCGGCGCGAGGAAATAGACGCCATCGCCCTCCCGCAGCGCCTCATAGGCCCCACCCGCGCCTTCGGTGAACTCCGCGATGGTGCGGCCCTGCGCCGAGAGGAAGAGGATCGAGCCTGAGGGGTCCGGCGTCCAGGCGACCGTCTGGGTGGTGAAGGGGATGGCCGCACAGGCGGCATCGAAGCCGATGGCAAAGCCGCCCGGGGCGGCGGTGGTCTTCAGTTCCAGCGGACAGGTCCGCTCGCCGTCGGCGCTGGCGAGGGCCAGTGCGCCGGCCTTCTTTTCTGCTTCGGCCCGCAGGCCGGTGGCCGGTGGTTTGGGGGACGCGGCGTCCGGCGTTCTCGGCGCGGGAGCCTTGGCGCCGGGCGCGGGCACCGCCGCCGGCGGCACGGGCTTTGCGGATTGAGAGAAGGCCGGGAGGGCGCCGACGAGCACGGCCGATACCATCAGGACGGCGGCCCCCGCCCACACGGGGCGGGATGCGGGACGGCGGCGGCCGGCAATCCGCATCTTGAACCTCCACTGGCTCTGCGCCGCCCCAGGCTCCGGAGGACGGTCTCCGGAGCTGGAGGAGCGGGGCTGCCCGCGCAACGCCCTAGGGGAGGCCCTGCTGTGGGCGAATGTCAACCGCGGCGTCAGGCCTTCGGCCAGGGCGTCTCGACGACCGGCGTCACCGGGCCCTTGCCAGCGAACCAGGAGACGAGGTTGTCCACCACCAGCTGGCCCATGGCGTTGCGGGTGTGATGGGTGGCGGAGCCGACGTGGGGCAGAAGCACCACATTGTCGAGGGCGAAGAAGGCCTCCGGCACGCGCGGCTCGTCCACGAACACGTCGAGGCCGGCGGCGGCGATGGTCTTGTCCTGCAGCGCCTTGAGGAGCGCCGGTTCGTCCACCACCGTGCCGCGCGCCACGTTCACCAGCATGCCGCGCGGACCAAGGGCCGCAAGCACTTCGGCATTCACGAGGTTGCGGGTTGCGGCGCCGCCCGGAAGGATGAGGATGAGCGTATCCACGTCGCGCGCCATGGCGACGAGATTGTCATAGTGCTTGTAGGGCACGTCCGCCTGCGGGCGGCGGGTGTGATAGACGATCGGGAGCCCGAAGGCCTCCACGCGCTTGGCGATGGCCTTGCCGATGCGGCCCATGCCGACGATGCCCACCTTGCGGTCGCGCAGGGTGGCGCTCAGCGGAAAGGCGCCCTTCAGCCAACCGCCGGCGCGCACATAACGATCCGCCTGCGGCAGTTCGCGCACGGTGGCGAGCAGCAGGCCGAGGGCGAGGTCCGCCACTTCCTCATTCAGCACGTCCGGCGTGTTGGTGACGATGATGCCGCGCTCAGCGGCCGCTGCCGCATCCACCGTGTCGTAGCCGACACCGAAATTGGAGATGATCTCGAGCTTGGGCAGGCGGTCCATGAAGGCGCCGTCAACCTTCAGCTTGCCCTTGGTGGCGAGGCCCCGGATCTCGCCGGCCTCGCTGGCGATCACCGCATCGAGCCCCTCCGGCCCCAGCACTGTGAACTTTTCCGCGAGCTGGCGCTCGACCACCGTCTCCATGATGGGGCCCGTGAGAAGAAGCTTGGGGCGGGCGGATGACGAAGCGGAAGAAGTCATGGCGCTCAACTCGCTGGAAGATGAGGGAAAATCCGCGCGCGGCAGGCCGGCGCGACGGCGGGAAGTCTTGGATAGGCGTCATAAGGCTTTAGTTCAATCGTTTTAATCACCCCTTGATCCACGCGCGTTACCGCCCCATGATCGCCCCGCCTCCTCGCCAAAAGGAGGCAGCCGCCGCACCGGCGGAAACAAGAGGATGCCGGCACCGAGCAAGGCGAAGCCTGCCGGGAAACGGCACCGACGAGTTGGGTGGATGACGCTGAGCGCCCGTCATGGGCGGACAAGGAGCACGACACGATGGCGACGGTTGATATCCGCGCGGTGACGAAGGCCTATGGTTCGACGGCTGTGATCCACGGCGTCGACATAGACATCCGCGACGGAGAGTTCGTGGTGCTCGTGGGGCCGTCGGGCTGCGGAAAATCCACCCTGCTGCGCATGATCGCGGGCCTCGAGAATATCTCGGGCGGCGAAATCCGGATCGGCAACCGCGTGGTGAACGAGGTCCCGCCGAAGGAGCGGGACATCGCCATGGTGTTCCAGAACTATGCGCTCTACCCGCACATGACGGTGGGCGCGAACATGGGCTTCTCGCTCAAGCTGCGCAACGCGCCGCAGGAGGAAGTGTCCAAGCGCGTCAATCGCGCCGCCGAGATTCTCGGTCTTTCCCATCTGCTGGACCGCTATCCGCGCCAGCTCTCCGGCGGCCAGCGCCAGCGCGTCGCCATGGGCCGCGCCATCGTGCGTGATCCGCAGGTGTTCCTCTTCGACGAGCCGCTCTCCAATCTCGACGCCAAACTGCGCGTGCAGATGCGCACCGAGATCAAGGAACTGCACCAGCGCCTCAAGACCACCACCGTTTATGTGACCCACGACCAGATCGAGGCCATGACCATGGCCGACAAGATCGTGGTGATGCACGACGGCATCGTGGAGCAGATCGGCGCCCCGCTCGATCTCTATGACCAGCCGGCCAACCAGTTCGTCGCCGGCTTCATCGGCTCGCCCTCGATGAACTTCATCAAGGGCAAGGTGGAAGTGAACGGTTCGGCCGCCTTCGTCACCCCCTCCGGCGCCCGCCTGCCGCTCGAGCGCGTGCCCGAGGGTGCCGTGGGCAAGGAGGCGGTCTATGGCCTCCGGCCCGAGCACATCCGCATCGACCCGCAGGGCGTGCCGGTGGAGATCATCGTGGTGGAACCCACGGGCTCGGAAATCCTCGCGGTGGCCAAGCTCGGCGACCAGGAAATCTCCTGCCTGTTCCGCGAGCGCATCTCGCTGAAGCCGGGCGAGACCATCCGCATCGCCCCCCAGCCGGGCCTGACGCACCTGTTCGACGGCGCCACCGGCCGCCGCCTCTGACCCGGCCCCGGACCGGCGCGTGACGCGCCGTCCGAGCCCCTTTCGGCATCGCCGGGGCGGCACCAGAACCCGCGCAGACGGGCACCCGCCGCATCGGCCCTGAGGACAAGTCCATCCCAAAAGACCGTGCGGCTCAGCCGACACGGCGGGGGAAACGCCAAGGCCTGGAGCATATTGCCGCTCCGGGACGCCAACGGAGGAACGCCAAGATGACGATTTCCAGACGCGACGTGCTGATGGGCGGTGCCGGTCTTGCCGGGGCCGCGGCCATGACCGGCCTTTCGGGCACGCCGAGCTTTGCGCAAGCGCTGCCAAAATTCGAGCCGGAGAAGGGCGCGAGCCTGCGCGTGCTGCGCTGGTCGCCCTTCGTGAAGGCCGAAGAGGACGCCTGGATCGCGAACACCAAGAAGTTCACCGAGGCCACCGGCATCGAGGTGCGCATCGACAAGGAGAGCTGGGAGGACATCCGTCCGAAGGCGGCGGTGGCCGCCAATGTGGGCTCCGGCCCGGACATCGTGTGGGTGTGGTTCGACGACGCCCAGCAGTATCCGGACAAGCTGCTCGACGTGACGGAACTCGCCAAGGGGCTCGGTGCCACCTATGGCGGCTGGTACCCCGCCCCGGAGGCCTATGCGCTCAATCGCGGCAAGTATGTCGCCTTGCCGCTGGCCACCATCGGCAATGCGGTGATCTATCGCGACAGCTGGGTGAAGGAAGCCGGCTTCTCCGAGTTCCCGAAGGACACCAAGGCCTTCCTCGAACTCGCCAAGGCCCTGAAGGCCAAGAACCACCCCATGGGCTTCACCCTGGGCCACGGCGTGGGCGACGGCAACAACTTCTGCCACTGGGTGCTGTGGAGCCACGGCGGCGAGATGGTGGACGACAAGGGCAAGGTGAAGATCAACAGCCCGGAGACGATCGCCGCGCTGAAATTTGTCCGCGAGCTCTATCCGAACTTCATTCCCGGCACCGAGAGCTGGCTCGACGTCAACAACAACCGCGCCTTCCTCGCCGGCGAGATTTCCGTGACCGCCAACGGCGTGTCGCTCTATTACGCCGCCAAGAACGATCCCAAGCTCGCCGACATGGCAGCCGACATGCGCTCCGTGAACCTGCCCATCGGTCCGATCGGCAAGTCGGTGGAGCTGCACCAGACCACCTCCGCCTGCATCTTCAAGTACACGAAGTATCCGCAGGCGGCGCAGGCCTACCTCTCCTTCATGTTCGACGCACCGCAGATGAACGCCTGGATCGAAGGGTCCAGCGCCTATTGCTGCCAGACGCTCAAGGCCTTCGCCAAGAACCCGGTGTGGACCTCCAACCCCATCAACGCGCCTTACGGCAAGGCGTCCGAGACGCTGCGCCCGAACGGCTATGCCGGCCCGCTGGGCCCGCAGTCGGCCGCCGCCATGGCGGACTGGATCGTGGTGGACATGGTGGCGGAAGCCGCCACCGGCCAGCGCACGCCGGAAGAGGCCGCCCGCCGCGCCGAGCAGCGCGCCTCCCGCATCTATCGCGGCTGACCCCGACAACGGGACGCCCGGCCGGACGGCCGGGCGCTTCCAGAGGTTTCCCGGCGCCCGCACAAGAGGCGCCGGCCCCGCCCCGATCCCCCGTGGCCGGCCGATGTTCCCCCGTCGGGCGGCCGCGGCAGTGACGGGAAAGGCGCATGGCGGCAGGCCCCCTCGGGCCGCTGCCCTCTTTCGGGTTTTCCGGCTCGGGCCGGAACGGTTCAGAAGCCCTCCCTCCCCTGCGCGGAGGGACGAGACGCCGCCTCAAGCGGCCTTGCGGAGATTTCGGTTCATGGCGGACATCGCGGCCCACCGGGCTTCCCCTTCTCCCTTCCAGTCCTGGCTCAGCCGGGTCGGCCAAGGCCGCCACCTTCTGGGCCTGATGTTCCTGCTGCCGGCCGCAGTCTTCCTGCTCTTCTTCCTCACCTATCCGCTCGGTCTCGGCGTCTGGCTCGGCTTCACCGACACGCGCATCGGCCGCGAGGGCGTGTTCATCGGCCTTGAGAATTACGAGATGCTGTTCGGCGACAGCCTGTTCTGGCTCGCCGTGTTCAACACCGTGCTCTACACGGTGGGCGCCTCGATCCTGAAATTCGCGCTCGGCCTGTGGCTGGCCCTGCTGCTGAACCAGAACCTGCCCTTCAAGTCCTTCTTCCGCGCCGTCGTGCTGCTGCCGTGGGTAGTGCCCACCGTGCTGTCGGCCATCGCCTTCTGGTGGATCTTCGACGCGCAGTTCTCGGTGATCTCCTGGGCGCTCATCAAGATCGGCCTCATCGACCACAACATCAACTTCCTCGGCGACACCACCAATGCCCGCGCCTCGGTCATCGCCGCCAATGTCTGGCGCGGCATTCCCTTCGTCGCCATCTCGCTGCTCGCCGGCCTCCAGACCATCCCGCAGTCGCTGCACGAGGCGGCGACGCTCGACGGCGCCACCGGCTGGCAGCGCTTCCGCTACATCACCCTGCCCATGCTCTCGCCGATCATCGCGGTGGTGATGACCTTCTCGGTTCTGTTCACCTTCACCGACTTCCAGCTGATCTACGTGCTGACCCGCGGCGGCCCGCTCAACGCCACTCACCTCATGGCCACCCTCTCCTTCCAGCGCGCCATCCCCGGCGGCCAGTTGGGCGAGGGCGCGGCCATCGCGGTGGCGATGATCCCCTTCCTGCTCTCGGCGATCCTCTTCTCCTACTTCGGCCTCCAGCGCCGGAAGTGGCAGCAGGGCGGAGGCGACTGATGTCTTCCTCCCCCGCCTCCGCCCAGCCCTCTCGCATGGATGCCGCCATGACCGACCACAGCCTCGCCAAGCCTGGCACCAAGCCGGCGGCCACCAAGCCGGACCTCACCGACAACTCCAGCGGCATGAGCTATCTGGACAGCGTGCCCCGCCGCTTCCTGACGGTGATCCTGCCGCTGCTGGTCTTCGTCTTCGTGCTACTGTTCCCGTTCTACTGGATGGCCATCACGGCCATCAAACCGAACTACCAGCTCACCGATTACGCCAATTACTCGCCGCTCTGGGTGGTGCAGCCGACGCTCGACCACATCAAGTATCTGCTGTTCGAGACCACCTATCCGCACTGGCTCTGGAACACGCTCTATGTGTCCTTCGCGGCCACCTTCATCTCGCTGGTGACGTCCGTCTTCGCGGCCTATGCCATCGAGCGCCTGCGCTTCCATGGCTCGCGCTGGGTCGGCCTCGGCATCTTCCTCGCCTATCTGGTGCCGCCGTCCATCCTGTTCATCCCGCTGGCGCTGATGGTGTTCAAGATCGGCATCTACGACACCAAGCTGGCGCTGATCCTCACCTACCCCACCTTCCTCGTGCCCTTCTCCACCTGGCTGCTGATGGGCTACTTCCGCTCCATCCCCTACGAGCTGGAGGAATGCGCGCTGGTGGACGGCGCCTCGCGCTGGCAGATTCTCACCAAGATCCTGCTGCCGCTCTCCGTGCCGGGCCTCATCTCGGCGGGCATCTTCTCCTTCACCCTGTCCTGGAACGAGTTCATCTACGCACTGACCTTCATCCAGTCCTCGGAGAACAAGACGGTGCCGGTGGGGGTGCTGACCGAACTGGTGCGCTCGGACGTCTACGAATGGGGATCGCTCATGGCTGGCGCGCTCATCGGCTCGCTGCCGGTGGTCATCCTCTACTCCTTCTTCGTGGACTATTACGTCTCGTCCATGACGGGCGCGGTGAAGGAATAGTCCCGCGCCGCAGCATCGGGACGGGCGGACAGCGCCCGCTCGTCCCCGCATTCCCTGCGCACAGGCAGTGAAAGCCACGCTGCACCTGTGCTAGACCCTGCGTCAGGGGCGGCGGACCGGGCGGTTCGCCGCCGTCTGGTTTCGGGTTTCGGGGGATCGGATGCTGGAGCGCATTCTCGAGAATTTCCTGTTTCGCAGCCGCTGGCTGATGGCGCCCTTCTACGTGGGCCTCGCCATCTCCATGGTGGTGCTGCTGATCCAGTTCCTGCGTGAACTGCTGCACTTCATCCAGAACGCGCTCGTCGCGACCGAAAGCGACGTCATCCTCGGCATCCTGACGCTGGTGGACCTGACGCTGACCGGCAATCTGGTCTTGATCGTCATCTTCTCCGGCTATGAGAACTTCGTCTCGCGCATCGACGCGGACGGCCATCCCGACTGGCCGGAGTGGATGACCAAGGTGGACTTCACCGGCCTCAAGCAGAAGCTGCTGGCCTCTATCGTCGCCATCTCGGCCATCTCGCTGCTGAAGGCCTTCATGCACATCGACCCGTCCGGCGATCAGACCTCGCTGATGTGGAAGGTCATCATCCACGTGGTCTTCGTGGGCTCCAGCCTGCTGCTGGCCCTCTCCGACAAGCTGGGCGACGGCAAGGTCCACGGCGCTGGCATCGAGCCCGGCAAGGTGGACCGCGACGGCGGCCACTAGAGCGCGTTTCACCCTCCCATGAAACGCCCAGGCGATTCATGGGAGGGGTGCCGGCTCCAGACCAACGAAAAGGCCGCGCGCGAGACACCTCGCGCGCGGCCTTTTGCTTGCCCGGCGGACGGGCGCCGTCGGGGCGCCCGTCAGCGGTTCAGGAAATCTCGAACAGCGCCGAGAAGCCGGAGATGTCGAACACCTCCTGGATCTGCGGCTGCAGCGTCTTGAGGCGCAGCTTGCGCTTGTGCGGGCTCATGGCCTTGCCGGCCACCAGCAGGGCGCGCAGGCCCGAGGACGACACATAGTCCACGCCCGCCATGTCCACGATGATGGCGCCGTTGGAGGCCTTCACCGCTTCCAGCAGTTTCCCCTCGAACGGTTTGGCATTCAGCGTGTCGAGGCGCCCGCTCACCTTGAGCACCGTGTCTTCGCCGCTCTGTTCGGTCTCGATCTGCATTCAAACGTCCTCGCGCTGCCGCGTGCGATGGGCCGCGCCGCCGCGGCTCCCCTCTATCCTATACGACGTCTTCCACCGGGCCGGACAGGGCCTGCGTGTCGGACCGCTCGTCAGGCCGATTAGCCTCATTTGTCCGGGGGCGCAACGCCAAGGACAGCCGGCGCACCAGCCAGAGCGCGCGCTCGAACAGGCTGGTGGCGCGCATCAGGTTGCGCACCTCGTCCCCACCGGTGGCGCAGCTCGCCGCGAGATCACGGCGGATCTTGTCGAGCAGGGCGCTGCGGTCCGCCGTCAGAACGGCGAGATCGTCGAAATCGAGTTCCAGCGTCTCGCCCGGCACCGCCTCGCTCAGCACCAGCAGCACGGCCCGGAGCGATTCCGACAGGTTGAAGATGAGGGGCGGCGGCGCGCGGAAGGCATCCACGACCACCGCCAGCTCATGCAGCGTATCCTGAAGGGCGCGCACGAGTTCCACCTGTGCCTGCGCCCTGAGGGCCAGATCGAGATCCTCTCGGGTCAGGCCTTGGTCGATGAGATCGGCCAGGAAGCGCTCGGTGGTATGGGCGATGGCATCCGCCCCGGTCCAGGCGGCGAGGCGCGCCTTGCGGTCGTCGAGGTCCGGCTGGTCGAGATCGGGCAGCAGGTCCGGCATGCGCACCACCAACCGGCCCGTCTCCCGCGCCACGAGGTCCAGCGCGGTCGGCGGATCGCGCACCGCCTTCTCGTGGATGAAGCGCGGCCGGGAGAGGCGCTCCTCCGTCGTCTCCGGACTGAGGCGGGCCGAGAGGCGCTCGGTCAGGTCCGCGAAGAGCACCACCGGCAGGGCGCCTGCCAGTTGCAGCGTGAGGAAGACCAGCGAAAGCGCGATGGCGGGGTCCGCCCCGCCCGCCCGGACGAGCAGTTCGTCGATGTTCACGCCGGCCTGCGACGCGGCGATGGCAGCGAAGCCGACGAGGATGCAGCCGACGACCTTCGACTGGATCGCCGACAGGCACAGTTGCCGGGCGCTGCCCTTCAGGTCGCCGGCAGACAAGAGCGTGGCAAGGCCGGAGCCGAGATTGGCGCCCACCACCAGCCACATGCCGTCACCGAGGCCCAGCACATGCGCCTGAACCACCGCCACGGCGAGGATGGTGGGGGTTGAGGCGGACTGCGTGATCATCGCCACGAGGCAGCCGAGGAGGAAGCCCCGGGTCGGCGTCAGGAGCGAGCCGACCATCTGGGCGGCGGCGGCCAGGTCGAGTCCCTTCGGCGCGGTCTTGATGAAGTCGAGCCCGAGGAAGAGCAGCGCCAGCCCGAGCAGCACGCCCATCCACTCCCGCCAGCCGGAGCGCCGGTCGAGCCGCAGGTGGAAGGCGATGCCCACGAGGCCCACCAGATAGAGAACCGCCACCTTGAGGTTCACGCTGGCAATGAACACCAGCACCGACGTGCCGACGCTGGCGCCCGCCACAACCGGGATGGCATCGCGCGAGGTGAAGACGCCGCCGCGCACCAGATTGGCGGCGATCATCGTCACCGCATTGCTGGACTGGGTGACGGCGCCGGTGAGGGTGCCGCACAGGAAGCCCGTCAGCCGGGAGCGGGTAGCCGATTGCAGGATGCGGCGCACGCCCCGTCCCATGGCCTGCTGGAGATGGCTGCCCATCTGCTTCAGGCCAACGAACAACAGGCCAAGGCCAGCGAGGAGCTGTGCGGCGATCAACACGGGCAGGTTTCCGATCGGGGCCTTGCGGTCAGGCGGCCTTGCTGGGGTCGGCGACGAGGAGGAAACGATTTTCCTCCCCCACCCGCTCGTAGGCAAGATCGGAGAGGAAATGGCGCATCAACTGCACGCCATGACCGCCGATGCGTGCCTCGTCCACCGAGGCGACAGCCTCCGGCTCCCCAACCGAGAGCGGGTCGAACGGAACGCCATTGTCCACGATCCGCAGCGCGAAGCGGCCTTCGGGCAGGTGGAAATAGTCGAGCCGGATGCGCGGGGGATGGTCCAGCCCCTCGAAGCCGTAGGAGATGACATTGACCAATGCCTCCTCCAGGCTCAGGTCGAGCCCGAAGCGGATGCGGTCCGGCCAGTTGTCCGCCTCGGCCCGCTCGGCGAGCCATTCCGCCACGCGGGGCAATTCCTCGAGGCTGGCCTCCACCGCGAGGCTCGCCACTTCCACGGCGCCATCCGGCAGGCTCATGCGTCACGGCTCCGGGCAGCGAAACGGCCGGTGCGGGGCGATGCATTCGCCCGCCGCCCGTTGGGGCTAGAAGTCCTCGGCATGGGTGCCTCTCCCAAGCGTGCGGCGCGCCGGACGCAGATTCCTGACCCGTCGGACCCCGGAGGGCGTCCGGTGCCGGTGATGCCCGAACGGCACCTTCCGGCGATCCAACCGCAAAGCTAGTCCGTCCCACCCTTGCGGGCAATCGGGGCCACACGGCGCAACGCCGTCCGGCCCACGGGAAAATACGGCGCGGAAGCGCCAGCGCCGTCCCGCTCAACGGGCGACCCTGAGCTTTTCCTCGCTCGGTTCCAGATAGACCCGGCGCGTCCGCGCGCCGGCCGAAACCATCACCACATTGGGCGCCACGCCCGCGGCCGCCGCCAGAATGTCCACCGGCTGCGCCGGGCCGAACAGCTCCACCTGCGCCCCCGGCACCGCAAGGCCTTCGGGCAGACCCGAGACGTCGAGGGTCATGAGGCTCATGGCGAGGCCGCTGACGATGGGCGCGGGCAGGCCGCCCACGTAGCCATAGGCCTGACGCTGGAAGGAGAAGGGCAACCCGCCGCCATAGCCCACCCCCACATGGGCGAGGCGCGCCGGCTGCGGCGTGCGATAGACGCCGCCATAACCGACCTCGGTCCCGGCAGGCACATCCATGACCCGCAGGATCGGCGCCGTCAGCCGCGCCGCTGGCAGGATGGGTTGGCGGCTGGACGGGGTGGTTTCGACCCCATAGAGCGCGCTGCCCACGCGGGCATGGTGCGCATGGCGCTCCGGCGGGCCGAACACGCCGGCGGAAGCGCAGAAGCTGAGCGGCGCGGGGGGCAGCGCCTGCGTCCACGCCCGGAAGCGCCGCCACTGCCAGTCATTGTGGCGGGCGACCGGATTGGAGAAGTGGGCGAGATGCGTCACATAGGCAGCGATCCGCAGGCCGGCCAGCGGCGAGGGATCGTCCCGCAGACGCTTCACATCGGTGCGCGAGAGGCCAAGGCGGCTCAAGCCGGTGTCGAACTGGATCACCACGTCCAGCGGCCCGCGCGCGGCGGCTTCCGCCTGCACCCGGGGCAGTTCGGACGCATCCATCAGCACCGGAATGATGCGGTGGGCGCCGAAATCGGCCGGCGCGGCGCCGGCGAGGCCGTGCAGCACGAACACGCGGGCGTCGGGCGCCAGCGTGCGCACCGCCAGCGCCTCCTCGATGCACACCACCCAGAAATCGCGGCAGCCGAGGGAGGACAGCAGCGGCACGATGCGCGAGAGGCCGAAGCCATAGGCATTCTGCTTCACCACCGCACCGAGGGTCGGGCCGCGATACTGGGCGCGCACCGTGCGCCAGTTCTGCCGCACCGCGCCGAGATCGATCTCCAGCGTCGCGAGGTCGGCGGTCGGCTCAGGCATCGGCGTGCTCCGACACATACAGGATGTGCGGTTCGCCCTTCACGGACCGGGCCTCCACGCCCCGCCAGCCGGCCGCCAGCAGAGCGGACTGCGTGCCGGCATCGGCGGGGACCACGAGGCGCTCCGCCCGGGGCACGACGCGCGTGCCGTCGCGCACCATCACATAGCGCAGGTGGCCGCCGTAATAGGGCCGCAGCGCCCGCACCGCGAAGCCCTCGGCGAGCAGGTTGGTCCAGCTCGGCGTATTGGCCGGGGCGGAGGTCGCGAACAGGATGTGGCTTTCCGGCGCCATCGCCACGCGGGCGGCGATCAGCGCCCGCTGGAGGCTGCGTCCGCGATAGGGCTGCGCCACGGACGCGCCAGCGAGCTTGGCGATCGGCGCATCGGCAGCAAGGCCCAGATGCGGGCGCGGATCGTCGTAGTCGGGAAGGGCATGCTGAAGGACGCCATAGGCGATGAGGACGTCGTCCAGGAACACGCCGATCATCCGGCCGCGGCCGGCGAGGATGCCGGCGAAGAAGTCCCGGCTCTCGGGCTTCACGATTTCCGGGCGCACGGCTTCGCCGATGGCCGCCCGGTGCAGGGCGTAGATCGCATCCAGATCGCCGGCTTCGAGCGCGCGCCAGACCAGTTCGCCCGACAGACCTGCGACGGCGGCATTCATCCGGTAACCAGCTCCGCATAATTGAGCATGGCGATGGGCGGGTAGATGCCCAGCGATTTGGCCACGCGCATGTTGATGACGAGGGAGAAGCGCTTCAGCGTCTCGATGGGGATGCGGCTCGGTGGGGTGCCCTGGGACAGGATCTCCACCGCCTTGGTGCCGGCCAGCTGGCCGACCGAGTAGTACCGGCTCACGAGGCCGACCAGCGCGCCGCCCTCGCGGATCGCAAGCTCGGCCGCGCCGAAGGTGGGCATGCCGGCCGCCAGCGCCGCCGGGGTCACCCGGTCATAGATGGTGCCGAGGAAGGTGTCGGGCAGCAGGTAGAGCCAATCCGCCTTGTCCGCCCGGAGCTGGGTGACCATCTGCTCCACCCCGTCCGCCGTCGGGCGGCCGCTGGCGTCGGTCTTGAACGGGCGGGCGATGACCTTCGCGCCATTGGCCTTGGCGAAGGCCTCCACCTCGCGCACGATCACCACAGAGTTCTGCTCGGTCTCCGAATAGAGGATGCCGATGGTCGAGAACTCCATGTAGGACTGCATGGCCTTCATCTGCACGTCGGTCGGCACCACGTGCACGGCGCCGGTCACGTTGCGGCCCGACGAGGCGAAGCTCGGGGCGATGCGGGCCTGCACCGGCGCGGACACCAACGCGAACACCACCGGAATGTCGCGGATGTACTTCGGGTCCTGACTGTCATAGGGGCCGACGACGCCGAGCGTCACCGGCGTGCCCCAGGTGTAGATGAGGTCCGGCTTCAGCGTATCGAGATCGGCCAGCATGCGCGGCAGGTTGGCGATGTCGCGGCGGGCGTCGCGGGAGATGATCTCCGTCTTGAGCCCGGCCGTGTCCAGCAGGTCGCGGAAGCCGCGCTCCGCCTCGGTCTCGCCGCGGAACGTGAGCATGAGGATCTTGTAGGTGCGATCATCGGCCGCCCGCGCGGCGCGCGGCAGCGTCAGCGCCGCTCCGGCACCCACGCCGAGGGACAGCAGAGAACGGCGATCCAGCACTGGACCTGTCATGGCACCCGAGCCTCCTTGGGAGCGGCCGCCGCGGGCCCGCGGCGCGCCGGCACGCGCCCCGATAGTATAAAGGCTGCCGCGCCCACAACCACTATGGCACCGATACTCATCATTGAAGTTACAAATCCGACACTTCCGAGCAGCAGTCCGGCGGCGGCGGGGCCGGCGGCATTGCCGCTGCGCTCCACCAGCCGGAACAGGCCGAGCACGCCGGCCGACCGGCCGCCCGGGACATGGCGTGCACTGTCCGCCACCAGCGCCGACTGCGGCGCGATGGACATGGACTGGCCGATGCCCAGCATCATCAGCACCAGCGCCAGGATGAGCGGCGAGGAGCCGAACACGACGAGCAGCGCCCCCGCCCCTGCCAGAAGGCCGCCGGTGGCCACGAAGGCGGCGCGGGCCGAGAGCCGGTCGGCGACGCTGGCGAAGACCGGCACGGCCAGCACCATGATGACCGGATAGATCATCTGAAGCCGGCCCACCGCCGCCGCGCTGTAGCCCGCGCGCTGGAGTTCCACCGGGATCAGGTAGAAGCACAGGGCGGCGAGGATGAACTTGGCCGGGAAGGCGCAGCCGAACAGCAGCGGCGCGAGGCGTGGCGCCGTCAGCGCGGCCTTGAGATCGGAGAGGGCCAAGCCCTGGCCCACCGCGCGACGCTCGGGCTTGGGCAGGCTCCAGGCGGCCAGGGCGAGCGCGATCACGGCAAGCCCCGCCGACACCAGGAAGGCAATGTTTCCGCCGAGGCGGTCATCGATCACGCCCCCGATCGGCGGGCCGCACAGCGCCGCCACCATGATGGCCCCGACGAAGACGGCGAGACCCTCGGAGCGCTCGGATGGCGCGGATCGATCCACCACATGGCCCTGTGCCGAGACGAACACCAGGGAATAGCCTAGGGCGGAGATCACGCGGGCCGCGAGGAAGACCCAATAAGTTCCGGCAATGCCCGCCAGCAGATAGCCGCAGGCGGCAAGGCCGGCGCCGATGACGAAGCCGGTGCGGCGGCCGAGCCATTCGGAGAAGGCGCCGAAGGGAATCTGCCCGAGCGCCACCACGGCCATGAAGACCACGATGGGCAGGCTGACGGCGAAATCGATGCTGAAGGGCACGCCCGGCGCCGCCAGCGCCTGCGTGTAGCGCGGCAGGAAGGGCCGGGAGAGTTCCTCGGCCAGCATGAAGAGGAAGAGGGCCGGCCGCACCATCGCCGCGGCGCGGTTGCCGACCACATGCATCTCGCCGACGCCGGTCTCGCTCTCGAGCCGCTTCAGCGTCTCCACCTGGGCCTCGTCACCCCGGCGCTCGGCCTCCGTCAGGGCGAATTCCTGGCGGGCGGCCAGAGCATCCATCTGGCGGTCGAGCGGGCCGACGAGATCGCGGGCGGCGGCACCGGCGGGCGGGTGGCGCGTCAGGCGGCCACGGGCGAGGTCGCGCAGCCGGCCGTCGATGGCGTCGAGCACCGTCACGCCGCCCACGCCCACCACCAGCGCGCCGAGTTCCAGCGCCATCAGCAGCGCCACGATGCCGATGAACGCGACATCGACCAGCACCGCCATGACCTGCCGGGAGAGGACCCCCGGGTCGGCCATCACGACCAGCACGGCGGCCTGCGCGCCGTCCGGACCATGGACGGGAACGCGCACCTGCGGCCAGTCGTCCCCATCCACCTTTCCGACCTCGAACAGCACCCGGCCGTCGCGGACCAACTGCATCTCGGCGATTTCGTCGTTGTCGTTCACCAGCTTCAGGAAGTGGGCCTGGACGCCGGCCAGCCGGTCCAGCGGAATATCCGCCGCCAGCGCCGTCTCGATCAGGGCCGCCGTGGCGCGCCCGACGGATTCCGCCTTGGCGAGGATGGACGGGACGATGGTCCGCTCGGCCGCCGAACGGGCGCCGAAGGCGACCACCGCCAGCGCCGTGCAGAGCACGAGGATCATGGCCAGCGACAGCCCGGTGCGCAGGCCGATGGAGGTCCGCCCCGAGAGATGTTCGCGCAGGAGTCTCACTTGGCCTCTCCCGCGGCGGGCGCGCCCACCAGCGCGGCAGCATGGGCCCGGTCGAGCCGCCCCAGCGCCGCCTGCGCCGAAGCCGGCCATTGCGCCGGGTTGCCGGCATTGCGGAGCGCCCGGCCGACGTTGCCGGCAATCAGCAGGCCCGCGAGGCCCGTGGCGAGCGCCGCCAGCAGCACCGCCGGCACGGCGAACACACGGATGTCCGCCGCGAGTTGCGCCGCGTCGCGCTGGAGGACGGCCGGATCATAGGATACCGCGACGCGGCCGATGGTGGCGCCGATGTCGTTCTCGATGCGCCGGCTGACCATGGCGGCCGCGCGCGGCGGCAGCGTCATGCCCTGCCGGGCCGCATCGGAACTGAAGACGATCTGCCCGTGCTCGTCAGCCACATCGATGCTGCGCACGGCGGCATCGAGACCGGCCTCGCGCGCCACCAGTTCTTCCAGCGTGTGCTGGCTCGCCACCGCAATGCCGAGGCTGTTGGCCAGTTCCGCCGTGGTGGCGACGCGGGCGGCGGTCACGGTGAAGCGCTCCTCCACCGCCGCGCGATTCGCGGACAGCAGCGTGACGTATGAGAAATAGGCACCGAATGCGACGCAGGCGGCGGTGATCAGGGCAAACAGAACAGTCAGGACGGTGGCGATGCGTGTCATGGGTCCCGCAATCCCTGTCAACGCTTTACGGTGTCTGTAGCCAGTTACGATGAAAAGCCCGGCCCTGTGCAGCGTTTTTTCCATTAGGCCCAGTTTTTGCTCTGGTTTGAGCCGGGCGGGACGGCTAACGTCCGCCCCGTTTCGCCCTCATTCGTCTGCTGCATGACTTTCATCGGTCGCCTGATCCTGATCGTTTCCGCCGCCCTGCTCGCGACGCTGCTGCTCGTCGCAGCCGGGGCCTTTGTCGCGAGCGAGCGGGTGACGGCCAATATCGAACGCGCCCGCGTCTCGCACATGCTCGGCAGCCTCAGGGCCGCGACCGAGGCGAACCTCTCCATCGGCCTCGCGCTCGACCAGATCTCCTCGCTTCAGGCGCGCATCGAGCGCGAGAATGCGGCGGACGCCGCGATCATCGCCATCGACATCTTCAATGCGCAGGAGCGGTCGGTCTCCCGCAAGTCGATCTACAGCACGGACCGCGGATCCATCGGCGAGAACGTGCCCTGGGCGTGGACGGAGCGGCTCGCCAACAACACCATCTGGTCGGTGCCCGGCCATGGCGAGACCGTCTACATCACCCGCTTCGACAACGACCTCGGACTTGCGGGCGGCATCGCCATCACCGTCTCGGATTCGGCGCGGGACGTGCGCAACGAGCGCCTCCTGCAGGACCTGGCCTGGCACACCGGCCTCATCGCCCTCGGGACGATCGCCGTCGGCATCGTGCTGAGCCTCATCTTCAGCCACATGATCACCCGGCCGTTCCGCACCGCGACCGCATTGCTCAAGGGTTCCGAGATCCCGGTGAGCGGCGAGGGCATGGAACATCTGGCGCAGCAGACGCGCCGCAACTGGGATCGCATGGACGTGCGGCTGGATACCGGCCTCAAGCAACTGGAGGCGCTGGACGATGCCCAGTGAGGCCAAAGCTCCCCAGTTGGGCCGCACCCGTCTCGTTACGGGCCTTGTGGCGTTCATCCTGACCTTCGCCCTCGGCGGGGCCGCCAGCCTGCTGCTGGTCAGCCAGTTCAAGACCACGGTTGAAGAGACCGCCCGGCGCGACGTCTCGGTCATCGGCGGCTCGCTCGCGCGGGCACTCGCCCAGCAGTTCGAGAAGGCCGCGCGCTTCGGCATCCCGCTGAAGCTGCTGCCGGGCGTGGAGAGCTATCTCGCCCAGACGCTGACCCAGACGCCCGGCATCACCCGCATCGTGGTGCGCGGGCCGGACGGCCGCGAGGTGCGCAGCGCCATCGGCCCGACCACGGGCACCGACACGGTGAGCGCGCCCATTCAGGTGGACGGGCTGTCGGTCGGCCTCGTGGAGGTGACCACCAGCCCGACCTCCTTCAGCGCCGGCATCGACGACACCGAATGGCGCATGCTGGGTGCCGTCGCCAGCTGCGCGCTGGTGAGCGGCCTGCTGGCGGCCTGGCTCGCGGGCGGCGCCCTCAACCGCCGCCGCCAGCGCTTCGTCACGGCGCTGGAGCGCAATCTCGACGGCGATCTCGACCCCGGCCCGTATTCGGCGGCCATCGGCCGGTCGTCGGTGGCGCGTGCCTTCCATGCGCTGTCCATGGAAGCCCGGCGCATCGGTGCCAAGGTCACCGCCTTCCAGGCCTATGCGGAGGAACTCCTCGCGGTGGACTTCGATGGCCAGTTGCGGCCGGAGGTGGAGCGCATCCGCCGCGAGGCGCTGCCGGCGCCCGTCCACCTGCCGACGACCACCGACGACACCCTCTCGCCGCAGCCGAAGCGGGGCGCCTGATGCTGTTGCGCACCCGCATCACCCTGCTCGTCGCCGCTGGCTTCCTCGTGCTGCTCGGCTGCTTCGGCGCCCTGTTCTACATGCGCGACCGCATGGATGCCGAGCGTCTGTCCGCGGTGGTCATCCAGGGCCAGCAGGCGCTCTGGCGCGAGAGCGTGGAGGTGGAAGCCTCCGCCCTCGACAAGAGCCTCGATGCCTTTTCCGCCTCGCCGGAGCTGCGGGCGGCTCTGATGGCCGGCGACCGGTCCGCCGTCGTGGCCGGTCTCAACAAGCTCGACGTGTTCAGCAGCGGCACACCGCTGATCTTCGAAGTCCTGTCCGAGGACCGCGAGGCGCTGCTGGTCCAGGGCACGCCGCAGGATCGCGGGCTGCTGGACGCCGGCAGCATGGACCGCGTCCTGACGGGCGAGCGCATCACCGGCCTGCGCCAGATCTCCGCCGACCAGATCCTCGTCGTCGCCGCCCGGCGCATCTCCCTTCCGAACGGCGACAACGTCATCCTCGTCCTCGGCCGTGATGCCCGCAGCGCCGTGACCCGCTTCGCCGGCAGCATTCATGCGGCGAGCTCGCTCCTCACGCTGCGCGGCCAGCTCGCCGCCGCCACCGACCCCAATCTCTGGCGCCAGGCCAACCTCGCCATCTCGCCCCGCCAGGCCCTGCGCGACGAGATCGCGCTGTCCGGCCGGATCTACAGCGTCACCAGCGTGCCCGTGGGCGACATCACGAACAGCACCGTCGGCGCGCTCGTGAGCATGGTCGACAACACCGAGAGCATCACCTACGCGCGCCGGGTGCGGGCCATCGGCATCACCATCGGCCTCGGTCTCGCCTTGCTCGGCATCGTCGGCCTCAATGCCTTCCTCTGGTACAGCTTCCGCCCGCTTGAGCGCGCCATCGACGTGCTCCAGGCGCTTTCGCGCGGCGACACCTCCGTCAGCCTGAACTATGCCGGCCGCGACGAGATCGGCCGCATCGCCAAGGCCCTCGTGTCCTTCCGCGCCAATGTGCAGGAACTGGCCGAGACCCGCCGCCAGCGCGAGCGCGTGCGCCGTCGCCAGGAGATGGTGATCTCGGCCGAGCTGAAGGCGCTTGCGGATGCCATCGACCCGCAGGACCGCGATCAGGTGCTCTCGCTCCTGACCGCCGACACCGACCGGGGCGAGGACGAACTGCGCCGCGTCGCCCGCGTGCTGCACGATCTCTCCCGTCGCATCGTCGAGCAGCACACCCGCCTGTCATCCATGGTGGTTGAGCTGCGCGAGGCCCTCGTCACCAAGACCAAGCTCGCCGGCCTCCAGCAGGAGTTGGAGATCGCCGCGCAGGTGCAGCTCGCCATCCTGCCGAGGGCCTTCCCGCCGCACCCGCGCATCGGCGTGCATGGCCACATGACGCCGGCCCGCGAGGTGGGCGGCGACTTCTACGATTACTTCCTCATCGACGACAGCACGCTCGGCTTCGTGGTGGCGGACGTGTCCGGAAAGGGCGTTCCGGCCGCCCTGTTCATGGCCATCTCGCGCACGCTGCTGCGGTCCACCGCCATGTTCGAGCGCTCGCCCGCGGTCAGCGTGCGGCGGCTGAACGACCTGCTGGCGCTGGAAAACGAGCAGATGCTGTTCGTGACGCTCTTCTACGGCGTCATCAATCTCGACACCGGCAAGGTGTCCTACGTGAATGCCGGCCATAACCTGCCCTACAAAATCACGCAGGCGAACGAGGTCAGCGTCGTGCCCAGCACCAAGGGCATGGCGGTCGCTGTGATGGAAGGCTTCGTCTATGAGGAGGGCGAGCTCTACCTCTCCGCGGGCGATACGCTGTTCCTCTATACGGACGGCGTGCCGGAGGCCTTCGACATCGACGAGGCCCCCTACGGCGACGAGCGTCTGGCGGAACTGCTGAAGGAGGGCGCCGCCCACTGGCCGGTGCCCGAGATGCCCGAGCGCGTGCTCCAGTCGGTGCGCGCCTTCGAGCGCGGCGCCCCGCAGGCGGACGACATCACCTGCCTGACGCTGCGCTATTTCGGCGGCAACACGCGGCGGCATACGCTCTAGAGCCTTCCGCTGGCGCGCTGGCAGCAGCGCAAGCCATGCTTCCGGAGCAGACCTCAAAGCGTTCCCGCCACAGGAAAATCAGTTTACTAACCGATCCAGTCGGCCCATGTCCGCGAGGCCGGCGTCGGGAGTGAGCCGTGTCCATCGCAGCCGTCCGCACACCGCCCTCACGGGAGATGGCGACCATTTCCGCCGTGGGAACGGCGCACTTCACCAGCCATCTGCTGCAACTGGCTTTCGCGCCGCTGTTCCTCACCATGCGTGACGATCTCGGCGTCACATTCACCGAACTCGGCGCGCTGCTCTCCGCCTTCTATCTGGCCTCGGGCATGGGACAGGTGACGGCCGGCATCCTCGTGGACCGCTTCGGCGCCCACCGCCTGCTGCTGGCCGGCATGGCGCTCCAGGCCTCCTCCGTCGCCGCCATCGGCCTTGCGCCCACTTACGGCCTGATGCTGCCGCTTGCCTTCCTCTCCGGCCTTGGCAACGCCGTCTATCACCCGGCGGACCTGTCCATCCTCAGCCACCGCATCCGGCCCGAGCGGCTGGGCCGCGCCTTCGCGGCGCATGTGATCGCGGGCAATTTCGGCTATGCGGTCTCCCCGCTCATGTCCGGCACGCTCGCCATCGCGTTCGGCTGGCGCACGGCGCTGGTGGTGATGGGCGGGGCCGCCCTCGTCGCCACCTTCGCGCTCATCGCGGTGCGTCCGGTGCTGCACAGCCCCACCATCGCCGAACAGGCCAAGGCACCGGGCGGGGTGGCCCCCATCTCCTTCGGGCAGGTGCTCACCACGCCCGTGGTGCTGCTCGCCTTCTTCTACTTCCTGCTGTCGTCCATCTCGCTGGTGGGCATCCAGAATTTCTCGATCGCCGCGCTGCAGGAGGGCTATGCCTTCACCGCCGCCATGGCGACGCTCACAATCACGGCCTATCAGCTCGCCACCGCCGCCGGCGTGGCCATCGGCGGCTATGTGGCGGACCGCTCCACCCATCATCATCGCATCGCCATGGGCGGCCTCGCCGCCGCCGCCGCCTGCGCGGCGCTGGCCAGCCTCCACCTGCCGCTGGCCCTCGCCACCACGGCTCTGGTCGTGGGCATCGGCTTTGCCAACGGCCTCACCCTGCCGTCCCGCGACGTACTGGTGCGCCGCGCCTCCCCCGCCGGGGCGACCGGCAAAGTGTTCGGCGTCGTCTATTCTGGGTTCGACATCGGCTCGCTGTTCGCGCCGCTGATCTACGGCCTGCTGATGGACCACCATCTGCCGCACGGCGTCTTCCTCACCGCCGCCGTGCCGCTGGCGCTGGGCATCGTCACCGTGCTCGGCGTGCGGCCGGGCAAGCGCTGAAGGCAAGTCGCTTAAAGGGATGTGCGCCGAGGCCCGGTCCCGACCGGGCCTCGAGGTGCTTCGGGCTTACTCGCCCTTGGCCACCAGCATCTTGCCGGGATTGAGCAGGCCCGCCGGATCGAGCGCCGCCTTGATGGACGCCATCACGTCGAGGGCCACCGGATCCTTGTAGTGCACGAGTTCCTCGCGCTTCAGGAAGCCGATGCCATGCTCGGCGGAAATAGAACCCGCATAGGAGACCACGATGTCGTGGACGATGCGGTTGAAGTCTTCCCAGGTGTCCAGATAGGCCGTCTTGTCCATGCCCACGGGCTGGCTGAGATTGAAGTGCACGTTGCCATCGCCGATATGGCCGAAGGCGCACACGCGCAGGCCCGGCATGTGCGCTTCGCATGCCGCTGTCGCCTGCTCCACGAATTCGGCCACGCGGGACACCGGCACCGAGACGTCGTGCTTGATGGAGCCGCCCTCGAACTTCTGCGCCTCTGAAAGATCCTCGCGCAGCTTCCAGAGCGCCTGCGACTGGCCTTCGCTGGCGGCGATCACCGCATCCTCCACCTCGCCGGCCTCGAAGGCCTCGGCGAGCACGCCCTCCACCATGGCGGCGAGATCATCGTCCGCCCGCGTGGAGGTGAGTTCGGCCAGCGCATAGAAAGCGTGCTGCCCCTGCAGCGCCCGCACGGCACCGGACATGTGCTTCAGCACCGTCTCCATGCCGAAATCGGGCAGGAACTCGAAGCCGGTGAGCGTGTCACCCGCGACCGCGCGGAGGCGCCGGAAGAGGGCCAGCACCTGATGCACGTCCGTGACGCCCACCAGCGCCGTGGCACGGCGTCGGGGCTTGGGGAACAGGCGCAGCACGGCGGCGGTGATGATGCCGAGCGTGCCTTCCGAGCCCACGAACAGGTTCTTAAGGTCGTAGCCGGTGTTGTCCTTGCGCAGGCGCGACAGACCGTTCCACACGCGCCCGTCCGCCAGCACCACTTCCAGGCCGAGCGTCAGGTCACGGGTGTTGCCGTAGCGCAGAACGGCGGTGCCGCCCGCATTGGTGGCAAGGTTGCCGCCGATCTGGCAGGTGCCTTCCGAGGCGATGGAGAGCGGGAACAGGCAGTCCGCCGCATCCGCCGCCTGCTGGATCTGGTGCAGCGTGCAGCCGGCCTCGGCGGTCAGCGTCAGGTCGGTCGCGTCGAGCGCCCGCACCTTGTTGAGGCGGCCAAGGGAGAGCAGCAGCGCGCCGAACGGCACCTGTCCGCCCACGAGGCCGGTGTTGCCGCCCTGCGGCACGATGGGGATGCCCGCCTCCGCGCAGATCTTCACCACGAACGCCACCTCCTCGGTGGAGCCGGGGCGCACCACGGCGGGCGTCGCACCGCGGAACAGGCCGCGCTGTTCCACCAGATAGCCTTCCATGTCGGAGGCGTCGGTGATGACGTACTGGGCGCCGATGCGCGCGGAAATCTGCGCGATCGCCGCCGTGAGGCGGTCCGCCGGCAGGAGGATGGGACGGGGGGCTGTGCTCGACATGGGCGGAAATTGCCCCAGCCGTGGGCAGCGGGCAACAGGTTTCGCGGCTTGACGGCCCGGCGGGCGAAACAGCGGCGTTCACGCTCGCGGGAGACCGGACCACAGGCCTCGATCCGGCCGTTCCGCATCTCCGCTGCGCGAACCAAGGGCTCGGCGCACAAATAAAAGGCCCCGGCTCGTAAGCCGGGGCCCGTCTTCCCCTCTTTTTAGCTCTGGAGCGAGGCCCTGCCGGGAGATCTCCCCGCAGGATGCCGCCGCAACCGGACCTCGGGCGGCGCCGCACGCGCCGCCGTCAGGCTCAGCTGTGGTAGGCGCGCTCGCCGTGCTCGGTGATGTCGAGACCTTCGCGCTCGCGCTCCACCGTGGCGCGCAGGCCGACGACGGCGTGCACGATGTAGTAGAGGACCGCCGAGCCGACGCCCGACCACACCAGCGTGACAACCACGGCCTTCACCTGCGCGATGACCTGGGTGGCCATGTCGTAGTCGGCCACCTTGCCGGTGGTGTAGTCGAAGATGCCGGTGCCGCCGAGCGCCGGGCTCACCACGATGCCCGTGGCGATGGCGCCGAAGATGCCGCCGATGCAGTGCACGCCGAACACGTCGAGCGAGTCGTCATAGCCGAAGGCGTTCTTCACGGTGGTGCAGAAGAAGAAGCACAGCACGCCGACGATGAGGCCGGAGACCAGCGAGCCCATGATGCCGGCGAAGCCGGCCATCGGGGTGACGGCCACGAGGCCTGCCACAGCGCCGGAGACGACGCCGAGCATGGAGGGCTTACCCTTGGCCAGCCATTCCACCACCATCCAGGAGAGGGCGGCGGCGCAGGTGGCGATGAAGGTGTTCATCATGGCCAGGGCGGTGAGGCCGTTGGCTTCGAGGTTGGAGCCGGCGTTGAAGCCGAACCAGCCGACCCACAGCAGGCCGGCGCCGACCAGCGTGAGGGTGAGCGAGTGAGGCTGGAAGGCCTCCTTGCCGTAGCCGGTGCGCTTGCCGACGATCAGGCAGCCGACGAAGGCGGCGATACCGGCATTGATGTGCACCACGGTGCCGCCAGCGAAGTCGATGGCGCCGAGCTTGTAGATGTAGCCGGCATCCGCGAGCACCGCGTCGAGCGCGGACTGGGCGGCAGCCTTGCCGCCAGCGTCAGCGGCGGCGAGCGCCTTGGCAGCGGCGTCCACCGCGTCCGGGCCGGCCCAGTACCACACCATGTGGGCCATCGGGAAATAGATGAAGGTGACCCACAGCGGCACGAACAGCACGATGGCCGAGAACTTCACGCGCTCCGCGAAGGCGCCGAAGATAAGGGCCGGCGTGATCATGGCGAAGGTCATCTGGAACGCGATGAACGCGAATTCCGGAATGTTGACGCCCACCGAGAAGGTGCCAGTGCCGCTGTCCGGCGTGATGCCGGCGAGGAAGGCCTTGGAGAAGCCGCCGACGAAGTCGGAGCCGCCGGTGAAGGCCAGCGAATAGCCATAGAGCACCCACAGGATGCCGACGACGGACACGGTGTAGAACACCTGCATCAGCACCGAGAGCATGTTCTTGGTGCGCACGAGGCCGCCGTAGAACAGGGCGAGGCCGGGGACCGACATCATCAGCACGAGGGCGGCCGAGACCAGCATCCAGGCGGTATCGCCCTTATTGATCGGGATGGCCGCGGCGGCCGCGGGCGCGTCCGCGGCGGGCGCCGCCGTCTGGGCCAGCACCGGCAGGGCGAGTGCCGAGGCCGCAAGGAGCGTGGGAAGACCCACGCGGGACCACGTCTTGACGTTCATGGAAAATGGCTCCGTGAAATGAGAGATGGCTCAGAGCGCGTCGGCGTCGGTCTCACCGGTGCGGATGCGCACGGCGTGGTCGATCTGGAAGACGAAGATCTTTCCGTCGCCGATCTGGCCGGTCTTGGCGGAGGCGGTGATGGCCTCGACAACCTTGGCAACCTGGTCGGAGGGCACCGCGACCTCGATCTTGAGCTTCGGCAGGAAGCTCACGGCATATTCGGCGCCGCGATAGATCTCGGTGTGGCCCTTCTGCCGCCCGTAGCCTTTCACTTCCGTCACGGTGAGCCCGTGGACACCGATGCCAGTGAGGGCATCGCGCACCTCTTCCAGCTTGAACGGCTTTATGATGGCCATCACGATCTTCATGGATCGGTCCCTATCCCCTTGATGCCCCCTGATCCGTCGGATCCGGCCGGCGTTTCTCTCGGGCTCCGACACGTGGAGACGGGGAATTCCCCGGCGCGTCAGGCAAGCCTCGGGGGACAGGGAATCAAGGAGCGTGCCAAATGCTGCAAAGCGGCAAGGGTGCGTGCTTATTTTCTCGCCAGCGCGCGCAAAACGGCGGGTTCGCCCCGCCTTCGCCAATTTTCATGCCTTAAAAATAGGCGAACTGGCCAATAAGTGGGCGATCAGGACTCCAGAACCCGCATCAGGCCTTCCTGAACCGCCGACGCGACCAGCTTGCCGTCGCGGCTATAGATCTCGCCGCGGCAGAACCCGCGCGCCCCCTGGGCCGAGGGACTGTCCTGGATGTAGAGGAGCCAGTCGTCGGCGCGGAACGGCCGGTGGAACCACAGAGCGTGGTCGAGGCTCGCCACCTGCATGTCGGCGTCGAACACCGAGCGCCCGTGCGGCACCAGCGCCGCCTGCAGCAGCGAGAGGTCGGAGGCATAGGCCAGCACCGCCTGATGGATGCCCACGTCGTCCGGCAGGGCGCCGCGGGTGCGGAACCAGATGCCCGGCCGCGCCTCCTGCTCCTTGCCCGCCAGGAAGGACGGGGAAAGGCCGACCGGCTTCACCTCCAGCGGCCGCAGCGCCATCCAGTCGCGCTTGGCGGCGGCGGGGAAACGGGCCACGAGCTTCTCGCGCCACTGCTCGTCGGAGGGCGAGGCCTCGGGCGGCGGCACGTCCGGCATGCGGCTCTGGTGCTCGATGCCCTCTTCGGGAACCTGGAAGGAGACGGCCATGGAATAGATGGCGCGGCCGTGCTGGATGGCCACCACGCGGCGGGTGGTGAAGCTCTTGCCGTCGCGGATGCGGTCCACTTCATAGATGATCGGCACGGTGGGATCGCCGCCGAGCAGAAAATAAGCGTGGAGGGAATGGGGCTTGCGCGTCTCGTCCACGGTTCGCTGGGCAGCCACGAGCGCCTGCGCCACCACCTGGCCGCCGAACACCCGGCCGCCGCCGGGGGAACCACTGCGACCCCGGAACAGATTGATCTCCAGGGGCTCGAGATCGAGGATGGCGCGCAGGGTTTCGACGTCGGACATGGGATTGGCGAAGCTCGGACGGAACGAAGCAGGATGGCGAACGAGCCACGCCGCGGACTGGTCCGTCAAGAGCGTGGCGCGTAAAGGGTGCAGTCAGACGATGACGGGCAACCCTGTCGAGGAGTTCGGATATGGGTAAGGACGCACGGCCTGAGGCTGCCGACGTGGTGATCGCGGGCGGAGGGCTTGCGGGCCTCAGCCTCGCTCTGGCGCTGAAAGACGGGCTCGGGCCGGATGCGGCCATCACCGTCTATGATCCCGGCTTCGGCAAGCCGCTCACCGGCGACCGCCGCTGCTCGGCCATCGCCGCCGGCGCGCGCCGCCTGCTGACCGTGCTCGGCGTCTGGGACGAGGTGGCCCCCGAGGCCCAGCCCATGAAGACCATGGTGGTGACCGACAGCCGCACCCGCGACGTCGCCCGCCCGGTCTTCCTCACCTTCGACGGCGACGTGGAGCCCGGCGAGCCCTTCGCCTACATGGTGCCCAATGCCGTGCTCCAGCAGGCGCTGACCGATGCCGCCGGACGCGCGGGCATCGACATGCGCGCCGCACCCGTTTCCGATTTCGCCACCGACCGGTCGGGCGTCACCGTCACCGGCGGCGACGGGGCCGTGCTGCGGGCCTCCCTGCTGGTGGCGTGCGACGGCTCGAAGTCCCGCCTGCGCAGCCTTGCCGGCATCACCTCCACCTCATGGGCCTACGGCCAGTCGGCCATCACCTTCACGGTGGAGCACGAGCGCCCGCACCTAGGCGAGGCGGTGGAGCACTTCCTGCCGCCGGGCCCGTTCGCCACCCTGCCGCTGCCGGGCAACCGCGCCTCCATCGTCTGGACCGAGCGCACCGAGGACGCCAAGCGCTACGCCGAGCTGCCGGACTACCGCTTCCAGGAAGAACTGGAGCAGCGCTTCGGCCACAAGCTCGGCTGGGTGAAGCTGGAGACGAAGCCGCAGGTCTATCCGCTCGGCTTTGCCATGGCCCGCAGCTTCATCGGCGAGCGCTTCGCCCTTGTCGGCGACGCGGCCCATCTCATCCACCCCATCGCCGGACAGGGCCTCAACATGGGCCTGCGCGACGTGGCGGCGCTGGCCGAGGCGGTGACGGACGCCGCCCGCGTCGGCCTCGACTTCGCCTCGCCCCAGGTGCTGGAGCGCTACCAGCGCTGGCGGCGCTTCGACACGCTGGCCATGGGAGTGGCCACGGACACGCTGAACAAGCTGTTCTCCAACCAGTCCGACGCCCTGCGCATCATCCGCGACGTTGGCCTCGGCCTCGTGGACCGCATGCCGAAGCTGAAAGGCCTCTTCATCCGCGATGCCGCGGGCCTCACCGGCGCCGTGCCGAAGCTCCTGCGCGGACAGGCGCTGTGAGGGGCAAAGGTGGTTGTTGTGGTACTAAAAAATAGTACTATATGATCCGTGAAGAAGCGCCACCTGGCCACGCTTGAGCTGATCTTTTCGCATCCGGTGAGCGGCTCGGTCCGCTGGTCGGATGTCGTGGCTCTGTTTCAAGCGCTGGGCGCCGAGGTGAGCGAGCGGGAAGGGTCGCGTGTGGGCGTGGTGCTGTTCGGCGAAGTGCGGGTGTTTCACCGTCCGCACCCTTCGCCCAACACGGACAAGGGCGCCGTCGCCAGCATTCGCAAGTGGCTCGACGAACACGGAGTTCGGCCATGATGAACATCATCGAGATCGACGGCGAAAAGGCCGTGGTGGCCTTCGATCCGGACATCCGCATGTTCCGGGGGGAGTTCGTCGGGTTGAACGGTGGGGCCGATTTCTACGCCGAGACCGTTGAGCAGTTGTACGAGGAGGGGCGCACGTCGCTCGCCGCTTTCCTCGCGCTCTGTGCCGAGAAGGGGATCGCGCCACGGCGTACCTTCTCGGGCCGCTTCAACGTGCGGCTGGACCCTGCCGACCATGAGGCCGCCGTGTTGGCCGCCTCCGCTCAGGGAAAGAGCCTGAATGAGTGGGTTGCCGCCGCGATTCGTGACGCGGCGGACAATACAGCCTGAAATGCTGGCGGGGCCGTGATGACCCGGCCCGCCGGAGCCTCAGCCCTTGATCTCGCTCTCGTCGAGGCGGCGGGCCTCGTCGGCCAGCATGATCGGGATGCCGTCGCGGATGGGATAGGCGAGACGGGCGGAGCGGGAAATCAGCTCCTGCCGGGCGCGGTCATAGTCCAGCGGGCCCTTGGTGACGGGGCAGACGAGAATCTCGAGGAGCTTCGGGTCGACATCCTGTCCGGGGCGCTGGGCTTGGGTCATCACGCGGGTCCTCGTCTGGCGCGGCGCGGGTGCGTCGCGGGCGCACCATATCCAGCCGGGCCATGGCCTCCAAGGGCTTTTGGCGGGCGCGGCGGCGTCCTTCACTTTCCGCAATGGATCCCATAACCACTTCTCGCTTTTGCCGCCGCCTGCCGGCGTGTAGGTCGTGGCGGCCGGGAGTCGCCCGGCGGGTTCTCGCCATGTCCTCGCGCGTCACGCTCGGTTTCCTGCTCGGCTTCATCGGCGTCGTGATCTTCGGCGCCACGGTGCCGGCGACGCGGCTGGCCCTGAACGGGCTCGATCCCTTCTTCATCACCTTCGGGCGGGCGGCGCTCGCCGGCCTCATGGCGGGCGCGCTGCTGCTGGTGCGCCGGCGGGTGCCCTGGCTCGGGCGAAAGGGGGCATTCCGCGACCTGCTGCTGGTGGTCGCGAGCCTGATGTTCGGCTTCCCGCTGCTCATGGCCTTCGGCATGCAGACGGTGCCGGCGAGCCACGCGGGCGTGGTGCTGGGCCTCCTGCCCATCGCCACCACCTTCGGCGCCATGGTGTTCTCCGGCGAGCGGCCGAGCCCGCTCTTCCTCGCCTTCAGCCTGCTGGGGGCTGGTCTCGTCGTGGTGTTCGCCGCCCGCAACGGCGGCATGGACCGTTTCGGTACGGGCGATCTGCTGCTGCTGGGCTCGGTGGTGGCCTGCGGCATCGGCTATCCGGTGAGCGCGCGGCTCGCCCGCTTCATGCAGGGCTGGGAGGTGATCGCCTGGGCGCTGGTCATCGCGCTGCCCATCACGCTGCCGGCGGCGCTCCTCTTCCTGCCCCGCGAATTCGCGGCGGTGCCGACGCCGGCCTGGCTGGGCTTCCTCTATGTGGCCGCCATGAGCCAGTTCATCGGCTTCTTCTTCTGGAACGCCGGGCTCGCCATGGGCGGCGTCGCCCGCGTGGCGCAGGTCCAGCTCCTGCAGACCTTCGTCACCATTGCCCTTGCCTGGCCCATCAATGGCGAGCCGCTGGACCTTGAGACGGTGATGTTCGCCGTCGCCGTGGTGGCCGTGGTCGTGCTCGGCCGCAAGGCGAAGGTGGGCGCGGCGGCGCCCGCCGAATAGGGAATGCCGGGTCGCGGATGAACCGGACCCGGCGTCGGCCTTCAGTCGTCGAGACCCAGCGAAGGGGCGGCGCGGCGCTCCAGCACGCCCCGGATCGCCTCCACCATCTCCTCTTCCTTCACCGAGAACTGCGCCGGGCGGGCGGCGCGGTATTCGGCATGGTCGGCGATATCGGCGGCGATGCGCGCGCCCTCCACCAGATCCTTGATCTGGACCTCGCCCGCGTCCTTCTCGTTGGAGCCCTGGATGATGACGGCCGGCGCATTGCGCTTGTCGGCATACTTCATCTGCGCCTTCATGCCCGAGCCGCCGAGATACATTTCGGCGCGGATGCCGTTGGCGCGCAGCTTCGCCACCATGGCCATGTAATCGGCGGCACGGTCGCGATCCATCACCAGCACCACCACGGGGCCGATCTCGGCCAGCGTCTCCATCTTGCCGAGGTGGGCCAGCGCGTGCAGCAGGCGGGACACACCGATGGAGAAGCCGGTGGCCGGCACCGGCTCGCCCCGGAAGCGCGCCACGAGGCCATCATAGCGCCCGCCACCCGCGACTGAGCCGAAGCGCACCGGGCGCCCCTTCTCGTCCTTCACCTCGAAGGTGAGTTCGGCCTCATAGACGGGGCCGGTGTAATATTCGAGGCCGCGCACGACGGACGGGTCGATGACGATGCGGCCGTCGTCATAGCCGGCGGCGGCGATCAGAGCCGCGATCTCGCGCAACTCCGCAAGGCCCGCCTTGCCGGCCTCGCTCTCGCCCACCACGGCGTCGAGCTTCGCAAGGCCCGCCGTGCCCGTGCCGGCCTCCACGAAGGCGATCACCCGGTCGATGGCGGCGCTCTCCAGCCCCGCACCCTTGGTGAAGTCGCCGCTCTTGGCTTCCGGATTCTCCCAGCGGCCGGCGCCGAGCAGGTCGCGCACGCCGGCAGGGCCGATCTTGTCCAGCTTGTCGATGGCCCGCAGAACGGTGAGGCGGCGGCCGGCATTCTCGGCGCCGCCGAGGCCGATGGCCTCCAGCACGCCGTCGAGCACCTTGCGGTTGTTGATCTTGATGACGTAGTCGCCGCGCTGGATGCCCACCGCCTCCAGCGTGTCGGCGGCCATCATGCAGATCTCCGCATCCGCCGCCACCGAGGGGGCGCCCACCGTGTCGGCATCGAACTGCATGAACTGGCGGAAGCGGCCGGGGCCGGGCTTCTCGTTCCGGAACACATAGCCGTTGCGATAGGAGCGATAGGGCTTGGGCAGCGCGTCGAAGTGCTCGGCCACATAGCGGGCGAGCGGGGCGGTCAGGTCGTAGCGCAGCGACAGCCACTGGTCGTCATCGTCCTGGAAGGAGAAGACGCCCTCGTTCGGCCGATCCTGATCGGGCAGGAACTTGCCCAGCGCGTCCGTATACTCGATGGCTGGCGTCTCCAGCGCCTCGAAACCATAGAGCTCATAGACGGCGCGGATCTTCTCCAGCATGGCGCGGGTGGCGACGAGTTCCGCTCCGGTGCGATCCACGAGACCGCGCGGCAGGCGCGCCTTCGGCTTGGTGTCGGTGGCCATGGGAAAAGCCTGTTCTTCTTGAAATCTGAAGGGGTCTCGCGACCGTTAGGGGCCTCTTAGAGGAGCCTCGGCTGGGTCGCAAGTTTGGGGGACGGCGCGCCGTCCGCCAGATGGATGGCGTCGCCCGGCGCGACGCGCCCGCCGGTGAGCACCTTGGCATAGATGCCGCAGTCGGTATGGCCATAGGCCCGCACGAGGCCCTTCACCACGTTGAGGTCGCGGGCCGCCGTGTCCGGATTGACGCTGGTGGCGGCGCAGCGCTCCGTGCGCTTGAGCACCTGAAGGCGCACGTCCGGGCCGATGGCGATGACGCGGCCGACCATGTCGAGTTCCGCCCCGGCCTCCCAGCCATCGAGAATGAGGTTCATGCGGAAGCGGCGCGGGTCCACCTCCGCCCCCATGCGCTTGGAAAGATCGCGCACGGTGGCGAGGTTCAGCAGCGAGACGAACCCGGCCCTGAGCGAATCCGTGAAGCGGTGGCCGGCGGGCGAGGTCAGCACCCGCAGCGGCCCGCGCGCATCGCGCCCCATGTAAGCGGTGAAGAAGGCCTCGATGGCCGCGCGGCCCTCCGGCGTCGAGAGATCGCCGGATGCGCGCACCGCCCCGTCCTGCGAGACGGTGAGGGTGGAGGTGGCCGCGTCATAGCGGGTGTCGAGGGCAGCCAGCGCCTCGTCGCGCATCAGCACGAGAAAGGCGGTCTTCTGCTTGTATTCGGGGGTCGCCGGGTCGAAGCCGCTCGGCCCGTTCTCGATGGCATGGACCCGGTCGCCAGGAAACCACGTGCCGGCCTCTAGCGCGACGCTCTCAAGCGCCTCGTGGGAGAGCCCCTTCACGGGATAGCGGTGGATGGCGACAAGCTGGGCGGAAGCCATGGGCGCGGTCCTCTCGGCAGAGTTGGCCGTGGGTCGCACCGCCGCGGCGCGCGGTCAAGCCGGGACGGCGCAGTTCCGCCATGCGCCCGGCCGCCTATGATGGCGGCAAGAACAACGGAGGACCGCCCATGACAGCCGCCGCTCCCACCGTGCGCGATCCTGCCTTCGAGGCACGGGTGCGCGAGAGCTTCGCGCGCCAACCCTTCATGGCCACCATGGGAGCCAGCCTCGGCACGGTCGCCCCGGGCCGGGTGGAGGTGGTGCTGCCTTATGCGGAAGGCGTGACGCAGCAGCTCGGCTATTTCCACGGCGGGGCGATCGGTGCCATCGCCGATACGGCAGGCGGCTATGCGGCCTTCACGCTCTTTCCGGCGGGCTCCACCGTGCTGACGGTGGAGTACAAGATCAACATCATGGCGCCCGGCAAGGGCGAGCGGCTGGTGGCGGTGGGCGAAGTGGTGCGATCGGGCCGCACGCTCACCATCGTGCGGGTGGATGTCCATGCGGAGACCGCCGGCGTCCGCACCCACTGCGCCACCGCCACTCAGACGCTGATGTGCCTTGAGGGGCGCAGCGACAGCCGCTGAGGCGCCATAGACCGGCGACAGGCAAGCCAGGGACAAGGGTGTCCGCCGTAGATTGCGCCGACCGAATGCCGGGATGGTGGCTCCGCGCTTCGGCCTCACACGGCATGATCCAGGGAGGAGCCGATGCCGAGCGCTCCCCATTCCCCTTTCGCCCTCCGGCAGCGCATGCGCCGCTTCGGCACCCTGCTGTGGTGCGCCGGCCTTGCTCTTGCCAGCATGCTGGCCGCGAGCCCGGCGCTGGCGCAGGACATCACCTTCACCGCCACCGGAGCGCCGCAGCCTTATGCCATCGCCAGTTTCCAGCCGGACGTGCGGGGCCTTGCGCCCGGCATGGGCGAGGCCGAGGCGCGGGCGGCGCTGGCCAAGGCCTATCCTGCCTCCCGCATCGAGGCCACGAAGGCGACCATCACCTATCTGAGCGATGGTGTGGTCTTCCGCTCCCGTCCGGTGCTCACCCAGATGACCGCTCAGACCTCGGGCCTGGGCACGCAGGAGGAGGTGACCCTGAGCTTCGGCCTGCCGACCACCGGAAGCCCGCTGCTCGGCATCCAGCGCCGGGTGGATTTCGGCAGTTCGGCCGCCGCACCGCAGGTGGCGCCCCTCATCGGCCAGCTCATCGAGAAATACGGCCCGCCCTCGTTCCGCAGGGGCGAGGAGGCGGCACCCGTCCAGTCGCTCATCTGGGTGTTCGGGACCGGCAAGGTGCAGCCCTGCGGCACCAAGGCGCCGTGTCCGGCGGTCTCCGCCACCTTCGCCATCGGCAGGCTCGACAGCTATCGCGCGGCGGTGGAGGAGAAGCAGGACCTGCTCATTCAGGTGGACCTGATCGTGCAGGCCGGGGGACGGGTCCGCAGCTTCAGGACCACGCTCGCAGACAATCGCGGCGCCGTGGCGAGCTATGAGGCGGCCCAGAGCCAGATCGTCGCGGCAGTGGACGCCCGCGCCGCGCAACAGGGCACGGCACCGGAGACGCCGAAGTTCTGATCCGGCCTCGACACGTCCCCTCCAAGGTGCTCCAAGGGCGGGCTCTCCCTGTGCCGCTGGTTCCTCATGCGCTTTCCCGTTCCCCTCGTGCCCGCCCGCCTCGTGCGCCGCTACAAGCGCTTTCTCGCCGACGTGGTGTTGGAGGACGGCACGGAGTTGACCGCCCATGTGGCCAATTCCGGTGCCATGCTGGGCCTCATGGCCCCCGGCGCCCGCGTCTGGCTCGCCCCAAAGAGCGGCAAGACCGCCAAGCTGCCCTATGGCTGGGAACTGGTGGAGGCCGATTTCGGCGCCGGCATCGAACTGGTGGGCGTCAACACCATGCATCCCAACGTGCTCGTCGCCGAGGCCATCGCGGCGGGCAAGGTGCCGGAGCTTGCCGGCTATGCCCGCATGCGGCGCGAGGTGAAATATGGCGTGAACAGCCGCATCGACATCCTGCTGGAGGACGATGCCCGCCCGCCGTGCTTCGTGGAGGTGAAGAATGTCCACCTCATGCGGGCACCGGGCCATGCGGAATTTCCCGACTGCGCCACCGCGCGCGGGGCGAAGCATCTGGCGGAACTGGCCGCCGAGGTGAAAGCCGGTCACAGGGCGGTGATGGTCTATCTCAGCCAGATCGCCTCGGCGCGGGACATCCGCCTCGCCCGCGATCTCGACCCCGCCTATGGCCGGGCGTTTGATCTCGCCCATGCGGCAGGGGTCGAAGCCATCGGCCTCGTCTGCCGCATCGACGCGCAGGGCATCGAGGTGACCGGCACCATCCCCATGCTGGGCTGAGGCCCGGTCCGGGCGGCCCGCCGGATTCCGCCCTTTCCCGCGCGCGGCCTGCCTGCTAGAAGCCGGCCATGGCTTTTCTGATGCCCTTCGGGACCGCAACCTTTGTCGCGATAGCGCGAATTAGTCGCCCGGCGCCCTGCCGCCGCGCCTGAGCGCGCGCGGGGTCTGCCGGGCTGTGACGCACGCGACCGAAACGATCCCCATTCCGAGCCTGATCCAAATGACCGACAAGACGCCGTCCGACGCCGTGGACTATTCGCAGACCCTGTTCCTGCCGCAGACCGACTTCCCCATGCGGGCCGGCCTGCCGAAGAAGGAGCCGGAACTGCTGGAGCGCTGGGCCCGCCTCGACCTCTACCAGCGCCTGCGCGAGGTGGGCCGTGGCCGTCCGCGCTTCGTGCTGCACGATGGCCCGCCCTATGCCAACGGCAACATCCACATCGGCCACGCGCTGAACAAGATCCTCAAGGACGTGGTGACGCGCTCCCAGCAGATGCTGGGCTATGACAGCAATTACGTGCCCGGCTGGGACTGCCACGGCCTGCCCATCGAGTGGAAGATCGAGGAAGAGAACTACCGCAAGAAGGGCAAGTCCAAGCCGGACCTGACCGACAGCGCGGCCATGATCGCCTTCCGCCAGGAGTGCCGGGCCTATGCCGAGCACTGGCTGGACGCGCAGCGCACCGAGTTCAAGCGCCTCGGCGTCGAGGGCGACTGGGACCACCCCTACGCCACCATGAGCTTTGCGGCCGAGGCGCAGATCTCCCGCGAGATCATGAAGTTCGCCGCCAACGGCCTGCTCTATCGCGGCTCCAAGCCCGTCATGTGGTCGGTGGTCGAGAAGACCGCGCTGGCCGAGGCGGAGGTGGAGTATCACGACCACACCAGCGATACGGTGTGGGTGAAGTTCCCGGTTCAGGGTGGCGAACTCGCCGGCGTCAGCATCGTCATCTGGACCACCACCCCGTGGACCATCCCCGGCAACCGGGCCATCTCCTTCTCGTCCAAGATCGCCTATGGCCTTTACGAGGTCACGGAGGCGGCTGCGGACAACTGGGCCAAGGTGGGCGACAAGCTGATCCTCGCCGACAAGCTGGCCGAGGAAGTCTTCAAGTCCGCCCGCGTCGCAGCTTTCAAGCGTCTCGACGCTGTGCCGGCTGAGGTACTCGCCGGCCTCACCACCGCCCATCCCCTCGCGAACCTCGATCTCGGTGGCTACCACTTCAAGGTGCCCATGCTTGACGGGGACCATGTCACCGACGACGCGGGCACCGGCTTCGTCCACACCGCGCCGGGCCACGGCCGCGAGGACTTCGAGATCTGGACGCAGAACCGCCGCTGGCTGGAAGAGCGGGGCATCAACCCGGCCATCCCCTATACGGTGGACGAGGACAGCCTCTACACGGTCCAGGCCCCCGGCTTCGAGGGCAAGCGCGTCATCACCGAGAAGGGCGAGAAGGGCGACGCCAATCAGGCCGTCATCGATGCGCTCGTCGCCGCCGGCAACCTGCTCGCGCGCGGCCGCCTGAAGCACCAGTATCCGCACTCCTGGCGCTCCAAGAAGCCGGTCATCTTCCGCAATACGCCGCAATGGTTCATCGCCATGGACCAGGACATCCGGCAGGCGGACGGCAAGGCCGCGCCGCGCCCGGCAACCCTGCCCGGCAACGAGCCGGACACCCTGCGCGCCCGTGCACTCGCCGGCATCAAGACCGTCGAGTGGGTGCCCGAGAGCGGCGAGAACCGCATCACCGGCATGATCGCCAACCGCCCGGACTGGGTGGTCTCGCGCCAGCGCGCCTGGGGCGTGCCGATCACCGTCTTCGTCCGCCCGCTGAACGATGGCTCGGTGGAGATCCTGCGCGACGAGGCGGTGAACGCCCGCATCGCCGAGGCCTTCGAGGCCGAGGGCGCCGACGCCTGGTACAAGGAGGGCGCCCGCGCCCGCTTCCTCGGGGAGCATGCGTCCGGGGACTGGGTGAAGGTGGACGACGTCCTCGACGTCTGGTTCGACAGTGGCTCCACCCACACTTTCACGCTGGAAGTGCGGCCCGACCTCAAGGCCAACCGGCCGCCGAACGGCCCGGACCGGGTGATGTATCTGGAAGGCTCGGACCAGCATCGCGGCTGGTTCCATTCCTCGCTGCTGGAAAGCTGCGGCACCCGCGGCCGTCCGCCCTATGACGCCGTGCTCACCCACGGCTTCGTGCTGGACGAGGACGGGCGCAAGATGTCCAAGTCGCTGGGCAACGTGGTCGCCCCGCAGACGGTCATCAAGGATTCCGGCGCCGACATCCTGCGCCTGTGGGTCTGCGCCTCGGACTATTCCGACGACCTGCGCATCGGCCCGGAAATCCTCAAGACCACCGCCGACACCTATCGCAAGCTGCGCAACACCATCCGCTGGCTGCTCGGCTCGCTGCACCATTACCAGCCGTCCGAGCGCGTGGCCGTCGCCGACATGCCGGCGCTGGAAAAGCTCATCCTGCACCGCCTGTGGGAGCTGGATGGCCAGATCCGTGAGGCCTATGTCGCCTTCGACTACAAGCGGGTGAACGCGCTCCTGACCAACTTCATGACGACGGAGCTCTCCGCCTTCTATTTCGACGTCCGCAAGGACGCGCTCTATTGCGATCCGTTGTCGTCGCTGACGCGCCGGGCCTGCCTCACCGTGCTGGACGAGGTGTTCAACCGCCTCGTCACCTGGCTCGCGCCCATCCTGCCCTTCACCTGCGAGGAAGCCTTCCTCGCCCGCACCGGCTCGCAGGATGGCTCGGTGCATCTCCTCACCTTCCCGGAGACGCCGGAGAGCTGGCGCGACGGGGCGCTGGCGGAGCAGTGGCGCAAGATCCGGCTCGTCCGCCGCGTCGTGCTGGGCGCGCTTGAAGTGGAGCGCGCAGCCAAGCGCATCGGTTCCTCGCTGGAGGCCGCCCCGGTCATCCATGTGACCGATGCGGAACTGGCGGCTGCCCTTGAGGGCGTGGACCTCGCCGAAGTGTGCATCACCTCCGATGCCAGCCTCCTCACCAGCGAGGCCGAAGCCGAGGCCTTCCGCCTCGATGAGGTGCCGGGCGTTGCGGTGGTCTTCGCCCGCGCCGAGGGCCGCAAGTGCGCCCGCTCGTGGAAGGTCTCGCCCGAGGTCGGCAGCGATCCCGAGTATCCCGATGTCACCCCCCGCGACGCACAGGCGCTGCGGGAGCTGAAGGCCCGCGCGGCGGCGGAGTGAGGCGCATGTCCCCCATCCGGCTCGGCCTCCTTACGGCACTGCTCGCTCTGGTCCTCGATCAGGCGAGCAAGACCGCCGTTCTGAGCTGGTCGGCCGGCTGGGATGCGCCGCTGAAGGTCATCACCCCCTTCATGGACTTCGTGGCGATCTGGAACACCGGCATCAGCTACGGCCTGTTCCCGCAGGGCGAGACCGGGCGCTGGGTGCTGGTGGCGGTCAAGATCGCCGCCGCCATCGGCTTTGCGGCGTGGCTCGCCCGCACCCCCCGCCGGCTGGAAGCCTTCGGCCTCGGCCTGCTCATCGGCGGGGCGCTCGGCAATGCGGTGGACCGGGTGGTCTATGGCGGGGTGTTCGACTTCATCTCCCTGCACGCCGGCGACTTCCGCTGGTACGTCTTCAACGTGGCCGACATTGCCGTCGTTGTGGGCGTCGTCATCCTTCTTTATGATGCGCTCTTCGCCCGCGCCTCAAATTCGCCGCCCTCGGAGGGCAGCCCTAAAGGCAACCTCTGATCTGTCCCAACCAAACGTCAACTGACGTTGCGTGAGCGGATGAAGGAGAGAGCGGTTGGACCGGAAACACGGGAAAGGACCCATGCGGAACACCATGAGACGGTCGCTCCAGACCTCCAGGATGCGTGCGTTCCTCCTTGCCGCATCCGCGCTGGCCGCAACGCCGGCCCTGTTTGCCGCGGCGCCCGTCGCCGCCCAGACGGCGAACCAGCTGCCCCAGTCCCAGGATGGCACCCTGATGAACAGCATCATGGGCGCCATCGGCATCGGCGGCGATACCAGGCCGTCCATCGACTATCGCGAGCGCGCCCCGCTGGTGGTGCCGCCCTCGGCCGCGAATGGCGAATTGCCGCAGCCGCAGGCGCCGGCCTCGGCGAAGCTCAACAACTGGCCGAAGGACCCCGACATGGCGCGGGCCGAGAAGGCCAACGCCGTCGATAACAGCCCGGCCCAGCGCTACGAGGACAAGCGCGACGTGCTGCTGCCGAGCGAGCTGAACAAGGGCCGCAAGGCCAATGCCGGCAAGCTGGACGGCCCGGCTCAGCGCTATGAGGACAAGCGCGACGTGCTCTCCCCGAGCGAACTCGGCTTCAAGTCCTGGTTCGGCATCACGCCTTCCGACCAGAAGCCGATGGTGTTCACCGGCGAGCCCACCCGCGAGAGCCTGACGCAGCCTCCCACCGGCTATCAGACCCCCGCCCCCAACGCCCCCTACGGCGTGGTGGAGAAGAAGAACGAGCCGTTCAAATTCCCCACCCTGTTCGACCGCAATTGATCCGCGGGCGCGAACGTCTTCTCCCTTTTCCCGCCGCCCGGCACCCCGGGCGGCGTCTTCGCTCAAGGCTTGGCTGCGCCGATACCCATGCGCGGCCCGCGCCGGTGAGGTGCGCTGCGCGGCCCACCGTGATGCCCGCGCCATCAAAAGCCCGCGACACTTGCCCCGCCCCCGCTGCGAACGCCGCCCCCTTCAGGCACACTGACGCACCGTCTGCCTTGGCGCGTGCCGGGCGACATCCTATCTCTCATCGATGCGCGCCCGCCGGGACGCGCCGTGGAACCGCCCCGTGAACGTGAGACGCCTTGCCATGGTCGCCATTCTCGCCGCCGCCGGAGCCGCAGCCGCGGTCTCCCCTGCCCCCGCCGCAGGGCCGGACGTGGCGCAGTTCGAACTCGCCAACGGCATGAAGGTGATGGTCATTCCCGATCACCGCACGCCGGTCGTTACCCACATGGTCTGGTATCAGGTGGGGTCGGCGGACGAGCAGCCGGGCAAGTCGGGCATCGCCCACTTCCTCGAGCATCTCATGTTCAAGGGCACCGAGAAGAACGCCCCCGGCGTCTTCTCCGCCGAGGTGGCGCGGCTGGGCGGGCAGGAGAATGCCTTCACCTCCACCGACTACACCGCCTATTTCCAGCGCGTGGCCAAGGATCACCTGAAGAAGGTGATGGCCTTCGAGGCCGACCGCATGACCGGCCTCGTGCTCACCGACGAGGTGGTGCTGCCCGAGCGCGACGTGGTGCTGGAAGAGCGCCGCATGCGCACGGACAACGACCCCTCCGCCCGCCTCGGCGAGGCCATGCAGGCGGCGACCTATGTCAACCATCCCTACCAGCACCCGATCATCGGCTGGGAGCACGAGATCAAGCAGCTGAACCGGGAGGACGCCCTCGCCTTCTACCGGCGCTATTACGCCCCCAACAATGCCGTGCTGGTGGTGGCGGGCGACGTGGAGCCCGCGCAGGTGAAGGCACTGGCCGAGGAGACCTATGGCAAGGTCGCCCGCGCGGACACGCCCAAGCGCAACCGCCCGCAGGAGCCCGAGCCGCAGGTGCACCGCCGCCTCTCGCTGAGCGATGCCCGCGTGGCGCAGCCGGTGCTCCAGCGCTCCTATCTCGTGCCGTCCTACCGCACCGCCAAGGGCAATGAGGCGGACGTTCTGGACGTGCTGGCCCAGATCCTCGGCGGCGGCCAGACCGGTCGGCTCTACCGCACGCTGGTGGTGGAGAAGGGCCTCGCGGCCGGTGCCGGTGCCTGGTACCAGGGCACGGCCTATGACGAGACCCGCTTCGGCTTCTCGGCCTCCCCGCGTCCCGGCGTGACGCTGGAGCAGCTGGAAGCCGCCCTGGACGAGGTGATCGCCAAGATCGCCGCCGAGGGTCCGGACGAGCTGGAGCTCGCCCGCGCCAAGACCCGTCTCACGGCAGATGCCATCTATGCCCGCGACAATCAGGCGACGCTTGCCCGCATCTATGGTGCGGCATGGGCCACCGGCGTGAGCGTCGATCAGGTGAACGCCTGGCCGGACGCGGTCAAGGGCGTGACCGCGGAAGAGGTGAAGGCCGCCGCCGCCCGCTATCTGGTGCTGCGCCGGGCCGTGACCGGCTATCTCACCCCGGCGCCGCAGGCCGAAGCCAAGCCTGAGAGCAAGGGTCCTGCGGAGAAGCGTTCGTGACGGTTCGCCCGTTTGCCACCGGGGCGGCGCAGGTCGCTCCGCCCCCGGCCGCCTCCGGCGCCCTGCGCATGCCGGCGGTGACCGGTTTCCTCCTTCTGTTTTCGATGGTCGTCATGTCGCTCGCTCTCGTCACGCCCACGCCCGCCCAGTCGCAGACCACGCGGATCACCCGCGTCATGAGCCCCGGCGGCATCGAGGCCTGGCTGGTGCGCGACACCACCCTGCCGCTCATCGCCATGGAATTCGCCTTCATGGGCGGCGCCGCGCAGGACCCGGCGGACAAGCCGGGCGTCGCCAGCCTCACCGCCTCGCTGCTGGATGAAGGCGCGGGCGACATGACTGCGGAGGTCTTCCACCGCACGCTGGCCGACAAGGCCATCGAGCTGCATTTCGACGCCAATCGCGACGAGATGCGCGGCTCCGTGCGCACGCTCTCGGAGAACCGCGACGCCGCCTTCGACCTGCTGCGCCTGTCGGTCACGGCGCCCCGCTTCGACACCGAGGCGGTGGAGCGGATCCGCACTGCGCAGCTCGCCGCCTTGCGCCGCCGCTCCACGGAGCCGAACGCCATCGCCAGCGAACGCTGGTTCGCCACCGCCTTCCCGAACCATCCCTATGGCCGCCCGGTCGACGGTTCACTCCAGAGCGTCCCCGCCATCACCCGCGACGATCTCGTGGGCTTCGCCAAGAAAACCCTTGCCCGCGGCAATCTGAAGGTGGCCGTGGTGGGCGACATCACGCCCGAGGAACTCGGCCAGCAGCTCGACCGCGTGTTCGGCACCCTGCCCGCGCAGCCGACCCTCGTGCCGGTGGCGGACGTGAAGCCCAAGGGCCTCGGCACGGTGGACGTGGTGCCGCTCGACGTCTCTCAGTCGGTGGTGATGATTGGCACCGACGGCCTCGACCGGCAGGACCCCGACTTCATTCCCGCTTACGTGCTGAACCACATCCTCGGCGGCAGCGCCTTCTCCTCGCGCCTGTTCAAGGAAGTGCGCGAGGCGCGCGGCCTTGCCTATTCCGTCTATTCCTATCAGGTGGCGCTGGAGCACGTGGGCCTGTGGTTCGCCGGCACGGCGACCAAGAACGAGCGCGCGGCGGAATCCATCAGGATCATCGCCGACGAGTTCCGCAAGATGCTGGATGAAGGCCCCACCCAGACCGAGCTGGACGAGGCCAAGTCCTACCTCACCGGCAGCTATGCCCTGCGCTTCGACACCTCCTCCAAGGTCGCCGGCCAGTTGCTCCAGATCCAGATCGACAAGCTCGGCATCGATTATATCGACCGCCGCAACGCGCTCATCGAGGCGGTGACGCTGGCCGATCTCAAGCGCGTGGCCCAGCGCCTGGCGGGCGCCAAGTCCACCCTGACCGTGGTGGTGGGCCGCCCCGTGGGCCTCGGCGGCTGAGGCTGACCGGGGCCGGGCGCGGGCGCCTCATTGCCGCCCGCGCTAACCATAAAAGCAGGAAGCGCGGCGCATTCGCATGCCGGGCCTCGTCGGCCTGCACGCTCTCATTTACATTTTGTTAGAGATTTGGCCCGGTTTGGTCCGCTGCCCGCCTCTTGAGCGGGCATTTCGACGGGCTGGAGCATGCGTCCATGGAGCGTTCCGCACGCCCCAGGCGCTCTGACGAGGGGACGGCGCGTGCTGCGCGCCAACCCCCGCCATCTGGAGGAAGGTGACATGCGTCTGGCGTTCCACGCCGCCCTGCCGACCCGCATTCTGGCCGGGACCGCCCTGGCTCTCTCGCTGGCGGGCTGCGCGGGCTTCAATTCGCAGGGCACGTTCGGCGCGCCCGGCACCACCGTGGACGGCGCCGCGGCCTCCGCGCCCGTCACCGCATCCGGCACCACGGTGGCGAGCGGTGCCGGCGACGGCACGGAAGTGACCTGCCCGCCGGTGACGGTGCGCTCCGGCGCCTCCACCTGGCAGGTGCCCGCCGCCGGCGGCGGTCTGCGCGCGCAGGGCACCTTCGGCACGCTCGCCCGCGAGTGCAAGGTGACCGCCGGACAGATGAACATCCGCGTCGGCATCGAGGGCCGCGTCATCCTCGGCGACAAGGGCACGCCCGGCGCCTTCACCGTGCCGATCCGCGTGGCGCTGGTGCAGGAGGGGCCCAACCCGGTCACCATCACCAGCAAGTTCTTCGTGGTGCCGGTGCAGATCCTGCCCAACGAGAGCCAGGCCGGCTTCGCCGTGGTGGAGGAAGGCATCACCTTCCCGCTGCCCAAGGGCGATGATCTCGAGCGCTACATCGTCTATGTGGGCTTCGACTCGAAGGGCGAGGCCAAGCCCGCCGCCCCGGCCCGGCCGCGCACGCCGCGCCCCGCCGCCACGAGCAGCGCGCCCAGCACCCCGGCCGCGAGTGCCCCGGCGGCGAGCAGCAGTTCCAGCACCTCGCGCTCCAGCGGCGGCGCCTCGACCGGCAGCGCGCCGGCCAGCGACACCTTCGGCCCGCCGCCCACCTTCTCCGGCTCGTCCTCGGGCGGCGCCGTCGGCCCTTCGCCGAGCACTTTCGGTCCGCCGCCCGCGCAATGAGCGCGACGGTGAATTGAACCGCGATCCCGGATCGCCTATAAGAAGCGCGGCGGTGGGCAACCACCGCCGTTCGGATGATCCCTGCGGGAGAGACCGGAAGCTGTCGAAAGGCAGGATCCGGCGCCGAAGGCGCAACCGCCCCGGAACCGCTCAGGCACAAAGGGCCGCAGGGTGACGAGCCTCTGGAAAGCAGTCGCGGATGCGATGCTGGTCCGGAGCGTTTGGCGTTTTGCGCCTCGCTTCCGGCTGCATGGATCAAGCGACTCACCGAAGGAGTAAGCCGGCCCTTCCGCGTGACGGGGTTCCGGTGAATCTCTCAGGTTCCTGCGACAGAGGGGGCGCCGCGCGGACAGTCATGTCCGCATTTTCTGGCGCCTTTCGCGGAACCGCTTCATGTCGCATGCCGACGATACGTCCCCTTTGCTGAAGACCCCGTTCCACGCCGCCCACGCGGCGCTGGGAGCCAAGCTCGTGCCCTTCGCGGGCTACGACATGCCGGTCCAGTATCCCACGGGGATTCTCACCGAGCACAACTGGACGCGCGAGAACGCCGGCCTGTTCGACGTGTCCCACATGGGCCAGGCCGCCCTCATCGGCCCCGACCACGCCACCACCGCCGCCGCGCTGGAAGCGCTCGTCCCCGCCGACATCCTGAACCTCAAGCCCGGCCAGCAGCGCTATTCGCAGCTGCTCGCGGAGGACGGCGGCATTCTCGACGACCTGATGGTCGCCCGCCCCGCCGACCCGGCGCAGGACGGCACGCTGCTGCTGGTGGTGAACGCCGCCTGCAAGACCGCCGATTACGCCCATATCGCCGCCCGCCTGCCCGCCGGCGTCACCCTCGTGACCCATGAGGACCGCGCGCTGCTCGCCCTGCAGGGGCCAAAGGCCGTGGAGGTGATGGCCCGCCATGCCCCCGGCGCCGCCGACATGGCCTTCATGACCGTGCTCGTCACCACCTATGACGGCCTGCCCATCGCCATCTCCCGCTCCGGCTATACCGGCGAGGACGGCTATGAGATTTCCGTCGCCAATGCCGATGCCGAAACGCTCTGGACCAAGCTTCTGGCCGAGCCGGCAGTGAAGCCCATCGGCCTTGGCGCCCGCGACAGCCTGCGCCTCGAAGCCGGTCTCTGCCTCTATGGCCACGACATCGACACCACCACCTCACCGGTGGAAGGCGCGCTTGTCTGGTCCATCCAGAAGCGCCGCCGCGAGGAGGGGGGCTTCCCCGGTGCGGAGCGCATCCAGCGCGAGCTGAAGGACGGCCCGGCGCGCCTGCGCGTGGGCCTTTCCTTCGAGGGCCGCGCCCCGGCCCGCGAGGGCGCCGAGATCGCCACCAAGGACGGCACCATCGTCGGCCGCGTCACCTCCGGCGGCTTCGGGCCGACGCTCGGCGCGCCCATGGCCCTTGGCTATGTGCCCACCGCCCTTTCCACGCCGGGCACCAAGCTCGACGTCATCGTTCGCGGCAAGCCGCTTGCCGCCACCGTCGTCACAACGCCGTTCGTGCCGCAGCGCTACGTTCGCAAGACTTCCGCAGCCAAAGGGGCCTGACCAATGACCACCCGTTATTCCAAGGATCATGAATACGTCCGCCTCGAAGGCGACGTGGCCGTGGTCGGCATCTCGAACTACGCCCAGGAGCAGCTCGGCGACGTGGTGTTCGTGGAATTGCCCGAGATCGGCAAGGCCATCGCGCAGGGCAAGGAAGCCGCCGTGGTGGAGAGCGTGAAGGCGGCGAGCGAGGTCTATGCCCCCGTCTCCGGCGAGGTGGTGGAGGTCAACAGCGACCTTGAGGCCACCCCGGCGACCGTGAACGAGGACCCGGAAGGCAAGGGCTGGTTCCTGAAGCTCAAGCTCTCCGACACCGCCCAGTTCGACGCGCTTATGAGCGCCGACGACTACAAGGCCTATCTCGACACCCTCTGAGACCGGGAGAGGATCCATGGCCCACGTCTATACCGCGACGGTGCGCTGGGAGCGGGGCGACGCCGTCTTCACCGACGGCCGCTACAGCCGCGCCCACCGCCTGATCTTCGACGGGCTGGAAGTGCCGGGATCCTCCTCCCCCGCCTCCGTCCGTGTGCCCCTCTCGCGGGAGGATGCGCTGGACCCCGAGGAGGCCGTGGTCGGCGCGCTTTCGAGCTGCCACATGCTGTTCTTCCTCGACTTCGCCCGCCGGGCGGGATTGCGGGTGGACAGCTACACCGACGCCGCCGTCGGCGAGATGGCACCGAACGACAAGGGCAAGCTCTATCTCGCCCGCATCACGCTGAACCCCGCTGTGGCGTTCAGCGGCGACAAAACCCCCACCGCCGAGGAGGTGGAGGCGCTCCACCACCGCGCCCACGAGGAATGCTACATCGCCAATTCGCTGCGCGGTGAAGTGGTTCTCGTTCCTAGTTTTCCTATGGCCTAAGGCCCCCGAACCCGAGACATCCATGCGCTATCTGCCCCTCACCCCGGAGGACCGCACGGAGATGCTGGCGCGCATCGGCGCCCCCTCCGTCGATGCCCTCTTCGCCGACATCCCGGCCGCGAAACTCAACCCCGCTCTCGCTGACCTGCCGGCGCACAAGACCGAGCTTTCCGTCGAGCGCACGCTCGGCGCGCTCTCCGCGCAGAACGTGCCGGCGGGCTCCGTGCCTTTCTTCGTCGGCGCGGGCGCCTATCGCCACCATGTGCCGGCGACCGTGGATCATCTGATCCAGCGCTCGGAATTCCTCACCTCCTACACGCCGTACCAGCCGGAAATCGCGCAGGGCACGCTGCAGTATCTGTTCGAGTTCCAGACCCAGGTGGGCGAGCTCACCGGCATGGAGGTGGCAAACGCCTCCATGTATGACGGCTCCACCGCCGCCGCGGAGGCGGTGCTGATGGCCCACCGCGTCACCAAGCGCCGCAAGGCCGTGGTGGCCGGCAACGTGCACCCGCACTATCGCGAGACCATCGCCACGCTCTCGCGCTATGCGGACGATGCGGTGGTCGCCCTCTCGCCCGTCCCGCAGGGCGGCAAGGACATCCTCTCCGCCATCGACGGCGAGACCTCCTGCGTCGTGGTGCAGAGCCCCGACGTGTTCGGCAACATCGTCGATCTGAAGCCCATCGCCGAGAAGGCCCATGCGGCCGGCGCGCTGCTGATCGCGGTGTTCACGGAAGTGGTCTCGCTCGGCCTCATCGAGCCGCCCGGCGCGCAGGGCGCGGACATCGTGGTGGGCGAGGGCCAGTCCATCGGCAATCCGCTCACCTTCGGCGGGCCTTATGTGGGCCTGTTCGCCACCCGCCAGAAGTATGTGCGCCAGATGCCCGGCCGTCTCGCCGGAGAGACGGTGGACGCCAGCGGCAAGCGCGGCTTCGTGTTGACGCTCTCCACCCGCGAGCAGCACATCCGCCGCGAGAAGGCGACCTCCAACATCTGCACCAATTCCGGCCTGTGCGCACTGGCCTTCACCATCCATCTCACCTTGCTGGGCGAGACGGGCCTGCGCAAGCTCGCCCGGCTGAACCACGCCAATGCCTGCAAGCTGGCGGACAAGCTCTCCGCCGTGCCGGGCGTTCAGGTGCTCAACGGCGCCTTCTTCAACGAATTCACCATCCGCGTGCCGGGCAAGGCGGCGGACGTGATCGAGAAGCTGGCGGCCAAGGGCGTGCTGGGCGGCGTGCCTTACGCGCGCCTCGCGCCAAAGGCGGGCCTCGACGACCTGATCCTCGTCGCCGCCACCGAGATCAATACGGATGAAGATCGCGTCGCCTATGCGGCCGCGCTGAAGGAGGTGCTGGCATGAACCGCGAAGGACGCGGGGCGACGACCCCCATCACCACCGGCGGCGCTGCGCCCCACACCTTCACCGGCAACCGCGCGCTGGAGCTGGAAGAGGGCCTGATCTTCGAGATCGGCCGCACCGACGTCACCGGCGTGGACATCGAGGACGCGGGCGACTTCACGCCCCGCCTCGGCGGCCATGAGCGCAAGGCGGACCTTGGCCTGCCGGGCCTCGCCGAGCCGGAGGCCATGCGCCATTACGTGCGCCTGTCGCGTATGAATTACGGCATCGACAGCGGCCTCTTCCCGCTCGGCTCGTGCACCATGAAGCACAACCCGCGCCTCAACGAGAAGATGGCCCGCCTGCCGGGCTTTGCCGATGTGCACCCGCTCCAGCCGGTCTCCACGGTGCAGGGCGCCCTCGCCCTCATCAAGGAACTGTCCCGCTGGCTCCTGTCGCTCACCGGCATGGAAGCGGTGGCCTTCACGCCGAAGGCCGGCGCCCATGGCGAACTGTGCGGCATGATGGCCATCAAGGCGGCGCACATCGCCAACGGCCAGAAGCGTCATATCGTGCTGGTGCCCGAGAGTGCCCACGGCACCAACCCGGCCACCGCCGCGCTCATCGGCTATGAGGTGAAGTCGATCCCCGCCCGCGCCGACGGCACGGTGGACCCGGCCGCCGTGAAGGCCGCGCTCACCCCCGAGGTGGCGGCCCTCATGCTCACCAACCCCAACACCTGCGGCCTGTTCGAGCGGGACGTGGTGGAGATTGCCGAGGCGGTGCACGCGGCGGGCGCCTATTTCTATGCGGACGGCGCCAACTTCAACGCCATCCTCGGCAAGGTGAAGGTGGGTGAGCTGGGCGTGGACGCCATGCACATCAACCTGCACAAGACCTTCTCCACGCCGCACGGCGGCGGCGGCCCCGGCGCCGGCCCGGTGGTGCTCTCCAAGGCGCTAGCGCCCTTCGCGCCCGTGCCGGCCATCGTCGCGGACGGCGCCGGCCTGAAGCTGGTGGAGGACGAGGGCGAGGCGGGTGCCGTGCAGGCGCTCGGCCGCATGAGCGCCTTCCACGGCCAGATGGGCATGTTCGTGCGCGCCTTGGCCTGGATGCTCTCCCACGGCGCGGATGGCATGAAGCAGGCGTCGGAGGATGCGGTGCTCTCGGCCAATTACATCCGCGCCTGCCTCGGCGACGTGATGAGCGTGCCCTTCGGCGAGCGCCCGGCCATGCACGAGGCGCTGTTCGATGATGCCTGGCTGGAGGGCACGGGCCTCTCCACCCTCGACATCGCGAAGGCCCTCATCGACGAGGGCTACCACCCGATGACGGTGTACTTCCCGCTGGTGGTGCACGGCGCCATGCTGATCGAACCGACGGAGAGCGAGTCCAAGGCCTCGCTCGACCTGTTCATCGGTGCGCTGCGCGACCTCGCCTTCGCGGCGAAGGCCGGGGAGAAGGAGCGCTTCCTCGGCGCCCCGCACTACGCCCCCCGCCGCCGGCTGGACGAGACCCGCGCCGCCCGCGCCCCCGTCCTGCGCTGGGTCAAGCCCCAGCCGCTGCCGGAAGCGGCGGAGTGATCGGACGCTTGCGAAAGCGCTGAAAGAAGAGCCCGGCGGCCCACTCCGCCGGGCTCTTTGTTTATGTTCGGGTGGCTGGCTTCACCGTCACGCAACGCACCCCCTGTCCCCGCTCAACAGGCCCCCTCCCCCCTTGTGGGGGAGGGTTGGGGAGGGGGGTGGAACGGCCTGCCAAACGCACGTGCCCTCCCCCTCGAGCAGACGGCGCGGAAAACGGAGAGGGCATTACCCCCCTCCCTGCCCTTCCCTCAAGGGGGGAGGGTTCGCGAACGGCAGGGGTGCGAGGGATCGAGCAGGAGGCGCACCGCTCCTACGCCTTCCGCACCCGCCGCAGCCAGCGGCTCAGCGGCAAGGCCAGGATGAGGAGGCCGCAGACGATGAGGCCCATGCCGGCGAAGCGCAGCGGGGGAAAGCGTTCGCCCAGCACGAGCGCGGCTGACAGCGTGCCGAAGAGCGGCACGAGCAGGGAGAAGGGCGCCACCGTGCCCGCGGGGTAGAGATTGAGCAGGTGGCCCCAGATGCCGAAGCCGATCAGCGTCGTCGGAACGGCGAGATAGAGCACCGTGCCGTAGGCCAGAAGGTCCGCATGGGCGAAGGCGAAGGTGATCGCCGGCCAGCCCTCGAAGGCCAGCGACAAGGCGAAGGCCGGCAGCGGCGGCACGAGGCTCAGCCACACCACCATGGGCAGCATGTCCACCTTGCCGGTGCCGCGCATCAGCACATTGCCGACGCCCCAGCTCAGAGCCGCGCACATGGTCAGCCCGAGGCCGAGCAGTGTCATGTCGCCGCCGACGCTGAAGCCGATCAGCGCGAGGCCACAGAAAGCCACCATCACCCCGGTGAGCTGCCGTGCCGAGGGACGCTCCCGCAGAACCAGCGCCGCGATGAGGATGGTGAAGAAGGCCTGCGCCTGAAGCGTCAGCGAGGCGAGGCCCGGCGGCATGCCCTTCGTCATGGCGATGAAGATGAAGACGAACTGGCCGAGAAACCAGGTGAGCCCGATCGCCAGCATGCGCCGGAACGGCACCTTGGGCGGGCGCACCACCAGCACTGGCAGTGCCGCCACCACGAAGCGCAGCACGGTCAGCAGCAGCGGGGGGAAGGTCTCGAGCCCGACATGGATGACGACGAAATTGAAGCCCCAGACAGCCGTGACCAGCACGGCAAGGGCGATGTGGCGGGGGGCCATGGCGGGTCCGGTCAGAAGCGATGGTGTCTTTTGGACGCCGGTCATCGTCGGCACAAGCGACTTTTCCGCAAGCCATCCATCAGCGACGCAAATGCCGCCAACCGGAAGGCTGCGCTCAAGTTTTCGCGCCGCGACATCTTCGCGTCTGCGATATGACGCAACGTCAATATTGCAGACAATCTAAGCATTCGCAGCCTCATGCCTGAGAGGAATCACAACATTCCCGGCCGATTACATTGACAGACTCAGGCGCCGGGCTGCCGAATACAGATGCGGCGAGAACGGGCAGCAAGCCCGCAGCGTCACCGCCCAAGCCATCCGAGGAGACGTTCATGTGGAACCAGGTCTATGACCCGTTCGGCAGTCCCGTGCTTTCCACGCTCGTGGCCGCCATTCCCGTCGTCACGCTGCTCGTTCTCATCGCCACCAACAAGGTGAAGGCCCACTGGGCGGCGGTCATCGCCCTCGCCGTGGCGCTGCTGGTGGTGACTTTGGGCTTCACCATGCCCACCGGCCATGCGCTGCGCGCCACCTGGCTCGGCGTCATCACCGGCTTCTTCCCCATCGGCTGGATCATCCTGAACGTCATTTTTCTCTACCGGCTCACGGTGGAGAAAGGCTGGTTCGAGACGCTGCAACACTCCATCGGCGGCATCAGCGCCGACCGGCGCATTCAGCTGCTGCTCATCGCCTTTGCCTTCGGCGCCTTCTTCGAAGGAGCATCGGGCTTCGGCACGCCGGTGGCGGTGACCGGCGCGCTGCTCATCGGCCTCGGCTTCTCGCCGCTCGCCGCCTCGGGCCTCTCGCTCATCGCCAATACGGCGCCCGTGGCCTATGGCGCCCTCGGAACGCCCATCCAGGGCCTCGCCAGCGTCACCGGGCTCGACCCCTATCTGCTCGGCGCCATGGTGGGGCGGCAACTGCCCTTCTTCTCGCTGATCGTGCCATTCTGGCTCATCTGGGTCTTCGCCGGCTGGCGCGGCATGATGCAGGTGTGGCCGGCCATCCTCGTCACCGGCATCTCCTTTGCCGTGCCGCAGTTCCTCATCTCCAATTATGTGAACCCGTGGATCGTCGACATCGGCGCGTCCATCATCTCCATGGCCTGCCTCGTCGCCTTCCTTCAGGTGTGGCAGCCGAAGGAGCTGTGGCTCTCCGCCAAGCTGCGGACGAAGGACGACAGCGCCGCCACCATGGCGCCTCCGCCGGTGCGCACCCACGTCGCCACCCGCAGCGAGGTGATCTGGTCCTGGGTGCCGTGGGTCATCCTCTCGGTGGTGGTCGCCATCTGGGGCACCGGCTGGTTCAAGGCGCTGGTGAACCCGCTGTTCACCCTCAACTTCCCCATTGAGGGCCTGCATAACCAGATCCAGAAGGTGCCGCCCGTGGTGGCCGCGCCGGTGAAGGAGGGCGCCGTCTTTGCCTTCACCTATCTCTCCTATACGGGCACCGGCATCCTCATCGCGGCCGTCCTCTCGGCAGCGGTGATGAAGTATTCGCCGATCCGGCTCATCAAGGCCTATCTGGAGACGCTGTGGGTGGTGCGCTATTCGCTCGTCACCATCGCCGCCATGCTCGCCATCGGCACCCTCACCCGCTACTCGGGCGTGGACGCGACGCTGGGCCTTGCCTTCGCGCAGGCGGGCTTCCTCTATCCCTTCTTCGGCACGCTGCTCGGCTGGCTGGGCGTGGCGCTCACCGGCTCCGACACCGCCTCCAACGTGCTGTTCGGCGGCCTGCAGAAGATCACCGCCGAGCAACTGGGCCTCAGCCCCATCCTCATGGGCGCGGCCAATTCCTCCGGCGGCGTCATGGGCAAGATGATCGACGCCCAGTCCATCGTGGTGGCCTCCACCGCCACCAACTGGTTCGGGCACGAAGGCTCCATCCTGCGCTTCGTGTTTTGGCACTCCATCGTGCTCGCCTGCCTCGTGGGCGTGCTGGTGATGCTCCAGGCCTATGTCTGGCCCTTCACGGCCATGGTCATCCACTGACCGCCTGAAAAACGGAAAGGCCGGCGGGATGCCGGCCTTTCTCATCACTCTTCGCTCAGTCCTCGCCGGGAATGGCGAGCGGCAGGGGAATGGGGGATGGCTGCGGGATGGGCACCGCATAATAGCGTCGCTGCACGATGCCCGCTTCCGTGAACGGCCCCTTGGCCGCCGCCTTCGCGCCGGCCTTGCCCGCCGTCGCATAGGACATCGGCCCCGGCATGCGCGGCTGGGAGGGCAGCGAGCCCGGTGGCAGCAACACCGGCTGGTGCGAGTCCGCATCATAGCCGGGCTGCGGTGCGCCATAGGGTGCAGGCTGCGGCTGGTAGGTCTGCTGGGGGGCCGGCTGGCCATAGCCCTGCGGCCCCTGCCGGGCATAACCCTGCTGCTGCCCGTAGCCCTGCTGGCCATAGCCGGAGGACGGCGGGGCCGAGACCTGCGGCGTGCCATAGGTCGGCGCGCGGCCATAGCCCGGCTGCGGCTGGATGGGCTGCGGCTCACCCATGCGCGGCGGGGTCTGCTGGGGCTGGGCAGCCTGGGGCGCAATCTCCTGCGGCGCGTTCGCCTCTTCCTCGGCGGGCGCTTCCTCCTGCGGCTGCCCCTGCACCTGCGGACTCCCCATCGGCTCGGCCTGGCCCTGCGGCAGGCGCAGCGGCTGCATGGGCGCGCGCTCATAGCCGCCCGGTTGCTGCGGCGCGGGCTGCTGCGGATAGCCGGGCTCGGGCGCCGAGACGGAGAGCACGGGCGGGGCCGGCAGCGGCTGGGGCTTCGGCTTGCAGATGAGGCGCGGGTTGTTCCGCCGCATCAGGTCCACATGGATGTGGTCGTAATGGAAGATGTTGGAGCCCGGCGCGAGCACGGTGGTGAAGGCCTCGCAGGCGCCTGCCTGCACCTGGAGCAGGAAGCCGCGGGCCTCGGGCGGCCCCTTCCAGCCGTTCTTCACGGAGATGTCCACGCCATTGGCGAAGCGGAAACCGCCCACGTCGAGGGCGTTGCCGAAGGCATGCTCGGAGATCTTGGCGCCCGGCTGGCCGTTCATCCCGCGGCAGGAATAGGACGACATCTGCTTGATGGCGACGACGGGCGCGCCCATCCAGGCCATGGCGGCTGGCTGCACCACCTGGGCAATCCAGGCGTCCACCTCGCGGACCATCGGGCAGGCGAGCGTCGCCTTGGGCTCGATGCCGACCGTGCCGTCATTGAGCGCGGCCACCTTGAAGGGGTGCTCCATGCCGCAGGCGCCGGGCCCGTCAATGGAGCGCATGGGCTCGATATAGACGGATGGGGTGACACCGCCCTCGGCGATGCACTTCTCCTCGGCCTGGGCACGCCAGGGCTCACGCCGCTGGAACATGTCGAACCGGCAGCCAGTCAGGAGGAGCCCCACACAGACGAGCGGGGCTACGAAGGACCAGGAAACTCCGCGCGTCATGCCCCCATCGTGGGGACCTGTCCTTGAGACGGCGTTAAAATTTGGCGGCGGATTTCCGGCTTTTTCAGCGCCAAAAGTAAAAAACCGCCCCCGAACCACCGGGAGCGGTTTTTAAGTACCAGCCGGCGTTAAGACGCCCCAACGTCAGGCGTGCTCAGGCTCGCCCACGTTCTCGATGGTGCGCACCTTGTCCACCACCGCCTTCTGCACCTTCTCGAAGGCGCGCACCTCGATCTGGCGCACGCGCTCGCGGGAGACGCCGAACTCGGCTGCCAGTTCTTCCAGCGTGACCGGGTCCTCGGACAGCCGGCGCGCCTCAAAGATGCGGCGCTCGCGCGGGTTAAGTACCGCGAGCGCACTGGAAAGCGCGGTGCGTCGGTTGTCCAGTTCCTCGCTCTCGACGAGGTTGGTCTCCTGGTCCTGATGGTCGTCCTGGAGCCAGTCCTGCCACTCGCCGCCGCCGTCGCCATCCTCGCGCAGGGGCGCGTTGAGGGAGGCGTCGCCGGAGAGGCGGCGGTTCATGTCCACCACATCCTGCTCGGTCACGCCGAGCTTGGTGGCGATCTGCTTCACCTGATCGGGGCGCAGATCGCCCTCTTCCAGCGCGGAGATCTGGCTCTTGGCCTTGCGCAGGTTGAAGAACAGCTTCTTCTGCGCCGCCGTGGTGCCCATCTTCACGAGGCTCCACGAGCGCAGGATGTATTCCTGGATCGAGGCGCGGATCCACCACATGGCATAGGTGGCGAGGCGGAAGCCCTTTTCGGGCTCGAACCTCTTCACCGCCTGCATGAGGCCGACGTTGCCTTCCGAGATCACCTCGGATATGGGCAGGCCGTAGCCGCGATAGCCCATGGCGATCTTGGCGACCAGCCGCAAGTGGCTGGTAACGAGCTTATGGGCCGCATCGCGATCCCCATGCTCGCGCCAGCTCTTCGCCAGCATGTACTCCTCTTGCGGTTCCAGCATCGGGAACCGACGTATCTCTTCGAGATACCGCGTCAGACCACCTTCCGCTGAAGGGATCGGCGCCTGCCTGCTTCCGGCCATGGAGGCCTCCTTTCTCGTGGTCCTCCGCCCGAGCGACCACATACGCGGCCGCGTGCCGCCAACCGCAACTGCGTAATATACGGTCCCTAACGCAGATCGGATAGGTGGGGTCCCCTCACGGCAGCGCGAGGGCGTCGCGCAGCCGTGCGAGATCCTCAGGAAGCGGGCTTTCGAACAAGAGTTCCTCGTCCGTCACGGGATGGGCGAAGCCGAGCCGGGCTGCGTGCAGCGCCTGGCGGCCCAGCGCTGCAAGCAGGGCCCGCGCGCCTTCCGGCAGGCGGCTCGCCTTGGTGCGGAACCCCTGTCCATAGACCTCATCGCCCAGCAGCGGATGGCCCACATGCGCCAGATGGACGCGGATCTGGTGCGTGCGCCCCGTTTCCAGCTGGCACTCGACGAGGCTTGCCAGCGGCGTGCCGTCGGCGCCGGCGAAAACCTCCAGCCGCTCCCAATGGGTGATGGCCTCGCGTCCGCTCTGCCGCACCGCCATCTTCTGGCGGTGGGTGGGGTGGCGGTCGATGCGCGCATCCACCGTGCCACGCTGGTCGGGCACGCCCCACACGAAGGCATAATAGGCCCGCTCCAGCGGCCCGGTGCGGCCGTGGTCCGCAAACTGGGCGGCGAGCCCGGCATGGGCGGCGTCGGTCTTGGCCACCACCAGCAGGCCGGAGGTGTCCTTGTCGAGCCGGTGCACGATGCCCGGCCGCTTCACGCCGCCAATGCCCGAGAGGGAGGCGCCGCAATGGGCCAGCAGGCCGTTGACCAGCGTGCCCGACCAGTTGCCCGGCGCCGGATGCACCACGAGCCCCGCCGGCTTGTCCACGACGATGAGGAAGTCGTCTTCATAGGCGATGGAAAGGTCCATCTTTTCCGGCACGGGCGCCGCGGGTTCGGGCGCAGGCACGCGCACCGTCCATTCGTCCCCGGCATTGACCCGCTCGGCCGGGTCTCCTACCACTCGCCCGCCGACGCTCACCCGGCCGTCCGCCACCAGCTTCTGCAGGCGGGTGCGGCTGAGGTCCGGCAGGCGGGCGGCGAGGAAGCGATCGGCCCTGAGGCCGGCATCCTCTGGACCCACGGTCAGCACATGGGCCGTGCCGTCGTCCTCACTGGCGTCCCCGATCGGAAGGTCGAGGAGATCGTCGTCGTCCAAGGTCTCATTCCTCAAAGGCTGGCCCATGTTTCCCCGCCCCGATCCGGTCTCGCAAGACGAGGTGGACAAGCTCTCCACCGATCAGGCCCGCGTGGTGCAGAAGATGCGGCGCTTTTCCATGGTGTCGGGGCTGGTCATGGCGCTCGGCATCGCGAGCATTCTCGGTGTCATCGGCTATCGCATGATGCGGGGCAAGGCCACCAAGGCGGGCGACATCACCGCCACATTGCCCAAGGGCGCCCGCATCGTCTCCACCGCCGTCGCCGACCGGCTGCTGGTGGTGACACTGGACGTGGGCGGCACGCCGGAAATCCGCACCTACGACCTTGCGACCCTCACCCCCGCCGGCCGCCTGACCTTCGCCGTCGCGCCCTGACAGCGGAGCGGAACGCGCGACCCCGCAGAAATGGGCAGGGCCGAGGCCCCGCCCGCCCTCACTGAAGCGAGGATTCCCCGTCGCCGGGCATGCGCGCCAGCATCATCTGGGTGATGGCCACCAGCATCTCGGCGCGGGATTTCAGGTCGGCCGCTTCCAGCAGCGCCTGCTTCTCCAGCGTGCCATAAGGCGACATGACCGAGAGCGCATTCACCAGCGTCTCGGTGCCCGCCTGCTCGATGCCTTCCCAGTCGGCTTCCAGCTTGTTGGCCTCAAGGAAAGCGGCGAGCGCCCGCAGCAGCGCCGTGCGGTCCACCGCATCCTCGCCCGCGCTGGCGTCGAAGTCCTTGGCGAAGGGCTTCACGTCGATGCGGCACTGACGATAGGGCGTATCGACGTTCAGTTCTTCAACCACCTCGAAGCGGCAGATGCCGGTGAGGGTGATGAGATAACGCCCGTCGCCGCTCTCGCCGAACTGGGTGATGCGGCCGAGGCAGCCCACCTTGAACAGAGCAGGCCCGCGCTCGCCTTCCAGCTTGGCCTCGTCCGGCTGGATCATGCCGACCATGCGGTCGCCGGCCAGCACATCGTCGATCATCGCCAGATAGCGCGGCTCGAAGATGTTGAGGGGCAGTTCGGCCCGCGGCAGCAGCAGCGCCCCCGCCAGCGGGAATACGGGCACCACGGCCGGCGCATCCGCCGGCGCGATCAGGGGACGATGCTTGGCCACGGGTGTTCCTTCAGGCGAACAGGATCGCCGAGAGCTTGCGCCGCCCCGTGACGGTGAGCGGATCGGTCGGTCCCCACGCGTCGAAGAGCTGCACCAGCTGCTTGCGCGCGCCGTCCTCGTTCCAGGACCGGTCGCGCTTCACGATTTCCAGGAGATGCACCAGCGCATCCTCGCGCTTGCCGCCGGCGGCGAGCGCCAGCGCCAGATCGAAGCGCGCCTGATGGTTGGCGGGATCGGCGGCAACCGCCGCCTCCAGTTCCGCCGTCTCGCCGAGGTCGGCAGTCTGGCGGGCGAGTTCGATGGCCGCACGCGCGGAGGCGACGGCCGGATCGTTGGCCTTGTTGGCGGGAACGCCCGCGAGCGTCGCCTCGGCCTGCTCCAGATCGCCCAGCAGCACATGGGCGCGGGCGAGACCGGAGAGGGCTTTGAGATTGTCGGGCTCCTCGGCGAGGATCTGCGCGAAGGCATTGCCCGCGCCCACCGCATCGCCCTCGGCCAGCGCCTGCTCGGCGGCCTCAAGGATTTCCGCGATACCCGCATCCGCGCCCGTGAGGCGCTCGATGAAGTCGTTCACCTGCCCCTCGGGCAGCGCGCCCATGAAGCCGTCCACCGGCTGGCCGTTCACGAAGGCATAGACGGCGGGGATCGACTGGATGCCCAGCCGCTGGGCGATCGCCGGGTGATCGTCGATGTTCATCTTGGCAAGGAGCACCTTGCCCTTCTTGCTGCGCACAGCCTTCTCGATCACCGGGCCGAGTGTCTTGCAGGGGCCGCACCAGGGGGCCCAGAAGTCCACCAGCACCGGGCGCGTGCGCGATTCCTCGATCACGTCAGCCATGAAGGTCTGCGTGGTGGTGTCGATGACGAGGCCGTCACCGGCCCCCTGCGCCGCCGTCTGCGCGCCGCCCGCCTGATTGAAGAGCATCCTGTCGCCCTCGAAAAATAGCCCGCTGCCGGAAGCCTGCGGGTGTCCGCCCCATAGATGGGCGCTCTCCGGCGCAGCGCAATCACTGCATGCGGGCTTCTAGAGCATCGCGGGCAAAGTGGAAACCGCATGTGGCCGGACACACGCCGAGAGTGCAGCCAACTCCCCCACACCCGCCCCGCGCATCTGTGGATGGGGAGACGCGGCATCTTGCAGGGCCAGCCGAAGCGGGGGCAGGCTTTCATTGACGGGCACTCCAGCCACTGGCACACCGCCGAGCCATGAAGTTCAACCGCCTTCGGCTCGTGGGTTTCAAGACCTTCGTCGAGCCGACAGACCTCCTGATCGAACCCGGCCTCACCGGCGTCGTGGGGCCGAACGGGTGCGGCAAGTCGAACCTCGTGGAGGCGCTGCGCTGGGTGATGGGCGAAAGCTCGCACAAGGCGTTCCGTGCCAACGACATGGACGACGTGATCTTCTCCGGCACCACGGGCCGGCCGGCGCGCAACACCGCCGAGGTCGCGCTCCAGCTCGACAATGCCGAGCGCACCGCCCCCGCCGGCTTCAACGATCACGACCTCATCGAGGTGGTGCGCCGCATCGATCGCGGGCAGGGCTCGCATTATCGCATCAACGGCCGGGATGTGCGGGCGCGCGACGTGAACATGCTGTTCGCCGACGCCTCCACCGGCGCGCGCTCCCCCGCCCTGGTGCGGCAGGGGCAGATCGGCGAGATCGTCGGCGCCAAGCCCGCCGCCCGCCGCCGCATTCTGGAGGAAGCCGCTGGCGTCGCCGGCCTGCATGCCCGCCGGCACGAGGCGGAGACGCGGCTGAAGGCGGCCGAGACCAACCTGCTGCGCCTGGAAGACGTCATCACCCAGCTCGCCGGACAGGTGGAAGGCCTGCGCCGGCAGGCGCGGCAGGCGGTGCGCTATCGGGCGCTCGCCGCCGAGATCCGCAAATATGAGGCGACCCTACTCTGGCTGCGCTGGAGCGAGGTGACGCGCACGCTGGCGGACGCGGAGCGCACGCTGGAGGCGAGCGTCCGCGAGGCTGCCGAATGCACGCGCGCCCAGGCCGAAGCCGCGCGCCTTCAGGCCATCGCCGCCCATGCGCTTCCGGCCCTGAGACAGGCGGACACGGAAGCCGCCGCCGCCTTGCAGCGCCTCACGCTGGCGCGGGCGGAACTGGACAAGGAAGAAGAGCGCCTCGGAGCTCGGCGCCTCGATCTCGAACGCCGGCTCGTCCAGCTCACCCAGGATCTGGAGCGCGAGACGGCGCTCTCCGCCGATGCCGAAGGCGTGCTCGCCCGGCTCGAAGAGGAAGAGCTGACGCTGGCGGAGGAACAGGAAACCTCCGTGCTCGCCCGCGAGGAGGCGGAAGCCATCCTCGACACGGCGCAGGAGGCCATGGCGGCGGCGGAAGACGACCTCGACGCCAAGACCCGCGCCTATGCGGACGCGAGCGCCCGCCGCACCACCCTCGACCAGACCATCCGCGACATCCGCCAGCGCCTGCTGCGCACGGAGGCCGAGCGCGTTTCCGTCGAGGCGGAGGAGCGGCGGCTGAAGCTTGATGCCGGCACCTCGGACCTTGAAGCTAAGCGGCTGGAGGCGGATGCCGCCCGTGAGCGCCTCGCCTTCGCGGAAGAGGCCGCCACCGATGCGGAAGCCGCCCATCAGGCCGCTCGCCGCGCGCTGGAAGAGGTCCGCCCGGCCGTCGCCGAGGCGGAACGCAAGTTCGGGCGGCTCGACACCGAGGTGCGCACCCTCTCCAAGCTGCTGCAATCCTCAAGCGGCGCCTTTCCGCCCGTGGCGGACCTTCTCACCGTCACCAAGGGCTATGAGATGGCGCTGGGCGCCGCCCTCGGCGACGATCTCGATCTGCCCGTGGACCCCGCCGCCCCCGCCCGCTGGGCGGGCTCGCAGCCGCAGGTGGGCGATCCGACGCTACCGCCCGGCGCACGCCCGCTGGCGGACGAGGTGTCCGGCGCCCCGGCCCTGCTGCGGCGCCTCGGCCAGATCGGCATCGTGGAGCCTGTGGACGGGCCGCGCCTGCAGGCGCAGCTGAAGCCAGGCCAGCGCCTCGTCTCCAAGGCGGGCGACCTCTGGCGCTGGGACGGCGTGATCGCCGCGGCCGACGCCCCGACCGCCGCCGCGCGGCGCCTCGCCGAGCGCAACCGGCTTGCAGACCTGCAACTGGAAGCGGACCTCGCCCGCGAAGCGGTGGAAGAGGCGCGCGACATGCTCGCGCTGCGGGACGCCGATCTGCGCGCCGCCGCAGGCTTGGAGACGCAGGCCCGCGAAGCCCGGCGCACTGCCCAGCGGGCCGCCGAGATCGCCCGCGAGGCGGAAGCCAACGCCGAGCGCAAGGCGAGCGCCCATATCGCCCGCCTCTCCGCTCTGACCGAAGCGCGCGAGCGCCTCACAGCCGCCCGTGCGGAAGCGGAAGAGCGTCTGGCCGAGGCGGAAGCCTCCCTTGCCGAACTGGAGCAGCCGGCCCTCATCGACGCAACGCTGGCCGCCGCACGAGGTGTGGTGGCGCAGGCGCGCGGCGCCGTGGCGGAGGCAAAAGCCCGGCTCGACGGCTTCGAGCGCGAGCGCTCGCAGCGGCTCCGCCGGCTGGAGGCCATCGCCAGCGAACGCCGCTCCTGGACCAGCCGCGCGGGGGGCGCGGGCGAGCGCCTCGCCGCCATCGCCGCCCGCAAGGCGGAGACGGAGACGGAACTCGCGACCACGGAAGAGATGCCGGCGCAGTTCCTGTTCCAGCGCCGCACGCTCCTCGGCAAGATCGAGGCGGCGGACGAAGCCCGCCGGGCCGCCGCAGATAAACTTGTGGAAGGCGAGAGCGCGCTCGCCGCCGCCGACCGGGCCGCGCGGGCCGCGCTGGAGGCCATGTCCGCCGCCCGCGAGGAGACCGCCCGCGCCGAAGCCCGGCTCGACGCCGCCCGCCAGCGGCGCGACGACGTGCAGCGGGAAATCACCGAAGCGCTCGACGGCCCGCCCGAATCCGCCCGCGAACATGCGGAACTTGTGGATGACGGGCGTCAGCCGGACATTTCCGCCATCGAGATCGCGCTGGAACGGGCCAAGCGCGAGCGGGAGCGTCTCGGTGCCGTGAATCTGCGGGCCGAGATCGAGTTGACGGAGACCGAGACCCAGCACGACACGCTGGTGCGCGAGCGGGACGAGCTGAACGAAGCCATCCGCCGCCTGCGCGGGGCCATCGCCAGCCTCAATCGCGAGGCGCGCGAACGGCTTCAGGCCTCCTTCGCCGTGGTGGACGGTCATTTCCGCAAGCTGTTCGACACGCTCTTCGGCGGCGGCGAGGCACAACTGGTGCTGACCGATGCGGACGATCCGCTGGAAGCCGGGCTCGACATCATCGCCAAGCCGCCCGGCAAGAAGCCCCAGAGCCTGTCGCTGCTCTCGGGCGGGGAGCAGGCGCTCACCGCCATGGCGCTGATCTTCGCCGTCTTCCTCACAAATCCAGCGCCCATCTGCGTTCTCGACGAGGTGGACGCGCCGCTGGACGACTCGAATGTCGAGCGTTTCTGTACGCTCATGGACGAAATGACGCGCCTCACGGACACGCGCTTCCTCGTCATCACCCACAACCCGATCAGCATGGCGCACATGGACCGTCTGTTCGGTGTGACCATGGCGGAACGAGGGGTCTCGCGCCTCGTTTCGGTGGACCTGCAAAGCGCCGAACGGTTACGCGAGGTGAGTTAATGCGGTGCACCCATGTGGGGTATTTCCGTTTTTTCTCTTTACTTACATAGACTTATTTCGGCAACCGCCGTTCTTGACACTCATTTTTGCCGCAACTATGGTGCCGCGCGGTTTCGGCGGGCCGGGATCGCTCAGCGTTTTCTTGGCCCCCACGTCTGAAACCGGAGCTGTGCACCATGACAGATCCATCGGAAGCTCCCGGACGGAAGCCTGATGGAACGCCTCAGGAGCAGGGTTCCGGCGCTTCGGACGCCGGGCTTTCCGATCGGCTTCAGCGGCTCAATGCCGCGCTTGACAAGGCGCGGCCTAGAGACCAATCGCAACCGGCGGGATCGCGGCGGGATGCTTCCACCTCTTCGGGAATGGCCATGGCCTTCCGGCTGGGGACGGAGTTCGTATCGGGTGTCCTGGTCGGAGCCTTGGTGGGCTGGGGTCTGGACAAGGTGCTGGGCATCGCACCGTGGGGAATCATTCTCCTCACCCTGGTCGGGTTCGGGGCGGGCGTTCTGAACATGATGCGCGCGGCGGGGGAGACCCCATCGCGCAAGAGGCCGAAGGCCTGACGGCACTGCCGCCAGCCTGCGACTTCGACTGGTGCGTCCGGCCATCTGGCCGGACTTCTGCGGCGCAAGCCGCTGTGAATGACGCGGCCCTGACCGGCCGCAGGAGACAGGGGCCGTCGGATGACCGTTGATCCGATTCACCAGTTCGAGATCCAGCGCTATGTCGAGCTGCTGCGGGTCAGTGGCGTCACCGTTTCCTTCACCAATTCCGCCGCCTTCATGGTCGGCATCGTGGCCCTCATCTTCTTCTTCCTGACCTATGCCACGCGCGGGCGCACCCTTGTGCCGGGCCGCATGCAGTCGGTCGCCGAGATGGGCTACGAGTTCATCGCCAAGATGGTGCGCGAATCCGCCGGCACCGAAGGCATGGTCTTCTTCCCGCTGGTGTTCTCGCTGTTCGTCTTCGTGTTCGTGGCGAACGTGATCGGCCTCGTGCCCTACACCTTCACGATCACCGCCCACATCGTCGTCACCGCCGCTTTGGCGCTGCTGGTGATCGGCACCGTGGTGATCTACGGCTTCTACAAGCACGGCACCCACTTTCTGCACCTCTTCGTGCCGTCGGGCGTGCCGGCCTTCCTGCTGCCGTTCATCGTCCTCATCGAGGTCATCTCCTTCCTGTCCCGCCCGATCAGCCTGTCGCTGCGTCTGTTCGCCAACATGCTGGCCGGCCACATCGCCCTGAAGGTGTTCGCCTTCTTCGTGGTGGGCCTCGGGTCCGCGGGCTTCCTCGGCTGGCTCGGCGCCACGCTGCCCTTCTTCATGATCGTGGCCCTGACCGCGCTCGAACTGCTGGTGGCCATCCTTCAGGCCTACGTGTTCGCCGTGCTCACCTCGATCTACCTCAACGATGCGGTCCACCCGGGACACTGATCGTCCCACCCGCACGGCCAACCAACGACGTTTCTCAAGGAGCAGATCAATGGAAGCGGAAGCTGCAAAGTTCATCGGCGCCGGTCTCGCCTGCCTCGGCATGGGCCTCGCCGGCATCGGCGTCGGTAACATCTTCGGCAACTTCCTGTCTGGCGCGCTGCGCAACCCGTCGGCTGCCGACGGCCAGTTCGCCCGCGCGTTCATCGGCGCGGCGCTCGCGGAAGGTCTCGGCATCTTCTCGCTCGTCGTCGCCCTCATCCTGCTCTTCGTCGCCTGATCATTGATCCCGCGACCGGCCTTCGGGGTCCGCCCCGGGGCCGGCGCAGCAATGGCGTGTGATGACAAGGACAAGGCAGGCGGGCGAGCCATGAACAAGACATGGAAGCTGGCTGCGGTCGCGGCATTCCTGGGAACGGCCACCCTGGCCCTCCCGGCTGTCGCCGGCAGCCTCGATTCTGCATCGGTTTCCGGCCGGCCGGCACCGATGGTGGTCGCCCAGGCGGGCGCCCCGGCCCACCCGCCGGCCGCGCATGGCGCGGAAGCCGGCCATGGCGAAGCCGCCGGCGGCGAGCACGGGGGCTTTCCGCCCTTCAAGCCGCAGCACTTCGCCTCGCAGCTGATCTGGCTCATCGTCAGCTTCGGCGCGCTCTATTTCCTCATGAGCCGCGTGACGCTGCCGCGCATCGGCCGGATCCTGGAAGAGCGGCATGACCGCATCGCCAAGGATCTGGAAGAAGCCCGCCTGCGTCAGGCCGAGAGCGAGGCGGCCCAGGCCGCTTACGAGAAGGCGCTCACCGAAGCGCGCGGCAAGGCCAACGCCATTGCCGGCGAGGCCCGGGCCCGGCTTGCTGCCGAGACCGACGCCAACCGCAAGTCGCTGGAAGAGAACCTCAACGCCAAGCTGGCCGACGCCGAGCGTCGCATCGCCAGCACCAAGGCGACGGCCCTCTCCCACGTGCGCGGAATTGCGGTGGACACCACCGGCGCAATCGTGACCGCCCTGATCGGCACCCCCGCCGGCAATCAGGACGTGGAATCCGCGGTAGACGCGGCTCTGGCGGCAAAGTCCGCCTGAGACCTGAACGCAAGACCTGCGGCCGGGCGGTTTTCCGGACGGCCGCATTCCCCTTTCGAGGGGCTCGTTTCAAGACCGATTGAATTCAGGCACAGGCGATCGAGGACTCTGCCATGAGCGATATGGAACTGGCTGAACTTTGGGTCGCCGTAGCCTTCTTCGTGTTTGTCGGCATCCTGCTCTATAACGGCGTGCACAAGGCTCTCGCGAAGGCGCTGGACGCCCGCGGCGCCCGCATCGCCGCCGAGCTCGACGAAGCCCGCCGCCTCAAGGAAGAGGCGCAGAAGCTCGTCGCGGAATACAAGCGCAAGCAGCGCGAGGCGGAAGCCGAGGCGGAAGCCATCGTGACCGCCGCCAAGGCCGAAGCCGAGCGTCTCGCCGCCGAAACCAAGGCGAAGCTCGAGGAGTTCGTCTCCCGCCGCACCCGCATGGCCGAGGACAAGATCGCGCAGGCCGAACACCAGGCACTCGCCGACGTGAAGGCCTTTGCCGCCGACGCCGCCGTGCAGGCCGCCGAGCGCATCCTCGCCGCTTCCGTGCCCGGCACGGCCACCGGCGACCGCCTGCTCGGCCAGGCCATCCAGGACGTGCGCGGCAAGCTGAACTGACCGCGCGCACCGGCGGGGTCTTGAAAGGGCCATGCCCTTCGGCAAAGCTGGTGCATGCTGCGCTTTCGTCCCACCCTCCCCGCCCCTGCTCCGCGCGATGCGGAGGCGATCGGTGTGACTTCGGCTCTTCCATCATCGAACCCCGTCGGACGCTTGCGCCGGGCGGGGTTTTTGCTGTGTGGCCTGCTCGTCGCCGCCGCTGCCGGCCTTTCGCCGCGACCGGCCACCGCACAGCTCTTCGACGGGCTCTTCCCGCCGCGTCCGCCTGCCGGTGTGCCGGCGCCCTCGCGCAGCGCGCCGAACTGGCGCCCTCCGGCCCAGCCCCAGCAGCCGACCTTCTTCGGAATCCCCCTCGGTCCGCCGCCCCAGGCGGTGCAGCCGCCGCCGGTCCGTCAGGCCGCTCCGACGCCCCCGCCCGATCCGCAGGGCACCGTCTATGTGAGCGCGGCCGAGGCCATGCAGGGCCGGCGCCAGCCGCCGAGCCGATTCGTTCTGGTGATCGGCGACTGGTACGGCCGGCAGGTGGCCGAGGGCCTCGCCGATCTCTACGTGGGCGAACGCACCAGCCCTGCCGTCGTGGCCATCACGGCCGACCCCAGCGGCTTCCAGACGGCGCCGGTGGACTGGGTGAATCGCCTGCCGGGCGCCATCGATGCCGGAAAGCCGGACGCCATCGTGCTGGCGCTGGGGGTGGAGGATCTGGAACCGATTCGGGAGGGCGAGACGGACGTCCAGCCCCTCACGGACCGTTGGGCGGAACTCTACGGCAAGAGGGTGGACGACGTGCTCGCCGCTGCGCGGGGGCCGCAAGGGCGCCGGGTGATTCTGCTCGGCCTGCCCCCGGTGCAGTCGGCCCCGGAATCGCAGGAATATGAGCGCCTGAACGACCTGCTGCGCACCCATGCCGCCCGCAGCGGGGCCGTTTATGTGAATGTCTGGGACGGCTTCGTGGACGAGGACGGCAAATACACGGCCTCCGGTCCCGCCGTGGACGGCCAGCGCCGGCGCCTGCGCCAGGCGGACGGCGAACGCTTCACCCGCGCCGGCGGACGCAAGCTCGCCTTCTTCGTGCAGAAGGAACTGACGCGCCTGCTGGCGGAGCCCGGTCCGGCGGCCAACGCGCCCGCTGCCGATGGCTCACAGCCCATCTCGCTCAATGACGGCCCACGCGGGGGCGCAAGCCTTGCCGGCGGTCCGCCTCCTGTCGGTCGCGGTGCCGCCAACATCCTCCCCGCCAGTGCGCCCGGAAGCGAGGCGCTGAAGGCCCTGTCGGACGGCAGCCCGATCGCGGCCCGGACGGGGCGGACGGACGATTTCTCCTGGCCGCCCAAGACGCAACCGGGTTCGGGCGACGCGCAGGATGCGCGCTGACCGCAGCCCCACCGGCACGGCACCCCACACGTGAAAACGCCCCGGCGAAGACCGGGGCGCAGAGGACTGTCTCAGATCAGGAGATGAACCGAGGGAGGGTCACCCCTCCCCCGAGATTCAGGCCGCGCGGGGCGCCTCCACCTCGGCGGGATCCGCCTTCGCCTCGATGGTCTGAGGCTGGGCGACGCCGGTGGTGATGGGAATGAGGCGGGGTTTCTTCGCCTCAGGAATGTTGCGCACGAGATCCACGTGCAGCAGGCCATTCTCAAGGCTCGCGCCCTTCACTTCCACATGGTCCGCGAGTTGGAATCGGCGCTCGAAGGCACGGGCGGCAATGCCGCGATACAGCACCTGCGAAGCTTCGCCGCCGGCCTGCGCCGCCTTCTCGCCGCGCAGCGAGAGGGTATTTTCCTTCACCTCGATGGAGAGTTCCTCGGGAGTGAAGCCCGCCACGGCCACCGTCACGCGATAGGCATTCTCGCCGGTGCGCTCGATGTTGTAGGGCGGATAGGTCGGGGCGCCGCCTTCCACATTGCCAGCGGAATCCAGCAGGGAGAACAGGCGGTCGAAGCCGACCGTGTTGCGGTAGAGGGGAGAGAGATCGAACGTACGCATAGGTCACATCCTCCTTGAAGCGATGCGGTATCGTCATCGGATGGAGGGCCCGCCAGTCTGGCCGGGCCGTCCGTGCCGTCCGTCTGGCCCGGCACGCCCTCGATCTGGGAATGCCCCCTGCCCGCGTCAAGTCCCCCGCAAGCGGCGCGCCTCCGAAGATGAATGCAAACTGAATGGCATGCTCGGCCGGCATTCAGCGGACGTGGTTAAAAGTGCGCGCCTGGACGGTGGAATGTCGCATCCGCCCGTCCGGCGGAGCAGAAGAATGCCAAGAACGCCCGCAAGGTTGGGCCTGGTGATCATGCTGGCGGTCGGCGCCGCAACAGCTCAGGCAGAGAGCATCTCGGCAGGAGCGAAGGTTCTGGCTTCCCCTGTTCTCCCCGCTCCCGATCTGGAGATCACCGGCAGCCTGCCGGTTTCCGCACCGGAGATGGGCGATGCCCCCTCTGTTCGCGTCCGGCCCCACGGCGCGTTCGCGCCCTACCTGTCCAATCCCCCCGACATCGGCATCTCCCTCGACGCGACGGCCGTCATGCAGAGTCTGGAGGCACGTGGCTTCAGCGGCGTCAGCCGTCCTGTGCTGCGCGGCCGCACCTATGTGTGCGAGGCCACCGGCCCCCGGCGGGAGCGTGTGCGCCTGATGGTGGATGCGGGCACCGGCGTCATCGTCGGCCTCACGGTGATCGGCTTCGACAGCAGCCGCGATTAGGCCTTGCCGCGTGGCGCATGACCCGGGCCGTTGTCGGCCGCGCGACGGCGGTGTATCGCTGGGTCGGGTGCCCTTCGGGCGCCGGAAAGACAGACCGGACGGCGGCGCGCCGGCCTGGTCGGCCACCGGGTGCCTCGGCGCATGAGCCTTTATCCCATCCCGTCGAATCCCGTTCCTGAGGGTGCCGTAACCGGCGTCTTCACCACCGCGGACGGGCGGAGCCTGCGTTTTGCCCGCTGGCGTCCGGAAGGCGCCCAGGGCACCGTGGCGCTCTTTCCGGGGCGGGCGGAGTTCATCGAGAAATATTTCGAGGTCGTGCGCGAACTGCTGGAGCGGCGGTTCGCGGTCGCCATCTTCGACTGGCGCGGACAGGGCGGCTCCCAGCGGCTCCTGCGCAATCCCCGCAAGGGCCATGTGCGCCGCTTCAGCGACTACCAGCTGGATCTGGACGCCTTCGGCCGGCAGGTGCTGCTGCCGGACTGCCCGGCGCCCCATTATGCGCTGGCCCATTCCATGGGCGGCACCATCCTCCTGCAGGCGGTGCTGGACGGGCGGCGCTGGTTCGACCGCGTGGTGCTCTCGGCCCCCATGCTCGACATTGCGATGGTGCCCTATCCCCGCGCGACCCACGCGACGGCGCGGTTCCTGCGCGGCCTTGGGCTCGGGCGCGCCTTCGTGCCGGGGGGTGGTTCGGCCATCGTCACCAACCAGCCCTTCGAGGGCAATCTGGTCACGTCCGATCCGGAGCGCTATGCGCGCGCGGCCGCCGTGACGGCGAAGACGCCGGACCTCGGCCTCGGCTCACCCACCATCGGCTGGCTCGCCGGCGCCTATGACGCCATGGAGATGCTGCGCCAGCCGGAGGCCCTGCGGGAAATCCGCCAGCCGCTGCTGGTGGTGGCGGCCGGCGCGGAGCGCATCGTCAGCAATGCCGCCATCGAGCACGTGGCCTCCCGGCTCATCGCAGGGGCCTATGTGACGGTGCCGGCGGCCCGGCACGAGATCCTGATGGAGCGGGACATCTTCCGCGCCCAGTTCTGGGCCGCCTTCGACGCCTTCATCCCCGGCTCGTCGCCCTTCTGAGAGCCCGCTCAGGGATTGAGCCGCTTCAGCGCCTGTTCGTGCACGGCCTTGCTGCCCGCGGCAACGACACGACCGCCCGCCACCGGGGAGCCGCCCTCCCAATTGGTCACGATGCCGCCCGCACCTTCGATGACCGGCACGAGGGCGACGATGTCGTGGTCCTGCAGGCCGGTCTCGATGACGAGATCCACGAGGCCCGCCGCCACCATGCAGTAAGCGTAGCAGTCGCCGCCATAGCGCGAGAGGCGCACATCCCGCTCTACGCTTTGGAAGAGGGTGCGGTCGGCCGCGTTCATCAGCAGCGGGCTGGTGGTGAAGAGGATGGCGTCCTCCAAGCGGCCGCAGTCGCGGGTCAGGAGGCGGCGTTTGCCGGCCGGGCCGAGATAATGGGCGCTGCCGCCATCGCCGAAGAAGCGCTCGCCGATGAAGGGCTGGTGCATCATGCCGTAGACGGGCGCGCCCTGCTTCAGAAGGCCGATGAGCGTGCCCCAGGCGGGCATGCCGGAGATGAACGACTTGGTGCCGTCGATGGGGTCGAGCGCCCACACATAATCCGCGTCGCGGCGCTCGTTGCCGAACTCCTCGCCGATGATGCCGTGCTCGGGAAAGGTCGTGGTGATCATGCGCCGCATCACCTGCTCGGCGGCGCGGTCCGCCTCGGTCACCGGATCGAAGCTCTGGCCCTTGCGGCGCCCTTTGTCCTCAACGCCGATGGCGGTGCGGAAGAAGGGCAGGATGGCCTCGCCGGAACGGGTGGCGAGATCGTGGACGAAGGCATCCAGGGCAACGGCGGACATGAGCGCAATCCTTGATCGGCTGTCGCGCGGCACCACCGCGCGTGGATTGCCATAGTGCGCCCCGCCTCCCGAGGAAAGGCCTTGGACGGCGATGGGCGGAAAGGGCGCGGTTCAGGCCTTCGCGCCTCCCGCGCTCGCGAAGGGATCGTGAGGCGGCTTTTGAGGCAATACCCATGGGCACGCGGCCCAGCGCGTGGGCTAAATGGTTTCAAACCATTGAAATACAATGATCGTTCAATTTTGCATCATGCCCAAACTATCGCCACGTCACACCCTTGATGCAAAAGGGGCAGGAGCGCATATTGATGCGGCGCGGCATTGCTCGCTGCGATGCCGCTGCCCTCCTTGGGCGTTTCCTCCCTAGACTTGGGCCGCTCTGCGTGAGCGGCCCCTTTCTTTTGGGGGCACGCCCCGCGCCCTCATCGGGCGCCCCCCCCCTCTCCGACATCATGAGCCGCACCCAGCCGGAGCACCCTCCGGGCGTCAGGCCGTGCCCTTACGCGAAGCTCCCCTTGAGTCCCTTTCGAGCGAACCCGCCAGACCGAAAGAAGCGAAAGAAAAACGAAAACCGCCCCGAAGGGCGGTTTCGGACGAAAAAAATCGCCTGAAATTTCAATCGCTTACACTAATATATATGGCTGCGACAAAAGAGGGCTTGATTTCTGGCGCCGCAATGGGCTATTGCTGCATTGCGACATGGCGATTGGCGTCGCTCTGTCGCTGCCCTCCTTGGGCGTTTCCTCCCTAGACTTGGGCCGTTCGCTTCGCGGACGGCCCCTTTCTTTTTGGGCCTGTCGGAACCGACGGGAGAGCCCGCGTCTGTTGACGTCTTGGCTCACGTCCGAATTCGTATATCTGCCATTCACAAAACGCAAGGCAGATTTGCGTGGGTCGCTACCGTAGCGACACGTTTCTTCCACAAAACGTGCAAAATGTTGAGGAAACGCCTTATTCGGCGGCAGCCGCAGCACGCGGCGGCATCAGTTCGCCGGCCAGGTTGAACAGGCAGGCGCACACCGCCGCCAGATCCGCGCGCACCCGGTAGAAGTCCGGCCCGCGCTCGTAGGAGGCCTCGTCCATATAGAGGCCGCGGTTGATCTCGATCTGCACCGCATGCAGCCCGGCGCTCGGATTGCCGTAGTGCTCGGTGATGTAGCCGCCCGCATAGGGCTTGTTGCGCACCACCATATAGCCCCGATCCACCAGCTCCCGCTCCAGCACCTCGGCCACACGGCCGGAACAGCTGGTGCCGTAGCGATCGCCCAGCACGAAATCGGCGCGGGGCATATCCTCGCGCTGCGGACCGGAGGGCATGGAATGGCAGTCCACCAGCACCGCCGCGCCAAAGGCGCGCTGGGTGCGGGAGATCAGGCGGCGCAGCGCCTGATGGTAAGGCTTGTAATAGGTCTCGATGCGCTCCAGCGCCTCCGCCACCGAGAGGCGGCGACCGTAAATCTCCTGCGAATCCCCAACCACGCGGGCAATGGTGCCGAGCCCGCCCGACACCCGGATGGAGCGCGTGTTGGCGAAGGCCGGCAGGCGACCGTCGAACATGCGCGGGTCCAGCTCGTAGGGCTCACGGTTGAGATCAAGGAACGAGCGGGGAAACAGCGCCCGCATGAGCGGCATACCGGCGGAGACCACGTCGGCGAACAGCTCGTCCACGAAGCTGTCCTCGGAGCGACGCAGGGTCTCGAAATCGAGCCGCGTCTGCTGCTCCACAAAGGTGCGGGGATAGATGCGCCCACTGTGCGGGGAATTGAAGACAAACGGCCCCGCCGGCTCCTCGGCCGCCAGAATCTCGAACGGCGGATCAATGCTATCGGCGATACAGGCTGTCATCGGAAAAAGCAGGTTCCGCACATCAGGAGGACGAGGCACGCGCAACGCGGGCGGCACCGTGGGAATAGTCGGCCATCATGGTCAACACCACCCGCCGTGTGAAGAGCCTTTGCGCGCAGGCGAGTGGCTGGGGCCGCCGGGCTTCACTCTGAATTTACCCAAATCGGAGAGACAGGGATTTGGGGCGCCGTTAAGGCCACTGCAGCCGCAGCGGCAGGGCGACGTTGCGCGCCGCGTATGCTAGAGCCGGATTTCGTGGCGGATCGACGAGATCCTCCGGGGCAACCGTCTCTGACACTTGATTGTGCACGTTTCGCGAGACCTGTGCGGACGGGCTGAACGGAACGAGATCCGCATCTGGCCAACGCACGGTGCGGCAGGTGTGGGAAGGCAAGGGGAATGGGCGTGTCGAAAATTCTGCTCGCCGAAGACGACAACGACATGCGGCGCTTCCTGGTCAAGGCGCTGCAGAACGCCGGCTACCAGGTGGCCTCTTTCGACAACGGGCGCTCCGCCTATGAGCGCATGCGCGAAGAGCCGTTCGAGCTGCTGCTCACGGATATCGTCATGCCCGAGATGGACGGCATCGAGCTGGCGCGCCGCGCCACCGAGCTCGATCCCGACCTGAAGGTGATGTTCATCACCGGCTTCGCCGCCGTCGCGCTGAATGCCGATGTGGAGGCGCCCTGCGAGGCCAAGGTGCTCTCCAAGCCCTTCCACCTGCGCGACCTCGTCACCGAGGTCCACAAGATCCTGGCGGCCGCCTGAGCGGCGCCATCCCCAGTCATTCACAGGCAGCTTCAACCGGCCGCTTGCGTCCCTGAGGGCGAGCCGATATAGAGGCCTCCTTCCCGGCGGATGGGCGCGTAGCTCAGCGGGAGAGCACTACGTTGACATCGTAGGGGTCACAGGTTCGATCCCTGTCGCGCCCACCATCCGCACCCTTCCAGATCCCTTGAGATATCCGGAACAGGTGCCGCAGATCGCAAGTTCTGCGGATGAGAGCGGCGTGCGGCCGCAGGCGGTCATCCAAAGGCCGCCCTTTTGCGTACCAGCCCCGTTGCGACGTATGCCGCCTTCGTGCCGGCCCGCACCCCCGCCTTGAGCGTGGGCATTGACGGCGGCGGCACCACGGCCCATGAGGCGGCCCAGAGGTGACCGATGACTGTGACGACCGCCCCCGCCTTTGGCGACACCCGCCATTTCCCCGCCGAGCATCCCCGGGTGAACTACGGCCGGATCGGCGTGCTGCTGGTAAATCTCGGCACGCCGGAAGCGACCGACTACTGGTCCATGCGGCGCTACCTCAAGGAATTCCTCTCCGACACCCGCGTCATCGAGACCAACCGCGCGCTGTGGTGGGTGATCCTCAACGGCATCATCCTCACCGTGCGCCCCGGCCCCAAGGGCCGCGACTACGAGACGATCTGGAACAAGGAGCGCAACGAAGGTCCGCTCAAGACCATCACGCGCGGGCAGTCCGAGAAACTCGGCGCCATGATCGCCGACCGTGACCCGCGCATCGTGGTGGACTGGGCCATGCGCTACGGCAAGCCGCCTATCGCCGAGCGGCTGGACGCGCTTCAAAAGCAGGGCTGCGAACGCATCCTCATCGTGCCCATGTATCCGCAATATGCCGCCGCCACCTCCGCGACCGTCTGCGACAAGGCCTTCGACGCGCTGAAGAAGATGCGCTGGCAGCCGTTCATCCGCATCGCGCCCAACTGGCATGACGATCCGGTCTATATCGACGCGCTCGCCACCTCGCTCGAGGGCCACCTCAAGGGGCTCGACTTCGAGCCGGAGGTGATTCTCGCCTCCTACCACGGCGTGCCGAAGTCCTACCTGATGAAGGGCGACCCCTATCACTGCCAGTGTCTGAAGACGACGCGCCTGCTGCGCGACCGGCTCGGCATGTCGGAAGAGAAGCTGCGCACCACCTTCCAGTCGCGCTTCGGCAACGAGGAATGGCTCCAGCCCTATACGGACAAGACCGTGGAGGCGCTGGCCCGCGGCGGCGTGAAGCGGATCGCAGTCCTCAACCCCGGCTTCACCGCCGACTGCCTCGAAACGCTGGAGGAGATCGGCGGCGAGAATGCCGAGATCTTCCATCTCCACGGGGGCGAGAAATTCGCCGCCATCCCCTGCCTCAACGATACGGACGAAGGCATGCGGGTGATCGAGAACGTGGTGCGGCGCGAGCTCTCCGGCTGGATCGCGGCCTGACACCCCCCTCCCCCCTCGACGGACATAGGCAGCGGGCGGCCGGGCCGCCCGCTTGCCCCGCCGCGCGCGCCGTGTCCTAAATCACCGCCCGGCGCAGACCGGAAACGGGAGATGGACCATGCCCCTCAGCGGCTTCAGCCTGTTCGTGATCGTGGTTCTCGTGCTGGCACTGGCCATCGTCATCGCCGGCGTGAAAACCGTGCCGCAGGGTTACCAGTTCACGGTCGAGCGCTTCCGCCGCTACACGCGCACGCTCTCGCCCGGCCTCAACCTCATCGTTCCCTTCGTCGACACCATCGGCAACCGGGTGAATGTGATGGAGCAGGTGATCAATGTTCCGACGCAGGAAGTGATCACCAAGGACAATGCCACGGTCTCGGTGGACGGCATCGCCTTCTTCCAGGTGTTCGATGCCGCCCGCGCCTCCTATGAGGTTGCGCAGCTCGACAAGGCCATTCTCGCCCTCACCATGACCAACATCCGCACGGTCATGGGCTCCATGGACCTCGACCAGTTGCTCTCCCACCGCGACGCCATCAACGAGCGCCTCCTGCATGTGGTGGATGCCGCCGCCGCCCCTTGGGGCGTGAAGGTGACACGCATCGAGATCCGCGACATCGTGCCCCCCACCGATCTCGTGAATGCCATGGCCCGTCAGATGAAGGCCGAGCGCGAGAAGCGCGCCGCCATTCTGGAGGCCGAGGGCCAGCGCCAGTCGGAAATCCTGCGCGCGGAAGGCCAGAAGCAGGCCCATATTCTGGAAGCCGAGGGCCGCCGGGAAGCGGCGCTGCGGGATGCGGAAGCCCGCGAGCGTCTCGCGGAAGCCGAGGCGAAGGCGACCACCTTGCTCTCGCAGTCGGTCAATGAGGGCTCGCCGGCAGCGCTCAATTACTACATCGCCGAGAAATATGTGGCCGCCTTCCAGGCGCTGGCGCAGGCGCCGAACCAGAAGGTGGTGCTGCTGCCCTATGAGGCGACCGCCCTCCTCTCCTCGCTGAGCGGCATTTCGGAACTGGCGCGGGCGGCCTTCGAGCAGGCGCCGGCGCCGAAGCGGCCCGGCCCCACGGGCCCGGCGCGTTCCACCCCCGGCACGACATCCTCGCCCTTCGCCCAGCCCGGCCCCGACGCATGAGCATGCTTGGCGACATCAGCCCCTATTGGCTCTGGTTCGCCATGGGCGGGGTGCTGCTGGTGGCGGAAACCATCGTGCCGGGCGCCTTCCTCGTCTGGTTCGGCCTTGCCGCCCTCGCGACGGGTCTCCTCACGCTGGTGGCGGACATGGGCTGGCAGGGGCAGGTGCTGGCGTTCGCCGGATGTGCCGTCGTGGCCGTGCTCATCGGCCGGCGCATCGCCCTGCGCGGCGGCGGCACCGATCGCCCCTTCCTCAACCGGCGGGCGGAAGCACAGGTGGGCCGCGTCTTTACGCTCGAGGCTCCCATTGCCGACGGCGCCGGGCACGTGCGCATCGACGACAGCGTCTGGCGGATCAGCGGGCCGGACCTGCCGGCCGGGGCCAAGGTGATCGTGCTCCGGGTGGATGGCGCGGTGCTGCTCGTCGGCCCTGCGTAAGGCGCTGCGGCAGGCCGCCCCACTTGCCGACGCCGCACTCCGCTCCGCAGACTTGGCGGCCGTGCCGCGAGGGGCGCGGCCGGAGGGGCGATGACGAAGACCAGCCGGAGCGAGGGCGGAACGACGGAGGCGGAGCTTGCCGCGCTGCCCTTCGAGTATCGCCTGCAGCGCACGCCGGTGGGTGTCATCATCCTTGACGCGCAGCAGCGCATCCGCGCCGCCAATCCGCAGGCCCGCCTGCTGCTCGCCCGGCGCAGTGAACCGCTGATCGGCACCGACATCCTCTCCCTCCATCCGGAAGCCGCCCGCGCCAAGGTGGCCTTTCTGCTTCAGAGCGCCCGCGACAGCGCGGAGGGCGCCGCCTCCTTGGTGGTGACCACTGCCATGGGCAGCCTCGTCGCCAAGGTGACGCGGCTGGAGGACACGGCGGACGGTGGCTTCTGCATGATGTTCCATGCGCTGGGCGCCCGCACCATGGGCGAGCCGGACCTGCCGCCCGAGGCCGAGGCGCCCCGGCTGCTCAAGCTGCCGGTGATGCGCGGGACCGGCGACGTGACCGGCCTCATCGACGTGGAGGACGTGGTCTTCCTCAGCGCCGAGGGCCATTATGCCCGCGCCGTCACGCGGGACATCACGGCCTTCTGCCCGCGCGCCTTGGCCGATCTGGAGCCGCGGCTCGATCCGGCGCTGTTCCTGCGCGTGCACCGCCGGCACATGGTGAACATCCGTCACGTGCGCGCGGCCGAGCGCAGCGACGGCCGCTGGTGGCTGCGGATGGCGGATGCGGGCTCCTCCCGCCTGCCGGTCAGTCGCGCCAGGGTGGCGGACATGCGCCGGATGCTGGCGGTCTAGCCAACGGGCTCATGTCATTCATGCAGCGCTGATGCCGTTCGTGCAGGCGCCCGCCTCCTGAGGCCGCCGCCGTTGCGGGCCAATCCCACCCCATGGCTCTCTCGCGCAGAACCGTACTGCCAGCGCGAGAGCCTGATGAACCTCCTCACCACCACCCCGGCCGGCGACCGCTACGTGACGTTCAACGGCATCGATTTCGAGGGCAACATGGCGCGCGTTCTCGCGCACCTCCGCCGATATATCGACGACCCGCGCACCGGCAACGCCTTCTGGGACCGCTTCAGGGCCCGGCTCGCGGCGGCAGAGAGCGGCGGCAACGCCTTCCAGGACAAGCTGCTGCTCCTCCACTCCCATGTCTATTACATGGGAGACCTGTTCGAGGACCAGGAGGACGAAGCCGCCCTCGCCGACCTCAGGAAGCTGGAAGAGGAATGCTTCTGAGCCTCGCCGGAGGACCAGACCATCTGGCATGATGCCTGCGGGCGCCGCCGCGCGCCCGCCTTCTCCTGCCGGATGCTGGCCGCATGCTCATCGCCCATCTTTCCGACCCGCACCTGCGCCCGCGAGGCGAACTTTACCAGGGGCTCGTGGACTCCAACGCCATGTTTTCGGCCGCCGTCGCGCACCTCAATGCGCTCGATCCGGCGCCGGACGTGGTGCTGCTGAGCGGTGATCTCGTGGATCACGGCACGGCGGAGGAATACGCCTTCGCCCGCGAGGCGCTGACCGCCATCCGCCCGCCGCTGCTCGTCATCCCCGGCAATCATGACGAACGGGGGGCCTTCCGCGCCGCCTTCGCCGACCATGCGCATCTGCCGCCGTCCGGCCCGCTCCATTTCGCGGTGGACGACCTCGGGCCGGTGCGGATCATCGGCCTCGACGTGACCGTGCCCGGCCACCACCACGGCGAGATGGGACGAGGCCGCCTGCGACTGGCTGGAGACCACGCTGGTGCAGGCCCCCGGCCGCCCGACGCTGGTGATGATGCACCAGCCGCCGTTCGAGAGCGGCATCGGCTATATCGACGCCTACAATTGCCGGGGCGGCGCACGGCTCGCCGCCATCCTCGCCCGCCATCGCCAAGTGGAGCGGCTGGTCTGCGGCCACATCCACCGCTTCATGCAACTGCGCTTCGGCGGCACGCTGCTGGTGACGGCGCCGAGCACCACCACCGCCATCGCGCTGCGCCTCGCGGCCGGTGCGCGCCCCGCTTCCTACGTGGAGCCCCCGGCTTTACTGCTGCACGACTGGCGGGAAGGGACCGGGCTCATCACCCATCACGTGCCGATCGGCACCTTTCCCGGCCCCTATCCCTTCTATTGAGTGATCGCTCCGCCGATCATCCGGCCATGCCCGCCGTCACCGCGCGGGCGACATCCGCATGGATGGCATCGCTGCCCCGGCCATCGAGCCGGCTCGCTGTGAGATAGCTCGCGATGACCAGCGGCGCGCGGCCGGGCGGCCAGGCGATGGCGACATCGTTGCTCGTGCCGGTGCGGGCTGGACCTGTGCCGGTCTTGTCCCCGACGGTCCAGCCCTTGGGCAGGCCGGCGCGCAGGCGCTTGTCGCCGGTGCGGCAGCCGATGAGCCAGTCCTTCAGCGCGCCGCGCGAGGCCGGAGCGAGCACATCACCCAGCACGAGACGCACCATGTCGTCCGCCACCGCGTCAGGGGTCGTGGTGTCCATGTCCGAGCCTTCCGGCACCACATTCAGCTCCGGCTCGGCGCGGTCGAGCCGCGTGACGGGATCGCCGGCGCTCCTGAGGAAGCGCGTCACCGCCGCCGGCCCGCCGATCTGGCGCAGTAGCAGGTTGGCGGCGCCATTGTCGGACCAGATGACCGCAGCGGCGCACAGATCGGACAGGCTCATGCCGGAGCCGACGTGCTTCTCCACCTCCGGCGCATAGGCGATGAGGTCCGCCCGGGTGATGGGCACCATGTCCGTCAGCTTCAGATGGCCGCGGTCCGCTTCGGCGAGGACGGCGGCAGCCAATAGAAATTTGAAGGTGCTGCACATGGGGAAGCGCTCGCCGCCGCGATGGGCGAAGCGCGCGCCGCTGCCCGTATCGATGGCCGCCACGCCGAGCCGCCCGCCACTGCGCGCCTCGAGCGCGGCGATCTTCTGGGCGAGATCGGCCGCACCGAAGGCTTTCTGACCGCTCGCCCGCACGAGCTGCGGCATCACAAGGGCCGCACCCAGCGCACCCATCACCAAACGTCGCGAGATCATGGCTCACGTCTCCTTTCGCGAGCGGACGATGCAAGAGGGTGCGGGCGCGGACAAACGATGATATTTCGAGCAAGGCATGATTTTAACTAATGGCTGCGCATGGACCGCCCGCAACTGCCGCTGAATGCCCTGCGCGCCTTCGAGGCGGCGGCGCGCCACCTCAACATCACCCGCGCCGCCATGGAGCTGTGCGTGGGACAGGCCGCGGTGAGCCACCAGATCAAGGCGCTGGAGACGCGCCTCGGCGCCCAGCTCTTCCGACGCCTGCCGCGCGGACTGGCCCTGACCGACGAGGGCGCCGCCCTGCTGCCGCTGGTGCGCGATGCCTTCGACCGCATCGGCGCGACGCTCGACCGGTTCATGGACGGGCGGCTGCGCGAGGTGCTGACCGTGGGCGTGGTCGGCACCTTTGCGGTGGGCTGGCTCCTTCCGCGCCTGCCGGATTTCGCAGCCGCCCATCCCGGCATTGATCTGCGGGTGCTCACCAACAACAACCGTGTCGATCTGGCGGGCGAGGGGCTCGACTGCGCCATCCGCTTCGGCGACGGCTCCTGGCACGGGGCCGCGGCGACCGAACTCATGCCCGCGCCACTGTCGCCGCTGTGCGGTCCCGCGCTTGCCGCGCGCCTCTCGCGGCCAGCGGACCTCGCCCATGTGCCGCTGCTGCGCTCCTACCGCACGGAGGAATGGTCCCGCTGGTTCGCCGCTGCCGGTACGCCGGCGCTCACCTTCCGTGGACCCGTGTTCGATTCCTCGCCCCTCATGGCGAGCGCGGCCGCGGCTGGCCACGGAGTCGCCCTGCTGCCGGTCCGGATGTTCAGCGCCGACTTGGTGGCGGAGCGCCTTGTACAGCCCTTTCCCATTGCCATCAATGCCGGCCGCTATTGGCTGACGCGCCTGTTCTCACGCCCGGAGACGCCAGCCATGGCCGCCTTCCGTCGCTGGATCGAGACGGCAGTCGCCACGGATGAAAGCGGGCACTGACACGGGCCTTCCGGCTCGTTCGCACCGCCCCGCCGGTACCACCGCCATCGCGGCAGTGCAGAATTTTGATCCGTGCGGTTGATTTCTACCGCAGGATGGAGAACAGTTTCAGATGATAGGAGCTGACGCTCGGGGGTGGGGGTTTCAAAAAGGTATTCAGCCCTCCTGCTTTTCGCAGGACATTTGCTAACAACTTCATATTCGGCCCATATCTTGGCCTTCCTCGGACGTTGGAGCGCGTGCATGATCTTGGCCCTGCCCTGATCTGCACGCGCTTTCTATTTCAGGCCGGGCATCTCTCTACGTCAGAGCAGCGGCGGGAAAGCGTCGTCCAGGAACGGGAAAGCTCGCTGGCGAGGCGGATCGTCTTCGCCACATCGCAGGCGAAGGGAACAAGACCTTCGGAACGCAACAAGCGTTGAATGCGTATCACCGAGTAAAAATGAGCGGTATCATTTGAGGGGGGGCGAATGTCTTCGATCGCCACCGCTTTGCCGGGCGCTCCGATTTATCTCGCGTCGTCAATAGCTTGCGGCTTATCAAGCAGCCCATCGAGCTACCGCCAGACACTGAGATGGCTCGCACTGTATTGCTAGCTATTCCCGGAAATTCATCCGTCCTTCTTGGACATTTCGCGCTTGCGAAAAAAATCCGCTGAAAATGGGACAGCAATGTTGATTTTTCTCATGGCCGGGACAAACATCACGTCATCGGCGTTGCGCAGCCTGACGAAGCCCCGCAGCCGATAGTGTAGCCTCGCCGCAGGCGAGGTCTTGCGTCTCTCTGTTGATCATCTGCGTTCCCGCAGGGAGCGGCGCGTTTTCCGAACGCTGCCCCGAGGGCTCATCGTGCAACAGCGACCTGCTGCTCATTCAGGCGCATGGAACGGCTGCGACAGACAGCCGGCGGATGACGCGTGTCCTCATTGAAGGATATTTGGCGTCAGCCGCGCGGAGGAAATGCAAGGGACGGCATCCGCCGTGCGCTCCGGCGCGCGCGCCGTGCGTCCCTCCAAGGGGTATCGGGACTCCAGATGGGGATGGACTTTCCACGATGCATGGCACATTCGACGCCGCTCTCAAGGCCAGCCTTTCCGCCGACACTCCGGAGAAGGTGATCGATCTGGCGGATCATTCCGCCGCCGTCGCCGCCGGCAAGGCGCGCGCCATCCAAGCGATCACCGGCCAGACGCGCATGCTCGCGCTCAACGCCACCATCGAGGCAGCCCGAGCCGGGGACGCCGGGCGCGGCTTCGCGGTGGTCGCCGAGGAAGTGAAGGCGGTGAGCGCGGAGATCGGCCGCCTCGCCTCCGACATGGAAACGGAACTGCGCAGCGCGCTCGACGAATTGCGGGCGGTGGGCCGCCGCATGGCGCAGGACGTTCGCGGCCAGCGCCTTGTCGATCTCTCGCTCAATGCCATCGAGATCATCGACCGCAATCTCTATGAGCGCACCTGCGACGTGCGCTGGTGGGCCACCGACGCCGCGCTGGTCAACTGCGGTGATCCCACGCCCGAGCGGGTGGCGGAGGCCGAGCGCCGGCTGGGCGTCATCCTCTCGGCCTACACCGTCTATCTCGACCTGTGGTTCTGCACGCCTGAGGGACGCGTCGTCGCCCACGGCCGGGCGGACCGTTATCCCAACATCCGGGGCCTCGATGTCTCCCGGGAATCCTGGTTCCGGGAAGCCATGGACAGCGTCTCGGGCGATGATTACGCGGTCGCCGACGTGAACCCCTGCCCCGCGCTGCGCGGGGCGCCAGTCGCCACCTATGCCGCGGCGGTGCGCGAGGGCGGCGCGCTGCGCGGAAAGCCGATCGGGGTGCTCGGCATCCATTTCGATTGGGAGCCGCAGGCGCGCGCGGTGGTGGAGGGCGTGCGCCTCTCGCCGGATGAGGCGGAACGCTCGCGCGTGCTGCTGGTGGACGCGCGGGGCCGCGTCATCGCCTCCTCGGACAGGCGGGGCATCTTCACCGAGCTCGTGAATCTCAACGCGCAGGGCCGAACCAGCGGCATCGATCATACGCCCGACGGCAAGACCATCGCCTTCCACATGACGCCGGGCTACGAGACCTATCGCGGGCTCGGCTGGGCCGGCGTCATCATGCAGGATCCCCTGCACGCGGGCATGCGGCACCACCGCTAGGGCCGGCTTTCCTTTCAGCCTTTCGCGCGCTCAAATGGGCGCGCGAAAGGCCAGACGATGATCCATGACAGCGACACCGCCCTCATCCTTGTCGACCTCCAGCGGGACTTCCTGCCCGGAGGGGCGCTCGCTGTTGACGACGGTGCCGCGGTGGTGCCTCTGGCCAACGGGCTCTCCCGGCGCTTCTCAAATGTGATCCTGACGCAGGACTGGCACCCTGCCGGCCACATCTCCTTCGCGTCGAGCCATGCCGGGCACAGGCCCTCCAATGTCATCACCCTGCCCTATGGGCCGCAGGTGCTCTGGCCGGATCACTGCGTGCAGGGCACGGAAGGCGCGGACTTCGCGCCGGGCCTCGACGTGCCCCACGCGCAACTGGTGATCCGCAAGGGCCACCACGCGCACATCGACAGCTATTCCACCTTCTATGAAGCGGACCATCACGTCACCACGGGCCTGACAGGATACCTGCGGGCGCGTGGTATCCGCCGCGTGGTGCTGGCCGGTCTCGCCCTCGACTTCTGCGTCGGCTGGTCCGCCCTTGATGCCGCTCGCGACGGCTTCGAGACCTTCGTGGTGGAGGAGGCCTGCCGCGCCATCGACACGCACGGCTCGCTCCACCGGGCGCGGGAGGACATGGCCCGCGCCGGCGTACGCCCACTGACCCTCACCGAGGCTGGGATCTGAGGGCGCCCGCCAGGCTCAGCGCAGGACCTGGATCACGCGCCGCGTGCCGGGCTCCACCAGAACCGTCTCATTGGTCTCGGTGAGCACATAGCCGTAGCGGCCGGTGTCGAAGCCCGCGTCATCGGAGGCCGTGAAGGTCTGGATGGCGACGCCCGCGGGCAGTTCCGTGCCCACCACCGGCTGATAGGTGGTGGTAAAACTGGCGCGCGGGCCGGGATGGGCCACCACGTAGCGCTGCACATAGGTGCTCTGCTCGGGCGAGAGCACCACCACCGTGTCCGGCGCGGTCACGACCGCCTGCGGCTGGGTCACGATGACGGCGGGCTGGGCCGAAGCGGCAGCGGGAAAGGCGAGAGCGGCAAGCGCCGCGGCGACCGGAAGGCGGAAAGACATGGCAGGTCTCCCTTGAAGTGTCATGGGGCCTCAACGCCCCCTTCGCCCGGCCGTTCCACGGCGCCTCGGCGCGCCAAGGGCGGGCGCGTTCCACAATCGGCGGCCCGCCGGGCCTTCCGCCCACGCTCCGGCGTTCCTAGATGCAGGAAAACACCCCGTCGCTCCGCGCGGCAGGCAAATGACAAGGGAGGACCATCTGGCCACACCGCATCCCATGGAAATCGCGCCGGACGCGCTCTGGTGGCCCGGCTGCCTCGACCGGCCGGCACAGGAGGCCTTGGTTGAGGAGGTGCGCGAGGTCCTGCGGGCTGCGCCCCTGTTCCAGCCGGCCATGCCCCGGACCGGCAAGCCCCTTTCGGTGCGCATGAGCAATTGCGGACCATTGGGCTGGGTGGCGGATGCGTCGGGCTATCGCTACCAGCCCTTCCATCCCGAGACACGCGAACCCTGGCCGCCGATGCCCGAGACGCTGCTGCGCCTGTGGGCGGACTTCTCCGGCAGCGCCGTGCCGCCCGAGGCCTGCCTCGTCAACTGGTACGCACCGGACGCCCGCATGGGGCTGCATCAGGACCGCGACGAGGCGGATTTCTCCGCCCCGGTGCTTTCGGTGTCGCTGGGCGACACGGCGGTGTTCCGGATCGGCGGCGAGGCCCGCACCGATTCCACGCGCTCCATCCGCCTCGAATCGGGCGACGTGCTGCGGCTCGGCGGGCGCAGCCGTCTGGCGTTTCACGGCGTGGACCGCATCCTGCCCGGCACGTCCACCCTGCTCGGCGTGGAAGGCCGCATCAACCTCACGCTCCGGCGCGTCACCGCCCCATGAGCGATCCGGAACTCCGGCTCGCCTGACCGGTTGCGCCAGATGCGCCTCACCGTGATACAGCTTGGCCTTGACCGAACCGGCCGCGAGGTGACGCGCAGGTGTCACGCTTTAGCCGGCTTTGCGCCACACAAGACCCCGCTCGCGGTTCCGCGCGCCGATCCCAGGAGCCTTTCATGCGTCTGCCGCTGGCCTTCGCTCTGCTTTTGATCTCCGGCAGCCTCGCCTTTGCGGCGGACGCGGTGTTTCCCCGTGGCTCGCTCGTGGGCCTCGTCCCGCCGGAGGGCATGACCGAGGCCAATGCCTTCCCCGGCTTTGAGGATCCCAACAAGAACGCGTCCATCCTCATCGTCGAGATGCCGCCGGAGGCCTACGATCAGGTGCTGAGCGGCTTCACCGATGCGGCGCTCGCCGGCAAGGGCATCATGGTGGAATCGCGCGCGCCGCTCACCATCCCCGATGCCAAGTCTGTGCTGGTGACGGGCACGCAGGCGGCCGGCGCGCTCCGTGTCCGCAAGTGGATCCTGCTCGCCGGCTCGCCGCGCGGCACGGCGCTGGTGACGGTGCAGGTGCCGGAATCCAATGCCGCGGCCCTGCCTGACGCGGTGGTGCACGAGACGCTTCAGACGCTGGCCTTCCGCGCGCCGCCGAGCGTCGAGGAGCAGATGAAGACGCTGCCCTTCCGGCTGACCAACCTCTCCGGCTTCCGCGTCCTGCGCGTCATCCCGAACACCGCCGTTTTCCTGACCGACGGGCCGAAGAACGAATTCGAGGCCGCCGCGCAGCCCCTGTTCGTCATCTCGGTGGCGGCCGGCGCGCCGCGCGACGAGGACCGCCTGAACTTCGCCGTGCGGGCGCTCACCACCACCCCCGGCTTCCGCGATCTCAAGATCGAGCGGGCCGAACCGCTGCGCATCAACAACATGGCAGGCTTCGAGGTCATGGCCACTGCGAAGGAAGCGCAGGGCAATGCGGACGTGAAGGTGGCCCAGTGGATGCGCTTCGGCACCAATGGCTATCTGCGCATGATGGCGGTGGTGAAGGCCGATGCCTTCGCCGATTATTACAGCCGCCTGCGCGCCATCCGCGACGGCGTGGAGAGCGGCGGCGACCGCTGAAAACGCCACCGCCTGATCCCGAAACAAAAATGCCGCCCCAACGGGCGGCATTTTCGTATCAAGACCGTGACGGATCAGGCGGCGCCGCCCTGTCCGGCCGCTTCCTCGCTCGGTGCCGCAGGCGCCGCCTTCGGGCCGCCGCGGGCCACGCCCACGAGAGCCGGCCGCAGCACGCGGTCGCCGATCACATAGCCGGACTGCACCACCTGCACCACCGTGCCGGCGGCAACGGACGGGTCCGGCACCTCGAACATGGCCTGATGGAGATTGGGGTCGAACTTCTCGCCCACCGGCTCCACCTTGCGCACGCCGTGCTTCTCGAGATTCTTCAGCAGGCCGCGCTCGGTGAGCTCGATGCCGTCGATCAGGCCCTTGAGGGCACCCTCGGCATTGGCCTTGGTCTCGGCATCCACGGTCGCCAGCGCGCGGGCGAGGTCGTCCGCCACATTCAGCACGTCGCGGGCGAAGGAGGCGATGCCATACACCTTGGCGTCGGCAATCTCCCGGTCGGCCCGGCGGCGAATGTTCTCCGCCTCGGCGAAGGCCCGCAGATACTTGTCCTTGAAGGCGGCCACCTCGCCCTCGAGGCGTTCCTTCTCGCTCACCGGGCTCTCGGCCACGGTCTCTTCCGCCTCGGCGCGCTCAGGCTCCGCGGAATAGATGCGGTGCTCCTCGCCGGGGGCGCCACCCTGATCGCTCATGCGCAATTCCCTAAAATCCGGCCGTCCGCGCCAATGCGGACCGGCTGTTCACGATTTCGTTCCGCATATCGGAGTGTCGCGCCGAAAAATCAAGCCGCGTCAGCACCGGGCGCGCCGAGAACGCGGCTGACCACCCGCGCCGTGAAATCCACCATGGGAACGATGCGCCCGTAATTGAGCCGGGTCGGCCCGATGACGCCGAGCACGCCCACCACGCGCCCCTGCCCGTCGCGATAGGGCGCGACGATGGTGGAGGAGCCGGACATGGAGAACAGCTTGTTCTCCGAGCCGATGAAGATGCGCAGCGCCTGCCCCTCCTCCGCCCGGCCCAGCAGATCCACCACGTCGCGCTTGGCTTCCAGATCGTCGAACAGCAGGCGGATGCGCTCGAGATCCTCCAGCGCATGCAGGTCTTCGAGAAGCTTGGCCTGCCCGCGCACGATCAGCTTGCGTTCGCCCGGTCCCTCGTCGGACCAGGAGGCGAGGCCGTCCTCCACCACCCGCGCGGTGAGCGTGTCGAGTTCCCGGCGCACTTCGGCCAGCAGCGTCTCCATCTCGGCGCGGGCCTCCCCCAGCGTGCGGCCGCGGATATGGGCGTTGAGGAAATTGCCCGCCTCCATCAGGGCGGCGGCCGGCAGGCCCGGCGGCAGCGGAAGCACCCGGTTCTCCACCTGCCCGTCTTCGGACACGAGGATGACCAGCGCCCGACCCACATCGAGCGGCACGAACTCCACATGCTTCAGCAGCGGGTCGGTCTTGGTGGCCGTCACCACGCCCGCCCCGCGCGAGAGGCCGGAGAGCAGCGCGGAGGCCTCCTGCAATACGCCTTCCACAGTGTGTCCCTTGGCGGCGGCGGCCACCTGCGCCTCGATGTTGCGCCGGTCCCGTTCGTTGACATCGCCGATCTCCAGCAGGGCATCGACGAAGAAGCGCAGGCCCCGCTCCGTGGGCAGGCGCCCGGCGCTGGTGTGGGGGGCATAGATGAGGCCCGCCGCCTCCAGGTCCGCCATCACGTTGCGGACCGAGGCGGGAGACAGCGTCATGGGGATGAGGCGGGCGATGTTGCGCGAGCCCACCGGCTCGCCCGTGGCGAGGTAGCTCTCGACGATCTGCCGGAAGATTTCGCGCGAACGCTCGTCGATCTGGGCGAGGGGGGCAGAGAAAGGCGAAATGATCGGGTCAATCGGCACGGGCGCGCTCCCATGGGCTCGATCGATGAATATGGGCAAGGCCGGACGGAACGTCCACGGGGCTCACGATCCGCTCGATCCCGGCGAGCGCAGGAGCCTGTGACAGCCGAGGGCGATGAAGCCGAGAGAGCCCAGAAGGATGAGACTCCATTTGCCGATGCCGAACCAGTAGAGGGCCGGCGACTGCGCATGGGCCTGCCAGACGCCGATATAGACCCATCCCTGCGCCAGGCCGTACCACAGGTTGCCAACCGAGACGGCCGCGCAGAGCGCAAAGAAGAGCGTGCTCGCCCAGAGCTTGCCGCGGCGCGGCATGCGGCGCGGCGGCGACGTTTCGCGCGTCATGAGGTCTCCTTCCGCATCATGGAACCGTCCGGCAGGAAGGACGCGCGCCGCGCGTTCCTGTTCCGCGGGCGGCGCACTTGCCCCCTGCCGCCCCGCCCCCTAAAAAGCCCACGAACCGAAATCTGACGATTGGACACTCCATGCGCCCCAGCCGCCGCGCCAATGACGAGATGCGCGCCGTTTCCTTCGAGCGGGGCGTGCTGCGCCATGCCGAAGGCTCCTGCCTCGTGAAGTTCGGCGATACGCATGTCCTCGTGGCCGCGACGCTGGAAGAACGCCTGCCGCCGTGGCTCAAGGGCCAGGGCCGGGGCTGGGTGACGGCGGAATATTCCATGCTGCCGCGCGCCACGCTGGAGCGCACCCGCCGCGAGGCGACCACCGGCAAGCAGTCCGGCCGCACGCAGGAAATCCAGCGTCTCATCGGCCGCTCCCTGCGCTCGGTGACGGACCTCGTCGGCCTCGGCGAGCGCCAGATCACGCTCGACTGCGACGTGCTCCAGGCCGACGGCGGCACCCGCACCGCCGCCATCACCGGCGCCTGGGTGGCCCTGCATGACTGCCTGAACTGGATGTACCAGCGCTCCATGCTGAAGACGATCCCGCTCAAGGAGAACGTCGCGGCCATCTCGTGCGGCATCCATGAGGGCACGCCGGTACTCGACCTCGACTATGCCGAGGACAGCAAGGCGGAGACCGACGCCAATTTCGTCATGACCGGCACCGGCGGCATCGTCGAGATCCAGGGCACGGCGGAGAAGACCCCCTTCTCGCAGGATGAACTGCTCTCGCTGCTGGCGCTGGCCCGCAAGGGCGTGGGCGAGCTGGTGGAGCTGCAGAAGCAGGCGATCAAGGCATGAGCCGCAAGCTCACGGGCCGCATCGTCATCGCGACCCACAATCCGGGCAAGCTGAAGGAAATGCAGGAGCTGCTCGCCCCCTACGGCATCGAGGCGGTGTCGGCGGGCGAATTGAACCTGCCGGAGCCGGAAGAAACCGGCACCACCTTCCGCGCCAACGCCCGCATCAAGGCGGAGGCGGCCGCGAAAGCCGCCGGCCTGCCGGCGTTTGCGGACGACAGCGGCATCGCGGTGGATGCGCTCGACGGCGCGCCGGGCATCTACAGCGCCCGCTGGGGTGGCCCGGAAAAGGACTTCCGCATGGCCATGGGCAAGGTGCACGAGGAGATGCTGGCGCGCGGCGCGGCTGAGCCCGCCCAGCGCACCGCCCGCTTCGTCTCGGCGCTCTGCATCGCCTGGCCGGACGGGCATCTTGAGGAATTCGAGGGCATCGTTGAGGGCGAGGTGGTGTGGCCGCCGCGCGGAAACTCCGGCTTCGGCTATGATCCCTTCTTCCTGCCGGAGGGGCACACCCGCACCTTCGGCGAGATGACCTCGGAAGAAAAGCATTCCATGCCGCCGCTGGGCCTCGGCCTCTCCCACCGCGCCCGCGCCTTCCGCCAGCTCGCGCTGGCCTGCCTCGAGGGCTGATGGGCGCGGTTTTGCAGGTTCCGGCGGACGGGCCGGGACTGGTCCCCACCCGGTCGGGCCCCTCCCAACCCTCCCCCGCAAGCGGGAGAGGGCTTTGCCGCGACGCCATCGGCCCCGCCCCGCTTATTCCCCCCCTATCCCCCCCACGCCATGCGCCCACTCCCCCCTTGCGGGGGAGGGCTGGGGAGGGGGGTAATGCCCTCGCCGCCCAAAGCCCCGATGGGCTGACCCAAGCGCCTTCCGGAGGCCAAGCCCCAAGCGGCGCCCGTTCTACCCCCCTCCCACCCCTCCCCCCCAAGGGGGGAGGGCTTTGGCGCGCACACGGCCGACATTCCTCCCGCCAGAGGGCCACGCCATGACCGCGCAAGACACAGCCGGCGGGTTCGGCGTCTATGTGCATTGGCCCTTCTGTCTCGCCAAATGCCCCTATTGCGACTTCAACAGCCACGTGCGGCAGGCGCCGCCGGATCAGGCGCGCTATGTGGCCGCCTTCCGGCGCGAGATTGCGCACATGCGCGCGCTCACCGGGCCGCGCACGGCGGGGAGCGTCTTCTTCGGCGGCGGCACGCCCTCGCTGATGGCGCCGGAGACGGTGGCCGCCATTCTGGACGCCATCCGCGAGGCCTGGACGCTCGCCCCCGATGCCGAGATCACGCTGGAGGCCAATCCCACCAGCGTCGAGGCCGGGCGCTTCCGGGGCTATCGGGCGGCGGGGGTGAACCGCGTTTCGCTGGGCGTGCAGGCGCTCGATGACGGCGAGCTGAAGAAGCTCGGGCGGATGCACACGGTGGACGAGGCGCTGGGCGCGGTGGGCATCGCCCGCTCCATCTTCGAGCGCGTGTCCTTCGACCTGATCTATGCCCGGCCCGGCCAGAACCCGCAGGACTGGGCGCGCGAACTCTCCCGTGCCATTGACGAGGGCTGCGAGCATCTTTCGCTCTATCAGCTCTCCATCGAGCCGGGCACGGCGTTCGAGAAGCTCTATTCCGCCGGCAAGCTCCTCATTCCCGACGACGAGCACGCCCGTGCCCTGTGGGACGTCACGCAGGAGGTGACGGCGGCGAGCGGGCTGCCGGCCTATGAAATCTCCAACCACTCCCGGCCGGGCGCTGAGGCGCGGCACAACCTCGTGTACTGGCGCTATGGCCTCTATGCCGGCGTCGGCCCCGGCGCGCACGGGCGCGTGGGGCAGAAGGGCGAGCGCCGTGCCACCTATACCGAGCGCCATCCGGAAGGCTGGCTGAAGGCGGTGGAGGCGAACGGCCACGGCATCGTTTCGGAGGAGGTGCTCACCGCCGCCGAGCAGGCGGACGAGATGCTGCTCATGGGCCTGCGCCTCGCCGAGGGCGTGGATCTTGCCCGCCACGCGGCACTCGGCGGCGCGCCCATCGACCCCGCCCGCATCTCCATGCTCGCGGACGAAGGGCTGGTACGCCTCGACGGCACGCGCCTCAAGGTGCTGCCCCCCGGCTTCCCCGTGCTGAATGCGGTGATCGGGACACTGGCCGGCTGAGGCCTATTTCTTCGGGATCACTTCGGCGGGAAGCTCGAATTGGCCGCCTTCAGTGATGCCGATCTCCCGGAAGAAGGTCATGTGCATGTCGTAGGTGGGCTTCCCCCGGCACGCCATGACCTCCGGCGGCTTGCCCTCGGTCTCCGCGACAATCCCGCCGATGAGATCGACCCGGCCGGGAATCCAGTCGCCGACGGCAATGAAGACGGTATTGCGCACCGCCTCGCGCGTGAAGCGCAGCCAGATGCTGGCGCCGGCCGGATAGGAGATCATGCCGGACGAGAAGACGGCACCGGGCGGCGTGCCCTCGGGCGGATAGTTCACCAGCACCTTGTCGAGATGGCCGAAGCGATATTGCAGGCTGGCCTCTCCGGGTCCGCTGTCGCGCGAGGCGCAGACGGACGCCGTATGGCTCCCGAGATCGCAGGAAAAGATGATGGTCTCGTCCGCCCCGCAATAGCTGGGCGCCTCCGCACAAGCGGGCATGGCGAGCGCGAACGTCGCGGCAAGGCCGGACAAGGCTGTGCGCAAAGGCGCAACTGCGGGGGAAGTCATGGCGTTGATCCCGGGCGGGACAGATGGACGACGCCAAGCTAGCAGCCCGCGCCGGAGGACACGGCGTGCGGTCCTACCGCTCGCTGCGGGCGAGCACGTCCATCAGTTCGTCGATCTTCTTTGCCTGCTCCTCCGGATCGCCGGAGCGGATGGCATGCGCGACACAATGGCCCACGTGATCGCGCAGCACCTCTTCCTCCGCACGCCGGAGCGCGGCGCGGACGGCGGTGATCTGGGTCACGATATCAATGCAATAGCGGTCTTCCTCGACCATACGGGAGATGCCGCGCACCTGCCCCTCGATGCGGTTGAGGCGTTTCAATACGGAAGATCGGGCCGGTTCCTTCATGCTTGATGAGATACCCCTGCAGGGTATAAAAGACAAGACAGGATACCCCTAGGGGGTAATGAGATGTGATGCAGCGCAAGGCGCCGGCATCGCACCTCCGCTTCGCTGGAGGCCCTATGGCACACGAGCATCACACTCACGGATCGAACGCGGAAGCAGGCTCCTGCTGCGGGGGCAAGGCCACCGCCCCGCTCGACCTTGTCCCGAAGGCCGCATCGGCGGCGGCAAGCGACTGCTGCGGCGGCAACGCCCCGCCCCCGCTTGATCTCAGCCCCAAGGCCATCGATCCGGTGTGCGGCATGAGCGTGGATATCGCCACCGCCAAGCATCGCGCGACCTATCAGGGCAAGACCTTCTATTTCTGCTGCAACGGCTGCAAGACCAAGTTCGAGGCCGATCCCGAGGCCCAGCTTGCCAAGGCCAAGGCCCGGGACGAGGCCAAGGCGGCGCAGAAGACAGAGGCCTCCGCCTGCTGCGACCATGATCATGGCCACGCCCATGCCGCCCCGGCGAACGCCGCCCTCGTGAAGGATCCCGTCTGCGGCATGGACGTGGACCCGGCGACCGCCAAATACCGGTCGCACCACGGCGGGCATGACGTCTTCTTCTGCTCACCGAGCTGCAAGACGAAGTTCGACGCCCATCCCGAGCATTATACGGACGGTGGCGCCCCGCCGCCGGTGGACGTGCCCGAGGGCACCATCTTCACCTGCCCGATGGACCCGGAAATCCGGCAGATCGGCCCCGGCACCTGCCCCATCTGCGGCATGGCGCTGGAGCCGGAAGTGGCGAGCCTCGACGACGGGCCGAATGTCGAGCTCATCGACATGACCCGCCGCTTCTGGATCGGCCTCGCCCTCGCCCTGCCTGTGTTCGTGCTGGAGATGGGCAGCCATCTGGGGCTGCACCTCATCGCCCCGCAGGTCTCCAATTACGTGCAGTTCGCGCTGGCAAGCCCCGTAGTGCTGTGGGCCGGATGGCCCTTCTTCCAGCGCGGCGTCGCTTCGGTGCGCTCCGGCCACCTCAACATGTTCACGCTGATCGCGCTGGGCACCGGGGTCGCCTATCTCTACAGCCTCGCCGGCACCTTCCTGCCCGGCCTGTTCCCCGACGCCTTCCGGGGCCATGGCGGCGCCGTGCCGGTCTATTTCGAGGCCGCGGCGGTCATCACCGTTCTGGTCCTGCTGGGCCAGGTGCTGGAGTTGCGCGCGCGCGCCGCCACCTCCGGTGCCATCAAGGCGCTGCTGGGCCTCGCCCCGAAGACCGCCCGCCGCATCGCCGCCGATGGCAGCGAGGCCGATGTGGCGATCGAGGAGATCCATCCCGGCGACCTTCTGCGCCTGCGCCCCGGCGAGAAGGTGCCGGTGGACGGCACGGTGGAGGAGGGCCGCGCGAGCGTGGACGAATCCCTCGTCACCGGCGAATCCCTGCCCGTCACCAAGGAGACCGGCGCCGCCGCCATCGCCGGCACGCTGGTGGCTTCCGGCGGCTTCGTCATGCGCGCCACAAAGGTGGGGCGCGAGACGCTGCTCGCCCAGATCGTGCAGATGGTGGCGCAGGCCCAGCGCTCCCGCGCGCCCATCCAGCGTCTTGCCGATCAGGTGTCCGGCTGGTTCGTGCCGGCGGTTCTCGCGGCGGCGCTGGCGAGCTTTGCGGTGTGGATGTGGGTCGGCCCCGAGCCGCGCCTCACCTTCGCGCTCATGGCCGCCGTCTCGGTGGTCATCATCGCCTGCCCCTGCGCACTCGGCCTCGCGACGCCCATGTCCATCATGGTGGGCGTCGGGCGCGGCGCGCAGGCCGGCATCCTCATCAAGAGCGCCGAAGCGCTGGAGCGCATGGAAAAGGTGACCGTGCTGGTGGTGGACAAGACCGGCACGCTCACGCAAGGCAAGCCCAAGGTCACCGGCATCCGCGCCACCGGCCTGCCCGAGGACGAATTGCTGCGCCTCGCCGCCAGCCTCGAACAGGCGAGCGAGCATCCCCTCGCCGCCGCCGTGGTGACCGAGGCGCAGGCGCGTGGGCTGAAGCTCGCCCCCGTGACGGATTTCGACAGCCCCGCCGGCAAGGGCGTCAGCGGCACCGTCGAGGGTCGGCGCCTCCTCATCGGCAATGCGGACTACCTGCGCGACAGCGGCGTCCCCACGGACGCGCAGGTCAAAGAGGCGGAAGCGCTGCGGGCCGAAGGCGCGACCGTCGTCCTCGTGGCGGTCGACGGCACCGCCGCCGGCCTCGTCGCCATCGCCGATCCGGTAAAGGCGACGACGCCCGATGCCTTGAAAGCCCTGAAGGCGGAAGGCGTGCGCGTGGTCATGCTCACCGGCGACACCCGCACCACGGCCGAAGCCGTGGCCCGCCGCCTCGGTATCACCGAGGTCGAGGCCGGCGTCCTGCCCGACCGCAAGGCGGATGTGGTGCAGCGCCTGCGCGCCAAAGGCGAGGTGGTGGCCATGGCGGGCGATGGCGTGAACGACGCCCCGGCGCTCGCCGCCGCGGACGTGGGCATCGCCATGGGCACGGGCACCGATGTGGCCATGGAGAGCGCCGGCATCACCCTGCTGAAGGGCGACCTCGCCGGCCTCGCGCAGGCGCGCTCCCTCTCGCGCGCCACCATGCGCAACATCCGCCGCAGCCTGTTCTTCGCCTTCGTCTACAATGCGGCGGGCGTGCCGCTGGCGGCGGGCATCCTCTATCCGGTGCTCGGCCTCCTGCTCTCGCCCATGGTGGCGGCGGCGGCCATGTCGCTCTCCTCCGTCAGCGTCATCGCCAACGCTCTGCTGCTGCGGCGCTGGCGCCCGCAATAGGGCTCGACGCCTTTGCGCTTTCCCCGCACCATGGTGTGGGGGAGCGAATGGCGGGACAGGCCCTTCACTGGCTGGGGACAGCAGCCCGCCGCGCCGGATCGGCGGCGCGGACCGGCGGGCGCGTCCTGCTCGACCTCGCCTTGCCGCCCACCTGCATCGCCTGCAAGGCCATCATCGCAACGCCCGGGACCCTATGCGCCGCCTGCTGGCGCGACCTGCGGCTGATCGAACGGCCCTATTGCGAACGGCTCGGCACGCCCTTCCCCTTCGAGGATGGGGCGACGCGGCTCTCGGTGGAAGCCGTCACCGACCCGCCCGCCTTTGATCGCGCCCGCGCCGCCACCCTGTTCGGGCCCGTGTCGCAGGATCTGGTGCACGGCCTCAAATATGCCGACCGCATGGACCTCGCCCTTCCCATGGCGCGGCTGATGGCACGGGCGGGGGCGGACCTTCTGGCCGACGCCGATCTCATCCTGCCGGTGCCGCTCCACGGACTGCGGCTGTGGCGGCGGCGGTTCAACCAGGCGGCGCTCCTCGCCCGCCACGTCTCGCGCCTCTCCGGCGTGCCGGTGCGCACGGATGTGCTCCGCCGCGTCCGCGCGACGCCCTCGCAGGTCTCGCTCTCGCGGGAGGAGCGGCGGGCCAATGTGGCCGGCGCCTTCGACGTGCCCCCACCGCTGCGCGCGGCCGTGGAAGGGCGGCACCTCCTCCTGGTGGACGATGTGATGACCACCGGAGCAACGCTCGAATCCTGTGCCCGCGTACTGCGCCGCAGCGGCGCCGCCGCCATAGACGTGCTGACCTTCGCCCGGGTTGTCGACGGCGGTTGAGGCGGGTTATCATGCGACGAATTCGTGACGTCATGATGCGTCGCGATGAGGACCCCCATGAAATCCATCGTCATCTACACCAAGAGCTGGTGTTCCTACTGCCATGCCGCCAAGGAACTCTTGCGGCGCAAGGGCTGGACCTTCACCGAGATCGACGTGACCACCGATCCCGCCGGCCAGCAGGAAATGTCCAAGAAGGCGGGCGGGCGCACCTCCGTGCCGCAGATCTTCATCGGCGAAACCCATGTGGGTGGCTGCGACGACCTCTATGCCCTTGAAGACGCCGGCCGCCTCGACGCCTTGATGGCGGCCTGACGCCGCGCGCCGGCACCGCCCCGCCCGGGCGGAGCTTGGCTGCGGGCGGCGCAATGCCTATCTCTCCCCCGTCGGGAACGCCTCCCGTCAAGCGAGACCGGGATATGACCAGCACCGCCGAGACCGCCCGCCTGCGCGTTGGCCTTGTCCAGTTGCGCTCCGGGCGCGACATGGATGCCAATATCGAGATCGCGACCGCCCTCATCCGCGAGGCGGCGCGGGACGGCGCGCGTTACGTGCAGACGCCGGAAGTCACCCATCTCATGGAGATGGACCGCGCGGTGCTGTTCACCAAGCTCAAGGACGAGCCGCTCGATCCCGGCCTGCGTGCCTTCCAGGCGCTGGCGAAGGAACTGGGCATCCACCTGCACGTGGGCTCGCTGGCGGTGCGCGTGTCCGAGACCAAGGCCGCCAATCGCGGCTTCCTCATCGGACCGGATGGCGAGATCGCTGCCCGCTACGACAAGATCCACATGTTCGACGTGGACCTGCCGGGCGGCGAGAGCTACCGGGAATCCAACGCCTACCGGCCCGGCGAGCGGGCGGTTCTGGGCCATGCGGACGAATTCAAGCTCGGCATGAGCATCTGCTACGACCTGCGCTTCCCGGCGCTCTATCGCGCGCTGGCGGAGAGCGGTGCGAGCGTGCTCACCGCCCCCTCCGCCTTCACCCGGCCCACGGGCGAGGCGCACTGGCACATCCTGCTGCGCGCCCGCGCCATCGAGACCGGCGCCTACATGCTGGCGGCCGCGCAAGGCGGCAAGCACGAGAACGGCCGCGAGACCTATGGCCACTCCCTCGTGGTGGACCCGTGGGGCCGCGTCATCGCCGAGGGCGGCACCGAGCCCGGTGTCATCCTGGCCGAACTGGACATGGCGGAAGTGGAAGCCGCGCGCAGCCGCGTGCCCTCGCTCCGCAACGGCCGGCGCTTCGAGCTGGCGGACGTGCCGGCCGGCCGCCTGCACGTGGTGGGAGCCGCCACGTGATCCGCTACACGCTCCGCTGCACTTCGGACCATACGTTCGATAGCTGGTTTCCCTCCTCCGACAGCTTCGATGCCCAGAAGGCGCGCGGCCTCGTCTCCTGCCCCACCTGCGGCGCCACCACGGTGGAGAAGGCGGTGATGGCCCCCGCCGTCTCGCGCACCGACCGGGAGAAGGCGCCGCCGGCCGCCCGGCCCGAGGGCGAGCCGACGACGCCCGTGGCCGTCATGGGCGAGCAGGAGCAGGCTTTCCGCGCCCTGCTGCGCGAGTTGAAGGACCACGTCACCCGCAATGCGGATTATGTGGGCGACGAATTCGCCACCCTCGCCCGGCAGATGCACGAGGGCGAGGTGGAGCACCGCTCCATCTATGGCGAAGCGACCGCCGACGAGATCAAGGCCCTGCGCGAGGACGAGGTGGAGGTCTTCCCCCTGCCGGTGCTGCCCGACGAGCGGAACTGAGACCGGCCCTGCGGGGCTCAGCGGCGCGCGGCGCCCATCATGGCGAGGACGGCCTGCGAGAGCGGACCATTCGGGCTGTTCAGCGCCTCCGGCACCTCGAAATGGTTCCGGTTGAACAGGGTGAAGCGCCCCGCAAGCTTTCCCATGCCCGCCAGCACGGTGGCGAATTCCTTGGCCTGCCGCTGGAACTCCGGGCTCTCCTTGTCTCCGCTCACCACGATGACCGGGCAGGTCAGATGCGCGAGCTGGCGCAGGGGGCTGAGCGCCACCACGTCCGCGGGCGCGAGCTTGACGTAGGAGCTGCGCGAGGAGAGCAGGACGGGATAGAGCTCGTACATGCCGCTCATGGCGACACCACCCTTGATCAGGTCCTGCGGCCCGCCGAGCGCGCGCCAGTCGGTGGTCAGCATCACCGCGCACAGATGACCGCCGGACGAATGGCCGGAGACGAAGATCCGTTCGGGATCGCCACCGAAGCGCGCGACATTGGCGTGTAGCCAGAGCAGCGCCCGCCGACACTGGGCGGCCATCTCCGGCAAGGTGACCGCAGGGATATTGGCGAAATTCAGCGCCACATAGAGGCAGCCGTTCTGGATGAAGGTCGGCGCGGGAGCGGAGGCGTCCTCCTTCTGGAGCCCGCGCCAGGCCCCGCCATGGATGAACACCATCACCGGCAGGCCCTTGGCCCCCTCCGGCGCGAAGATGTCCAGCGTCTCGGCCTCGCTCGCGCCATACCGCTCGGTGCGCGGGGGAAACTGCTTGCGGACGGCGGCGCTGTCGGTGGCGTAGCGGGCGATGACCTGATTGGCGTTGGCCGCCCACTCGCGCTGGTCATAGGCCTGATCCAGCATCTCCTGGGAATAGTCCAGGAACACGCCACCCGCCGCGTGCGCCATGGCGGACGAGGCCAGAAGCCCCGCGAGACTGAAGCTGAACTGCCGACGATCCATCCGCGACCTCCATTATTTCAAGCCTGAAATAATGGAGCCGCCAAGTCAACGCTCCGCCTCCGCCTGTGCAGCAGGTGCTTAACGAGCTGCCGGAAGGGAAATCCGCTCAGCCCTCGGAGGTATGGAAGGCGGGCTTCGCCACGAGGAAATAGTTCACGTCCGTGTCGGCGGCGATCTTCCATTCGCCGCGCAGCGGATCGAACACCATGCCGGCGAGCTCGCTCATCTCGAACCCTGCCGCGCCCATCTCCGCTTCCAGTTCGGCGGGGGTGATGAACTTGTCCCAGCGGTGGGTGCCGCGCGGCAGCCAGCGCAGCACATATTCCGCCCCCACGATGGCCAGCGCGAAGCTCTTGGCCGTGCGGTTGAGGGTGGAGACGATCATGATGCCGTTGGGGTTCACCATCTCGCCGGCGCGGCGCAGGAACAGGCCCACATCGGCCACGTGCTCCACCACCTCCAGCGCCAGCACCACGTCGAAGCGCTCGCCCGCATCCGCCAGCTCCTCGGCTGTGCCCTGCCGGTAATCGACGCGCACACCCGCCTCGTCCGCATGGGAGTGGGCGACGACGATGTTGCCGGGGGCGGGATCGACGCCCACCATGTCCGCGCCCATGCGGGCCAGCGGTTCGGAGAGCAGGCCGCCGCCGCAGCCGATGTCGAGGATGCGCAAGCCCTTCAGCGGGCGGAGCGAGCGGGCATCATGGCCGAAGTGGCGCACCAGCACGTCGCGCACGAAGCCGAGCCGCACGGGATTGATGGCATGGAGGGGAGCCATCTTGCCCTTGGGGTCCCACCACTGCGCGCCGAGCGCATCGAAGCGGGCCACTTCGGACGGGTCGATGGTCGCGTTCGCCGTCATGCGCATCTCCTGATCATCAACGGGGCGCCCGATCTGCCCCCTCCCAACCCTCCCCCGCAAGCGGGAGAGGGCTTTGCCGCAGGCTCTAAAGCCGCCCTCGACCCCCGCGCGCCCTGCCCCCTCTCCCGCTTGCGGGGGAGGGCTGGGGAGGGGAAATTCTGCCGGACTCTAGGCGGCCATCACGGCCCCCACAAGGCAACGGGGCACGGGCGAAAGCCCGCACCCCGTCTCAATACGCATCAGACGCGCGAACCGCTCAGGCGCGGACCATGCCCACGATGTCCTTCACGTCGCGGATGGTCTGGTCCGCGATCACCCGCGCCCGGTCGGCGCCGTCCTTCAGGATGGCGTCGATGGCCGACACGTCGCCCATAAGGCGCTGCATCTCGCCGCCGATGGGGCCGAGCTTGGCCACCGCCAGATCCACCAGCGCCATCTTGAAGGTGGAGAACTGCCCGCCGCCGTATTCCGTCAGCACCGCCTGCTTGGTGGTGTCGGAGAGGGCGGCATAGATGCCCACGAGATTGTCCGCCTCGGGCCGGGCCTTGAGGCCCTCTTCCTCGGAGGGCAGCGGCTCGGGATCGGTCTTGGCCTTGCGCACCTTGGAGGCGATGGCGTCCGCATCATCCGTGAGGTTGATGCGCGACATGTCGGAGGCATCCGACTTCGACATCTTCTTGGAGCCGTCGCGCAGGCTCATCACCCGCGTGGCCGGGCCGGCGATCAGCGGCTCGGTGAGCGGGAAATAGCCTTCGCCGAAGCCGTTCTCCGCGATGGAGGGGCCGAAGTCCGTGTTGAACTTCTGGGCGATGTCGCGGGTCAGTTCCAGATGCTGCTTCTGGTCCTCGCCCACGGGCACATGGGTGGCGCGATAGAGCAGGATGTCCGCGGCCATCAGGCTCGGATAGGCGAACAGGCCCAGCGAGACATTCTCGCGGTCCTTGCCGGCCTTCTCCTTGAACTGCGTCATGCGGTTGAGCCAGCCCATGCGGGCGACGCAGTTGAACACCCAGGCCAGTTCCGCATGGCCGGAGACCTGGCTCTGGTTGAAGACGATGTGGCGCTTGGGATCGATGCCGCAGGCGATGAAGGCGGCCGTCACCTCGCGGATGTGGCGCTTCAGCTCCGCCGGGTCCTGCCAGACGGTGATGGCGTGCAGGTCCACGACGCAATAGATGCACTCGTGGCTCTCCTGCAACGCCACGAAGCGCTTGATGGCCCCGAGATAATTGCCGAGATGCAGATTTCCGGTGGGCTGAACGCCGGAAAAGACCCGTTCCGCGACCGCCGCCATTGGCGACCTCCTCAAGGACGGCGCAAACACCGCCATCCGCCTGTGGACCGGCGACCCTGTGGCCGCCCTTCAAAGATGAGGCCGCGTCATGCCAGCCCATGCCCCCCGATGCAAGGGCAAGGTGCGCCGCACCTTACCCGAGCGGCGCGAGGAAGGCGCGGATGGCCTCCTGCGCGGGGGCATCCCAGAGCAGCGGCGCATGGCCTTCTTCCGCCACCGTGTGCACCTGAAGGCCGGGATGGCGCACGCCCATCTCCTCGACTGTGGTCGCGGAGAGAATGTCCGACAGGGCGCCATGGATGACCATGGATGGCACGTCCTTCAGCGTCTCGAACGCGGGCCAGAGGTCCGGCAGGGGCTTGGAGGGATCGAACGCCTTGAAGGCTTCTTCCAGCAGCGCGTCATAGGCGAGGCGCGGGCGGCCGGCATCGTCGCGATAGATCTGCCGGGCGAAGCGCTCCCAGCCGTCCTCGGACAGGCCGGGAAAGAGGAAGCCCTGTGCGCGCTTCAGGTCTGCCACGAGATCCGGCCACGTCTCGGGGATCGGCTTGCCCACATAGCCGGCGATCCGGGCGAGGCCCGCCGTCTCGATGACCGGGCCGATGTCGTTGAACAGGGCGCCCGCGAACAGGTCCGTCCGCTTCAGCACGCCCGCCAGCATGAGCATGACGAGGCCACCCCGCGAGGTGCCGAGGAAGGCGGCGCGGGAAATGCCGAGCGCTTCCAGCCCCTTGAGCGTGTCTTGCGCTTCCTGAAGTGGATTGTAGGTGACGACCGGCCCATAGGCCGAGCCGCCGCGCCCCCGGAAATCGAAGCCGATCACCTGACGCGGTGCTTCTCCGTCCTCGGAGAGCGCGCGGGCGAGCGCCTCGAAATCCCCGGCGTTGCGGGTAAGGCCGGGCAGCACGACTAGGGGCAAGCGCTCCGTGGGCTGGCCCCAGATGCGCGCCAGCAAGGCGAGGCCATCGGTGCTCGGAAAGGCGAAGAAGTCCGGCATGGTCCTCAGGTCTCCCGTTGCGATCTCGCCCGCCGGGGTCGCAGGGCGAGCAGCGTCACGCCATAGATGATCATGCCGAGACCGACGAGGGCGGCAAGGCGCAGCAGCCCCTCCAGCGACTGCGGCGCGGGCGGCGTCCAGAAGCGCGCCGCCCCGTCCACGGCGGCGCCCATGAGCGCGCCGGCGCAGAGGATCGCAAGGCCCTGCCGCAGCAGCGTGCGGTCCACCGCCAAGAGGCCCCGGCGGGCCAAGAGGCCGCCGAGCAGCAAGACGCTTGCCGTGGCACACAGCGCGATGGCGCCTGCCGCCGCCACCGGCCCGGCGAAGGCGTTCGCGCCGAGGGCCAGCAACAGGCAGGCGAGGAGCGAGCCGGCGCCGATGCGCTCGGCGGAACCGATGACGCCATGGGTCAGCGCCGTTGCCGCCAGCACGCGCTCGACGCCCTGCGCCGGCAGGGCGAGCGCGAGGATGGCGAGGAACTGCGCGGTGGCCGCCGCATCCTCGGCCGTAAAGCCACCGCGCTGATAGAGCACGCCTACGATGGGCGGGGCGAGCAGACAGAGGCCGAGCCCCGCCGGGAGGGCGAGCCCAAGCGCCGCCAGCAGTGCTCCCGACGCTTCCCGCCCCGCCGACTTTCCGCCCATGGCGAGCAGCGGCACCAGCACCGCCCCCGCGCTCGCCCCCACAAGGCCGAGGGGCAGGTCCATGAGGCGCTGGGCATAGTTCAGGGCCGACACGGCGCCGGGCGTGGCCGAGACCACCGCGGCGACGAGGAACAGGCGCAGCAGCGGCAGGCCCGCAAACAGCAGGGCCGGCGTGCTCGCCCGCAGCACACGCCCCGCCCCTCGCCAGTCGGGACGCACGACGGCAGGCCGGCTGGGCAGGCCCCGGGTGGCCAGCATCATGAGGGCGAGCTGGGCCACGCCCGCCGCGACAGTGGCCGCCGCCATGGCGCGGGCGGCGGCGGCGGTGCCGATCAGCCCTTCCAGCGCCACATAAACAATGGCCGCCAGCGCCACCACATTGGCCAGCATGGGCGCGAGCGCGGGCAGCGCGACGCGCCCACCGCCATTGGCGAGGCCGCCATAGACGGCAGCGGCGGCGGCGAGCGGCAGATAGAGAAGGGCGATGCGCCCGCAGGCGATGGCGAGGTCCGCGCGCTCGCCGCCGGCCTCGAAGCCCGGCGCGAGCGCCCGGATCAGCGCCGGCATGAAGACGGCGCCGGCGAGCGCGAAGGCGAGCAGGAGGGCGAAGAGGGCCAGCAGCACGGCGAGCACCAGCCGCCGCGCGCCCTCATGCCCGTCCCGCGCCTGCGCCCGCACCAGCGCGGGGATCAGCGCCGCATTGAAGGCCCCGTCCGCCAAAAGGCGCCGGGCCAGCAGCGGCAGGGCGAGCGCGGCCATGAGTGCGTCCGCCAGCGGCCCGGCGCCGAGCACGGCCGCTGTGCCGGCATCCCGCGCAAAGCCGAGCACCCGCGAGCCGAGGGTCGCGGCGGAGACGATGGAGGCGCGGCGGGTGGAAAGAGACATCCGGCGGGAGAGCCATGGGCGGTTCCGCGCCCTTATGGCAAGGGCGGGCGGGGCTGTCGATGCCGGAGCCGGCCCAGACATGGCGCCGAAAACACGAAGGCCCCGCCGGACGGACCGGCGGGGCCTTGCGCAATTCAGAACGCGAAGTGTCGCGGATCAGGCCTCGGTGGTTTCCTCGGCCTCTTCGGCCTCGGCGGCGACCTCCTCGACCTCATCCTCGTCCTCGTCGCCGGGGCGACGGATTTCCTCGCCGCGGGCGAGGCGCTCGGCCTCGTCGGCGCTGCGGGCGACGACCACATTCACCTTCACCTCGACTTCCGGGTGCAGGGTCACGGGCAGGACGTGCAGGCCGATGGTCTTGATCGGGTGGTTCAGCACGATCTGCTGGCGGTCCACGGTGAAGCCGTCGGCGGTGAAGGCGCCGGCGATGTCGCGGGTGGAGACGGAGCCGTAGAGCTGGCCGGTCTCGCCCGCCTGGCGCAGGATCACGACCTTCTGGCCGTCGAGCTTGGCGGCGACGGCGGACGCCTCGGTCTTGAGCTCGAGGTTGCGGGCCTCAAGCTGCGACTTCATTTTCTCGAAGCGGGCGCGGTTTTCCTTGGTGGCGCGCAGGGCCTTGCCGTTGGGCAGGAGGAAATTGCGGCCGTAGCCGTCACGCACGCGCACCACATCGCCGATCTGGCCGAGCTTGGCGACGCGCTCCAGCAGGATGACTTCCATTGTCTTTACTCCTCGGTTCTCAGGTTCGATTTCAGGATTTTCGGGTTCACGAAGTTCAGCGATCGTTGGCCGCCGGCGGCGCGCCGCCGGTGCCGATCCGCCGGCGCAGGTCAAACAGCGCGTCGGCAACCCCGACGAGCGCCATCACCAGCGCCGGCCAGCCGAGGGCGAGGGTCATCACCCACGCCCCGGCAAGCAGGAAGGGGCGCGCCGCGCGGCCCCGGGTCAGGAAGTGCAGCACCGCAAAGCCGCTCGCCGTGTAGCAGACGATGAGCGCCGCAGCCCCCGCCGCCGCGCACAGGCCCATCAGGCCCGGCGTCATGGCGAGCGCCACGAGGACCGCCAGCACGATGGGGGTGAGGCCCGGCAGGCGGAGCGCCGCGAGGTCCGGCCAGGGCCGGTTCAGCCGGCCGGAGACGCGGGCTGTGCGGCCGGCGAGATAGAGGCAGCCGAGTTGCGTCGCCAGCATGAGGGTGGCGGCGGTCGGCGGCAGGATGATCGCCACCGTCTCGGCCACGGCCGCCACATTGGACATGCCGCTGCCGCCAGCAGCGCCCTGCGCGGCCACGAAGGCCTGGAAGGCGGCGGCGATGGCGCGACGGTAGGTCTCGTAATCGCCGGACATGGAAAACAGCGCCACGGTGACGCTGAGCGTGGCGAAGCCCGCGCCCACCACCATCACCCCGCCGATGGGAAACCACACCATGCCGTCGCGGGCGGCCGGGTCCGGCCGCGCCAGCAGCGCGCAATAGGCGAGCGCCCAGGCGGGAATACCGATGCCCATGAGATAGGCGATGAGGAAGGTGGTGCCGTAGAGCAGACCGAGGCCGATGGCGGCAGCCGCAACGCCGATGGCGGCGGAGATGTGGGAGAAGGCGAGCCCGCTCACCATCAGCGGCAGAGGCGCGAGGTAGAACAGCGGGACGGCCAGCATCGATCCCGACGCCACGCCGGCGACGAGAAGTGCGGACGCAAGGCCCGCCGCGATGCCTATGAGCAGAAGAAATCCCATCCGACTTGCTGTCCCGCCACGCGGTTAGGGGAGGATCACCGTCCACCCCAGCAGACGCCGCAGGGCCGATCCCGGCGGCGCGTCTCTCAGAAAATGGCCCGCCCTCGGGAGGGCGGGCGGAATGTCAGGCTGACCTTGAAAGGCTCAGCGGATCACGAAGGGCAGCAGGCCGAGGAAGCGGGCGCGCTTGATGGCGGCCGACAGCTCGCGCTGCTTCTTGGCGGAGACCGCCGTGATGCGGCTCGGGACGATCTTGCCGCGCTCGGAGATGTAGCGCTGCAGGAGACGCACGTCCTTGTAGTCGATCTTCGGCGCATTCGGGCCGGAGAACGGGCAGGTCTTGCGACGACGGAAGAACGGACGGCGCTGACCGCCGCCACCACCAGCTTGAGCGAACGCCATCAGAAGGTCTCCTCGGTCGCGGCTTCCTCACGGTCGCGCCCACGGCGCGGGCGATCCTCGCGGTCACGGCCGCCGCCGAAACCACCACCACCGAAGCCACGCTCGCCGCGCTCGCCACGGTCATCGCGGTCACGCTTCTGGAGCATGGCGGACGGGCCTTCCTCCAGCTCGTCGACGCGGATGGTGAGGAAGCGCAGCACGTCCTCATCGATGCCCATCTGACGCTCCATCTCCTGCACCGCCGCCGCCGGGGCGTCGATGTTGAAGAGGGTGAAGTGGGCCTTGCGGTTCTTCTTGATGCGATAGGTCAGGGACTTCACGCCCCACGCTTCGACCTTGGAGACAGTGCCCCCGTTCGCTTCGATCACGCCCTTGAAACGGGCGGCCAGTTCCTCGACCTGTTGCGCCGTAACGTCCTGGCGCACGAGGAACACGTGCTCATAGAGCGACATGTGTCTGTGCCTTTCTGTTGCTCCGCCCCCGGCGCCAAGCCCTTTCGAACCTTGGGAAAGGCTCGCTTGCTCGGAAGGCGGGAACACGGGACGACGGACCTTTCGGCCCTGCCCTCCCCGTTCCTGAGAACGAGAAAGACCGTCCGTTCAGCCCCCGGCCGGGGCAACGGAAGCGGGGCGTATAGCAGCTTCTGGCCCAAAGGCAAGGGTCGCGGGCGGGGCAGCGCCCCTGATTCGCGCGGGGCCGCCGGCCCAAAGAAACCGGGGCCGCGCCCCAAGCGCTCCCGCTTTGGGCCTCAAACGGGCCACGAACGGGGAGAAGAAACAAGCCGGAGCCGAAGGTACTCCGCCCACGGGGTGGATGGGCCGAAGGTTCGCTTCCATGCCGGTGGTGTTTCGTGGCAGGACGGGAAGGATCAGGAGCCAGATGGCGACAGCCATGAACGTGCCAGAGCCCAGAGCCAATACCGACGCGGTCAGCCTCGTGCGCTGCCCGAACGGCCATTATCACGAGCCGGGCCCCTGCCCCTTCTGCTCCGCCGCCGAAGACCTGAAGGCCTCGGCCGGCGCCAGCGCGGCCGCCGATCTCAAGGCCTCCGCCGAGGAACGCCTCGCCGATCCGGTCGAGCCGCGCCGACGCGGCTCCGCGCTGTTCCTGTTCAATGTCATTGCCGGCACTGCGGCGCTGATCCTGGTCGGCATCGCGTGGACGCTCATCTTCCGCACCTCGGATCGTCCGCCGGGACCTGCCGCGCCGCAGCCGCCCAAGGCCACGGCCGCCGCGCCGGCCGCACCCGCCCAGCCCCCAGCGGCGGCGCAGTCCACCGCGCAGGCGCTGGCCGATGCGCCCAAGCCCACACCCATTCCGCCGCCTGAGCCGAGCGCGCCGCCCGGCGCCGCACAGCCCCAGACCGCGCAGCCGCAGACCGCACCGGCGGAGCCCGCACTCGCCGACAATGCGCCCCTGCCCGTGCCGCGGCCGCAGGTTCCCGATCCCGTCACCGCCGATGCGGGCGGCGCGCCGCTTCAGGTCGCCCCGCAGCCGCAGGGCCTGATGCCGGTCCCACCCCAGCAGCAGGCACAGGCCGCGCCACCGCCGCAGAACGGTCCCTATCCGTGGAACGGCGGACGCCCGCCCGCCTCCATCCCCATGCAGCCGCCGCGCTCAAACCTACCGCCCGCCCAGCGCATGGGCGTGCCGACCAGCGTGATACAGCAGGTGCGCTGGCTGGACGGGCGGACGCTCGCGATTCTCGTGCATGCGCTCGATACCCAGCCGAACGAGACGCCGGTCATCGAGGACCGCCCGAGCGGCGATGTGGTCCGGGCCCGCCTGCGCAGCGGGCCGCCGCCCTGCCGCTACATGGAGATCTATCCCTCCCAGCGCAGCGACGCCTTCCTGTTCGTCCGCTTCTGCCCGGACAATCTGGGCCGCTGGATGGGACAGGACATGAGCGGCTACCGCTGAGTCACCGCCGCCAGTGCAGCGTCGACAGGCGCGGATCGGCGCTGAAGACGGCAGGGGGAAAGTCGAGCCTTAGATCAGGAAAGTCGCAGATGGCCTGCACGCCCGAGGGCGAGAGGCGCAGCCGCCATGTCTGCCGCTCGCCGATGCGCCCGTCCGCGAAGGCGGTGCAGGAGAGCACCGCCACGTTGCGCCCGCGATCCGGGTCGCGGACGGAGGCATAGCGCAGTAGCAGCAGTCCGGCCTCCCGCGCGATCTCCGCCAGCGCCTGGCAGGCCTCATAGTCGGTCAGGTGCGTCCAGGCGGCCCTGTCCCCATCGAGCGGCGGCACGGTGAGATCGAGCGCCCGCTCGGTGGCGATGCCGGTGGCGAAGGCGGTGTAGTCGGCGGCATTGCGCGGCCACGGTGTGCCGGGGGATTCGGCGAAGAAGAGCAGCCGGTAGAAGGCCATTTCCGCGACCGCTGTCTGCGGCGTCTCGGCGGCGTAGTAGACGCCCGGCGTGCGCCCGGCCCGGCGGAAGCGGGAGCCGTGCGGATAGGGCGGCGCATAACGGAAGGGCGAAGCGAGAAGATAGGGCAGCCGCGTGCATTCGGGCGGCAGCAGCGGCTTGGTCTCCTCGATCAGCTCTTCAAGCAGGGCCTGCTCGTCCAGCGTATCCACAAGCTTGAGGGTCGAGACGCGGTGCTGCGCCTCCACCAGCCGCCAGACGCGCCCCTCATAGGGCTGCGCCTCAGACGCGAGCGCGGCGGGCGTCCAGATAGGCGATGACATCGAGAAGTCCGGTCACGCTGCGGATGCGCTCGGCCGGTATGCCGCCGAGCGCGCTGTTCTCCGCCTGCATCCAGGCCCGGGCGGCGAGCGCATCGCCGCCGACGATGGCGTCGAGCCCCCGGAACAGGCGGACGAAAAGCACCGCGAGTTCAAAGGGCTTGCCGCCGTTCTCCAGAATGTAGCCGGCCTTGCGCATGCGCGAGACGGTGGCCTCCGAGACGCCGATCACCTCGCCGAGCCGCCGGGCGGTGAGGCCGAGGGCGTCGGCGGCGCGCACCACCGCCTTGGTGACGACGGCTCCGGCCTCGGGCCGCGGACCCGCGCCGGGAAGCGGATGGGACATCGGCATCAACCGGCAGCCTCCCTGCTTTCCATGGAAAGGAAAATATCATCTTCTTTCTAAAGATACCACCCATGCACGGAACTCGCGGCCATGATGCAGCGCAAGAGCCCGAAAACACTCGGGCTCGTCCTTGACTTCGCCCCCTGCGCGGTGTCTCTGCGCCGCCAAATTTAAAGCGGCAGGGAGCGCCCCATGAGCACAGCCTTCATCTTCCCCGGACAGGGCAGCCAGGCCGTCGGCATGGGCAAGGCGCTGGCCGAAAACTTCGCCGCCGCCCGCGACGTCTTCACCGAAGTCGATGCGGCACTTGGCGAACACCTCACCCGCATCATGTGGGAAGGCCCGGCGGACGAACTGACCCTTACCGCCAACGCCCAGCCGGCCCTCATGGCCACCTCGCTCGCCGCCCTGCGCGTACTGGAAGCCGAGGCGGGCCTGAACCTTGCCCGCGACGCCGCCTTCGTGGCCGGCCATTCGCTGGGCGAATATTCGGCGCTGGCCGCCGCCGGCACCTTCACCATCTCCGACGCCGCCCGCCTGCTGCGCATCCGTGGCCGCGCCATGCAGGACGCGGTGCCGGCCGGCGCCGGCGCCATGGCCGCGCTGCTCGGCCTTGATTACGAGCAGGCCGTCGCGGTCGCCGCCGAGGCCGCCGGTGACGACGTCTGCGAAGCCGCCAATGACAATGCCGGCGGACAGGTGGTGGTTTCCGGCAGCCTCAAGGCGGTGGAGCGCGCCATTGAGATCGCCAAGGCCAAGGGCGCCTCCCGCGCCATCCTGCTGCCCGTGTCCGCCCCCTTCCACTGCCGCCTGATGGAGCCCGCCGCCGAGGCCATGGCCGCCGCGCTCGCCGAGGTGGACGTGAAGGCCCCCGTGGTGCCGGTCATCTCCAACGTGCGCGCCTCACCGGTCACCGATCCGGCCGAAATCGTCCGCCTCCTGGTCGAACAGGTGACGGGCACGGTGCGCTGGCGCGAATCGGTGGTGTATATGGCTGGCGCGGGCGTCAACCGCGCGGTCGAGGTGGGCGCCGGCAAGGTGCTCTCCGGCCTCGTCCGCCGCATCGCCAAGGAGATCCAGGTGTCGGCGGTCGGCACGCCCGAGGACGTCGCCGCCTTCATCGCCGCCAAGGCCGCCCCGGCGGCCTGAAGCCCCTTTCCCGCAGCGCCGCCTCCGGCGCTGCGTCATCCGAAGGACGATCCATGTTCGATCTGAGCGGCAAGACCGCCCTCGTCACCGGCGCCACCGGCGGTCTCGGCGGCGCCATCGCCAAGGCCCTCCATGCCCAGGGCGCGACGGTCGCCATCTCCGGCACCCGCCGCGAGGCGCTCGACGCGCTGGCCGGCGAGCTGAAGGACCGGGTGCACGTTCTGCCCTGCAACCTCGGTGTCGCCGAGGAGGTGGAGAAGCTGGTGCCGGACGCGGAAGCGGCCATGGGCGTCGTAGACATCCTCGTCAACAACGCCGGCATCACCCGCGACAACATCTTCATGCGCCTCACCGACGAGGCGTGGGAGCAGGTTCTCAACGTGAACCTCACCTCCGCCTTCCGCCTGTCGCGGGCGGCGGTGCGCGCCATGATGCGCCGGCGCACCGGCCGCATCATCTCCATCACCTCCATCGTCGGCGTCACCGGCAATGCGGGCCAGGGCAACTATGCCGCCGCCAAGGCGGGCATGATCGGCATGTCCAAGGCCCTCGCCCAGGAAGTGGCGAGCCGCGGCGTGACGGTGAACTGCATCGCCCCCGGCTTCATCGCCACCCCCATGACCGACGCGCTCAACGACAAGCAGCGCGAGGCCATCCTGAAGTCCGTTCCGGCCGCCCGTCTCGGCACGCCGGAGGACATCGCGGCCGCCTGCGTCTATCTGGCGTCGGATGAAGCCGCCTACGTGACGGGCCAGACCTTGCACGTGAACGGCGGCATGGCGATGATCTGAGCCACGGGGTGCGCCGGGCACAGGCCCGCTGCGCCCGTGTGAGGCCCGCCCGCCCATGGGCGTTTCGGACGGCGGATGCCCGGGCATCTCCGCCTCCGGTCATGGGGCGGGGTTCCGCCGTTTCCAAGGGTTTGGCCGCAGGGTCGGCCTGCTGGCAATGGCTCGGGAAGTATGTTAACGAGCCGCTCGAACCGGTCCGAGCGGTGGATTGGATCTCTCAAGAAACGGCCCAGTTGCGCGGGTTTCTCGCATCGCGTGGGTGGGCCGGGAGCGGCGGCTGAGCGGTATCACGCCGAACTGCTGCTGCCGGATGGCCATTTTATTTCAGACAACGAGGGTGCATCGATGAGTGACATCGCCGAGCGGGTGAAGAAGATTGTCGCGGAGCATCTCGGGGTTGAGCCCGAGAAGGTGACTGAGAACGCCAGCTTCATCGACGATCTCGGCGCCGACAGCCTCGACACCGTGGAACTCGTGATGGCCTTCGAAGAGGCCTTCAACACCGAGATCCCGGACGACGCGGCCGAGACCATCCTGACGGTGGGCGACGCCATCAAGTTCCTGGAAAAGAACGCCGGCTGAGCCTGGCCTTTTCGACAGCACGGCCGCGGCACCGCGTGTCCGCGGCCGTTGTCATGACGGTACCGGAGTTGTCCACATGAGACGTGTTGTCGTCACGGGCCTCGGCATGGTGACGCCGCTCGGATGCGGTGTCGAGCCGACCTGGCGGCGGCTGCTCGCCGGCGAAAGCGGCGCCAAGCGCGTCGACACTTTCGACGTGTCCGATCTCCCCTGCAAGATTGCGGCGGTCATTCCGCGCGGGGACGGCAGCGACGGCAGCTACAATCCCGACCAGTGGATGGAGCCTAAGGAGCAGCGCAAGGTCGACGAGTTCATCGTCTATGCCATGGCTGCCGCCAAGCAGGCTCTGGACGATGCCGACTGGCATCCCACGGCCTATGAGGATCAGATCGCCAGCGGCGTGCTGATCGGCTCCGGCATCGGCGGCATCGAGGGCATTGCGGATACCGCGCTGACCCTCAAGGAAAAGGGGCCGCGCCGCGTCTCCCCCTTCTTCATTCCCGGCCGCCTCATCAACCTCGCCGGCGGATACGTGTCCATCGAGCACGGCCTCAAGGGTCCGAACCATGCCGTGGTCACCGCCTGCTCCACCGGCTCCCACGCCATCGGTGATGCTGCCCGCCTGATCGCCTTCGGCGATGCGGACGTGATGGTCGCCGGCGGCACCGAATCACCCGTGAACCGCCTCGCGCTCGCCGGCTTCGCCGCCTGCAAGGCGCTGGTCACCGCCTTCAATGACGAGCCCACCCGCGCCTCGCGTCCCTATGACCGCGACCGCGACGGCTTCCTCATGGGCGAGGGCGCCGGCATTGTGGTGCTCGAGGAACTGGAGCACGCCAAGGCCCGCGGCGCGAAGATCTATGCCGAGGTCATCGGCTACGGCCTCTCGGGCGACGCCTTCCACATCACCGCCCCGACCCCGGACGGCGACGGCGCCTTCCGCTGCATGACGGCGGCGCTGAAGCGGGCCGGCATCTCGCCGGGCGAGGTGGACTACATCAACGCCCACGGCACCTCGACCATGGCGGACGAGATCGAGCTGAAGGCGGTGGAGCGGCTGCTGGGCAATGCGGCGGCCAACGTCTCCATGTCGTCCACCAAGTCGTCCATCGGCCATCTGCTGGGCGCTGCCGGTGCGGTGGAGGCGATCTTCTCCATCCTCGCCATCCGCGACCAGATCGCGCCGCCGACGCTGAACCTCGAAAATCCGTCGGTGGAGACCCCGATCGATCTGGTGCCGCTCAAGCCGCGCGCCCGCAAGATCGACGTGGCCCTCTCCAACTCCTTCGGCTTCGGCGGGACCAACGCCTCGCTGGTCCTGCGCCGCTACGCGGCCTGAGCCTCCGGCGTCCCGCACCCTTCGCGGTGCCGGGACGCCATGTCGCCATAATTAGCGCTAGCCTCCGGCACTGTGTCGGCCTCCGCGTGACCTTGCGGGACTGCCGGCTGCCCCGCGAATTTCAGCGGACCCCGCCACTTTCGAGGAGCATCCGCCATGGAGCAGCCCGAGCAGAAGCCGAAGAAGAGGCGGTCCCGGGGGGCAAACCACCCCGCCGTCGTCGTCGGCAGCGCCGTTTTCACCCTGCTTCTCTTCCTCACCGTGGGCGGCGGGCTCGTCGGCTGGTACGGCCAGCGCGCCTATAACGAGGCCGGGCCGCTCGCCACCGAAAAGAACGTGGTCGTCCCGCGCGGCTCCGGCCTGCGCGACATCGCCGACCTGCTGGAACGCGAAGGCATCATCCGCAACTGGATGGTCTTCATCGCCGGCCACCAGTTCACCCACCGGGGCGAGTCGCTCCATGCGGGCGAATACGCCTTCAAGCCCGGCGTGACCATGGCCGACGTGGTGGACACGATGGTCGCGGGCCATGTGGTCCAGCACCAGATCACCGTCCCTGAGGGCCTCACCAGCCAGCAGGTGGTGGACCGCCTCAACGACAATCCGCTCCTCACCGGCACACCCCGCGTGCCGCTGGAAGGCACGCTGCTGCCCGAGACCTATGCCATCGTGCGCGGCATGACCCGGCAGGAAGTCCTCAAGCGCATGAGCGCCGACCAGCAGAAGCTGGTGGCGGACCTCTGGGCCAAGCGCGCGCCGGACCTGCCGCTCAAGTCGCCGGAAGAGATGATCATCCTCGCCTCCATCGTGGAGAAGGAGACCTCCAAGGCCGACGAGCGCCCGCGCGTGGCGGCGGTCTTCGTCAACCGCCTGACGAAGAAGATGAAGCTCCAGTCGGACCCGACGATCATCTACGGCATCGTCGGCGGCAAGGGCACGCTCGGCCGGCCCATCAGCCGCACCGACATCTCGACGCCCACGCCCTACAACACCTATGCCATCGACGGCCTGCCGCCCGGCCCCATCGGCAATCCGGGCAAGGCCTCGCTGGTGGCCGTGGCCAATCCGGCCAAGACCAAGGACCTCTATTTTGTCGCCGACGGCACTGGCGGCCACGTCTTCGCGGAGACGCTGGAGCAGCACAATCGCAACGTCGCCCGCTGGCGCGAGATCGAGGCGGAGATGAAGGCCAAGGCGGCGGCCCAGCCTCCCGCCGCGCCCCCGGCGGCCGCTCCCTCCTCGGGCACGTCGGCGCCCGCGAACGGCGCCGGCACGCCGGCCCCGGCGCCCGAGGCCGCGCCGACGCCCCCGCAGCGCGGCACTGGGACAAGCGCGCCCAAGCCCGCCAACTGACACCTGTTCCGATGCCGGCTCTGCCGGCATCGTCGTTTCGAGAAGGTCTTCCCCATGTCCCTCGCCAGCATGACCGGCTTTGCCCGCACCCACGGCCTCACCGGCGCGTGGCGCTGGACCTGGGAGGTGCGCTCGGTCAATTCCAAGGGCCTCGACCTGCGCCTGCGCCTGCCGGGCGGCTTCGATGCCCTCGATGCCGGCGCGCGTGCCGCCGCCACCAAGGCGCTCTCGCGCGGTTCCGTCTCCGGCACGCTGACGCTGGCACGCGAGGGCGAGACGGCGGCGGTGTCGCTGAACCAGCCGGCCCTGCGCACCCTCTACACCGCCCTCAAGGAGGCCGCAGCCGTGCTCGGCGCCGCCCCGCCCACGCTCGATGCCCTGCTCGCCGTGCGCGGCATCGTCGAAGTGGTGGAAGCCGATCTCTCGGACGAGGACCGCGCGGCCGTCACACGGGATGCCCTCGCCGGCTTCGAGGACGCGCTGGCGGACCTCGCGCGCATGCGGATCGCGGAAGGCGCGGCGCTCAGAGCAATTCTCATGGACCGCCTCGACGGCATCGCGCGGCTCGTCGCCGCCGCCGAGAGCCTGCCCGAGCGCCAGCTTGAGGCCATCAAGGCACGTCTGGCCGATCAGGTGCGCGCGCTCTCGGAGGCCCATGCGGGCCTCGATCCCGAGCGGCTGCATCAGGAGGCGGTGCTGCTGGCCACCAAGGCGGACGTGCGGGAGGAACTCGACCGCCTCGCCGCCCATATCGCCGCCGCCCGCGAGCTGCTGACGCAAGGCGGGCCGGTGGGCCGGCGCCTCGATTTCCTCGCGCAGGAGTTCAACCGCGAGGCCAATACGCTGTGTTCCAAGTCCAATGCGGTGGCCCTGACACAGATCGGGCTTGACCTGAAGCTTCTGGTGGATCAGTTCCGCGAGCAGATCGCAAACGTGGAATAAAGACCTCCCGCATGGCCGCTCCCGCCACGTCCCATTTCTCGCTGCCGGGCTGGAAGCCGGGCTCCCGCTCTGGCCTCGCCCGCCGTGGCCTCATGCTGGTGCTCTCCTCACCCTCGGGCGCGGGCAAGACCACCCTCTCCCGCCGCTTGCTGGCCGAGGACGACCGCATCACCATGTCGGTGTCGGTGACGACCCGCCCGCCCCGTCCGGGCGAGGTGGATGGCAAGGACTATTTCTTCGTCTCGAAGGAGCGGTTCGAGGAATTGCGCGACACCGGCGCGCTGCTGGAGCATGCGACCGTGTTCAGCAATCTCTACGGCACGCCCCGCCAGGCGGTGGAGGATGCCCTGAGCGCCGGCCGCGACGTGCTGTTCGACATCGACTGGCAGGGCACCCAGCAGCTCGACCAGAGCGCCGAGCAGGATCTGGTGAAGGTGTTTCTCCTGCCGCCGACCGCCGAGGATCTGGAGAAGCGCCTGCGCACCCGCGCGCAGGACACGGACGACGTGGTGCGCCAGCGCATGTCCAAGGCGTCGGACGAGATCAGCCACTTCACCGAATATGACTACATCCTGATCAATCAGGACGTGGAGGACAGCCTCGCCAAGCTGAAGGCCATCCTCCAGGCCGAGCGCCTGAAGCGCCGCCGCCTCACCGGCCTCGCCGGCTTCGTGAAGGGACTGCGCGACGCGCTCTGAGGGAGCGGCGGGGCGCCGCCCCGCCTCTCGTCCGGCTCAGCCGCCGCACGCGGCTGGAATGTCCTTCAGGGTCTGCGCGCGCAGCGCATCGAGCGGGCAGAGGCCGCTTTCGCCGCATCCGGGCAGCGGCACCTTGAGGCTGCGCACCCGCGCGGGATCGAGCGCCCGCATACCCTCCAGTTCCGCATACCAGACGGTGGCGCCCACCAGAACCGCGCCCGTCGTAGTGTCGCGCCAGCGCTCCAGCGCAAAGGCAGCGGCCGGCGGCGCCGTGTCCGGCTGCCGTGGCAAGCTCCAGTTCACGCCAAAGATGCCGGCCATATTGGAAATGTCGTCATCATGCCCGGCGAAGGCGAGCATCTTCACGCCCGGCCCGATGGCGGGTGCGGCGGCGCGGGTCTCGCCGGCGAGTGTCGCAAGCATGATACGGGCCATGCCCGCGCCCTGCCGGCGCGCCAGATAGGGCAGACGGCGGGACAGGTCCGCCAGCCGGTCGCGGGCCGGCAGCAGCACGGCGAGGACGGCCGGATCGGCAGCCGCGCCCCAGCCCACATCCGCCACGGGCATGTTTTCGGCATACTGGAGCAGGAAGATTTCGGAGGCCTGCGCGGCCACCGAGAGCGCGCCGCTGATGGTGATGCCGCCCGGCGTCACCTTGAAGCTGGAGGGGCCGGGAGCCTCGCCGGGCTTCAGGATGGACCATACGCGCCGGATCGCCTCGGCAGCGGCGGGGTCCACGATGCCCTTGTTGCCGGTGAACGCGGCAATCGCCTTCCGGGCGGCCTTGTCCTCCAGCCGGCAGGCGCCGCCGGTGGAGTCGAACACCTTGTCCTTCTGGCCATCGGGGCCGTGCCCCAGCGGCGCGGCGCAGCCGGGCGCCAGACGGTCCGCCAGCATGCGCCCGCTGTCACGGGTCCGCTCGTCGGCGCCGTCCGCCCAGATGACAAGGCTGTCGCCGGGGCAGCCGGTGGCCGGCAGGAGGCCCTGCGCCACATATCCGGCGCGGATGCCATCCGCCATCAGGCCCACCACCTGCGCGCCACGCGGGGTCAGTTCGCCCCGCCCCACCGGCCAGGACGGCCATTGCCGCGCGGTCCAGCTCGCCAGCGCCTCCGGCGACTGGGTGGGCGCGCGCACGCCGTGGCGCTGCACCAGAACCACACGCTCCAGCACCATGTCCGCCAGCGCCGGAAGGCTCGCCAGGCAGAAGACGCCGGCAAGGGCTGCTGATTTGACGGCGGTGGAGAGCAATGGGCGACGCATGCAGGGGCTCCGGTCAACGGTAGGACACTACACTGCCGGAAGATTGCGCGGGCAAGTCACGCCCCGCCGCATCCCCGGCTCAGCCGCCGCGCGCACGCCCGAAGGCATTGGCGAGGGCGAGGAAACCGGCGACATCGATCTCCTCCGCCCGCGCCGTCTCGTCGATGCCCGTCTCCGACAGCAGGGCCAGCGGATCGACGCCCAGCGATTTCAGCGACTGGCGCAGCATCTTGCGGCGCTGGCCGAAGGCCGCCTCTGTCACGCGCTCCAGATCCCGCAGGGCACAGGGCACCGGCTCCGCACGCGGCACCACATGGATGACCGAGGACGTGACCTTGGGTGGCGGCACGAAGGCCGAGGGCGCCACATCGAACAGGATGCGCGCCTGCGCGCGCCAGCCGGTGAGCACAGCGAGACGCCCATAGGCCTTGCTGTCCGGCCCCGCGACGATGCGCTCGGCCACCTCGCGCTGGAACATGAGCGTCAGCGAAGAGAACCACGGCGGCCAGGGATCGGTGGAAAGCCAGCCCACCAGAAGCTGCGTGCCCACATTATAGGGCAGGTTCGCCACCACCCGCGCCTCGGCGCCGTCGAGATGGGGGCGCACATCCACCTTCAGCGCGTCGCCCTCGATGATCTCCAGCCTGCCCGGATAGACGGCGGCGATCTCGTTGAGGGCCGCGATGCAGCGGTGGTCCCGCTCGATGGCGATGACCTTGCGGGCGCCCAAGGCCAGAAGCGCGCGGGTGAGACCGCCGGGACCGGGGCCGACCTCCACCACCGTCGCGCCTTCCAACGGGCCGGAGCCCCGCGCGATGCGGGCGGTGAGGTTGAGATCGAGCAGGAAGTTCTGGCCCAGCGATTTCTGCGCCGAAAGGCCGTGCGCGCGGATGACCTCGCGCAGCGGAGGCAGATCGTCGATGGCGCTCAAGGGACCGGAACTCCTGAGAGGAAGAGGCCGTGTCTTAGAGCACGATCCGGCCCGAGGGAATCGCGATCTGCAGTTGCACGCCCTCAGGCGGCGTCGGCATCCGCGAAGCGGCGCGCGAGCCGCAGCGCCGCCATGAGGCTCGACGGGTTGGCCCGGCCGGTCCCGGCGATGGCGAAGGCGGTGCCGTGATCGGGCGAGGTGCGCACCAGCGGCAGGCCGAGCGTGGCGTTCACACCATCATGGAAGGCCAGCGTCTTGGCCGGGATCAGCACCTGATCGTGATACATGCCGATCACCACGTCATAGGCCTCGCGCGCCTCGGCATGGAACAGCGTGTCGGCGGGGAACGGCCCGGTCGCCTCGATGCCCTCGGCGCGCAGCCGCTCGATGGCAGGGCGCACCACAGTCTCGTCCTCGCGCCCGATGGTCCCCGCCTCCCCCGCATGGGGATTGAGGCCGGCGAAGGCGAGACGCGGGCGCGGCAGACCGAAGCGGCGCACCATGTCGCGGGCGACGATGCGGCCGGTCTCCACCAGCAGGTCGGCGGTGACGGCGGCGGATACCTGGGCAAGCGGAATGTGGATGGTGGCCGGCACCACCGCGAGGGCCTGCGACCAGATCATCATCACCGGGCGCGGCGCCACTCCGCCGGGCGGGGTGCAGCGGGCGGCGAGATATTCGGTGTGGCCAGGAAAGCGGAAGCCGGCCTCATAGACCACGGCCTTGGCGAGAGGGGCGGTCACAAGGCCTGCGGCCGCGCCCGCCTGCACGAGATCGACCGCCCGGTCGAGGCTCTCCACCACGGCACGGGCGCTGGTCCCGTCGGGCCGCCCCGGCTCGGCGGTGGCACGGGGGCCCGCCGGCACCACCGGCAGCGCCTCGCGAAAGGCGGATGCGGCCGTGCCGGGCTCGACGATCTCGATGGGGACGGAAAGGCCGAGAAGCCGGGCCCGCGCGGCCAGACAGGCGGGATCACCCACCACGAAGAAGGCAGGCAGGCCCGCCGCCTCGCGCGCCCGCCAGGCGGCGAGCACCACGTCCGGCCCGATGCCGGCGGGCTCGCCGAGGCTGAGCGCGAGCGCCGCGGTCATCAGCGCATGTACTGGATGAGCATGGTCTTGCGCAGCTCGGCCATCATGCGCTTCGACTGCTCCTGGAACTGCGCGTTGGAGAGCTCGTCCTTGATGTCGCGCTTCTTCGAGCTCTCGCCCTTCACGGTGCGCTTCTCGCACACTGCGAAGGTCTCGACACCCGACTGGGACACTTCCGGCGGCGTCAGGCGGCCGACCTCGGTCTTGTCGAGGACGGCACGCATCTTCTCGGGGATCTCGGAAGAAAGGCGGTTGATGGGCGAGCGCACCACCGTCTCCTTCATGCCCTTGATCATCTGGAGGCCGGCATCGCAGCCATTGAACTTGGCGCGCAGCGCATTGGCCTCGGCGAGGCGGGAGCCGTAGGCATTGCTGCCGCCGCCCACCACCAGGATGATGGGGCGCAGCACATACTCGGTGGCGGTGAAGGCGTCCGCGTTGCCCTGCTTGTTGAGGGCGGCGATCACGTCCGAATCGCGGATGTTCACCACCGGGGCGCGGGCGCGGACATACTGGCCCCACACATAGTCGGCGCGCAGCTTGTCCTTGAAGGTCTGAACCTTGAGGCCCGACTGGGCAAAGCTCGCGGTGAGCTGATCTGCGGTGCGGCCCGAGCGCTCGGCGATGTTCGAGAACATCCGGTTCACGTCGTCCTCGTCCGCCTCGATGGAGAAGCGGGCGGCCTGGAGCACCTTGATCTTCTCGTCGATCAGCTCTTCGAGCACCTGCTTCTGCGGCGGCGACTTGTTCTCGATGAGCTGGTGCAGCTTCATGCGCTGGGCGACGTCATTGGACGTGATCGGCTGGCCGGACACCATCACCAGCACCTGCGCCAGCGCGACACCGGGAGCGAGCACCGGCAAAGCGAGCGCGCAAACGAGCAGGAAGCGTCGAAAAGCAGAGGTCATCGTTCATCCCGGTCAGGCCCCGACCACCGCAACGGTCGTCGGAATGGACGTGCGTTCATCTTGCCTGCGCCTGTGGCGGCAATGGGGCCACTACCCCGTGACGGCGTCACGGGGCGGAAGCCTCAAGCGGGTGTGATCTCAACCCGCCGACCGGTCTTCACTAATTGGAGCTGGAGGAACTGCCAAGGCCCGACTTGATATTCGTCTCACCCAGCGTCCTGAGGCCGATGCGCAGGAGGATGCTGTTGTTGGACGAGTTGGTGGTGCCGTTCACCGTGTAGTCGGAGATGTAGTTCAGGGCCAGCGTGAAGCAGTCGTCCATGTAGGAGACGCCGAGCTGGGTGTAGTCGAACGCCGACTGGGCGATGTTGTAGCGCACGGCGCCGTTCAGGCTCCAGTTCTCGCTCAGCTTGTAGGAGGCCGAGGTGAAGACACCCTCGCGCTCCTCATAATAGCCGAGCAGCGGCTGCGGCGCATAACGTCCATAGATGACGTTGATGCCGAGCTTGTCGATCTGGGTGCGGCCTTCCAGTTCGAACCGCTGCAGGGACGCATTGTCCTCGGCGAAGCGGAAGCGGCTGATGACCTCGAACTTGTCGGTCGGCGAGTAGCTGAAGCGGGCGATGTAGTCGGACACGTTGGTGTCGAGACCCGACTGCAGGCCGGTGTTCGCCATGTCGCCCTGAGCGTACGAGTTCAGGCCGAACAGGTGGTAGGACTGGCCGACGAGCGCGGTGATCACGCCGCCCTGATTGAGCGCCGCCGTGTAGGACACGCCCACATTGGCGCGGCCGCCGCCCTCCACCCGGTCATAGCCCGAGTATTTGTTGATGGAGAACAGGTTGGTGTCGTCGAACACCAGGCTCTGCGCATCCTCGTTCGGCAGCTTGCCGATCCCGGTCTCGTTGGGGCGGGCGATGAGCTGCACGCGCGGCTCGATCGTCTGCGTGCCCCAGCTCTGCACCGAGATGAAGGGATAGCGGTAATCGAGGCCGATCACCGGCATGGCGCGGATCAGGCTCTCGTCACCCGACTGCAGCGGATTCTGCCCCGGCAGGGTCGGGCCGCTGGAATAGCTGGTGGGCAGGGCCGAGACGTTGGCCTGGGCCACGTCCACGCGCATCTGCGCAAACGGCGTCCACATCTGGCCGGCGCTGTCGACCAGCGTGCGCTTCCAGTACAGCTCAGCCGAAAGGCGGGTGTAATCGCCCGGCGCGCCGCGCAGCAGGCACTGCGTGGGGTTCGGGTTGCTGAGGGCGCACGAGCCGCCCAGCACGCCGATATTGGCGGCATTGGCGGTGAGCGCATTGGTGGAGATGAAGTCCGCCTGATCGCGCGACAGCGTGGTGAAGTTCACGTTGACGCCGGCCTCGCCGCCGAGCACGGGCTTGCCGAAGACGTAGTTGTAATCGAGGTTGCCCACCACAGGCAGCTTGTTCTGGTTGTCCGTGGTGGCCATGCCGAGGAAGTAGAGGCCGCGCAGGTCGAAGTAGCTGCGGTCGCCCTGCCCCTGCAAATAGACCTGCGAGGTGCGATCGATGATGTCCGAGGACACGAAGCCGTAGTCGCGCAGGAACATGCGGTCAGAGACGACGGTGCCGTCCCAGCCGAAGGTCCAGTAGTTGTTCAGCGCGAACTGGCCATGGCTTTCTACCATGCCGCGCTGGTCGCGATAGCCCGGCAGCGGCGTGCCGTTGGAGACGAACGTGCCCTTGTCGAGCTGGTCGATGCCGGCGGCGCGCAGGCTGTAGGAGCCGTTCTCCAGGCGCTGGCGCCATTCGCCGCGCAGCAGGACGCCCTGCTTGCTGAAGAACATGGGGTCGAACGTCACGTCCCGATCGGGCGCGATGTTCCAGAAGAAGGGCACGGAGACGCCATAGCCCGTGTTGCCGGAGCTGTAGAACTCCGGGAACAGGAAGCCGGTCTTGCGCTTCACCGTCGGGTCGGGCGACGAGAAATACGGGAAATACGCGATGGGCATTCCGAAGAATTCCATCGTCGCATCCTGGTAATAGATCATCTTCTCGTCTTCGTTATGGATGATCCGCGCAGCCTTGATCTGCCACAGGGGCGGCTTCTGCGGCGTGTCCTTGCACGGCTCGCAGGCCGTGTAGACGCCATTCTGGAAGACGGTGATGTTGCCCTCCGCGCGGTCGGCGCGGGTGGCGGCGAAATGGGTCTTGTCGGGCGTGTCCACCCTGAGGCTGTTGATGAAGCCTTCGGAATAGTCCTGCGATAGCTCGAGATTCTCGGCCGTGACGATCTTGCCGTCCTTCTGCTTCAGACGGACGTTGCCCTCCGCGATGACCTTGTTGGTCTTGCGGTTGTAGGTGACGCGCTTCGCCTCGACGGACGAGCCGTCATAGTACATCTGCACGTTGCCGACGGCGGAGACGGTATCGTTCTTGTAGTCGTAGACCAGCTGGTCGGCGGTCACGAGCATCTTGGCATTGGGATCGGTCTTGGGCGTGGCCACGCCAAGACCGGCCGGCCCGGACTGGGCACGGGCAGGCGTCACGGCACCGGCGGATGCTCCCAGAAGGAGGAGGCCGGCGACAAACGCCGTCCCCATCCCGCGCAGCACACTGCGCGGGCCCATCACGGCCAAGGCCTGAAAGGGGCTCGACCCGACCGTCATCCGTCCTCCCGGTGCAACAGGATCAATACCCCCATGAAAATGCCGGCGAGTGCGGGAAACCATGCAGCAGCAATGGGATGCACAACACCAGCGTCACCAAGATCCTCGGCGAGCTTGGTTCCCAGATAAAGCAGAAACCCCGCGAGCACGCCACCGAGAATCGTTTGTCCTACACCGCCGAAGCGAAACACCCTTAAGCCAACCACAGCGGCTATTAACACCATGGCCACCAGCAAGAACGGCCGGGCCAAAAGACTCTGAAGCTGAAGGCGGTATCTCGCCGCACCGAAGCCCGACTGCTCGGCATTGCTGATGGCGTCGGGCAGTTGCCAAAAGGACACGGTTTCGGGGGAGACCAGCGACTCCTGGATCTGCTTCGGATCGAGCTTGGTGGCGAGCAGGTAGGTCTCGAAGGTCTGCTGGTCGGAGCCCGGCACCAGCACCCGCGCCTCCTTCATCGTCCAGTAGCCGTCGCCCAGGATCGCGCTCTTGGCCTCGACGCGGTCGGTCAGCTTCCCGTTCCGGTCGAACTCGAAGACCGTCACGCCCGTGAGTTGCCGCCCACCCTGCTGGGAGGCCGCCGCCTGGATGATCGCCTGCCCGTCCACGCTCTGCTGGCGGATCCAGAAGCCAGACGTGCCCTGCGTGAACACGCCCGAGGCGGTGTTGAAGATCTCCGCCTCCATGCGGTTCGCCCGCTCCTTGAAATCGGCGGAGACGGGATTGAACACGCAGGTCGCGAAGACGCCGATGAGGAAGGCCACCAGCAGGGCCGGCGAGGTGAACTGCCAGACCGAGAGGCCGACCGCGCGCGCCACCACCAGCTCCAGCTTGCGCGAGAGGGTGACGAAGGTAGCCATGCCGCCGAACAGCACCGCGAAGGGCAGCAACTGCTCGGTGAAGGCCGGCGTGCGGTAGATGGTGAGCAATGCGACGGTGACCGCCGAGACCGTGTCACGGTCAGCGGTGCGGCGCGCCATCTCCAGGAAGTCGACCAGCATGATGAGGCCGACGCAGGAGAAGAAGATCATCGTCACGGACGCGAAGAAGCGCCGTGCGAAATAGAAGCCGAGCGTCCTGCCGATCATGCCGCCTCACGAGGCCGAAAGGCGGGTCACCCGCGTGGAGAGCGCGTGCATCACGCGCGCCACCGGGGCCGGCAGGGTGAAGGTGATCCAGCCCTGCAGCACCAGCGCCGAGACGATGATGGTGAGGAGCGGAATGAGATAGATGGCCGGTACCGCCCAGGCGGCGGTGCGCAGCTGGCCGGCGACGGCGAAATTGGCGATCTGGAGTGCCGTCATGATGGGCACGATCGCCGCAAGCGCGAGGCCCCGGCTCTCGCGCGTGGTGCGCGGGCGGGCCATGGCGGCGGCGGCGATGGCGAAGAAGGCCAGCGGATAGAGACCGGCGGACAGGCGCTTGTGGTACTCCTCCCGGAACCGGCCCGGCTGGACGATCATGTAGGGATCATCCTTGGGCGGGTTCGAGATATAGGCGAAGGACCGCTCGTTGGGGCGGATGTCCGCGCCGCTCTGGCTGCCGCCCGGCGTCAGGGCCGAGAGGTCGAAGGCATAGCGCTGGAATTCGACCACCGAGCCGTTGCTGGCGGCACCCGGCACGCGGCGGTGGATGGAGCCGTTTTCCAGGACGAGGAAGATGCCGTTGTCCGCCTCCACGATCTGGCCGCGGTCGGCCACGTAGGTGGAGACTTCCTTCTCGCGGGCGTCATTGATGAAGACGCCGCTCATGACGCCGTTCTTCGCCCTGTCGCGCACATGGAAGACGAGGCCGGGCGCTAGATTCACGAAACGGCCGGGCTGGGCGACGAAGGACACCACGTCCGCGCGCACCCGCGACACCTGATCGCGGAAAGACCGCAGGCTGGCCGGCACGATGTGGATGGAGAGGGCCGAGCAGAAGACCGAGGCCAGCACCGCCAGCAGCATCAGCGAGCGCAGGACGCGCCACGGGCTCATGCCGGCCGCCGCCATGACCACGATCTCGCTGTCGCCGTTGAGCTTGAGCAGCGTGTAGGACGTCGCGATGAACAGCGCCGCCGGGGCGATGACCATGATCAGCGTCGGCAGGGTCAGCGAGGTGATGGCGAGGAAGGCAAGGATCGTCTGGCCCTGGCTCGTCACGAGGTCGAGCTGGCGCAACGCCTGCGTCGCCCAGATCATGCCCGTGAGTACGAGCGTGACGCCGACGAAGGCCACAGCCGAGGTGGAAAAGATGTAACGATCGAGACGGCCCATCAAGACCCGCGCCTTGTGCGCACTCGCCGCCCCGACGCGCACTTTGGAAACCGCGCAAACAGATAGCGGCAAGCCGGGCTTCGTGCAAACCCAGCCCGCATACTACCTCCACAATCATATCGCCTGTGGCTTGCACGCCTCAGGCGTGCCGACGGCCGCGCTTGCATCCCTTGATCCTCAACGCGCGTCGAGCACCGCCGTACAGGCGGCGGGCAGATCTGCGAGCGTCAGCGGCGGCTTCGGCTTCTGGGGCGTGGGCGAGGGTTTGGGGTGCAGCACCTCGTCGGTGAACCACCAGGCGAGTTCGCTGCCGCAGCCGTCACCGACCGGTGGGGGCTCCTGCGGCCGGCAGTCGGGACTGTCCTTCGGGCAGAACAGCCGCACGTGCATGTGGTAGTCGTGCCCCCAGTAGGGCCGGACCTTGGCGAGCCAGGCGCGGTCGCCCTGCGCATCGCGGCACAGCGCCTTCTTGATGGCCGCATTCACGAAGATGCGCTCCACATTGGCATCCTGTGCAGCGGCGCGGATCACGGCGAGATGATCCGCCGTCCACACCTTGCGATCCACATCCAGCCGGTCGGGCCGCACGATCATTGTGGCGGAGACGCTCTCGCGCTCCTGCGGCGTGAAGGCGCGGCCGGGGCTGGGGGTGAGCCAGATATCGGCATCGAGCCCCACCTGGTGGGAGGCATGGCCGGTGCGCATGGGCCCGCCGCGCGGCTGCGACATGTCGCCCACGAGGATGCCGGGCCAGCGGGAGACCTGCGGCACGCTGGCGGCGAATCGCTCCAGGAAATCGATGAGGGCCGGATGCCCCCAGGCGCGGTCACGGGAGGGGCGCATGGCCTGCCAGAGCGGCCCCTGCGCGCCTTGCCGCACGGCCGTCGCCGCCGGCCCGTTGGCCGGAAGCTCGCTCGCGCCCGCGAGGCAGCCGCGCGAATAGAAGCCGATGGAGCGGGTGGCGAGCGGGGCGGCGGTCTTCGCCGCGCCGAACAGTTCCTTCGCCGGCGGCCCGCCGTCCTGCGCGGAGGCCGGTAGCGTGCCGGACAGCAGCGAGACGGCGACGAGCGCGCCCACAAGACCACGGGCGGCCCGCATCAGACGCTGCCGCGTTGATCGAGGATGACGAGATCGGGTCCGCTGCGGGTGCCCGAATCGGCCGGGAGATCAGTCACCAGCATGGTGGCGCCCGGCGTCAGCAGCGCGACGAGGCGCGCGTTCACCGCCGGCTCCACCATCAGGCGGGCCAGCGCGTCCTGCGCCGCACCGGCCCTGGCTCCGTTGCCCTCATAGCTGACCGCGCTCCAGCGCGGCGGCTTTCCGTCCTGCTGCGGGCGCAGCACATAGACCACGTTGCCCAGCGGCTGGGTGGGATCCTTCACCGTCAGGGCGCCGCTCAGAACCTCCACCCCGTCGCGCAGCACGACGAGGCGGCGGTCCGCCCCGCTCGCCACGACGCAGGCCGGGCCACGGCTGCCGTCCGGCACCTTCTGGTCCGCACCGGCCGCAATGGAGGCCGTCACGTCAGCCGGCAGCACAAGGCCGGGGTCGAGCACATCCTGCGGCGCATTGTGACCGTCCGAGATGATGACCGGCGTGCCGACGGACGTGATGCCGTAAAGCAATTTGGAGAAAGCGAGCGGCAGGTGGACGCAGCCGTGCGAGGACGGATAGCCCGGCAGGCCGCCCGCATGCAGCGCCACGCCGGACCATGTCAGCCGCTCGGAATAGGGCATGGAGGCTTCGTGATAGAGCGAGGAATGGTGGTCCACGTCCTTCGCGAGAATGGTGAAGACCCCGGTGGGTGTCAGATGCCCTTCCTTGCCGGTGGAGACGGTGGAGACGCCGATGCGCACGCCGTCGCGATACACGAAGCAGCGCTGCTCCGGCAGGTTGACCACGATGGCCACCGGACCTTCCGGCGCGCGCTCCGGATGCCAGACGTATTCGCCGGGCTTCAGAGAGCGGATGGCAGTCTCTTCAGGATCCTCGGCCGCCCGTACGGGGGAGAGCGCAAGAAGCGCCACGCTGCCGCCGAGCAGACACGTCCGCCTCAGAAGCTGCCGCCGATCCATTCCTGCCGTGCCGGACATCGCCTTCCCCTCTCCACCGCCCGCGACAATGCGCGCGCAGGGTAAATGCGAGGTTGAGGCGCGGCGTCCTACTTGTCCTTGTCCGCGTAAGGGTTGCCCTTCTCGCGCAGGGTGAGGCGGATCGGCACGCCGGGCAGGCTGAACGCCTCGCGCAAACCGTTGGTGATGTAGCGCAGATAGCTTTCGGGCAGCGCCTCGGGGCGCGAGCAGAACAGGACGAAGCTCGGCGGGCGGGCCTTGGGCTGCGTCATGTAGCGAATCTTCACCCTGCGTCCGGACACTGCCGGCGGCGGATGCGAATCGGTCGCTTCCTGCAGGTAGCGGTTCAGCGGATTGGTCGGGATGCGGGTGTTCCACACCGCATAGGTGGCGGCGATGGCCTCCACCAGCTTGTCGAGGCCGCGCCCGGTGAGGCCGGACAGCGGCACGATGGGCACGCCCTTCACCTGCGGCAGCCAGTGGTCCGCTTCTTCCCGCAGACGGGAAAAGGCGGCGGGGCCGACAAGATCCGACTTGTTGTAGCCGAGGACCAGGGCCCGGCCCTCGCGCACCACAAGGTCTGCGATGCGCAGGTCCTGTTCCTCGAAGGGCTTGGTGGCATCCATGAGCACCACCACCACTTCGGCGAACTTCATGGCGCGCAGGGCATCGGCAGCGGAGAGCTTCTCCAGCTTGTCCTCGATGCGCGCACGCTTGCGCAGGCCGGCGGTATCGAACACTTCCAGTGCCCGCCCGTTCCACGTCACTTCCACGGAGATGGAATCGCGGGTGATGCCGGCCTCCGGGCCGGTCAGCAGGCGGTCCTCGCCCAGCAGGCGGTTGATGAGGGTGGACTTGCCAGCATTGGGGCGGCCGATCACCGCCACCTTGATGGGGCGGTTGGGATTGGCCTCCGCCTCCTCGGTCTCCTCATCCTCCTCCTGCGGCGCGGTCTGGGCCGGCAAAGCCTCGCAGATGGCGTCATAGAGATCGGAGAGGCCCTCGCCGTGCTCGGCGGACAGCGGCACCGGTGAGCCGAGGCCGAGTTCATAGGCCTCCATGGCCCCCGCCTCGCCGCCGCGGCCCTCGCTCTTGTTGGCCACGAGGATGGTCGGCTTGCCCGAGCGGCGGGCGAGCGACGCGAAGGCCCGGTCGGTGGGCGTCAGCCCCACGCGGGCGTCGATCAGGAACAGCAGCGCGTCCGCGTCGCCGATGGCGGTCTCGGTCTGCGCGCGCATGCGCCCTTCGAGGCTATCCGCATCGGCTTCCTCGAGGCCCGCCGTATCGACAATGCGGAAGGCGAGGTCGCCGAGGCGCGCGTCCCCTTCCCGCCGGTCGCGGGTCACGCCGGGGCGGTCGTCAACGAGCGCGAGCCTCTTGCCGACGAGACGGTTGAAGAGGGTGGACTTGCCGACATTGGGACGGCCGACGATGGCCAGGGTGAAGGACATGAACAATGGGCCTAAAACGACGGAACGGGGCCTCCGGCTGGAAGCCCCGCCCGTTCTCTAGCATAGGTTTGGCAGGAGCGGTCATGCCGCGCGGTCAACAGACCCGCGCCGGCGCGGCCTCACTCCGGCTTGAGGGTCGGCGCAGCGCCGAGCGACACGTTGGAATTGCTCGGCTGCACCAGCGGCGCCTTGTCTTCGACGCCGGGCACGCCGCCCGGGAAGACCTGCTGGCGCTGGCCCGGCAACGGCTTCTTGGTGTCGAAGATGTTGAGCTTTTCCAGGCTCTCGCAGCCCGAGACGCCGAAAGCGAGAGCCAGGGCGAAGGCGATACGGATGCGTCCGCGCAGCATGCTGGGGGTCCTCATGGTTTGGCGGAGGGAGCGGCGGGGGCCGGTGCGGAAGCGGGAGCCGGGGCCGCCTCGCCCGCCTTGGCCGGCGCCGGGGCGGTGAGGGAGCGGATCAGCTCGGCCCGCGAACGCACGCCATTGGGCGTTTCCTGATCTTCCAGGATCAGGTTCGCGGTGGTGTTGGCGCCCTTGAGGTCGCCGGCCTTGTACTGGGAAAGGGCGATCAGTTCGCGGGCGGAATGCCGCAGCGGGCTCGTGCCGTCGGCCAGCGCCTGCACGCGCTGCTTCACGTCGCCCACCGCGCCCGTGTCCACGAGGATCATGGCGGCGCGGATGCGCGCCAGATCCCGCTCGGCGGCGGTGAGGCCGGTATCGGCGGCCAGCGTATCGAAGGCGGCGACGGCGGCGGCCTTGTCGCGGGTGGCAAGTTCGGTCGCGGCGCGGAAGCGGGCAAGCGCGCGATAACCAGCGGGCGCATCCTTGGCGAGCGCATTGAACGCGGCTTCCGCCTCCTGATGCTTGCCCTCGTCAGCCAGCTTCACGGCGGCCTCGAAGCGCACGCTGGTCGCCTGGGCCTCGCGCTGCTGCCACCAGCGCCAGCCGCTGTAGGCGGCGGTCCCGGCGATCACCGCCACCACGAAGAGGATCACGTAGATGCCGAAGCGGTTCCACAGCCGGCTCAGGCGCTCGCGGCGCAGATCCTCGTCGATCTCGTCAAAAATGTCGGTCATTCAAAGTCCAAGCGCGCGAAGGCCCATCCCGCCGGAGGCCGGCGGGCGGGCAAAAGGGCCGGTAAGGTACTCATGCGGCCCGTTTGTGGCAAACGGGCCCGATTTCGCCGTTTTTTGATCTTTTCCGGTCAGCCCGCCTTGGGGGCCTTCGGCGCATAGACATGCTCCGGGCCGGGGAAGGTGCGGGCCCGCACCTCCTCCGCATAGGAGGAGACGGCCGCCTCGATGGCGGGGCCGAGCTCGGCATATTTCTTCACGAACTTCGGCACGCGGGGCGCGAGGCCCAGCATGTCCTCCAGGACGAGGATCTGCCCGTCGCAGGCCGCGCTGCCGCCGATGCCGATGGTGGGCGGGGCCACCTCCTGCGTGATGCGGCGGGCGAGCGGCTCGGCGATGGCCTCCAGCACGATGGAGAAGGCGCCCGCATGGGAGATCGCCACCGCATCCTCGAATATCTGCCCGGCCTCGGTCTCGTCCCGGCCGCGCGCCTTGAAGGAGCCGAGCGTGTTGATGGCCTGCGGGGTGAGACCCACATGGCCCATCACCGGAATGCCGCGGTCCACGAGGAAGCGCACGGTCTCGGCCATGCGCACGCCGCCCTCCAGCTTCACCGCGCCGGCGCCGGTCTCCTTCAGCACCCGCGCCGCGGTATGGAAGGCCTCGACCGGGCTCGCCTCATAGCTGCCGAAGGGCAGGTCCACGACGATGAGGGCGCGCTTCGTGCCGCGCACCACCGCCCGGCCATGCACGATCATCATCTCGACGGTGACCGGAACGGTGGTCTCCAGCCCGTGCATCACCATGCCGAGGCTGTCGCCCACCAGGATCACATCCACATGGGCGTCCAGAAGCTGGGCGGTGTGGGCATGGTAGGAGGTGAGGCTGACGATGGGCGTGCCGCCCTTGCGGGCACGAATCTCCGGCGCCGTCGTGCGGCGCGCCTCAGACTGGATGGACATGGCGTTTCCTTGGATTCTTGTCGGGTTCGGTCAGCCCATGACGGGCACGCCCACCACATAGGGATGGAAGACGAAGACGAGGAACAGATAGAGGACGACCCCGCCGGCCACCGCCGCGAGATCGCCGGTCCACCCTGAGGGCGCCACGGGCAGCGGCAGGCCGCGCCGCTTCACGGAGATGCGGTCATAGACCGCCCAGGCGAGCACCACCGCGAACAGCGTCATGGAGGCGGCATCGCCCTTCACAAGAAAGTGCGCCAGCGCCCACACCTTCACACCCACCAGCATGGGGTGCTTCAGCCACGCCTTGATGTGGCTCGGCACATAAGCGGCGACGAGGCAGATGGCGGCGATCAGCATCAGCCCCATGGTGAGGTGGCGCAGCTGATAGGGCGGTGTCCAGAGGATGGCGGGCCCCGCCGCGCGCCACAGGCCGTAGCCATAGCCGGTGAGCAGGAGGCCGCTCAGCGCCAGCAGCGAGTAGAAGCCCTTGTATGGCCCCTCTCCCACCTGCCCCACGAGGCTGGCGCGCAGCGCCGGGCGCGTCGAGACGAGATGGGTGCCGATGAAGATCACCAGACCGAGCAGCATCATGAACATGGAAGGGCCCCGTTGCACGGCGTCCGGAACCGCCGGACCGGCCGGAACCTAGAGCGGTCCGCCGCCGCTTGGAAGTCCACCAGTTCCAGCCGGCGGATGAGGGCACCGTCAGGTCCCCGTCCATGCTACAGCTTTCCACGCGGCGCGGGCCTGCGCCGGGCGCATGACGAAAGCGGGGGCAAGGTCTTCTAATCGTCGTGCGGCCATGGTATCGGCCACTGCCAACTCGAAGCGCGGCTCCACACCGAAACGGCTGCAGCCGGGCGCTTCGATCCTCATACTGCGGGCTGCCAGACCGGCGGGCCCGATCAGGAGTTGGCGATGTCGAACCCACTTTCCTCCCTTAACGGCTCGCCCTTCCGCGAGGCGCTCACGTTCGACGACGTGCTGCTGGTTCCCGGCGCCTCGGAAGTGATGCCGGGCGGGGTCAACCTCGCCACCCGCCTCACCAACACCATCAGCCTCAACCTGCCCATCCTCTCCGCCGCCATGGACACGGTGACGGAAGCCCGCATGGCCATCGCCATGGCGCAGGCCGGCGGCATCGGCGTCATCCACCGCAACCTCACGCCGGAGATCCAGGCCGAGCATGTGCGGCAGGTGAAGAAGTTCGAGAGCGGCATGGTGGTGAACCCGGTCACCATCCACCCGGACGAGACGCTGCAATATGCCCTCGACCTGATGAAGCGCTTCGGCATCTCCGGCATTCCGGTGGTGGAGCGCGGCAACGGGCGCGGCGGCAAGCTGGTGGGCATCCTCACCAACCGCGACGTGCGCTTCGCCACCAATCCGGACCAGCCCGTCTCCGAGCTGATGACCAAGGACAGGCTCATCACCGTCACGGAGAACGTCAGCCAGGCCGAGGCCAAGAAGCTGCTCCACCAGTACCGCATCGAGAAGCTGCTGGTGGTGGACGCCAACTACCACTGCGTCGGCCTGATCACCGTGAAGGACATCGAGAAGGCGGTCGCCAATCCGAACGCCGCCAAGGACGAGCAGGGCCGCCTGCGCGTCGCCGCCGCCACCACGGTCGGCGATGACGGCTACGAGCGCACGGAGCGCCTGATCGACGCGGGCGTGGATCTCGTGGTGGTGGACACCGCGCACGGCCATTCTCGGAAGGTCATCGACCAGGTGGCCCGCATCAAGAAGCTGTCCAACGCCACGCAGATCCTCGCCGGCAATGTCGCCACCGCCGACGCCACCAAGGCGCTGATCGATGCCGGCGCCGACGCCATCAAGGTGGGCATCGGCCCCGGCTCCATCTGCACCACCCGCATCGTCGCAGGCGTGGGCGTGCCCCAGCTCACCGCCGTGATGGACGCGGTGGAAGCCGCGGCCGCCACCAACACGCCCATCGTCGCGGACGGCGGCATCAAGTTTTCGGGTGATCTCGCCAAGGCGCTCGCCGCCGGCGCCTCCGTCGCCATGGTCGGCTCGCTGCTCGCCGGCACCGAGGAGAGCCCGGGCGAGGTGTTCCTCTATCAGGGCCGCTCCTACAAGGCCTATCGCGGCATGGGCTCGGTGGGCGCCATGTCCCGCGGCTCGGCGGACCGCTACTTCCAGGCGGAAGTGCGCGACGCGCTGAAGCTGGTGCCGGAAGGCGTCGAGGGTCAGGTGGCCTACAAGGGCCCGGCGAGCAACGTGCTGCATCAGCTCGCCGGCGGCCTGCGCGCCGCCATGGGCTATGTGGGCGGCGCCACCCTGCCGGAGTTCCGCGAGAAGGCGCGCTTCGTGCGCATCTCCTCCGCCGGCCTGCGCGAGAGCCACGTGCACGACGTGACCATCACCCGCGAGAGCCCGAACTATCCCAGCAGCCTCTGACCGGTCGTCTCCGGATCACGCCCGGCGGTCTCACCGCCGGGCGTTTTCTTTGCCCGCAGCATTCCCTTACGGCATGTGCATGAAGGGGCGAAATCCGGCATTCCGGTGCTCCGCCCGCTTCCTTTCGCAACGGAAGCGGTCAATTCTTTCCCCAACATCCGCCGCCTGCCGGTGAAGCGGAGATCAGGACCTCACGTCCGTCACGGGAAGGAAATCATGCCGCAGTTCTCACACGGCCCCCGCGCCCTGTCCGCTCGCCCCTCCCGCCGCGCCGTCGCCGCGCTGGGCCTCGCCCTGCTGGCGGCCCCGCTCGCCGCTCTGCCTGCCCGCGCTCAAGTGGCCGATCTCCGGATCATGGCGCCCGCCGCCCCCGGCGGCGGCTGGGACCAGACCGCGCGCTCCATGCAGCAGGCCCTCGTGGCGGCGGGCGCTGCCCGCAGCGTGCAGGTGACCAACGTGGCGGGCGCCGGCGGCACCATCGGCATCGCCCAGTTCGTCAATGGCGCGAAGGGCGATCCCAACCAGCTCATGGTCATGGGCTATGTGATGGTGGGCGCCATCCTCACCAACAAGGCGCCCGTCACCCTCGATCAGGTGACGCCCATCGCCCGCCTCACCGAGGAGACCGAGGCCATCGCCGTGCCGGCGGCCTCGCCCATCAAGACCGTGCAGGAGCTGGCCGAGGCCATCAAGGCCAACCCGGCCAAGGTGACCTGGGCCGGCGGTTCGGCGGGCGGCGTGGACCATATCGCCGCCGCCCTGTTTGCGCAGGCGGCCGGCGCTGATCCCTCCAAGATCAACTACATCCCCTTCTCCGGCGGCGGTGAGGCGCTGGCCGCCGTGCTCGGCGGCAAGGTGACCGCCGGCATCTCCGGCTATGGCGAGTTCGAGAGCCAGGTGAAGGCGGGCAAGCTGCGCATCCTCGCCGTCACCGCCGGCGAGCGGGTGGAGGGCGTCGATGCCCCGACCCTCACCGAAGCCGGCCTCAAGCTGAAGATCACCAACTGGCGCGGCGTCGTCGCCCCGCCCGGCCTCAATCCGGAGCAGGTGAAGACCCTCACCGCGACGGTCGAGAAGATGGCGAAGTCGCCCGCCTGGGCCGAGGTGCTGAAACAGAAGGGCTGGGACGACGCCTTGCTCACGGGCGAAGCCTTCGCCGCCTTCCTGAAGCAGGAGAACGCCACCACCACCGACATCCTGAAGTCCGTGGGGCTGGTGAAGCCCTGACCGGGGTCATTTCCGCATTTCAGGGAAACGCGGAAATGACCCAATTCTTGGTTTCACGCAATTCCTTTCGCAGAACCGCACACGTCTGCGGGAATGGCTCCAGCGGGGGCGCCGCCGGCGCCCCTTTCCGGCCGCCTCAGGAGGCTCCATGGATCGCAAGCTGAACCGGCCGGACATGGCGGGCATCGCCATCGCCCTCGGCCTCGCGGCGCTCGCCGCCGTCATCTGGTGGGACGCCACCCGCCTCACGCTGGGCTCTCCCTATGGCCTCGGGCCGGACGCCGCCCCCAAGGTGGTGGCCGGCGGCCTCGCCCTTCTGGCGGTGGCGAACTTTATCACCGCCTGGCGCGGCGCCCTGCCCCATCGCGAGGCTGGCGACTTCGGGGCGATCGCCTGGATCGTCGGCGGCCTGCTGGTGCTGATTGCCCTCATCGCCTTCGACGGCGGCTTCATTCCCGCCACCGCCATCCTGTTCGCCGCGACCGCCCGCGCCTTCGGCCGGCGGGCGCTGCTGGCGGACCTCGGCATCGGCTTCGTGATCGGCCTCCTCGCCTATCTCATGTTCGCCAAGCTGCTCACCTTGTCGCTGCCCATGGGGCCGCTGGAACGGTTGCTCTGAGGAGGCCCCATGGACACCTTCGGCTCGCTCCTCACCGGTCTCTCGGTCGCCATCGCCCCGACCAACCTGCTGTTCGCGCTCATCGGCGTGCTGCTCGGCACGGCGGTCGGCGTGCTGCCGGGCATCGGCCCGGCACTCACCGTCGCGCTGCTGCTGCCCGTCACCTACAAGCTCGATCCCGCCGGCTCGCTCATCATGTTCGCGGGCATCTATTACGGCGGCATGTATGGCGGCTCCACCACCGCCATCCTCATCAACACGCCCGGCGAGAGCGCCTCCATGGCGACCGCTTTGGAGGGCAACAAGATGGCGAAGGCCGGCCGGGGCGGGCCGGCGCTCGCCACCTCTGCCATCGGCTCCTTCGTCGCCGGCACCATCGCGACGCTGGGCCTCACCTTTCTCGCACCGACGCTGGTGGAGATCGCGGTCCAGTTCGGCCCGGAGGATTATTTCGCGCTGATGTGCGTGGCTTTCGTCACCGTCTCGGCCACCTTCGGGGACTCGCCCGTACGTGGCCTCACCAGCCTGTTCATCGGGCTGGCGCTCGGCCTCGTCGGTATCGACAAGCTCACCGGACAGGCACGGCTCGGCTTCGGCGTGCCGGAGCTGCTGGACGGCGTGGAGGTGACCACGCTGGCCGTGGGCCTCTTTGCCATCGGCGAAGCGCTGTTCATCGCCTCCCGCCGCCATGCGGCGCCCGAGCAGGTGGAGCCGGTGCGCGGCTCGCTCTGGATGAGCCTCGATGACTGGCGCCGCTCCTGGAAGCCATGGCTGCGCGGCACATTCCTCGGCTTTCCCATCGGCGCCCTGCCGGCGGGTGGAGCGGAAATCCCGACCTTCCTTTCCTATGCGGTGGAGCGCAGGCTGACCAAGCATCCGGAGGAATTCGGCAAGGGGGCGATCGAGGGCGTCGCCGGTCCCGAGGCCGCCAACAATGCTTCGGCGGCGGGCACGCTGGTGCCCCTGCTGACGCTGGGCCTGCCCACCTCCGCCACCGCCGCCATGATGCTGGCCGGCTTCCAGCAATATGGCCTCAATCCCGGCCCGCTGCTGTTCGCGGATCATCCGCAACTGGTGTGGGGACTGATCGCCTCGCTCTATATCGCCAATGTGATGCTGCTGGTGCTGAACCTGCCGCTGGTGGGCCTGTGGGTGCGGCTGTTGGCCATTCCCCAGCCCTGGCTCTATGCGGGCATCCTCGTCTTCGCGACCATGGGCACCATCGCCGCCAAGCCCTCCGTGGCCGAGCTCGGCATGCTCACCGTCTTCGGCGTGCTGGGCTATCTCATGCGGCGGTTCGACTATCCCGTCGCGCCGGTGGTGGTGGGCCTGATCCTCGGTCCGGTGGCGGAGGCGCAATTGCGCCGCGCGCTCTCCATCAGCCTCGGCGATCCCATGGTGCTGGTGGAGAGCCCCATCTCCGCGACCCTTCTGGTGGTGGCCCTCCTCGCCCTCATCGCCCCCTTCGTGCTGAAGGGCCTCGACCGCTTCAAGGCAAACGAGGACTGACACTTACGTCAGCGATGCCGGCCACGGCCGGCATCGGCGGATCTCAGTCCAGTTCCATGCGGTAGCGCACATGGTCGTCCACCGCGACATAGCTGTCATAGAGGCGGCGGGCGGTCGTGTTGGTGTCGCGGGTGTGCCAGTAGAGGTCGCTCCAGCCCTGCGCGCGGCAATGGGCCACCAGATGATCGAGGATGGCGCGGCCGACGCCGCCGCCGCGGGCCGCCGGGTCCACATACAGGTCTTCGAGGTAGCACACGCCGTTGAGGCTCCAGGTGCCCTCGTGATGGACGCAGAGCGCCATGCCGACCAACCGGCCATCCTCTTCCGCGAGGAGACCGAAGACGGGCGAGGCGGGATCGAGCACCCGCTTCCAGGTATGGGCCGTCACCTCTTCCGGGACGTCGGCATTGTAGAAGTCGTTATAGCCCGCCCAGAGCTGGCGCCATGCCGCTTCGTCCGCCGCCTCGGGCGCCCGCACCACCACCGACATGACCTGCCCTCCCCCGCGCCGCCCAGCGGACGCCCAAACGAAAAAGGCGCGCCACCGGGGCGCGCCTTTGATGCAACGTCGAACCGGCCGGCTCAGCGCTGGGCGTTGGCCTGCGCGCCGCCGCTCTTCGGCAGGATGACCACCTTGGTGCCCACGTTCACGCGGGTGTAGAGGTCTTCCACGTCGTTGTTGAGCATGCGGAAGCAGCCCGACGACACGAACTTGCCGATGGTCTGCGGCTCGTTGGTGCCGTGGATGCGGTACACCGTGCCGCCGAGATACAGCGTGCGGGCGCCGAGCGGGTTGCCCGGGCCGCCGGCCATGAAGCGCGGCAGGTAGGGCTGGCGCTGGATCATCTCCGCCGGCGGGCGCCAGTCGGCCCATTCCGCCTTGCGGGTGATCTTTTCCGTACCGGCCCAGGTGAAGCCGTCGCGGCCCACGCCGATTCCGTAGCGGATCGCCTTGCCGCCACCCAGCACGTAATAGAGGTAGGTGTTCGGCGTATCGATCACGATCGTGCCGGCCGGCTGGCTGGTCACATAATCCACCGTCTGGCGGCGGAAGCGATCCGGAACGGGCTCGCTGGGATCCACGTCCTCGATGCGCGGGCCGGACGGTGCCTCGTTGGTGCCGGGCACCACAGCGGCGTTGGACGCATAAGCGCCACCCTGCGGCACGCTCGCCGGCACCACATAGCCAGCGGAGGCGTTTGCGCGCATGGACTGCTGCTGCTCATAGCTCTGCGGCGGGGCATAGCCCGGCGCGGGGGCCGGAGCCGCAACGGCCTGGGCACCGTTCGGGCCCTGGATATAGACGCGCTGCTGGCCGGGCGCGGGCTGGCCGTAGGCGGTCGCCGGAGCCTGGGAGGCATAGCCGCCCTGGGGCTGCTGCTGGTAGCCACCCTGCTGGGTCTGGTAACCGCCGCCCTGCTGCTGGGCATAGCCACCCTGCGGCGCGATGGACATGGGCTGGGTGCCCTGCGGCGCGGCCGGCTGGGCATAACCCTGCTGGTATCCCGGCTGCTGCACGGGCTGCTGGGAGGTGGGATAGCTGGCCTGCGCGGCCCCCGGAGGCGCGGACAGAGGCGCGCTCTCGACGCTGTCGTAGCTGCGCCGCACCGGGCGCGCATACGGATCGTCATAGCCGGGGACGGAACCCGCCGGTCCCTGCTGCGGCACGGCGGCCGGAGGGGCTTCGGACGTGATGGAGCCGGTCTCGTCGTCCGAGGCCGGGACATAATAAACGCTCGGCACGGACTGCGCGTGGGCCGACACGGCCAGCAGCGACACGCCGAGAGACAGGAGGAAAGTTTTGCGCAGCGTCATGGGATCGGTTGTAACCCCGAAACTGTGTCGAAATTGGAAACGCCCTCCTGAATCTTTGTCCCGTTCTGGAGCATCGATGCAGGCTGTGACCTCAAGGACACAAGGTTGAGTTTGGTTCCGTCCTTCGGTCTGTAGACCTGCACCCGGACCCGTGCAATCCGGCATTTGGACCCGACAAACAAATGTGAAGGCTTCACGCAAGCTGCGGCGTCGCAGCAACACCTGCCCGCTCCCTTCGACCGCCTTGCGCGGGCCAGAAATAGAATATAAAGATATCTTTATGTCTTTTGACGGCAGCCACAGCGACGCACCCCGCGTCCCCTTCGCCACCCTGCTCGACGGCCTCAAGGCCGCCGGCGAGGACACGCGCCTGCGGCTGCTCTCGGTGCTGAGCGAGGCGGATCTCACGGTCTCCGATCTCACCGACATCATGGGCCAGTCCCAGCCCCGCATTTCCCGCCACCTCAAGCTCCTGGCGGAAGCCGGCCTCGTGGAGCGCCACCGCGAGGCGAGTTGGGTGTTCTATCGCCGCGCCACCGAGGGGCCGGGCAGCGTGCTCGCCGCCCGCCTGCTGGATCTCCTCGCGCCGGGCGACGACGTGCTCCAGCGCGACCGCGAGCGCCTCTCGGACGTGCGCGCCGCACGCGCCGCCGCCGCCCAGGCCTATTTCCGCGCCCATGCGGACGAATGGGACCGCATCCGCGGTCTCCATGTGCCCGAGGCCGACGTGGAAGCGGCGGTGCGCGACATCCTCGCCGGCCAGCCCATGGAGAGCCTGCTGGACCTCGGCACGGGCACGGGGCGGATGCTGGAAGTCTTCGGCCCGGACATCGAGCGCGGCCTCGGCCTCGACCTCTCACCCGACATGCTGGCCATCGCCCGCGCCAATCTCGAGCGCGCGGGACTGCGCCACTGCTCGGTCCGGCAGGGCGACATCTTCAACCTCGCGCTGCCGCGCGAGAGCTTCGACGTGGTCATCATCCACCAGGTGCTGCACTTCATCGACGACGGCGCCCGCGCCGTGCGCGAGGCCGCCCGCATGGTGAAGCCCGGCGGCCGCCTGCTGGTGGTGGATTTTGCGCCCCACGATCTCGAATTCCTGCGCGAGGCCCATGCCCACCGCCGCCTCGGCTTTTCGCCGGAGACGGTGGCCGGCTGGATGGCGCAGGCGGGCCTTCAGCCCGAAGCCCATAAGGCGCTGCTCCCCGACCGCAATGGCGAGGGGCGGCTCATCGTATCGCTCTGGCTCGGCCGCGACCCGCGCGCGGTGGCCGGGGCACAAAGGGAGGTTGCGTGATGTCGGGCCCCGTCAGGGCGAGCCGCGAACTGGGCAAGGCCCCGGTTTCCGTGTCGTTTGAGTTCTTTCCGCCCAAGACCGAGGAGATGGAGCGCACGCTCTGGGCCTCCATCGACCGGCTGGCCCCGCTCTGCCCCAATTTCGTGTCCGTCACCTACGGCGCGGGCGGCTCCACCCGCGAGCGCACCCATTCGACCGTCGCGCGCATCGTGAAGGAAACGACCCTCGCCCCGGCCGCCCACCTCACCTGCGTCGCCGCCACCCGCGCGGAGATCGACGAGGTGGTGCGCTCCTATGCGGATGCCGGCGTGAAGCACATCGTTGCCCTGCGCGGCGACCCCACCACCGGCGTCGGCACCAAGTACGAGCCTCACCCCGGCGGCTACGCCTATGCCGCAGACCTTGTGGCCGGCATCAAGAAGCTGGGCGATTTCGAGGTGTCCGTCTCCGCTTATCCCGAGCGGCATCCGGAAAGCCCGGACGCGGACGCCGACATCGATGTGCTGGCCCGCAAGGTGGACGCCGGAGCGAACCGGGCCATCACCCAGTTCTTCTTCGATAACGACGTCTACTTCCGCTATCTCGACAAGGTGCGGGCGCGCGGCATCGACATTCCGATCGTGCCCGGCATCCTGCCGGTGACGAACTTCAAGCAGGCAGCCCGCTTTGCCGCCGCCACCGGCGCCAGCGTGCCGGACTGGTTCGCCGCCCGCTTCGAGGGGCTGGACGACGACCCGGAGACCCGCAAGCTCATCGCCGCAGCAGTGGCCGCCGAGCAGGTGATGGATCTGGTTGATCGCGGCGCCACGGATATCCATTTCTATACGCTCAACCGTGCCGACCTCGTCTATGCTGTCTGCCATCTTCTGGGCCTGCGCGCGCAGGCGGCGGCAGCACCGGCGACAGCCGCATGATGCGTGACGTCTGATCCTGTCCGAATAGCGCCGCTCACTTCATTCCGCATTCCGCCGTTCTCGGCCCCGCCGAGCCACGAGGTTCCGATGACCACCGCCCCTGCCAAGACCGGCCAGACCGAGACCCGCTCCGCCCTCCTCGCCGCCGCGCGCGACCGCATCCTCGTGCTCGACGGCGCCATGGGCACGATGATCCAGGGCCTCAAGCTCGACGAGGCGGGCTATCGCGGCGCCCGCTTCGCCGACTGGCCGCAGGACATCAAGGGCAATAACGACATCCTGAACCTCACCCGCCCGGACGACGTGCGGGCGATCCACCTCAAGTACTTCCTCGCCGGCGCCGACATCGTCGAGACCAACACCTTCTCCTCCACCACCATCGCCCAGGCGGACTACGCCATGGAGGCGCTGGCCTATGAGCTGAACGTGGCGGGCGCCCGCCTCGCCAAGGAAGCCGCCATCGAAGCGGAGAGGCAGGACGGGCGGCCGCGCTTTGTCGCCGGCGCCATCGGCCCGACGAACCGCACCGCCTCCATCTCGCCGGACGTGAACAATCCCGGCTTCCGCGCCACCTCGTTCGACGAGCTGGCCACCGCCTATGCGGAGCAGACGCGCGGCCTCATCGCCGGCGGCTCCGACATCATCCTCATCGAGACCATCTTCGACACGCTGAACGCCAAGGCGGCCGTGTTCGCGGCCGAGACGGTGTTCGAGGAAATCGGCCGCCGCCTGCCGGTGATGATCTCCGGCACCATCACCGACCTCTCCGGCCGCACCCTGTCGGGCCAGACGCCGAGCGCCTTCTGGTATTCGCTGCGCCACGCCCAGCCCTTCTCCATCGGCCTCAACTGCGCGCTGGGCGCCAAGGAGATGCGCGCTCACATCGCCGAGCTCGGCCGGGTGGCGGACACCTTCGTCTGCGCTTACCCCAATGCCGGCCTGCCCAATGAATTCGGCCTCTATGACGAGAGCCCGGAGGCCATGGCGGAGCTGGTGGGCGAGTTCGCCGCCTCGGGCCTTGTGAACATCGTCGGCGGCTGCTGCGGCACCACGCCCGACCATATCGGCGCCATCGCCAAGGCGGTGGCCGGCAAGGCGCCGCGCGCCATCCCGACCCTTGAGCCGCGCCTGCGCCTCTCCGGCCTCGAGCCCTTCGAGCTGACCCGCGAAATCCCGTTCGTGAACGTCGGCGAGCGCACCAACGTCACCGGCTCCGCCCGCTTCCGCAAGCTCATCACCAATGGCGACTTCACCGCCGCCCTCGATGTGGCGCGCGATCAGGTGGAGAGCGGCGCGCAGGTGATCGACGTCAACATGGACGAGGGCCTGCTCGACAGCCACGCGGCTATGGTGAACTTCCTCAACCTCGTCGCCGCCGAGCCCGACATCGCCCGCGTGCCGGTGATGGTGGACAGCTCCAAGTGGGACATCATCGAGGCCGGCCTCAAGTGCATCCAGGGCAAGGGCATCGTGAACTCCATCTCCATGAAGGAGGGGGAGGACGCCTTCCGCCACTATGCGCGCCTCGTGCGCCGCTATGGCGCCGCCGTGGTGGTGATGGCCTTCGACGAGAAGGGCCAGGCCGACACCTATGAGCGCAAGATCGAGATCTGCGCCCGCGCCTACAAGATCCTCACGGAAGAGATCGGCTTCCCGCCGGAAGACATCATCTTCGATCCCAACGTCTTCGCGGTGGCGACCGGCATCGAGGAGCACGCGCCCTATGGCGTGAACTTCATCGAGGCCACGCGCTGGATCCGGCAGAACCTGCCCCACGCCCACATCTCGGGCGGCGTGTCCAACCTCTCCTTCTCGTTCCGCGGCAACGAGCCCGTGCGCGAGGCCATGCACGCGGTGTTCCTCTATCACGCCATCCAGGCGGGCATGGATATGGGCATCGTCAATGCCGGCCAGCTCGCCGTCTATGACGAGATTCCAGCCGAGCTGCGCGAGGCCTGCGAGGACGTGGTGCTGAACCGCAATGCGGACGCCACCGAGCGCCTGCTCAGCCTCGCCGAAGGCTTCAAGGGCGGCGCAGGCAAGGAGAAGCGCGAGGCGGACCTGACGTGGCGCACGTGGGACGTGGACAAGCGCCTCGCCCACGCCCTCATCAACGGCATCACCGAATATGTGGAGGCCGACACCGAGGAGGCGAGAGCCGCCGCCGCGCGCCCGCTGCATGTGATCGAAGGCCCGCTGATGGCCGGCATGAACATCGTCGGCGACCTGTTCGGCGCCGGCAAGATGTTCCTGCCGCAGGTGGTGAAGTCCGCCCGCGTGATGAAGCAGGCGGTGGCCTATCTCATGCCCTTCATGGAGAAGGAAAAGCAGGAGATGGGACTCACCGAGGCGTCCGCCGCGGGCAAGATCCTCATGGCCACGGTGAAGGGCGACGTGCACGACATCGGCAAGAACATCGTCGGCGTCGTGCTCCAGTGCAACAATTACGAGGTGATCGACCTCGGCGTCATGGTGCCGGCGGCGAAGATCCTCGAAGTCGCCAAGGCCGAGAAGGTGGACGTGATCGGCCTTTCCGGCCTCATCACGCCTTCACTGGACGAGATGGTGACGGTCGCCTCCGAGATGGAGCGCGAGGGCTTCCATGTGCCGCTGCTCATCGGCGGCGCCACCACCTCGCGCGTCCACACGGCGGTGAAGATCGCGCCGCAGTATCATCGTGGGCAGGCGGTCTATGTGACCGACGCCAGCCGTGCCGTGGGCGTGGTTTCGAACCTGCTCAGCCCCGACACGCGCGAGACCTATGTGGCGGACATCCGGGCGGAATATTCCAAGCTCGCGGAAGCCCACGCCCGCGCCGACGCCAACAAGCAGCGCGTGCCACTGAAGAGCGCCCGCGACAACGCCCTCAAGCTCGACTTCAAGGCCAGCACACCGGTGAAGCCGTCCTTCCTCGGCACCAAGGTGTTCGAGGATTACGACCTCGCCGACCTCGTGCCCTTCATCGACTGGTCGCCCTTCTTCGCCTCCTGGGAACTGACGGGCAAGTATCCGCAGATTCTCCAGGACGAGACCGTGGGCGAGGCCGCCCGCAATCTCTTCAGCGACGCGCAGGCGATGCTGAAGAAGATCATCGACGAGAAGTGGGTCACGGCGAAGGCCGTGGTCGGCTTCTGGCCGGCCAATGCGGTAGGCGACGACATCCTGCTGTTCCGCGACGAGGGCCGCATGGCGCCGCTGGCCACGCTGCACACGCTGCGCCAGCAGCTCGCCCGCCGCGAGGGCCGCTCGAACCTCGCGCTGGCCGACTTCGTGGCGCCGGTGGAAAGCGGTGTGCATGATTATGTGGGCGGCTTCGCCGTCACCGCCGGCATCGGCGAAGAGGAGCGCACGGCCGCCTTCAAGGCCGCCAATGACGACTATTCCGCCATTCTGCTCAAGGCCCTGTGCGACCGCCTCGCGGAAGCCTTCGCCGAGCGGATGCACCAGCGGGTGCGCAAGGAATTCTGGGGCTACGCCGACGATGAGGGCCTCAGCAATGAGGATCTGATCGCCGAGAAGTATCGCGGCATCCGCCCGGCGCCGGGCTATCCGGCTCAGCCCGACCACACGGAGAAGGGTACGCTCTTCACCCTTCTGGACGCCACCGACAAGATCGGGCTGGAGCTCACGGAGAGCTTCGCCATGTGGCCGGGCGCGGCGGTTTCCGGCCTCTATTTCGCGCATCCGGAAAGCGCCTATTTCGGCGTCGGCCGCATCGAGCGCGATCAAGTGGAAGACTATGCCGCGCGCAAGGGCTGGACGGTGGAACAGGCGGAGCGCTGGCTCGCCCCCATCCTGAACTACGACCCCACCCGCCGCGCTGCGGCGGAGTGAGCAGGGGCTGAGGCAAGACGAAGGGGCGGTGATCACGCGATCGCCGCCCCTTTTGTTTGAGCGAAGTGAACCTCTCCCGCTTCGCTACGCTGCCGCCCTCGGTCGGTCCGCCAGGGCCCGATAGGCGAGCGCCTCCGCCAGATGCGCGCGGCCGAGCGTCTCGGCCCCGGCGAGGTCGGCGAGCGTGCGGGCGACCTTGAGCACGCGGTGATAGCCACGGGCGGAGAGGCGCATGGCGTCCGCCGCGTCCCGCAAAAGTGCCGCACCGGCCGCGTCGGGGCGGGCCACCTCGTCCAGCAGCGTGCCGGTGGCTTCCGCATTGGTGGCGATGTCGGGTCGGCCAAGGGCCGCATAGCGCTCGCGCTGGAGGGCACGGGCGGCGGCGACGCGCGCGGCCACCTCGGCCGAGCCCTCCACGGGCGCCGGCAGCACCAGATCGGCCGCGCTCACCGCCGGTACTTCCAGATGGATGTCGATACGGTCGAGGAAGGGGCCGGAAAGACGCGCCTGATACTCCTCAGCGCAGCGCGGTCCGCGCTTGCAGGTGAAGCCCGGCTCCCCCGCCCGCCCGCACTTGCAAGGGTTCATGGCGGCGACGAGCTGGAAACGGGCGGGATAGGAGACGCGGTTGTTGGCGCGGGCGATCATCACCTCGCCGCTCTCCAGCGGCTGGCGCAGGCTGTCCAGCACCTGGGCTGAGAATTCCGGCAGTTCATCGAGGAACAGGACGCCCAGATGGGCGAGCGAAACCTCGCCCGGCCGCGCCTTGAGCCCGCCGCCCACCATGGCGGCCATGGAGGCGGAATGATGCGGCGCGCGGAAGGGGCGCCGGTCGATCAGCGCGCCGTCCTCGATGCTGCCGGCCACCGAGGCGATCATGGACACCGCCAGCATTTCACCCGGCACCAGCGGCGGCAGGATGGAGGGCAGGCGCTGCGCCAGCATGGACTTGCCCGAGCCCGGCGGCCCCACATAAAGCAGATTGTGCCCGCCGGCCGCCGCCACCTCCAGCGCCCGCTTGGCCGTCTCCTGTCCCTTCACGTCCCGAAGGTCGAGCCCTCCTGAGCGGGCGTCGCGCAGCCTTGGATCGGGCCGCGCCAGCACCTGCCGCCCGGTGACGTGATTGGCGAGCTGGATGAGGGAGGATGGCGCGAGGATCTCCATCTCCGGGCTCGCCCAGGCCGCTTCCGCACCGCAGGCCGCCGGGCAGATGAGGCCGTGGCCGCGGGCATTGGCGCCGATGGCCGCTGGCAGCACGCCCGCCACCGAAGCGATGGAGCCGTCGAGGCCCAGTTCCCCCACCACGGTAAAGCCATTCAGCGCATCGCTCGGAATGGCGCCGATGGCGGCCATCAGGCCGAGCACGATGGGCAAATCGTAATGGGAGCCTTCCTTGGGCAGGTCGGCGGGGGCGAGGTTCACGGTGATGCGCCGGGCGGGCAGCGCGAGGCCGGAGGCGATGAGCGCGGCGCGCACCCGCTCCTTGGCCTCGGTCACGGCCTTGTCCGGCAGCCCGACGATGGTGAAGGCCGGCAACCCCGCCGCCACATGGACCTGAACGTCCACGGGCCGGGCCTCGACGCCCTCGAAGGCGACGGTTGCGACGCGTTGGATCACGCTTGCGCCCCCTCACAAGCCAACCTCAAGGTTGCAAGCCTAGACGGGCGGATTGCATGAGACAAGAACAGATTGCGAACAACGCTTGATGGGGCCTTTATCCGCAAGGGCCGGCTTCCCGATGGCCCGCTTATGGCGATCGGCGCGACAAGGGCGGGGAAAGGACACCGCCATGACCTATCATGCGCCCGCCACCGCCGCCGCCCGGCTCTTCATCGCTGCCGCACGCCACGCACCCGCCGGCCTTCCCGGCCCGCTCACGCGCATGCTGCTGAAGATCGCGGTCCTGGCACCGCTGGTGATTGCGGCCTTTGCGTTGCGCTATGCGGCGTTCGCCTGAGCTTCAGGCCTCAGCCGTGGCGCGCGGGTTCATCGCCATGGCGCGCACCACGAACTCGCCATCAAGGAACGGGGGCTGCTTGTAGAAGCCGGCCAGCCAGCTGGCCAGCAGGCACAGCTCCTCCAGCTTCACCAGCTCATCAAGGGAATCGTCGGGAAAGCGGATCTCGAACGCCTCGCTCACCGTTTCCATCACCTGCTCGACCTGCTCCTGATCGAGCCCGAGATCCTTCTCGATGCTGGCATGACGGGTGAGCTGGTCCTCGGGAATCCCATATTCGTCGCGGATCAGTTTTACGATCCAGCGGAACATGTTCATCCAGTTCTTGACCTCTTCGGAGCCGCGCATGCCTTCCCCGCGCATCAAGCATCGATGAACAGGGCAAACGATGCTCCTGTGGCCGTACCACCCGAACCTTGGTTCAGGCTGACTCCGAAGGCCCGAAAAATGGAGCCGCCACAGGCTCTAAGCCGCCGTCCGCAACGGCAGGGGCGAGCATCACGAGCTTGGTGCGCCCGCCCGGCAGCGCCGCGAGGGTGACCTGTTCGAAACTGCGGATGGCACCGTCCGATGCGCAGAAGGTGCGCAGGCCGCCTTCCCGTCCCAGCACGCCCTGCGCATGCCACAGGCGGGCAAAGAGCGGAGAGTCTGCCATCAGGCCCGCCACCAGTCCCGCGAGTGCGGGTTCGGCGAGGTGGCGCGACGTATCGGCGCGGAATTCCGCCAGCACCCGGCGCGTGCGCTCCGCATGGTCGGGGATCAGCGCCACGGCGGCGGGATCGAGGAAGAGGAAGCGCAGCAGGTTGCGCTCCGCCGCCCCATCAAGCCAGCCCCGGAAGAGGTCGGCGGCCGCAGCGTTCCACACCTGCGCCGTCCATGTTCCGTCCAGCACATAGGCAGGCTCCGTCATGCCGGCGACGAGGCGGGCGAGCGCGCCGTGGGGCGGGAAGGCATCAGGCGCCGGCGGGTGCGGGTCCTCGCGGCCGGCCAGATCGAACAGATAGGCCCGTTCGGCGGGCGACAGGCCGAGCGCCTGCGCGAGGCGGGAGACGGCCGAGGCGGAAAGCGCCATCTCGCGCGCCTGCTCGATCCAGCTGTACCAAGTGGCGGAGAGGCCGGCGACCTGCGCCATCTCCTCGCGGCGGAGGCCCGGCGTCCGCCGCCGCCGGAGGTCCGTGAAGCCATGGGCCGCAGGGTCCAGTTTCTCGCGCCGGGTGCGGACGAAATCGGCGAGGGCGCGGCGGCGGGCGGCGTCTGAGGCATGCGGCATGGTGGTTTTTATACCAGTATAATTTTCCCTCTGGCACCGGTTTCAGAAGCGTTCCAGCTTTGCGGCGCTCGTCACGCCTCCGCGCCATGTCGCGGGATGTGGCGGGGCGAGCCGTGCTAGACCGTTGGGTGGCAAGCTGCTGCCCCTATCAGGACATGCCCCATGACCGCTTCCTCCGCCGCCAGCCACCCCGCCCCTCAGGGCCACGAGGGTCTCGTTTCGGCGCACTTCAGCCCGCAGGCGCAGGCCTATGTGGCGAGCGAAGTGCATGCCAAGGGCGCGGACCTTACCGATCTCGCCGCCCGTCTCTCCGGCGCAGGCGTCGATCGCCTTCTGGATCTGGGCTGCGGCGGCGGCCATGTAAGCTTCACGGCGGCCCCCCTGGTGCGGCACGTCATGGCCTACGATCTCTCGAGCTCCATGCTGCAGGCCGTGGTCGACGAGGCGCAGGGACGCGGGCTCGACAATATCGCCACCGAGCAGGGCCGCGCCGAGGACCTGCCCTTCGCGGACGCGAGCTTCGACTGGGTGGTCTCGCGCTACAGCGCCCACCACTGGCATGATCTCGGGGCGGGCCTGCGGCAGGCGCGGCGCGTGGTGAAGCCGCAGGGCAAGGTGATCTTCATGGATGTGGTCGCCCCGCCCCATCCGCTTTTCGACACCTTCGTCCAGAGCATCGAGCTGCTGCGCGACACGTCCCATGTGCGCGACTATTCGGTGCCGGAATGGGTGAGCGCCGCCGAAAAGGCCGGGCTGGTGCTGGAAGGGATGGAGACCCGCCGCCTGCGGCTGGAATTCGCCTCCTGGATCGCGCGCATGCGCACGCCGCCTGTGCTCGCCGACGCCATCCGGGCGCTGGAAGAAGGCGCGCCGAAGGAAGTGCGGGCCTATTTCGAGATCGAGCCCGACGGCACCTTCACCCTCGATACCGCGACGCTGGTGTTCCGGCCGCTCTGAGAGCGGGCGCACAGCTGAAGAGGCTACAAAGGAGACGCGGCAGGCTGAAAAGAGGCCTGCCGCGCGCTGCCGCCCGAGGCGCTTACTTCTTCTCCAGCAGCAGCGCTCCCTGCTTCTGGACCATTTCCTTGATCTTGGTGCCGGCGAGGTGGAGCAGATAGGGCAGTTCCACCGCCAGATGCACCTGATCGTCCGCCACCTCGATCTTGCCGGAGGCCTGCTGGCCCATGGCGGCGATGCGGAAATCGAGGTTGGAGTCGACCCAGGTCTCTTCGAGGATCTGCACCTGATTGCCGAACTTCTCCCGCAGCAGGCTCGTGCCCTGCTGGAGGCGGCGCACGGCTTCCTCGCGGCCGAGCTTGTGGGGAACGGATACAGTCAGCGGCGGGGCCATGCGTGGTCCTTGTCTCTTGGCAATCGAAGGGCGCGTGCTCTTCCTTGAGTTTAGAGAGCGATTTACCGAGCGGATTGATTCAATCCGCTCGGATCGCGCTCAGGCGCGCCGCTTCTCCTCGATCTTGTCCCAGATCTGGGCGGCGATATCGGGGCCGCCGAGGCGCTTGATGGCGCGCAGGCCCGTGGGCGAGGTGACGTTGATCTCGGTGAGATTGCCGTCGATCACGTCGATACCCACGAAGATCAGACCCATCTTGCGCAGCGAAGGGCCGATGCGGGCGCAGATTTCCTGCTCGCGGTCCGTGAGGTCCGTGGGCCGGGCCGCGCCGCCGCGCACCATGTTGGAGCGCAGGTCGCCCTCGCTCGGCACGCGGTTCACGGCACCCGCCGCCTCGCCGTCCACGAGGATGATGCGCTTGTCGCCGTGCTTCACCTCGGGGAGGAAGCGCTGGATCACCCAGGGCTCGCGGAAGGTGGTGGAGAACAGGTCGTAGAGCGAGCCGAAATTGAGGTCGCCCTCGGCCATGCGGAATACCGCCGCGCCGCCATTGCCGTAAAGCGGCTTCATGACGACATCCTTGAACTCGGCCCGGAACGCCTTGATCTCCTCGAGGTCGCGGGTGATGAGCGTCGGCGGCATCAGCTCGGGGAATTCGGTGACGAAGATCTTCTCCGGCGCGTTTCGCACATGGGCCGGATCATTCACCACCAGCGTCTTGGGGTGGATCCGCTCCAGAAGATGGGTGGTCGTGACATAGGCCATGTCGAACGGCGGGTCCTGCCGCAGCAGCACCACGTCATAGTCCGACAGCTTCACCCGGCGCTTCTCGCCAAGGGTGAAGTGCTTGCCGGCCTCGTCGGCGACCGTCAGATCCTCGACGGTGGCGAACACCGCTCCGTCGCGCATGGCGAGGCGGTCGGGCGTGTAGTGGACGAGGCGATGACCACGGCGCTGGGCTTCCAGCAGCAGGGCAAAGGTGGAGTCGCCCGCAATGTTGATGTGGGCGATATGGTCCATCTGGACCGCAACCTGAAGGCTCATGAAAGGCTCCGGCGAAAGGCCCGGGCAGGGATGAACCCTATCTATAGGCCCGAGGCCCTGACCGCCAGAGCAGGGCGGCGCTTTGCAGCGCCCTGCCCCGCCGGACGGCTCAACGCGCCTTCTTGATGCGCACCATCTTGAAGAAGCCCACCGGGAACACCGGCGAGATGTCGATGACGCTCATGTCCGGGTGGGTGGCTGCCCAGTTGCGCAGGCGGCTGGCCTTGAAGGCGATGCTCCAGCCCACCTTCTTCATCATCGGCGCCAGCATGCTCTCCACATGCATGGTCGGCCCCGCATCCGCGCCAAGCTTGGAGGCGATGATGATCTCGCCGCCCGGCTTCAGCACACGGCGCATCTCGTCGAGCGCCTTCTCCGGGTTAGGCACGAGCGTGATGACAAAGGGCACGGTGATGGCATCGAAGCGGGCATCGGGAAAGCCGAGCGCACAGGCATCCATGGAGGCGAGCAGCCCCACATGGGAGAGCTTGCGGTCGACCTTCTTCTCCATCGCCTTTTCCAGCATGTCGAACGAGAGGTCGATGCCGGTCACCCGGCAGTGGGCGGGGTAATAAGGCAGGACGAGGCCAGTGCCGACGCCCACTTCCAGAATGTCCGAGCCGCAGGCGGCGGCGGCGGTCGCCGCCTTGCGCTGCGCATCGGCCAGCAGCTTCACATAGACCTTGTCATAGATGGGCGCCCATTTCGCATAGGCGCGCTTCTGCCCTTCAAGATCGTATTGAACCGCCATCCCGCACATCCTTCAGCTTTGCGGGGGCGACCGAAACCTGCCGGCCCGCCTCCAGCCACCCTTATAACCCCGGCAACCGCAGCCGGTTGCGATTCGATAGGTTCGCTTACGCCACCTGCGCGGCGGCCAGATGACGCCCGGCCCGTTCCGCACGCACGATGGTGCCCCCGCCGAGCAGGCGGGCGGCACCGGACGCAGCGTCATAGAAGACGCAAGCCTGTCCCGGCGCAACTCCCTCTTCGCCCGCCAGGAGCTCCACCGACGGCGCACCGTCGGCGTCGCGCAGGAGGCGGGCCGGCGTCGGCGGGCGGGTGGAGCGCACCTTCACATAGATGTCCTGCTCCGCCGCGCAGGCGTCGAGCAGCGGCACGTCGCCCAGCCAGTTGATGTCCGTGAGGCCGATGGAGCGCACCGCCAGCGCCTCGCGCGGGCCGACGCGCACTTCGCGGCGCGCGGCGTCGATGGCGACCACATAGAGCGGCTCGGGCGTCGAGATACCGAGGCCCTTCCGCTGGCCGACGGTGTAATGCATCACGCCCCGGTGCCGGCCGAGCACGCGCCCGTCCAGATGGACAATGTCGCCCGCCTCCCCCGCCTCGGGGCGCAGCCGCTCCACCACCTCGGCATAATCGCCGCCCGGCACGAAGCAGATGTCCTGGCTGTCCGGCTTGTCCGCCACCGGGAGGCCGAGTTCGGCCGCCAGCGCCCGCACGTCGCTCTTCCTCATGCCACCGAGCGGAAAGCGCAGCTTGGTCGCCTGCGCCTGCGTCGTCGCATAGAGGAAATAGCTCTGGTCGCGATTCTCTTCCGCCGCGCGGAACAGGCCCCGCCGGCCGTCGGGCAGCGCGCGGCTCGCCACATAATGGCCGGTGGCGAGGACGGAGGCGCCGAGGTCCTCGGCGGTGGCCAGCAGATCGCGGAACTTCACCGTGCGGTTGCAGTCGACGCAGGGAATGGGGGTGAAGCCGGCGGCATAGCTGTCCGCGAAGCGCTCGATGACCTCCTCGCGGAAGCGGCTTTCATAGTCGAGCACGTAATGGGGAATGCCGAGGCGGTCGGCGACGTCGCGGGCGTCGTAAATATCCTGCCCGGCGCAGCAGGCGCCCTTGCGGCGCGCCGCCTCGCCCTGATCGTAGAGCTGGAGCGTCACGCCCACCACGTCGAAGCCCGCCCGCGCCAGAAGCCCCGCGACCACCGAGGAATCCACGCCGCCCGACATGGCCACCACCACGCGGGTGGAGGCGGGATCGGTCCCGATGTCGGTGAGGTCAGGCAGCACGATGGTTCATCTCTCGGTCACGGCGGCAGGGCGCTCCGGCGCTCCATGCCCGCTGTCAGGCGTGACTAATATAGAAAGGCAACCGTGCGGCGCAATTCAGACCACGCCGCCCACCTCTGCGTCAGGCGGTGACCTCCACCTCCACCAGCATCTGGCGGAGCGCATCGGAGCGGCCCGCATAGGTGCCGGAGACCGGCGTCGTCTCCTCCATGGTACGGCCGGCGGCAACGCCCACCAGATTGTGCCCGCCCATGGTCCCGTGGGTGGGATCAAACGCCACCCAGCCGGCACCGGGCAGAAACACCTCCACCCAGGCATGGGTCGAGGCCGTGCCCGGCGCGCTACCGCCCGGATTGGCGAGATAGCCCGAGACAAGCCGCGCGGCGAAACCAAGCGTGCGCACGGCTTCCGCGAACAGCACGGCGAAATCCCGGCAGGAGGCGATGCCCCGGTCGAGCGTATCCAGCGGCCCCTGCGTGCCACCTTGCGCGCGCACCTCATAGCGGGCGGACCGCTGCACGGCGGTGTTGATGTCCTGAAGAAGCGCGAGGGTGGGCACCGCCGGCCCCATTACGATGGCCCCGACCCAGGCCGCGAGCCGGGCCTGCGGATCGAAATAGACCGGCAAGGCAAAAGGATCGGCCACCGTCCAATCGGGGCCGGAATAAGCGAAGGGATAGGTCTGGGCGAAGGGATCGAGCTGCGGCACGTCGCCGGGGGCGCCCACGAGCTTCAGTTCCGCGCGGCTTTCCACCACCAGGACGGGCGTCTCGCCCTCGAAGGCGGCCGTGGCCACGGCGTTTCCATAGACATCGGTCGCCCAGGCGACCCGGCAATCGGGGGTAATGTCCAGCGTGAAGGCGAGCAAACGATGCTCGCGGTCCTCCCGCGGACGCAGCATCAGCCGGTGGAGACCGAGCGCCACCGGCTGATGGTAGAAGTAACTGGTCCGATGGGAGATCCAGACGCGCATGCCACGCTCCATTCCGCCCATCGGCGCATGGCCAAGGCCCGGCTGTCAAACGCCGTGGACGCCGGGCCGTGTGCCGCGCCGGCTCAGGCGGCCGGCAGGCCGCGCTGCATCACCCGCATCAGACGCTCGGCGAAGGCCTGCGGGTCGGACGGCTGGTCGCCATCAAGCACGCGGGCCTGATCGAGCAGGAGGTGGGCGGCATCGGCGCGGAAATCGCTGTCCGAGGCCCCATGCGCCGCCAGCGCCGCCACCAGCGGATGGCGCGGATTGATCTCCAGCACGGGCTTGGCCGCATCACCGAGCCGGCCGGCACTCGCCAGCAGCTTCTCCAGCCGCCGGTCGATGCCGCTCTCCGGCGCCACGAGGCACACGGCGGAGGTGGTGAGGCGGTCCGAGGCGCGCACATCCGCCACCTGATCGCCCAGCGTCTCCTTCACGAAGGCGATGAAGTCGCCCGTATCTTTCGCCTCAGGCTCCGGCGTCTCCGCCTCATCCGACTTCGGCAGCGGGATGAGGGAGAGGTCGGCGGCGCCCTGCGTCACCGATTTGAAGGGCTTGCCCTCGTAATCGACGCCCGCCGTTACCCAGAAGCTGTCCACCTGATCGGGCAGCAGCAGCACCTCCACGCCACGGGCGCGGAAGCCTTCCAGCTGCGGGGCATGTTCCACGCGGGCGAGGTCGCCGGTGATGTAATAGATGGCGGTCTGGTTTTCCTTCAGATCAGCCAGATAGTCCTTCAGCGTGCGCCAGCCGCTATCGGCGGCCGTGCCGCTGGTGGTGGTCTTGAAGCGCGCGAGGTTCAGGAGCTGGGCGCGCCGCTCGTAATCCTCGTACAGGCCTTCCTTCAGCACCGCGCCGAAATTGGACCAGATGCCCGCATAGGCCTCGGCATCGCTCTGGGCGAGCTTCTCCAACTCGGTCAGAACACGCCCGGTCACGCCCTTTCGGATGGCGGCGAGGATGGCGCTGTCCTGCAGCATCTCGCGCGACAGGTTGAGCGGCAGGTCGGCGCTGTCCACGACGCCGCGCACGAAGCGCAGGTAGCGGGGCAGAAGCTCCGCGTCATCGGTGATGAAGACTCGCTTCACATAGAGCTTCACCCGGCCGGTGCGCTCGGGCTCGAACAGGTCGAACGGCTTGGTGGAGGGCACGAAGACGAGGGCGGTGTATTCGTGCCGGCCCTCGGCGCGGAAATGGACCGTCAGCGCCGGCTGGTCGAACTGGCCGGCGACGGAGCGGTAGAAATCCGCATAGTCCTCGGCCGAAATGTCGCTCTTCGACTTGGTCCAGAGGGCGACGCCATCGGCGATCTCCTCGGGCTCGGCGTCCAGCTTCTCGACGATATAGATCGGAACCGGCACGTGGCCGGACTGCTCCTTGACGATGCGCTCCAGCCGGAAGCGATCCGCATAGGCCTTGCCGTCCTCATTGAGGTGCAGCACAACGCGGGTGCCGCGCGCGGGGGCCTGCGCCACGTCGATCTCGCCGACCGTATAGGCGCCCTTGCCATCAGAAGACCAGATGTTGGCCGTATCGGCACCGGCGCGCCGGGAGATGACATCCACCTTCTCCGCGACCATGAAGGCGGAATAGAAGCCGACGCCGAACTGGCCGATGAGTTCGGCCTTCTCGCCGCCGGCGGCCGCCTCAATGCGCTCCATGAAGGCCTTGGTGCCGGAGCGGGCGATGGTGCCGAGCGCCTCGACCATCTCGTCGCGGCTCATGCCGATGCCATTGTCTTCCACGGTCAGGCGGCCGCCCTCGGCATCGATAGCCAGCGTTATGCGCGGGCGGGCGTCCTCGCCCAGCAGGGCCGGAGTGGTGATGGCCTCGTAACGCAGCTTCTCGCACGCATCGGCGGCGTTCGAGATCAGCTCGCGCAGGAACACGTCCTTGTCGGAATAGACCGAGTGCACCATCAGATGCAGGAGCTTGGCGACATCGGCCTCGAAGGTGCGGCTTTCGGGGGCGGCGGCTTCGGCGGTCGTCATGCGGGGTCCGTCTCACGTCTTGTCGAAGGAAGGGATTCGGGACCGGGCACGCGGCCCGGTAACCCGATGGCGCAGGAGATGGACCCGCGCGCCCGCCTTTTCAAGGCCCGCGCTTCGGCACAGGTTTGCCGCAATAACGCGGGCGCGGACATACCCGGTTACAAATTTCAGGACGACGGAAACGCCGCGGACACCGTTCGGTCCGAGGTCCGCCCCAATGCTCCGCTTTAGTCGCCGTCAGAACGAAAGCGGAGTTGGTGATGCCCCCCTTCACGCGCCTGCCCCGGATGCCCCAGTCCCCCTCGACCACCCCGGCCCTGAAGCGGATCGCCCTTCGCGCCGGTATCGGCCTCAGCCTCGGCATCGGCGCCCTCGCCGCCGGCCACCTGATGCCCCAGGAAACTCCGGCACCCGCCCGAACCATCGCTCTCGCCGATGCGCCGGCCTTCGATTTCGGGCCGCAGCTGCCGCCGAAGGCGCAGGCCGCAGCCGAGGCGCCCAAGCTTGCGGTTGCCACCGCGGAGCCCGCCGCGCCCTTGCCGACCGCGCGGCCACGCGTCGTGAGCAGCAGCCCCAGCCGCTGGAGCACCGTGGCCGGCGTGGAGCGCTACGATCGCTGCACCAGCGCCTGCGAAAGCCGAGATCCGGCGCTGACGGGCGCAAAGACCGCCGCCGTGGTGCTCGCCTCGGCGCCCGCGTCGTCGCCTGCGCCGCAAGCGGTCGCTGCCCCGCAGAAGCCGATGCTGCTCGGTTGGGTGGATGACGGCCGGCGCATGGTGAGCGGCGCCATCGACACCACGGCCGCCGCCGTCTCCACCGTGCAGGCGGCGGTGCTGGGCGCCATCACGCCGGAGCATTGAGGCATGTCGCTCTCCATCGCGCGCGACACGCCCATGTGGCCTTTCACCCGGCGCTTCAGCCATGACGACAGGCCGGTGCGGGCCGATATGAGTGCCCATGACACGGCTCCGGACGACCTGCGTGAGGAAGTCGCCGCCCTCGTCTATGAGCGTTTCTTTCCGGACCTGATCTGGGGAGATGCCAGCACGAGTGGCCGGTCGTCGGCCTATGCCAGCGCAGATGCCATCCTGAGCGTGCTGGAGGCCCGCGGCCTCGTCCGCCCCGAGCGGCGCTGAACGCGCGCCAGACCATACAGACACGGCGGCCTTCCGGCCGCCGTCTGCTTGAGCTTATCGATAATAACCCCAGCCGTAACCCGGAGCGCCCCGCATGGCGTTCCGCTCCCGCCACTCGTGGCGTTCGCGCCAGCCGTAATGGCGCGGCGGAGCGTGACGCGGCGCCACATAGTGGCGATACTGATGACTGCGGGCCTGGGGACGATAGGCCGGCGGGTGATGGGGCGCCCTGCGGTCGATGGTGATCTGGCGCCAGCTATCGGCCGAGGCCGTCGAGAGCGGCATCGCGATGAGGGGCGCCGAAAGGGTTGCCGCGGCAAGAAGGGCGGCAAAGGGCTTCATCATGGATGACTCCTGTCTTTCCGTCTTGCCTGAACAACCCCTTTCCTCAACATCCGGTTCCGCCCGAGCATTCCTCCACGCTTCGGATCGCGAGATTTCAGGGCATTTCACAGCCGTGACCAAGTTGTATGATGGCGTGACTGTGCGGCCTCGACGAGGCGCTTAACCACATCTTCCAGATCCCGGAACAAGACTGGAGCCCGTGCGCGGAAATGCACCGGGACGTGTTGGCTAATCCCTTTGCAGAAGGGCGATCAGGCCCTTGAGCAGGCTGAGCGGGGCAGGCGGGCAGCCGGGGATACGCAGATCGACCGGAATGACATTCTCCAGCGCCCCGGCGCAGGCATAGCTCTGCGCGAACAGGCCACCGTCACAGGCGCAACTTCCGGCCGCGACCACCCATTTCGGGCCGGGCGTCGCCTCATAGGTCCGCACCAGCGCCTCCCGCATGTTGGTCGTCACCGGCCCCGTAACCAGCAGGACGTCCGCATGGCGGGGCGATGCGACGAAACGCAGACCGAAGCGCTCCAGATCGTAATAGGCGTTGGAGAGGGCATGGATTTCGAGTTCGCAGCCGTTGCAGGAGCCCGCATCCACCTGCCGGATGGTAAGACCACGGCCGAGCCTGCGCCGCGCCGCCCCTTCGAGCTGCGCGCCGAAGGCCAGCAGCTCCGCATCATCCGCCGCCGGCGCCGGCTCGGTCAGCGGGCCTTTCAGCAGGGCATCGATCAGGAGTGTCCGCATCCGCGCCGCCTCACAGGTCGTGCCCCGCATAGGAGCAGTTGAAGGATTTGTTGCAGAGGGGGAAATCGGCGATGATATTGCCTTCGATGACCGCCTCCAGAACCGGCCACTGGAACCAGGAGGGATCGCGCAGATGGGCATGGGCGACGCGCCCGGCCGCATCCAGCCGCACAAAGGCGAAGACGTCGCCCCGGAACCCTTCCACCAGTGCCACGCCCTCGCGCGCCGCGCCGGACTGCGGCAGCGGCGAAGACAGGTCGCCCCCGTCGGGCATATTGCTGAGCATCTGCGTGATGAGCGAAAGGCTCTCTTCCGCCTCGCTGAAGCGGATGCGCACCCGCGCGTCCACGTCTCCCGCCTCCAGCACCGCCACGTCGAAGCGCAGCGCATCGTAAGGAGCGTAAGGTAGCGTCCGCCGGGCATCGAAGCCCCGTCCCGATGCCCGCCCCACAAAGCCGCCGCAACCGAAGCGGCGCACCAGATCCGGCTGCGCGATGCCCGTACCCACGGTGCGGTCCTGCAAGGAGGCGGTGCCGTCATAAAGTGCCAGCAGTTCCGGCAAGGCCGAACGCGCAGTTTCCACCAGCGATCGCAGCCTGCCCTCTCCGCGCGGCGCGAGATCGACCAGCACGCCACCGGGAACGACCAGATCGCGCATCATGCGCTGGCCGAAGGCCGCCTCGCTCGCCCGCAGCACCTGTTCGCGCAGCACCGCGCAGGGGGCGAGCATCCGCGCAAAGGCGGCGTCGTTGCAGACGGCACCGATGTCACCGAAGTGATTGGCGAGGCGTTCCAGCTCCGCCATCAGGCCACGCAGCCAGCGGGCGCGTGGCGGTGCCTCCATCTCGAGGGCGGCTTCGACGGCGCCGGCGAAGGCCAAAGCATAGGCCACCGTGCTGTCGCCAGACACCCGGCCGGCGAAGGTGGCGGCGCGCTCCAGCGATGCCCCGCGCATCAGTCCCTCGATGCCGCGATGGACATAGCCGAGCCGCTCTTCCAGCCGCACGACCGCCTCGCCATTGCCGGTGAAGCGGAAATGGCCGGGCTCGATGATGCCCGCATGGACCGGCCCCACGGCCACCTCGTGCAGCCCCTGGCCTTCCACGGGCAGAAAGGCATAGGGCGTCGTGTCGGGCGGAATAGGGGCCGCGTTGAGGGGGCGTGACACCGGCCAGCGGCCATGATCGAGCCAGAGGCGCGTATCGGGCGCTTCGATTGGCACCAGGCCGTACAGGTCGCGAATGGTGCGCTCCAGCCTTTGGGCCGGCGCATGGTGGCGGCCAACGGAGGGGAACGTGCCGTCGCCCGGAAGATAGGTGGCCGTGCCCAGCGAGGTCGCGGCCTCATCCAGCAGCGCCATGTGCACGGCGTCGGGCTCGCCCCACAGGGCCATGAGCGTCCAGCGGCCCGCCGCCAGCCCCCCGGACAGCGCCTCCCATGTCGCGGCGTCCACTTCGGCGCGCAGCCACGGCCGGTGGTCGGTGCGGATGCGGCCGGTGGCGAGAATATCGGTGAGTGCGCCCATCTCGCCCCCTCAGCCCAGAAGATGCGCGATGTGCTGGAACCAGCTTACCAGCGGCCCCGGCAACCACACACCCGCGCACCACACCAGCGCCAGATGCACCAGCATGGGCACTTGTGTGCCCTTCACCGGTGCCGAGGGCCCGCGCGGCGCGCCGAAGGCCAGCGCATGCAGGCGCAGCATCAGGGCCGCGAAGGCGATGACGAGCCCGAGCGCCAGCAGCCCCGCCAGTACCGGCGCCCGCGCAACGGTCGAGGTGAGAATGAGGAATTCGCTCATGAACACACCGGCCGGCGGGAGGCCGACGATGGCGGCGACGCCCGCCACCAGCCCCCAGCCGAGCAGCGGATGGCTGGTGGTGAGGCCCCGGATCTCGGAGAGCGCCTGCGTGCCCTTCACCTGCACCGCATGACCGACGCCGAAGAAGATGGCGGACTTGGTGAGGCTGTGCATCACCATGTGCAGCAGGCCGGCGAAATTCGCCACCGGCCCGCCGATACCGAACGCGAACGCGATCAGCCCCATGTGCTCGATGGAGGAGAAGGCGAACAGACGCTTGATGTCCCGCCGCCGGTAGAGCATCAGCCCGGCGAACAGCAGCGACAGCAGCCCAAGCCCCATGAGCAGCGGCCCCGGCGCCAGCGCGCCCGGCGCGGCCGCCAGCAGCAGCTTGAAGCGCAGCACCGCATAGAGCGCCACATTCAGCAGGAGACCCGAGAGCACGGCGGAAATGGGTGTCGGCCCCTCGGCGTGGGCGTCCGGCAGCCAGGAGTGCAGCGGCACGAGGCCGACTTTGGTGCCGTAGCCCAGCAGCAGGAAGACGAAGGCGAGGTTGAGCAGCGCCGGATCGAAGGCCGCCGCATGGCTCATGAGCACGGTCCAGAGCATGCCGTCATGCCCCTCCCCCACCACTGGCCGGGCGGCCATGTAGACGAGGATGGTGCCGAACAAGGCGAGCGCGATGCCGACGCTGCCGAGGATGAAATATTTCCACGCCGCCTCGATCGCGGCGGGCGTGCGATAGAGGCCTACCATCAGCACGGTGGTGAGCGTCGCCAACTCGATCGCCACCCACATCACGCCGAGATTGCTCGCCAGCAGCGCCAGATTCATGGCGAACAGCAGCACCTGATACATGGCGTGATAGACGCGCATCTGCGCGGGCGAGAGGCGGCCCGTCTCCAGCTCGTGCGCGATATAGCCTGCGCTGTAGAGCGACGTGGTCGCGCCCACGAAGCTGTTCAGCACCAGAAAGACGATGTTGAGATCGTCAACCCGCAGGAACTCTCCCTCCGGCGGCTGCACCAGCAGCAGCGAGGCGGCCGCGACGAAGGACAAGGCGGCGCTCGCCGCATTCAGCCATGCGCCGAGGCGGGGCGCCGGCAGCGCCAGCAGCAGGAGCGCGCTGGCGGCGGGCAGCAGAAGCAGGGCCGAAGCCGCATCAAGGCCGAGGGTCATCTGCGGCCCTCCCGGAAGCGGTCGAGGGCCGTGGAATCCACAGTGTCGAAGCGCTCGCGGATGCGGAAGAGGAAGATGCCGATGACGATGAAGGCCACCAGCACCGAGAAGGCGACCGAGATTTCCACCACCAGCGGCATCCCCTTGGCGCCCGTCGCGGCGAGGATCAGCCCGTTCTCCAGCGACATGAAGCCCACCACCTGACTGACGGCGTTGCGCCGCGTCACCATCATCAGGAGGCCAAGCAGCACGACGGAGAGGGCGAAGGCGAGGTCCTCCCGCGCCAGAGGATCGGCCCCGGAGGTCACGCGCAGCATCACCACCATGGACAGGGCAATGAGGCCGATGCCGGCCATCATGGTGAGGCCGGTGCTGAGCGCGGACTCCACCTGCCGGTGAATGCCGAGCCGCTCGATCATCCGCAGCAGCGCCACGGGAATGATGAGCGCCTTGAAGGCGAGCGTGATGGCGGCGGTCACATAGAGATGCGGCGCATCCTGCGCATAGGCCTGCCACGCGACGGAGAGGGTAAGGAGCAGCGCCTGAAGGCCATAGACGCGGATGAGGTTCGGCAGGCGGGCCTGATAGAGCATCACGAGGCTAGTGAAGACGAGCCCGCCCGCCAGAAGATGCGCCACATCGAAGAGAAGGCTGCCCATGCTCAGAAGCTCCGCGACACGAACAGCAGCAGCGTGCCGAGCAGCCCCAGCATCAGCGCCGCGCCGAGGAAATCCGGCACGCGGAACACCCGCATCTTGGCGATCGAGGTCTCGAACAGCGCCAGCAGGCTGCCGCCCACCGCGAGCTTCGCCCCATAAGCCAGCATGCCGATGAGGAGCGCCAGCGGCGCTGCGCCCGCCGGGGCAAGGCCCCACGGCACGAACACGCAGGCGATGAGGGAGAGATAGAGCACCAGCTTCAGCGATGCGGCGAGCTCGATGAGCGCGAGGTGGCGGCCGGAATATTCCAGCACCATAGCCTCATGCACCATGGTGAGTTCGAGATGGGTCGCCGGGTTGTCCACCGGGATGCGGGCATTCTCGGCAATGGCCACCATGGTGAGGCCAATCAGTGCTAGCCCCAGCGAGACACGCAGGCCCACATGGGCCGCCAGCATGTGTTCGGCGACGGTGGAGAGCTGCGTCGAGCCCGCGACCAGCGCCAGCGTGAAGACGATCATGATGAGCGCGGGCTCGGCGAGCGAGGCGATCATCACCTCCCGGCTGGAGCCGAGGCCGCCGAAGCTGGTGCCGATGTCCATGCCCGCCAGCGCCTGAAAGAAGCGCGCGCTGCCGAGCAGGGCCGTGATGGCGATGAGGTCCGCCGTCCAGCTGAAGACAAGGCCGGTGGCGAAGGTGGGCACCAGCGCCGCTGCCACCCAGGTGGAAGCGAAGATGAGATAGGGCGCGGCGCGGAACAGCCAGGAGGCATTGCCCGCCAGCACCACATCCTTGCGGGCGAGGCGCGCGAGATCGAAATAGGGCTGCAGCAGCGGCGGCCCGCGCCGGCGCAGCAGGCGGGCCTTCACCACGCGCACGAAGCCGGTGAGCAGCGGCGCCAGCGCGAGCACAAGGGCCATCTGGAGGCCTTGCACGACGAGAGCGTGGATCAGGCCCATAGCGCCAGCACCAGAAGCAGCAGGACGAGCGCCCCGAAGACGAGGCCGAGATAGCGCCGGATGGAGAGATATTGCAGGCCGTCCATCCGCCCCGAGAGGCGCCACACGCCCCGCGCCAGCGGCAGGTAGAGCCCCTCCCACGCTGGATCGACGATACGCAGCACGAAACGCGCCGGCCGGAGATCGCCCGGCGGCGGCATGGTGATGCGCTCGCGCGCGCCGAACAGGGTGGTGCCGAAAACGCGGCGGATGGGCTGGGCGAAGCTGGAAGCGCTGTACTGCGTGCGCAGGCCCGCATCGGGAAAACCGCAGTCCCAGGCCGGGCCGCGCCGTACCGTCCGCGAGGCGAAGCGATGGATGAGCAGCGCCATCAGGCCAGCCGAGCCGAGCACAAAGAGGAGCACCAGCAGCCCGTTATAGGAGCTGCGGCTCTCGGCCACGGGAATGATGGAAAGCCAGGCCGTGCCAGCCTGAGGCGGCATGCGCGCACCCACCAGCGCCTCCACGGCGGGGGCCACCGCATCGATCACCAGCCCCGGCAGGATGCCGGCAAGCACACAAAGCCCGGCCAGCCCCAGCATGGCGGCCAGCGACCAGCGGTCCACCTCATGGGCCTGCGCGGCAGCGGGCGAGCGCGGGCGGCCGAGGAAGACGGTGCCGTAGATGCGCACGAAGCAAGCCGCCGCCAGCGCCGCGGCAAGGGCAAGCAGGGCGCCGGCCGCCGGCACCAGCAGCTTCGGCCCCCAGGCGGGCAGGTCCGGGCTCAGCAATATGGCCTGGAAGGTCAGCCATTCGGAGACGAAGCCGTTCAGCGGCGGCAGCGCCGAAATGGCCGCGCAGGCCACCAGCATCGTGAAGGCCGTCACCGGCATGGCATGGATGAGGCCGCCGAGCCGCTCCATGTCCCGTGTTCCCGTGCCGTGCAGTACCGCGCCGGCGCCAAAGAACAGAAGGCTCTTGAACAGCGCGTGGTTCAGCGCGTGGAACAGCGCCGCCGTCAGGGCCAGCGCCCCAGCCGCTTTCATGCCGTTGGCGGAGAAGGCGAGCGCGAGGCCGAGCCCGACGAAGATGATGCCGATGTTCTCGATGGTGCTGAAGGCGAGCGCCCGCTTCAAATCCGCCTGCATCAGCGCATAGAGCACGCCCAGCACCGCCGTCGCGGCGCCAATGGCGAGCACCGGCATGCCCCACCACCATTCGGGCGGGCCCAGCAGATCAAAAGCGATGCGCACGAAGCCATAGACCGCCACCTTGGTCATGCCCGCGCTCATGAGCGCGGAAACGTGGCTCGGGGCGGCGGGATGGGCGAGCGGCAGCCAGGCGTGGAGCGGAAACAGACCCGCCTTGGAGCCGGCGCCAGCCAATGCCAGGAACAGCACGACGGTACCCAGCACACCCTCCGGCGCGTGGGCGCGCAGGACGGAAAAGGCCACGCTCCCCGCGCTGCCCGCCAGAAGTCCGAAAGCGAGCATCAGCAGGAACGCGCCGGCGCTCGCCATGACGAGATAGATGAAGGCGGCCCGCCGGTTGGCGGCCTCCCGATGATCCGCCAGCACCAGCGCCCAGGAGGCGAGCGACATCACCTCCCAGCCGAACAGGAAGCTGTAGGCGTCATCCGCCAGCAACACGAGGCTCATGGCGGCAAGAAAGGCGGGAAAGAAGGACAGCACCCGCGCGGGCTCAGCCGCATGGCGGCCATAGCCGATGGCATAGAGGCTGGCAGCCGCGCCGCACAGATTGACGATGGCCAGGAAGACCGCACTCAGCGCATCCAGGCGCACCTGCGTGCCGAGGCCCGGCAGGCCGAGCGGCAACGCGAGCGTGGCGGGGCTGGCCGGCAGGGCCGTGAGAGCGTTCAACAGGCCCACGAGGCAGACAAGCCCCGTGCCACCATAGATCACCGCATGCGCACCGCCATGGCGCGACAGGGGAATGGCTGCGACCGCCAGAGCCAGCAGCGCACAGATGCACCAGAGCTCGACGATCACGGGCATGGGTCAGGCCTCGTCCGGAAGCGGCGCCGGGCGGCGGACGGGGGCCTCGCGCAGACGCACGCCGCGCCCGCCCCCTTCACTCACCATGCCCTCGCTGAGGAGCTGGATGCCCGCGCCCTCCAGCGCGCCCACGAGCTTCATCAGGGAATCCACATTGCCGCGAATGACCCCGTCACTGGCCTCCATCCGCTGGATGGTCGGCACGGAGAGCGCGCACAGCGCGGCCAGCGCCTTCTGGTCGAGCCCGAGCAGGGCGCGAGCGGCACGCAGTTGCGCAGCGGTGATCATGTGGCCGAAAGACCCATGGCTGAGAATTGATGAATTAGCCTAATCACGTCAGGAGTGAATATCAAACATAAAATTATGATGTTTTAAACATCATTCAATGACGACGCACAGGCCGCCACGGCTCGCACGATGAAAGGTCGGGATCGCGACGCATTCCGATATCCGGCCCGGTCGCAGGACGGAGGGGCAGCGTCCGCAGCCATGGGGATCGACCTGTTTTTCTCCGCCTGTCCGGCGACAAGACGCTTGCACCAGAGGAGTGCATCGCGCCATCATACCTCCCACGAGATGGGGAGCGTGGACTTGACGCTCCGCGACATCACCCGCTATCGTTGAGCTGCATATAAATAAAACCCTGGATACGCGCCCATGACCAACAGGCGCCCGAACATCAATGCCCATTGATGGGATCAGGGTTTATGCGCAACGGCACCATGATAAGATGAGATCGTCGATGCACCGGCTAGGGCATGGCCCTTGCGTCGGGGTAGCTGGTGCGTCGCGCCGCGCCTGCTGATCGGGGATCATGGATGAACGCTCTCGCCCAGCGACTGCCGGCTGCCGGCCTTGACGCCGGGCGCATTCAGCTCCGGGCTGCGCCAGTCGACCTCGCCGCGTTCGCCGCCCATGTGCGAGGCGACCCCGGCTTCCCGGTCATGCGGGACGCCGTCATCCAGAACATCGTCCAGTTGTTCCGCGGCGACTATCTGCTGAGCCGCCTCATGCTGGAGGAAGGCCGCTACGTCACCATCCAGATGCTCCTGACGCTGGCCGCCACGCAACAGGCCGAGGAACGCAGCACCTGGCTGACGCTCGGACGCCTGCAGCAGAGCCTCGCCGGTTCGGAGCTGGCCAGCCGCAACCGCATCGAGGCGCTGGTGGCCGTGCTGGAGCGTTACGGTTTCGTTGAGCGGCGCAAGGCCGAGGAAGATCTCCGCCTCACCCTGCTGCTGCCCACCGCCCGCCTCTGGGGGTCGGACGCCCTGTTCGTGGAAGCGATGGTGCAGCCGCTCGCCCGTCTCGCCGACACGCCCCCCACCGGCGCAGCCGCCCGCGAGCTGCTCTCCCGCCTCAGCCTCAATTCCGCAACCCAGACGGGTGGCGCGCCCACCTGCGATCCGCAGGCGCCGGCCTGGTCCACCCGCGATGTGGCTGCCGCCGGCGCCGGGCATCGCAACTGGCACCGTCTGTTCGCACCTCGGCTCAACGATTATCTGGCGCTTCGCGGGACGCATGCGTCCATCCAGCAGTTGGCGACACGCGACGGCGGCTATATGGCGCTGCTTCTGCTGCTCGATGAAGCCCGAGCGCGCGGCTCTGCCCGCATCAGCCTGCCCTATGAAACTCTGTCGAATCATACCGGCATCTCGCGCACCCATGCCCGGCTGCTGACGGAGCAGGCCGAAGCGTGCGGCTTCCTGCGGCTCCACGCCAAGGGCGGGCGCGAGGTGGAGGTGACGGAGCAGTTCCGGGACGCGGCCGATGCGTGGTTCGCGAGCCTCGCGGCCTTCCATCTCAGCCTCGACTGACGACACCCGCCGCCCGCCGCACCATCACGGGCTCAAGCAGCACGAGTCCTGCGCGGAGCGCACCCGCACGCGGAAGGCGCGGCGTGACCGGCTAAAGGCCGGACCGGCGCCTGAACTCGGAAAGCTGGTTCCGGACCATCTCGTCGATCTGGGCATCGATCTGGCCCCAACGCCCGTCCCCGAGCGGGCTCGTCCCGCCGACAACGCCGTCCAGAAGATCATCCGGGAGCTCGTCGAGGCTGACGTCGCGCGGCAGCACCAGCACCACCTCACCGGGCTGCTCCTCCACCACTCGGATCGTGTAGGAGGGAATGGGATCCACGCCCAGCAACGCCACCAGCGCCGCGCGGGGATCGCGCAGGAGCAGGGCCCGGAAGTCGGCATCCTGCCGAGCCGCCGAAATCAATGATCGCTCAATAGCCCGGTTCGCCAAGGTCATCGGATCAAGGGCGCTGGGCATCATCACATCCTTCAAGACGCGGCATCTCACTCCGCTTGCCATCGGGTGGCAGAATGCACCCGTTCAAACGGCCGCGCCACCCTGGAAGGCCATTGCAGCACATGGACAACAACCGCGCACCACACGAGCCTTCCGCACCGCCCCCTGTACCCAACTATATTTGGCACCGAGCCAAGCCGCCGGATGGACCTGAAAATTGCCAAGCCCTGCCACCCGTTTGCCAGTACACATGACGGAAAGACAGGTCGACACCAGTGGAGTCGTCTGGCGGATTGTCGAGATGCCGCGATGAACATGCATTCGGACGCCTTCCACATGCCACCTATCCTTGAGGCGGCAACGATTGGGAACGCGGATGGGCCCGCCCATCTGGCCGCAGCCTCCCTGTGGACGCGCCCGCACCTGCCGAATGCGGTGGCGGGGCAGCTTCCGGCGTGCGTAATCCCGTCGGCGGCAGATGGCGCCCATTGACGTCGTCGCGTTCGTCCGTACCAATCAGGCGCGCCCGGACGCCGGATCAACCCGACCACCCGCCGAAGTCACAGGTCCACTGATGCGTCCAATCCTGCTGTCACCGGATGCCGCATCCGCCGGTCCTGAGATGTCCATCCGCCGTGCCGGCGCGGAGGACGTCGAAGCCCTGGCGGGCCTTGCGACCCAGAACCTCCTTGCGCGGCTGGCGGAGGGCCCGGCTGCGGCGGGGGACCATCATCTGGTCGCCCGCATTGGAAATATCGCCGCCGGCCTCCTCGTCTCGCGGCCCAATGTCCAGCAGCCCGAGGTGCAGGACCTCGTCTCGCTCATGGTGACGCCCCTCTTCCGGCGGCGGGGCATCGGACGCGCACTGCTGCGGCAGTTGTCGGCGGACATCGCACAAACCGGTCGCAAGGCCCTCGGCGCCGTCTGGTCCGACAGGCTGCCCCAGTTGGAGAGCTTCCATGCCGTGCTGATGCGCGAGGGCTGGGAGGCTCCGACGCCATGGAGGCTGCGCATGAGCTTCCGGGTGGGCGACCGTGAAGAGGCGATGCAGTTGGCCGCACGCCGCATTGCCGCCGCACGCGAAGCCGGCCTGTCGTCCCTCACCCTGGCGGCCGCGGGGGCAGAGGCGATCCCACGCCTCCTCGCCCATGCGCAGGCGGTGCAGGCGGCTGGCCGCCTTCCGGCCTGGGCTGATCCCGCGCCCTGGCTGCCCATCGGCACGCCCACCGTCTCGCAACTGCTGGTGGATGGGCACGGCATGATCCGCGGGTGGCTCATGGCGCAGTATCAAGCGGCCTCTGGCCGGTGGCTCGCGCCCATCGGCTGGTGCGAGACCGGCCCCTCGCACATGCTTCTGGCCATGGATGCCTGGCTCGCCGCGCTGGAGGAGACACAGGGCCCCGGCGCCACCGTCGTCCTGCACCCCACCCTCAACGACGGGGCGAAGGTCTGCCGGCTGCTGGACCGCCACTTCCGGCCCCACGCTTTGTGGGCGGACCATCTCATCATCAGCCGCAAGGCGCTCTGAGGATCAGGCGGGCCTATCGCCTCAGCGGGGTGGCGTTGGCATCAGGGCATAGCCGACGCCGCGCACGGTGGCGATGGGCGGCAGCAGGCCCTCATGGGTCATCTTCTTGCGCAGGCGGGCGATGAGATTGTCCACCGTGTGGGAAGAGATCTCGCGCGGATCGCGGTTGGAGATCACGTCCAGCAGGAAATCGCGCGACAGCGGCTCCTGCGGGCGCGAGGCGAGCGCCACGAGAATGTTGAACTCGCCCGCTGTCAGCTCCACGAGTTGGCCCGTCGGCCGGAACAGTTCGCGCCGCACCACGTCGAGGATCCAGCCATCGAAGGTAATGACCGGCTCGCGCGCCCGCCGCAGCACGCTGCGGATGCGGGCGAGCAGCGTGCGGGGATTGATGGGCTTGGTGACATAGTCATCGCCCCCGGCATCGAGGCCGGCCAGCACGTCCTCGTCGGAATCGCGGGCGGTCACGAAGATCAGGCCGAAGCTGGCGCCGAGCCGAAGCTGGCGGGCCAATGCGATGCCGTCCGCATCCGGCAGGTTCACGTCAAGCAGGATGATGTCCGGCTGCACCGATTGAAGCCGCGACTTGAGTTCGGCTCCGGAGGCGGCGCGGACCGTCCGCATGCCGTTCTCCTCCAGAAAGGTGGAGATCATCTCCAGGCTCTCCGGCGCGTCCTCGACGATCAGAACAGTCGCACTCATTGCGTAGGCACCATGGTGTCCTGCCCGGCCTCAAGCCGGGCCGCGAGCGCCGCCAGCAGTTCGGCCATCGCCGGCTTGAAGCTCTCCGGGTCTGCAACCATCACGGCGCGGGCGCGATCGGCAAGATCAACCTCACCCATATTGGCAGCGCTGCCGCTGAGGCGGTGGGCAATGGCGCGCGCCTCGTCTCCAGCCGTGCACTGCCGGAGCGCCGCGTGCTGATCCGACAGCCCTTTCACGAACAATGCGCGCAGCATCTCGCGCTTGCCCGGATCGAACAGGCTGGCGAAGTCCACAGGCGCAAGGTTCGCCGGGTCCGGCTGCTGAAACAGCGCCGCCTCCAGAACCGCATCCGGCGCCGCCGGGTCCAGCCGGATCTCGCCCGGAGCTGGTGCCGGCCCGTCCGCGCCCTCCACCCAGAGGGCGAGGCGCAGGCCGGATGAGCGAGCCAGTTCCCGCGCCATCGCCAGATCCACGTCGCCCGCCACCACCATCAGCGCGAAGCTCCGGTGCGCCAGCATGGTTCTGGCGGCGGCAAGGTCGGGCAGAGGGAAAACCCGCAAGCCGAGGCGTTCCAGCCGGCTGCGGGCGCTTGTCCCCGAACGGGACACCAGCAGCACGTCAGCGCCTTCGGCCAGCCCGGCCCCAGCGGGGTGTCCCGCAAGGCGCGCAAGCGCAGCCTCCAATTGCTCCGGCCGGACGGGCTTCGCCAGATGTCCGTTCATGCCCGCCGCCAGAGAGCGGGCCACATCCTCGGGCATGGCATTGGCGGTCAGGGCGATGATCGGCAGGCTCTGACCCGCGGCGCGGATGCGGCGCGTGGCTTCGAGGCCGTCCATGCCGGGCATCTGGATGTCCATGAGAACCACGTCGAACATCTCCGCCGCCACGCGCCCGATGGCCTCCGGGCCCGTCTCGGCAACGGCGCAGGCATGCCCCGCCCGCTCCAGAAGCCCCAGCGCCACCTGCCGGTTCACCTCATTGTCTTCCACCAGAAGCACCTTCAGCGGTCGCGCGGCAGGAGAGACCACGGCGAAGCGCTCTTCCGGCACGGGTGCCGAGGCGACGTCCATCGGCACCTCGAAGGTAAAGCAACTGCCGACGCCCGGCGTGCTCTCCACCTCGATTTCGCCGCCCATGGCTTCCACCAGCCGCTTGCAGATGGCGAGCCCGAGGCCCGAGCCGCCAAAGCGCCTGCGGATGCTGGCATCGGCCTGCACGAATTCGTGGAAGAGGCCCGCCCGCTCCTGCGGATGAATGCCGATGCCGGTATCCGCCACCGTGAAGCGCAGGCCCATACGGCCGGCGCTCTCCGGCCGGCTCGTGCGCGAGACGGTCAGCCGCACGTGACCGACCTCAGTGAACTTGATGGCATTGCCGAGCAGGTTGAGCAGGATCTGCCGCAGCCGGGCGGCGTCGCCATGCACGCAAGGCGGCACGTCGGGCGCCAGCGCCACCTCGAGGGCGAGCCCCTTCTCATCGGCACGGGGCCGCATCAAGTCCACCGCATCCCGCAGCACGCGCGAGAGCTCCAGCGGCGCCAGTTCGAGCCGCGCACCCTGTTCCAGCTCGGAGAGGTCGAGCACGTCGTCGAGGGTCACCTGCAAGGCCTCTGCGGCGCGCAGCACCACGCGCAGGCGCTCGCGCTGGGCCGCCTCCAGCGGGCCGTCGAGGACGAGCCGCACCATGCCCAGAATGCCGTTCATGGGGGTGCGGATCTCGTGGCTCATCACCGCGAGGAACTGGGATTTGGCCCGCGCGCCGGCCTCCGCCGCCTCCTTGGCTTCAAGCAGTTCGACATTGACCTGCCGCTCGCGCTCGATGTGGAGGAATTGCGCGCGGCGCATGCCGTTGAGCTGACGGCGGGCGGCTATTCCCACGCCGAGCGCGACGCCCACCACCAGCAGGATGACACTGAGATTAGCTGGGCTCTCCGGCGGCACCTTCAACGCGCCCCAGAACAGCAGGCTGATGAGCGGTCCGTAGGCGCCGACCAGCGCCGCGAGCCAGATCCGCCCCGGCAGCAGCATGGGCAGCGCCAGCGCCATGATCGGCAGCAGCAGGCCACCGTGCCGCGTCAGGGCGGGGTGGTCGAAGATGATGCCGTTGAGGAAATAGAACAGGATCTGCTGGACATAGGTGGCGATGATGATGCCGCGCAGCGTGTCCTCGCGCCGCACGACCAGAAAGGCGCAGACACCGAGCACCAGAATGACGCAGCGGATGCCCACGAACAGATAGAGATCCGGCGGCCCGATGAGTTGCAGGTCGAGCGGCAGGAACGACAGGCTCGCGAGGGTGGTGCCAAAAATGGCGACAAAGGCGGTGGCCCGGCTTGCCCCGAGGCTCGCCTGCTCATAGGCCGCCTCCAGGCCCCGCTCGGTGAACTCGCCCGTCCAGCGGTCCAGCGGATGGACCTTCCTTGCCGCTGCCTCGGGTTGCGACATCGCCTCAGCCTGCCCCTCGCTCCACGGCCTTGATACGCCGCGCCCAAGGTGCTGACCAGCCCTCTCCGATCCACCCGATCATGGGCGGCAAAGCGTTTGCATGGCGTGGAAACGGATGCTCTGCTGCGGCATCCGATGCGGCAAGCGCGCCGCGAACACACCACAGAGGTTGCCATGGCCGATGAGACGCCCCGCCCGCTCTATGAAACGGGCCTGAAGATCCGCAAGGAGGTGATCGGGGCCGAATATGTGGAGCGGGCGCTGGCCAACGCGGACGCATTCTCAACGCCCGTGCAGGAGATGGTGACGGAATACTGCTGGGGCAACATCTGGGGCCGTCCGGGCCTCGACCGGCGCACCCGCAGCCTGCTGAACATCGCCATGCTCTCCGCGCTCAACCGCTCGCACGAACTGAAGCTGCATGTGCGCGGTGCGCTGACCAATGGCGCGACGCGGGAGGAGATCCAGGAGACCATCCTCCAGATCGGCGTCTATTGCGGCGTGCCGGTGGCGCTGGAAACCACGCGCCTCGCGCAGGAGGTCTTCCGCGAGATCGACTCCGCGACCTGAGAGGTCAGTGCCGGAAGAAGAGCTGGGCGAGCATTCCGGCCGCCCAGGCGGCGGCGAGGGCGATGAGAATCTTCGGCAGCAGCCCGATGCGCAGCTTGCCCGCCAGTTCGATATGGTGGGCTGCCGCTGCGATCGCAGCTTCCGGGGAAGCGTGCACCGGCGTGCCCGGCGGCGCGATCATCAGATTCTCCGGCTGCCCGAAATCCTCGATCAGATGGCCGTCCGCATCGCGCGGGGTGCCGTCTCCATCCGCGGCGGGTATGCGTTCGGCCATGGGGCGGGGATCGCACGACCACAGAAAGACAGGCAGGCCGCGCGCCTGCGCAAAGCCGATCTCCCATGCCGTGCCCGGGTCCATATGCGCGCCCCGGAACGGGGAGATGTTCGCCACCACCGCATCGGCGGCCCGAAGACCAAGAATGCAGCGGGCGCGAATGCCCAGCGCATGGTCCTCTGCCGATCCCCCGTCCAGCGGATAGATGGCGGACAGCCCATGGCCGGCGCAGATCGCGCGCAGCCGTTCTCCTTCCGCCGCCGCATCGGGGCGGAACACCTCAGGCCCCGCAAGATAGACCCGCGCCACATCGTTCTCCCGGCTTTCCGCAGGCTTATGCCACGCTCACTGCGGCTGGCGAAAGCGCGAACGGGACCATGGAACCGATAATGCCGAGCTTGCGTTGACCCACCGAAATCCAACGGAGGGCTGCCCCCATGAGCCGCAACGCGCTTTACGCCATCATCGCCGTCCTTGTCGTGGGCGGCGGCGTCTTTGCCTATCAGGCCTATCAGGCGCACGAAGAGAAGGAGCGCTCGCTCCAGATCCAGGTGGGCCCGAACGGCGTGAAGGTGGACCCGCCTTCGCGCTGATCGGACAGGTTGAGGGTTCAGGCAGCCATCCAGCCGCCATCCACCATCAGTGTCTCGCCGGTGATGAAGCTTGCCTCATCGCTGGCGAGAAACAGCGCCGCGCGCGCCACGTCCTCGGGCCTGCCGAAGCGCGGCCAGGGCGTGCGGCGGCGGGCGCGGTCCAGCACGTCCTCGTCCAGCAGCCGCCCGCCCTGCCCGGTCACGATCTTCCCCGGCGCCACCGCATTGCAGACGATGCCCTCTTTGGCATAGTCGGCCGCAATCTGCCGCGTCATGTAATCAATGGCCGCCTTGGTGGTGCCGTAGGCGAGATCGCCGGGCGCCGCGATCATGCCGTGCTGGGAAGAGAGATTGATGAGACGCCCGCGCACCTCATCGCGCGGGGCCTGCGTGAGCATCTGGCGCACCGCCGCCTGACAGCACAGCAGGACGCCGGTCAGGTTCACATCCAGAACCCGCTTCCAGTCCGCCACGTCCAGTTCCAGCAGGGCCCGGGGATGCCGGATGCAGGCATTGTTGACCATGACATCCAGCGCCCCGAATTCCGCGACGGCGCGCGCCACCAGCGCATCGACCTGCGTTCCGTCCGAGACATCGCACCCCTGAAAGAGCGCTTGCCCGCCCTCGGCGGCGATCAGTTCCACCGTCGGCATGCCGCCTTCGATCACCGTCTGCGTCACGTCCGCGACGATGACGCGGGCGCCATGCGCTGCGAAAAGGCGAGAAATGGCCCGGCCGATGCCCGAGGCGCCGCCCGTGACGATGGCCACGCGCCCGGTGAGGCGCCGTGCGTCGGGTGGAAGCATGCTGAAATCCCGATCAGTTGAAAAAGAGGTCCGGATTGGCCTCGAACCAGGGCACGTAATCCGCGAGCGCCTCCGCCAGCCCGAAGCGGGGCGCGAAGCCGAGATCGCTGGCAAGCCGCGACGCATCCATCACCGCGCGGTCGTAGTCCGCATAAAGGGCAATGGCGCCTTCTTCATCGGCCGTGCCGAAACGCCATGACAAGGAGGGGCAGCGGGCGGAAAGCCCCCGACACCACTCCTCCAGCGACCAGACGAAACCCGCCACGAGATTGTAGATGTCGAAGGAAGGCCGTTCGGCGTCGAGCAAGGCGAGGATGGCCGCCGCCCCGTCGCGGGCATAGAGGAAGTCACGCACATGCGGGCGGGGCAGGATGACGGGCGCACCACGCGCCGCCTTGAGCAGCACCTGAAGCGGCGCGCTCGGCGTGTCGCGCACACCCGTCACATATTCCCACGGTCCGAAGCAGGTGCCGAGGCGGCCCACCAGAAGATCCAGCCCGTGCAGGGCCTTCAGCCGCAGCGCGGCGGCCTCCGCGGCCTGCTTGGAAATGCCATAGAGCCCTTCCGGCTTCAGCGGCGTCACGTCCTCGCGCAGCAGATCCGGCTCCCGCCCGCTGGCGCCATAGGTGGCGCCGGAACTCACGTGCACGATACGCCCCACCCCCGCCGCCTGCGCGGCGCCGATGAGGTTCAGCGTGCCGAGGACATTCCCCTCGAACACCGAGGCCGGCGCCCGCCGCTCTCGGGCCGCATCCGCGGTCACGGCCGCAAGGTGGACGATGCGCCGGGCGCCGCTCTCCGCCACGACGCGCTGAACGGCGGTCGCATCGCGCATGTCCGCCGTGCAGGCCTCGAACCGTCCCGGCAGCCGGGCGAAGGCGCGCCGTGCGGCCTCCGGCGGGGCGGCAAGGTCCAGCCCCACCACATGCGCGCCACGGGCCAGCAGGGCCTCACTGACCGCAAGACCCATGAAGCCGGAGGCGCCGGTGACGAGAACGGTCATGGCCGCTCAGAGATCCCGGAAGAGGGAGCCCCAGCCGGTGACCCGCCGGGTATCCACGCCGGCCATCTTCAGGCTCTTCCAGACCGAGGTCGCGATGGTGTCGTAGATCGGGATGCCGGTCTCGGCCTCCAGCTTCTCCACCAGCGGCGCGGCGCGCAGATTGGTGCAGATGACGGCGATGGCGTCCGGCTTCTCGGTGGCGACCTCGTGGGTCATGGCGATCAGCTGCTCGGCCCTGACTTCCGAGAAGGAGAAATTGTCCTGAAGATTCAGATGCCTGTCGCCCTTGCAGGCATGGCCGAGCGCGGCGTAGTTGGCAACGATCTTCTCCTGCACCGCATCGAGATAGGGCGTCACATAGCCGAGCGTCCTCGCCCCCTTGGCCGCGAGGATTTCATTCAGCGCCAGCATGGAGGTGTTGGCGGGAATGCCGGTGGCGGCGGTGATGCGCTCGCACAGGCGCTCATCCGCCTCGAAACCCAGCCAGCCGGACGAGGTGCCGTTCCAGGAAATCACATCGACCTTGGCGTGTGCCAGAAGCTCGGCCGCGCGCAGGATCTCGGTGTCGTCGAACTGCTTCAGCGCAGTGGCGGACAAGGCGATTTCCGTCACCTTGAAGCGACCGAAATGGGCGGAGACCTCGGGCAGCCCCGCCACCATCGCCTGCGTCACCGGCTCCAGCACAGTGTTGGACGAGGGGGTGAGCATGCCGAGGAGAACACGTTTCGTCATGATGCGCCTGATGTCTCGAAGAGAAAGGGTCAGCCGTGCGCCGCGCCGTGGGGGCGCAGCAGGTCGAGGATGTGGCGCTTCACGTCATTGAAGCGCGGGGAGGTGATGTCGCGCGGGCGGGGCAAATCGAGTTCGATCATCTCGGCGATGCGGCCGGGTCGGGCCGACATGACCGCCACATGGGTGCCAAGGGTGAGCGCCTCGTCGATGCCGTGGGTGACAAAGACGATGGTGCCCTTGTGCTCTTCCCAGATGCGCACCAGCTCGTTCTGCATGTCCATGCGCGTCTGCTCATCGAGCGCGCCGAAGGGCTCGTCCATGAGGATGACGCCGGGGTTCATGAGCAGGGCACGGGCGATGCCGACGCGCTGGTTCATGCCGCCTGAAAGCTCGGAGGGATAATGGTTCTCGAACCCCCTGAGCCCCACCATGTCGATATAGATCTGCGCCTTGTCGCGCCGCTCGCCCTTCTGGGCGCCACGCATCTTCAGGTGGAAGGCGACATTCTCCCATACCGGCAGCCAGGGCATGAGATTGGCTTGCTGGAAGACGACGCCGCGGTCCGCCCCCGGCGCCGCCACCACCTGCCCGTCCACCTTCACCGTGCCGGTGGAAGGCTTGTCGAAGCCGGCGATCATGTTGAGCAGAGTGGACTTGCCGCAGCCCGAGGGGCCGAGCAGGCACAGGAATTCGTTGCGCTTCACCGTCACGTCCACGTTGGACAGAGCGGTGACGTCGGTCTTGCGCTTGGCGTCCTTGAATATCTTGGAAACGCCGGAAATCTCGATGGTGGCCATCTGATCAGCCCTCCGAGCCGCTGAGGGTCGTGCCCTGCTGCCAGCGCAGCACGCGGGCGGAGATGAGGCGGATGAGGAGATCGCTCAGGTAACCGAGCAGGCCGATGGAGGCCATGGCGGCGAGCACGATGTCGTAGCGCAGGAAGTAATAGCTGTCCCACAGCACGTAGCCGACGCCGCTCTTCACCGCGACCATCTCCGCCGTCACCGTCAGCATCCAGGCCGATCCGATGCCGATGCGCAGACCCGCGAAGATCGAGGGCATGGCGGCGGGCAGCACGATGAAGCGCAGCAGCTGCCGCTGGCCGCCGCCCACCATGGCGCCGGCGCGGATGAGATTGCGGTCCACCGTCTTCACGCCATGGATGGTGTTGAGCAGGATGGGAAAGAAGGCACCGAGGAAAACCAGGAAGATGGCCGGCTTGTCGGCGATGCCGAACCAGATGATGGCGAGCGGGATCCACGACACGGGCGGGATGGGCCGCAGCATCTGCAGGGTCGGCTCGATGGTCACCTCGATGAAGCGCGACCAGCCGATGGCCACCCCGAGGAACACCGCCATGACGGTGGCGATGCCGAAGCCCGCCGCCACGCGCCAGGTGCTGGCCATCACGTCGAAGATCCAATGACCGGCATAGGACTGGGTATTGCCGTCAATGTCGAATACCCAGTCCAGCCAGGCCCATGCCACGGCGGAGGGCGCCGGCAGGAGCGCCGGCGGCAGGGCGCCGGAGCGGGAGAACATCTCCCAGCCGGCGAGGATGAGAACCGGAACGACAAAGCGTTCCGGCCTCCAGCTCCGCAGCAGCATGGCCATGGTGGTGCGTCCGCCCGTCAGTAGCCGAGTTCGGTCTTGGGCTTGCCGGTGGCCGCCTCAAGGAACTGGTAGTTCAGGTTCTTCTCCACCTGCGCGGAGACGTCGTTGGAGATGTACTTGAGGTCGCGCATCATGGTGGCGATGGCGAGCGCCTCCTTGCGGTACATCTTGTAGTCCGGCATCAGGTTGTTGATCGCACCTTCCGCCACCGTCTTGTCGAGGCCCGTCACCTTCGTGATGACGCCGACCCACAGCGGCTTGTCCTGCGCGATCTTGTTGTCGATATCGACGATGGCCTTGACGGTGGACTCAAGCCCCTTGGGGTTGGCGGCCACCACGTCCGAACGGGTGAGCATCAGATTGGTGAGGTTGCCGGCCGCCTGATCATAGGGATAGGCGAAGAGCTTCGCCGCATTGGCCTGCACGATCTGGGTGGCGAAGGGCTCCACGGTGCAGATCAGCTCCACCTCGCCCCGGCGCAGCGCCTGAATGTGGTCGGACGGGTTCGGGATATTGATGAACTGCACGTCCTTGTTGACGTCGATGCCATGCTTGGCGAAGGCGCCGCGCATGTGGATGTCCTGCGCATTGCCGCGGGAGGCGGCGACGCGGAAGGGCTTGCCCTCGGCCTTGTACTTGGCGATCAGCGCCTTGAGGCCGTCCCAGTCATTCTCCTTCAGGGGCAGGTCGTTCTGCACCACGATCTGCGAGCCGCCTTCCACCTGCCCGGAGATGGCCACCACGTCAAAACCCTTGTCGAGGGCGGTGATGTAATGGAGGTAGGTCACCTGCGCGACATCGATGCTCTTGGAGAGCAGCGCGGTGAGCACGTCATTGCCGGTGTTGAAGCCGATGGCTTCCACCTTCGCGCCCTTGGCATAGTCCGGCACCAGCACCAGCGGGGTGCAGTGGGCGCACTTGGCATAGCCGAGCTTGATGGTGGGCTCGGACTGCGCGCGGGCATCGGTCTGCGCGACGGAGGCAACGCCCGCCACCACGGCGAGCGCGACAGCGATGCGGCTGAGCAAACGCTTCATGGAGATCCCCTGAATTGTCACCGGCCCGGCGGCGGTCTCCGCACGGCCCCTGAGGAAGTTGAATTCGGTATGCGATTTTTGTTTTCGTGCGTTTTTTCAATGATATATTCACGCAATGCTTCGGTTTGAAAGCCGCATTTATGGGCAAGTCGATTAAAAAAACGCCAGAGTTGCAAAATGGGCAGGGCGCAGAGGCGGATAGCGACCGGCCAGCCCGGCCGAAGGTGCGCGTCCGCTTCAAGCCGATGCGGCTCAAGCTCTCGGCGCAGGAGGCCAGCCGGCCGTTGCAGACCGCCTCGCTGCACGGCCAGCTTCTGGCCCGCCTGCGGGAGATGGTGCTCGATGGCGAGCTGCGCCCCGGCAGCCCGTTGCCCGAACGCATGCTGTGCGAGACCTTCGGCGTCTCCCGCACGCCCTTGCGCGAAGCCTTCAAGGTGCTCGCCACCGAAGGTCTGATCGAGCTGCGGCCGCACCGTACGCCGGTGGTGACGCCGGTGGATGCGGAGGAGATCGCCCACGTGTTCCAGCTCATGGAGGCGCTGGAGCAACTGGCGGGCCGCCTCGCCTGCACGCTCGCGCGGGACGAGGACATCGCCCGGTTGGAAGGGATGCATGCGGATCTTGTCGCCTTCCATCGCGACGAGCGGCGATCCGATTATTTCCGCCAGAACCAGCAGATCCACACGGAGATCACCCGCCTCGCGGCCAATCCCGTGCTGCTCGGCACCTGGAGCGCCATGAACGCCAAGATCTATCGCGCCCGCGCGCAGGCCAATTACGATCACGAGCGCTGGGACGCCTCGCTGACCGAGCATGAGGCCTTCATGGCCCTGCTGCGCGCCCGCGACGCGGCCGGCTTCGCTGCCTCGCTTGCCGATCATACCCGCCGCACGGGCACGGCCGTGCTCGCCAATCTCGCAAAGGCCGCCGCATGACCGCCACCCTCGCCGCCCCAGAGCCCTGCGACCTGCTGGTCCGCGCCCGCGCGGCGCTGGTCCTCGATGCCGATGGCACGGTGCTGTCCGATGTCGCGCTGGCGATCACCGGCAACCGCATCACCCATATCGGGCCTGCGGCGGAGACCGCCCGGCTGTTCGCGCCCCGGCAGACCGTCGGCTCGCCCGATCACCTGCTGATGCCGGGGCTGGTGAACACCCACAATCACACGCCCCTCATGGTGGTGCGCGGCATGGTGGAGGACGTGGGCTTTGCCCCGGCCTATACGCCCGGCATCCCCCAGGGCGACATGCTATCCGAGGAGGAGGCCTTCCTCCTCGCCCGTCTCGGCGCCTATGAGATGCTGCGCTTCGGCTCCACGACGGTGGTCGACTTCTATCGCCATCCCATGGCGCTCGCCGCCGCCGCCCACGAGATCGGCCTGCGCAGCTTCATTGGCGGCCGCATCATGGATGCGGACACGTCCGCCCTCGCCCGCCGCGAATGGCGCGCGGACCGGGACCAGGGCGAGCGCACCTTGCGCGAGGCGATGGATTTCGTTGCGGTCTGGTCCGGCCGTTCGGAGCTCATCTCGCCGATCCTTGGCCCGCATGCGCCGGATACGTGCTCGCCCGGCCTGCTGCGCCATGTGGCAGAGGTGGCCGAGGTGGGGCAGATGATCCTCAACACCCACCTCCACCAGTCCCCCATGGAGGTGGAGATCGTTCAGGCCCGCGACGGCAAGCGGCCGGTGGAACTGATGGACGAAGTGGGCCTGCTCGGCCCCCGCCTCATCGCAGGGCATTGCATCCACATGACCGAGAGCGACATGGCGTTGTTCGGGTCACGCGGCGCGGTCGTCGCCCATGTACCGGTGGGCAATGCGGCCCACGGCTCGGTGGCCAGCATGCGGGCGCTGGAGCGCGCGGGGGCACGCATCAGCCTCTGCACCGACACCAAGTCGGGCGACATGTTCGAGGCCATGCGCATGGCGATTGCCGCCACCCGCATTCGCGGCGAGGGTTTCACCGTCTCCTCCCACGATGTGCTGCGCTGGGCCGCCCACAATGGCGCCGCGGCGCTCGGGCTCGAAGGCGAGATCGGCGTGCTGAAGGTGGGGGCGCGGGCGGATCTGGTGCTGCTGGACACCCGCGCGCCGAACCTCGCCCCGCTCATCGACGGGCCGGGGCTCGTGGTTCACAGCGCCTCCGGCGGCAATGTGGACACGGTGGTGGTGGATGGCACAGTTCTGCTGGAAGGCGGCCGCCCCACCCGCTTCGACGGCGACGAGGTGGTCGCCGCCGCCCAGAAGGTGGCACGGGGGCTGTGGGAACGCGCCGGCCGCACGCCGCGCGTCAGCGCATAAGCGCCCGCACGCCATTCAACGCGCAGGCGCCTGCCGTCAGGCCGCGAGGCGGATGGGGCCGGTGCCGGCGCCCGTGGTCTCGATGGCCTTGGCGATCTCGGAGAGGTCGTCCGCCGTCAGTTCCAGCGTCGCGGCGTCCAGCCAGCCGTCCACCTGATCGGGCGAGCGGGCGCCTACGATGGCGCCGGTGACGCCCGGCCATGCCAGCGTCCAGGCCACTGCCACGGCGGCCACCGAGCTGTTGTGGCGGGCGGCGATGGGCTTCAGCGCATCGGCGAGCTTGAGGTTCCGGGTCAGGTTCTCGCCCTGATACTCGGCATTGCGCGAGCGCCAGTCGTCCGCCGGCAGTTGCGCCGCGCGCTCGGCCGTGAAGCGGCCGGTGAGCAGGCCGGACTGCATGGGGCTGTAGACGATGACGCCCGTGCCATGGGCGTGACACCAGGCGATCTCCGCCGCGCCCGCATCGCGGCGGATGGCCGAAAAGGGCGGCTGGAGCGTATCCACATGGCCCAGTGCCTCGGCGCGCTCCAGTTGCTCCACGCTGTGGTTGGAGAGGCCGACCGCCCGCACCTTGCCTTCCCGCTTGAGGTCCAGGAAGGCCTGCCAGTATTCCTCGATGGGTGAGCCGTCCTGCGCCGGCCAGTGCATCTGGTAGAGGTCGATGCGCTCCACCTGAAGGCGCTTGAGGGAGGCTTCCACCTCGCGCTTGATGCTCTCAGCCTTGCCAACGCGCTTGGGCAGCGCGGTGCGGTCCGCTTCATCCCACACGAGGCCGGCCTTGGTGAAGACATAGGGCCGCTCGGACAGAGGAATGTCCTTCAGCGCGGCGGCCACCACCTCCTCGGAATGGCCGAGGCCATAGACGGCGGCGGTGTCGATCCAGTTGATGCCGCGCGAGACGGCATGGCGGATGGCCGCCACGGAGGCGCTGTCATCCTGCGCGCCCCAGCCCACCGCCCAGTCCGGCCCGCCAATGGCCCAGGCGCCGAAGCCGACACGGGTGATGGCCATGTCGGTGCGGCCGAAGGGTCGGGTGGGAAAAGGCGTCTGCATTGCGCTCATGGGATCGTCCTTGCGTGGTTGCAGGGCTTGCCTGCCTTCGCTTGGCATTCAGCGGGGCGAAGATAGGAAGGCGGGCTGCCAACCGGGAGACTTCGCTGACCGAGCCGGTGCACTTTTGTGTCAACGCTCTTGCCAGCGCCGCAGAAACGCGAGCAAATCCCGGCCGGCATCTTGGCGCACCGGCGGCATACCGCACGTGACCGGCGGCACTTCCGGCGCGCCCAACGTCCTCAGGAGAGCGAAAGCATGGATCTGGGTCTCACAGGCAAGACCGCCGTCGTCATGGGCGCCAGCCGCGGCCTTGGCGCGGCGAGCGCGCGCACGCTGGCGCTGGAAGGCGCGCATGTGATCGCCGCCGCCCGCACGGTGGCGGACATCGAGAAGTGGCGCGCGGCCCTGCCGGCGGACGTTCAGGGACGGGTGGAAGCCATCCACCTTGACGGCGCCGACCTCGCCTCCATCGACGCGCTGGCCGATCATGTGCTGGCCAAGGGCGGCACGGACATTCTGGTGGGCAACACGGGCGGCCCGCCCCCCGGCGTCGCGGCCGAGATCACCCGCGACCAGTGGATCGCCAATTTCGCGCCCATGGCCGCGAACCTGTTCCACTTCGCCGGCCGCCTGCTGCCGAAGATGCGCGAGAAGGGCTGGGGCCGCATCGTCACCATCGCCTCCTCGGGCGTGGAGCAGCCCATCCCGAACCTCGCCCTGTCCAACGGCATCCGCGCGGCGGTGCTCGGATGGTCGAAGACGCTGGCGAGCGAAGTGGCCAAGGATGGCGTGACGGTGAACATCGTGATGCCCGGCCGCATCCTCACCGAGCGCATCGGCCAGCTCGATACGGCCAATGCCGCGAAACAGGGCAAGACCCGCGAGGAGATCGAAGCCGCCTCCAAGGCGCAGATCCCGGTCGGCCGCTATGGCGACCCGCAGGAATTCGCGGACATGGTCGCCTTCCTGTGCTCGGCCCGCGCGGCCTACGTCACGGGCAGCAAGATCCGCGTGGACGGCGGCCTGCTGCGCAACGTCTGATCCGGCGTCACCCGACGCCCTGGGCGTTCCCGGCAAGGTCCGGGGGCGCCTCAGTGAACGCCAGCGAGCACCCAGACGAGACCCAGCGCACACACCGCGCCGAAGATCACCCCGACCACGATGCACATGGGGAGCGCAGCCGCGCTCTCCTTCCTCAACATCGACATCTCGCCGCCCCTTCACTCCTCTCGCCCCGTCCGATTGCAACCGGGGCCGTGACATTCGGGCAAGGCGTGCAGCCGGCGAATCCCTGCTGCGAGCGCCCGCCCTTGGGTCATCATACTCTCACGGATATATGGCGCGAACGCGCCCGTCATTGATTTCCCGCAGAACTTCCGATTGCTTTGCTCCTGGACCACCCGCATGGGGTGGGCGTGCGCAGCCATCCAGATCGAGACCATGACCGACAGCGCCAAAACCTCCCCCGCCTCCCTGCCGTGCATTGCGGTTCTGGCCACGGGAGGCACCATTGCGGGCGCCGCCGATCCCCGCTCGGACGGCGGCTACAATGCCGGCGCCCTCTCCGCGGAAACGCTGCTCTCCGCCGTCCCCGGCATGGACCGGCAGGCGCGGATCGCGGCGGAGCAGGTGGCGGCCATCGGCAGCCAGGACATGAACGAGGCGGTCTGGCAGGCATTGGTGGCCCGAATCACCGCCCTTCAGGCGCAGGCGGACTTGGCCGGCATCGTCATCACCCATGGCACCGACACCATGGAGGAGACGGCGCTGCTGCTGGACCTCGCCACGCGAGGCGAAAAGCCGGTGGTGATGGTCGGTGCCATGCGCCCGGCCACCGCCGTCGGCGCCGAGGGCCCGCGCAACCTTCAGGCCGCCCTTCAGGTGGCGCTGGCGCCGCAGGCGCGGGGACGGGGCGTGATGGTCGTGCTCAATGACGCCATCCATGGCGCCCGCGATGTCACCAAGACCAGCACCACCGCCGTCGAAACCTTCCGCTCGCTGAACACCGGCCCGGCGGGCGCGGCCATCTTCGACAGCGTGACCTTCTTCCGGCCACCCGAGGCCCGGCTACATCTGCCTCTGCCTGCCAGCCCGCTGCCCCGGGTGGAGATCGTCTATGCCTATGCGGGCGCGGACGGACGGCCCGTGGAGGCCACCGTCGCGGCGGGGGCGCAAGGCATCGTTCTCGCGGGCGTGGGCGACGGGAATGCGCCGGCCGCCATGATGGACGCGCTGGCGGCGGCCGCGCGGTCGGGGGTTGCGATCGTCCGCGCCAGCCGCACCGCCTCCGGCCCGGTGGTGCGCAACATCGAGGTGGATGACGACCGCCTTGGCCTTGTCGCCTCAGGCTACCATACCCCCGCCAAGGCGCGCGTGCTGCTGCAACTGCTGCTGGCGAACGGACACCGGGACGTGACTGTGCTTCAAACGGCCTTCCGCGACCACGCTTTGCCTGACTGAGGTGCGGTCAGGCGCCAGACGCTATCGCGGCAGGCCGGAATAATAGACGACCAGTGCCTCGATTTCCGGCTCTGTGAGCGCGCGGCTCATGAAGCGCATATCCTGATGGCGGCGTGTGCCTTTCCGGAACGCAATGAGCTGGTTCCACAGGTAGCGGTCGTGCTGGCCGGCGAGGTGCGGCACTTCCACGTCGCGGGCATGACCATCAACGCCGTGACAGGGCGCGCACTGGCTCACCAGGGCATTGAGTTCATCCGGCCCGATCGTCTGCGCTCTGGCCGGGCCGCCCATCAGGACGGCCATGCCCATGGCCAGCAGGCCTCGCCCCATCCCGCATCGAACGCCTGCCATTGCACACCTCCCCGCTCCGGCGCCAAAGGCACCGGAGCCAAGAGGTAAGGCCGCGACGGACGGGCGGCAATCCGGGCTTTACCTTAAGGGGGTCTCAGGCGGCCTTCGTGGTGGTGTCCAGCGACAGCACGGATTCAAAACCCTCGAATTCCGGCGGGCCAATGTAGTTCACCTTGTTGGTACCGGCGTCCTTGTGCGCAGCGCGAAAGGCTTCAGACTTGGTCCAGCCCTCGAAATCCGCCTTGCTCGCCCAGTGGGTGTGAGAGGCGTAGAGGGTGTAGTCCTCCTTCTGCGGTCCCTTCAGCAGGTTGAAGGCGACGAAGCCCGGCACGGTGTGCAGATAGCTGTCGCGCTCGCGCCACACGCGCTCGAACTCGGCTTCGGACCCGTTCTTCACCTTGAAGCGGTTCATCGCGATGAACATGGAATGCTCCTTCCCGTCTCGAAAGTCCTGGCCCGCCCCTGTCACGGCGCGAACGATAAACTGATCCCATCATAGACCGGAAGCCGCGTCCTGTCGGAGCGGCTCCGTCCCTGGAGGCGCGGCGGATGCGCCCGCCCCGCCGCGCACAGGCGTCCTCAGCGGCGCCTACTTGGTGAGGGCCGCCGGCTTGCTGGACGCCACCTCGCCGCCGCCGAAACGGATGGTCACCGCCCCGCGCACGGTGAGGCCGGCGCTCGGCAGGAACTGCTGGTACTGCGTGTACTGCTCGTTCAGCAGGTTCTCCGCGCTCAGCGACATGCGCACATTTTCACTCGGCTGATAGCCGAGATAGACGTTCACGAGATTGAAGCTGGAGGTGGGCGCATAAACCGAGTTTGTGGGCAGGTCCGCCGCCGTCACCGCCGCCACCCACTGCCAGCGCAGCGAGAGGCTCAGCGTCTGGTCCGGCGAGCGCAGGCCGATGGTGGTCGCCACATTGTCCGGCTGGATGCTGGAGAGCGGCTGGTTGTCGCTCGTGTCCTTGCCCTCGCTCACGGTCGCCGAGATACCCGCGAACCACAGGCGGGCGTCATACATGCTCTCCAGCTCGAAGCCCTGCAGGCGGGCGGAGGCGATGTTCTGGTACTGCGCATAGGCCGTGGTGCCGAAGCGGGTGCGGCCGAACTGCACGAGCTCGATGAAGTCGCTCACGTCGTTGCGATAGACGTCCGCCTTGAGGCGCAGCTTGTCGCCCTTGGTGAGCAGGTCGTCGAACTTCAGGTTGACGCCGATTTCCTTGTTCTTGCCCACCTCCGGCTGGAGATTTGCATTAGGCAGGAAGCAGAAGGTGCCGATGCTGCCATCCGGGCAGGTGACGATGGGCATGGCCGGGGGATGGGCACCTGCCACCAATGTCTCGGTCACTGCGGGCGCGCGATAGCCCTCCGCGTACGTGCCATAGACGGTGAACCAGGGCAGCGGCGTGAGGCCGATGGTAAGCTTGGGCGAGAAGCGGTCGCCGCTGTTGGAGACGCCGTTGCCGTTCAGCGTATAGCTGTCGTAACGCACCGCCCCGATGGCCTCGAGCCAGGTGGAATAGTTCGCCTGCCACTGCACGAAGGCACCGCCGACGCCCCGCGTGCCCGAGGGATTGTAGCCGTCGCCGAAGCCGTAGCGGTCGATGTTGCTCACGTCGTCATGGAAATAGTCGCCGCCGACCGTAACGGCGTTGCGCACCGGCCCGAGGGCGAAGCGCGTGGTGTTGTTGGCGTCGAAGCCCACCGTATCGATGGTGAAGCTGCGGGGATTGCCCACGTTTCCGGTCACCGTGCTGTTGGTGCCGGCGACCTTCACCTGATCCTGCTGCACCTGGTTCCAATAAACGGTGCTGCGCCAGTCGAACAGGTTGTTGTCCGGGTTCGAGTAATTGTAGCTGGCGCTCACCGTCCGGTTGGTGATGTCGGTGCCGTACTGGCTGGTGGTGGGCGTGGTGATCACGCTCGCCGAGCTGGTGGTGTAGGAGCTGTCGTAATTCAGCGCCGACAGCTTGATCTCGTGGAAATCCGCCGGGCGGATGGTGGCCTTGGCGATGCCGGTCCAGGTGGTGTTGGCGGTGCCGGGCACCTCATTGCCGTCGCCGTCGGAATAGTTGCCCTGGTCGCGATAGGTGCCGCCCCAGAACAGGTCGATGTTGGGACCAACGCGCGCCGCGCCGAAGGCCGAGCCGAAGCCCATGGGCCCGTTGGAGCCCATTTCGCCGGTGCCTTCCACACCCCAGGTCTGGCCGGGCTTCAGGATGTCGTTGGCATCCTTGGTGCGCATGGTGACGACACCGCCGATGGCGCCCGAACCGTAGATGTTGGACACGGGACCACGGATCACGTCCACGCCCGCCAACAACCCCGGCTCGACGAAGAAGGAGCCTGCGGAATTGGCATGGCCGAGCTGGGTGAAGTTCTGCCGCGCGCCGTCCACGATCACCGCCACGCGGCCGAAATCCTGAAGGCCGCGGATGTTCACGGATGTCTGGGTGCTGTTGCCGTTCTGGATGGCGGTCACGCCCGGCATGCCCCAGAAGACATCCGCCGTGCGGTCCGGCAGGTACTCCTGAAGCTGATCGAGCCGAACCGTGCTCACACCCGCCAGCGCGTTGATGGTGGAGATGGGCGTGTAGGTGGCCACCACGGTGATGGCATCAAGGGCGATCTCCCCGCCCGGCCCGGTGGTCATGGCCGGCTGGGACGAGGCGGGCCAGGATGCGGAGGACGATCCGGCTGGCGCCGTGGTGGCGGACTGCGCCGCCGCGGGTCCCGCCCAGGCGAGGCCTCCGGCGACCAGCGCAGCGCCGGCGACACTGGAAAGCCCCCGCGCGGCGGCGCGGCGGAACGGCCCCGATCCCTTCCGGCAGAGCGATACGGCGGAAACCGAACGCGCAGACGCGCGCGCTGTCAGGCGACCCATACACCATCTCCTGAAATGTCGAGCTGGCTACCACCCGGAACCGGGCTTGGCGGGCATGACCGACGCGCGCGGACCGCACGCAACTGACTCTCTGATTACTTGCAACAGACACCGATCCCTTAGAGACGGCGCCCGACAGGTCACAGGCCTGAGCCCGCGCCTTGAGAATACGGTGAACGAACGCCCGGCAGGCCCATGTCGATCACATTGTCATCAGATCCCGGCCCGACCGGATGGAACCCTTCCGGCCGCTTCACCAGGCTCTGACACGAAAGGGAGAAACGGCACGTTTCCGCCATGCAATCATGCAAGCGGAGCGCGCCCCCCCGACCGACGCGGCCCATGCCACGGCCACGAACAGGCTTTGGGTAGCGCCCGCATGACCGAGGGTCAAGTTGATTACCTCTAAACTAGAGCGGATGACAAAATAATCGATCCAACGTAACAGTATGCAACGTGGCGGGCGCAGTTAAGTTGGAAGAATTCGAAATGCAGAAACGGCACTCTCATTTCAGCTCATTGCTGTGCGGCATGTCCGCGAATGCGCGCGCCCTCGCCGGCACCCTCGCCGCGAGTGCCCTCTGCGCTCTGCTCGCCGTCACGCCCGCCGCCGCCCATCACGTGACCGACGCCAGTGGCCGCCGGGTGGAGGTGCGCGATACCGCCCATATCGTCTCCATCGGCAGCGCGGTGACCGAAATCCTCTTCGCCCTCGGCGTCGGCGAGCGGGTGGTGGCAGTGGACCAGACCAGCGTCTATCCGGAGGCGGCACGCAAGCTCCCCAACGTGGGCTACATGCGCGCCCTTTCGCCCGAGGGCGTCCTGTCGAAGACGCCGAGCGTCATCATTGCCAGCGAAGGGTCCGGCCCCCGCGAGGCCATAGAGGTGCTGTCCCACTCCTCCGTCCCCGTGGTGCTCATTCCCGATGGCCATTCGCAGGACGCCATCGTGCGCAAGATCGAGATGGTGGCCGATGCGGTCGGGATTCCGGAGAAGGGGCAGGAGCTCGCCAATGCGGTGCGCTCCGATTTTCGCCAGCTCGCCCATGAGATCGCCACGCTGAAGCATCACCCCCGCGCGGTCTTCGTGCTCTCCACCGCAGGCGGCGCCCCCATCGTGGGCGGTGCCGGAACCAGCGCCGACGCCATGTTCCATCTCGCCGGCCTCGAGAATGCGGTGGCGGGCGTGAAGGGGTACAAGCCGGCGAGCGAGGAAGTCCTCCTCACCGCCCAGCCGGACGTGATCGTGGTGATGAGCGGCGGCGGCCAGCCCCTGCCGCCGGAGACGATCTTCGCCATTCCCGCCTTCCGGAATTCCCCGGCGGCGAAGCACAAGCGGCTCATCACCCTGCCGGGCTCCTATCTGCTCGGCTTCGGCCCACGCACGCCGGAAGCCGCGCTCGACCTCGCGCTGGCCGCCCGCGCCAATGCCAAGCTCGCACCGCTGCCGGTCCATTCCTGGTCCAGCGAGCCCAACCCGTGAGCCTCGCGGCGCTGAAGGCCACCGCCCCCGCGCATCCGAGGCGGCTGCGGCCGGCGGCGCCCGCCGGCCTTGTGGCCTGCGCGCTCCTTGCCGCCCTCGCCTTCCTCGCGGCTCTGGCGGTCGGCGCCGTGAGCATCAGCCCCGGCCGGGTGCTGGAGATCCTCGCGGGGGCCTTCTCCACGCATGCGGACGAGGCAGGCGCCGCCATGCGCGAGCGCATCGTCGTGCTGGATATCCGCCTGCCCCGCGCCGTCCTCGGCCTTCTCACCGGGGCCGGCACGGCCATGGCCGGGGCGGTGATGCAGGGCGTGTTCCGCAATCCGCTGGCCGATCCCGGCCTCGTGGGCGTCGCCCCCGGCGCGGCGCTGGCGGCAGTGTCCTTCTTCGTCCTCGGCGCGCCGCTCGTCGCCCTCCTACCGCCGCTGGCGCAGACGTTGGCCCTGCCGCTCTGCGCCTTTGCCGGCAGTCTGATCACCACCCTCCTCATCGCCCGCCTGTCCATGCGCGAGGGGGCCATGTCGGTGGCGACATTGCTGTTCTCGGGCCTCGCGCTCGGGGCGTTGGCCAGCGCCGGGACGGGCCTTCTGGTCTTCATCTCGAGCGAGCAGCAGTCGCGGGAATTCGTCTTCTGGACCCTCGGGAGCCTCGGCGGCGCCACATGGCCGAAGGTGGCCCTCGTCGCGCCCTTCGTCGGTTTTCTGGTGGTATGCGCGCCCGTCCTGGCGCGCGGGCTCGATGCGCTGGCGCTCGGGGAGGCGGAAGCCTTTCATGTGGGCGTGCCGGTGGAGCGGCTGAAGCGCCTCGCCATCATCGCGGTCGCGGCGGGCGTCGGCGCCTGCGTCGCCGCGGCAGGCGTCATCGGCTTCATCGGGCTCGTGGTGCCGCATCTCGTGCGCATGTGGCTGGGGCCGGGACATCGCGTGCTCCTGCCCGCGTCCGCTTTGCTCGGTGCCGCCGTCCTCATCGCCGCCGACATCTGCGCCCGCATCGCTGTGGCCCCGGCCGAACTGCCGCTGGGCGTCGTCACGGCGCTGGTCGGCGCGCCGTTCTTCCTCTGGCTGCTCCTGCGCCGCCGCATGATCGGGTGACGCCGTGGATCCGACCCAAGCGTATCAGGCCGAAGCCGCCAGCCTTATCCGTCAGGGGCGCGCCCTCGTGCGAGACGTCTCTCTCAGCCTCACGCCCGGCACCGTCACCGTCATCGTCGGCCCAAACGGCGCGGGCAAATCGAGCCTGCTCAAGCTGCTGGCCGGCGAGGTGAAGCCCAGTTCCGGGCGCGTGACACTCGACGGCACCGACATCCGCACGCTCAGCCCGGCCGCCCTCGCCCGACGACGGGCGGTGTTGCCCCAGTCGAGCGAGGTCGCCTTTCCCTTCCGCGTCGAGGAAGTGGTGGCCATTGGCCTTCTCGGCGATCAGCCGTCTGCGCGGGCGCGCGTGGAGCGCGTGCTGGAGCAGGTGGACCTGCCGGGCTTTGCGGCGCGCACCTATGACAGCCTCTCCGGCGGGGAGCGCCAGCGGGTGCAACTCGCGCGTGCTCTCGCACAGCTGGAGGTGATGGCCCCCGACCAGCCCGGCTATCTGCTGCTGGACGAGCCCACCGCGAGCCTCGATCTCGCCCATCAGTTGCTGGTGCTGCGGCACGCCCGCCGGCATGCGGAACAGGGTGGCGCGGTCCTCGCCATCCTGCATGATCTCAATCTCGCGGCCATGGCGGCGGATCGGCTCGTGGTGCTGGTGCAGGGCGCCATCGTCGCCGAGGGACCGCCGGCCGAAATCATGACCGACGCCATCATCGGCGCGAGCTTCGGCGTGGCCGCACGGGTCAATGCGGTGCCGGACGGACCCTTCCTGCTGCCGCAGACCGTCGCCGCCGCCTGATCAGACGACGACCCGCGCGTCCAGGTTCAGAACCGCACGGGCAAGGCTGTAGGGCGCCAGCATCGAGGTCTTCGGATTGTCCGGCAGCGGGCGGCCTTCCATCGTCACCGACATGCGCCCGAAGGCGCCCTCCGCCTCGATCGTGTGGCGATTTCCCGTCACCGCCGGATCGGCCATGAGCGTCACCTGCGTCCCGTCAAAGCCGAGCCCGGCCAGCGCAATGGCCGCCACCACATTGGCATTCTGCGGGAAGGCGAGGGCCGCCTCCCGTGCGGTGCCGGTGAAGATCGCGGCGGCCGCGGTGAGTGCCGACAGATCGGCCACCCGCTCGGCGGGCGTGCCGAGCCATGCGGCCGGGGGCTTGCGCGAGACATAGCGTACCGACGAAAGGCCAGCCCGCCGGGCCGCCGCCAGCGCATCAAGCCCGCCCACGGCACCCGCTGGGATCACAAGCCGCCCACCGCCAGCTGCTGCCGCCCGCAGGCGTGTCTCCAGCCCCGGATCGGCCAGCGCGCCCACGGCCGCGACAACAAGATCCCGACCCGCCGCGAGGATGCCGGGCCCGTGGGCCTGGAGCGCCCCATGCCCCGCGCATTCCGCCACCACGGTCACGCCGCTGGCGAGGAAATCAGCCAGGGTCTCGGCCACCGTAACATCGGCCGGCAGAGCCGCCCGTACCCGTTCTGCGCCGCCGGGCCGGGCCAGAACCGCGCCAAGCGCCGCGCCTTCCTGCGCCAACACGCCGCGGAGCGCGCCCGCCATGGCGCCATGACCCACGATGCCGATCTTCATGCGCAACGCCTCCGCCGCTCCGGCGCAATATCACCCAGACAAGATCGCAGGCAGAAACCCCAGGTTGCCAAACGTGCAGCGCAAACCATAGTTGCGATTCGTGGATGCATTAAATCTTTGCTTGCAATGCTTGATTTGGGTCAACGCCCGTTGTGTTCGGCGTCTCTAGTATTGCGATCAAGGGGGATTTTGGGAGGGCGGAATCCAATGTTGGAACATGGCACGACAGCAAAGAGAAGCGATCTGGCGCGGGAAGCGGCTCTGGCGGCGGCGGTGCGGCGCTTCTCGCAGCAGAGCTATGATCAGGTGGGCCTGAGGCAGGTGGCTGCGGACGCCAGTCTCGACGTCGCCCGCGTCCACCGGCTGTTCGGCTCCAAGGAAGCGCTGTTCGCGGCCTGCGTGCGGCGGGCCTTCGGCGGCTGGAACTGGACCTCCACCGACGGACGCAGCCTCGCCCAGGAGATCGCGCAGGACCTTCTGGTGGAGCGGGAGGCCCCCGAGGGTGATCCGCTGCAGATGCTCGTACGCTCGGTCTCCGATCCGCACGCAGGCCCCATCCTGCGCGCTTGGTGCGAAGAGAGCTTCCTCGAGCCCGTCGCCCGCATCCTGCGATCGGGTGGCCGCCCGGTATCGGAGGCGGAAGTGGCGGAGCGCGTGGCACTGGTCGCGGCCTGCTGCTTCGGCATCGCCGTCATGCGCAAGGTCATGGCCGTGCCCGCTCTCGCCAAGGCCGATGCGAGTGCGCTGTCCCGGCGCATCGAACACCTCCTCAGTTGCCCCCTTGTCATCGAGGAGGCGCCACACTCCAGTCCAGAGATACTTGAGCCAGCTTCATGACGCGACGCATCGGGCTTCTCGTTTTCCTCGCCATCGTCGTCCTAGCGGCCGGCGGCGGATACTATGTGTACCAGCACCGCCAGACCCTGCCCCCCGGCATCCTCGCCGCCAACGGGCGCATCGAGGCAACCGAAGTGGACGTGGCGGCGAAATATGCCGGCCGCGTCGCGGAAGTGCTCGTGGAGGAAGGGGACTTCGTGCGCCAGGGCCAGGTGCTCGCGCGCATGGATGTGCAGGAAACGGAAGCCTCGCTGCGGAGCGCACAGGCACAAGCCGAACAGGCCCAGCGCTCCTATGAGCAGGCCAAGCACGTGGTGGAGCAGCGGCGCGGCGAACTCGATCTCGCGGTCAAGGAACTGGAGCGCGACGAGACGCTGCTCACCAAGGGCTTTGCCACCCAGCAGAAGGTGGACCAGCAGCGCACCGCCAAGGTCACGTCGGAAGCCGCGTTGAATGCGGCCCTGAGTGCCGTGGCCGCCTACGAGGCGGCGATCCGCTCGGCCAAGGCGGAGGTGGACCGCCTGACCCGTCAGGTGGTGGACGGCACGCTCACCGCGCCGCGGTCGGGGCGCGTGCTCTACCGCCTCGCCGAGCCCGGCGAGGTGCTGGCGGCCGGCGGCAAGGTGCTGACCCTGCTCGACCTGTCCGACGTGTATATGACCGTCTTCCTGCCCGCAGCCGCGGCCGGCAAGGTGGGGCTCGGCGCCGACGCCCGCTTGCTGCTGGAGCCGATCCCGGATCTCGCCATCCCCGCGAAGGTTTCCTTCATCTCGGCCCGCGCCCAGTTCACGCCCAAGCAGGTGGAAACGCAGAGCGAACGGGACCGGATGATGTTCCGCACCAAGGTGCGCATCCCCACCGAGCTGGTGCAGAAATACATGGAACAGGCGAAGACCGGCGTCACCGGCGTCGCCTATGTGCGGATCGACCCCAATACACCCTGGCCGAGCTGGCTGGAATCCGACCTGACCCGGACCACGCCATGATCGCGCAAGCCCCGGCTGCAACCGGCGGCTTCCGCGTCGCCGGCGTCGTGCACCGCTATGGCCCGGTGACCGCCGTCAACGACGTAACGCTGGCGCTGGCGGGCGGCGGGGCCATGGCACTGGTGGGGCCGGACGGGGTGGGCAAGTCCACCCTCCTCGCCCTCATCGCCGGGGCCAAGCGCATCCAGACGGGACAGGTGGAGGCGCTGGGTGCGGATTTCGCCTCCCGGCGCGCCCGAGAGGCAGTGCAGCCGCGCATCGCCTTCATGCCACAGGGGCTCGGCAAGAATCTCTATCCCGGCCTGACGGTGCGCGAGAACATCGCCTTCTTCGCCCGCCTCTTCGGTGCCGACGCCAAGGCAGCCGAGGCCCGCATGGCGCCGCTGCTGGAAGCCGTCGGCCTTGCCCCCTTCGCCGACCGCCTGATGCGCAAGCTCTCCGGCGGCATGAAGCAGAAGCTCGGTCTGTGCTGCGCGCTCGTGCACGAGCCCGATCTGCTGCTGCTCGACGAGCCCACCACGGGCGTCGATCCCCTCTCTCGCCGCCAGTTCTGGGAACTGGTGGACGCCATCCGCGCCGACCGGCCGAACCTCGCCTTGCTGGTCGCCACCGCCGACATGGAGGAAGCCGCCCGCTTCCCGCGCGTGGTGATGATGAACGATGGCAAGATCCTCGCGGACGGCACCCCGGCTGAGCTCCTCGCCCGCACCGGGGAAGGCGACCTCGAGCGCGCCTTCATCGCCTTGCTGCCCCCCGAGGCGCGGGGCAGCGACATCGCGCCCGGGGCCCGTGCGGCGATCCCGGATGATGCCCCCGTCGCCATCGAATCGCGCGGACTCACCCGGCGGTTCGGCGACTTCGTCGCGGTGGATGCGGTCAATTTCACCATCCGCAAGGGCGAGATCTTCGGCTTCCTCGGCTCCAACGGCTGCGGCAAGTCCACCACCATGAAGATGCTCACCGGCCTCCTGCCCGCCTCAAGCGGCGAGGCGCTGCTGTTCGGCAAGCCGGTGGGGGCCAACGACATGGAGACCCGGCGCCGCGTCGGCTACATGTCCCAGAGCTTCTCGCTCTATGGCGACCTCACGGTGCGGCAGAACCTCGACCTGCACGCCCGTCTGTTCGCCCTGCCCGAGGAAGCGGGCAAGGCGCGCATCGCAGAACTCGCGCGCGACTACGACCTCGCAGACGTGCTGGACACGCTCGCCGACAGCCTGCCGCTCGGCGTGCGGCAGCGCCTGTCACTCGCGGTCGCGGTGCTGCACCGGCCGGAAGTTCTGATCCTCGACGAGCCGACCTCCGGCGTCGATCCCGTGGCCCGCGACGGCTTCTGGTCGCATCTGCTGCGCCTCTCCCGCGAGGATGGCGTCACCATCTTCATCTCCACCCACTTCATGGGCGAGGCGAGCCGCTGCGACCGCATCTCCTTCATGCATGCGGGCCGCGTCATCGCCACCGGCACGCCGACGCAGTTGCAGGAAGACAAGCACGCCGCGAGCCTTGAAGAGGCCTTCGTCGCCTATATGGAGGCGGGTGGCCGCAGCGCCGGTGGCCCGCCACGCCTGCCGCCATCCCCGGCCGAGAATGGCCGGCGCAAGCTGTTCTCCCTGCGCCGCATGCGGGCCTATTCCGGCCGCGAGGCGGTGGAGCTGAGCCGCGATCCCGTGCGCCTCACCTTCGCGCTGCTGGGCACGGCGCTGCTGATGCTCATCTTCGGCTATGGCATCACGCTCGACGTGGACCATGTCCGCTTCGCCGTGCTGGACCGCGACCAGACGCCGGAAAGCCGGCTCTATGCCGACACCTTCGCCCACTCCTCCTATTTCGACGTTGAGGCGCCCCTCGCCTCGCCGGCGGAACTGGAGCGGCGGCTGCAATCCAACGACATCGCCTTCGCCATCGAGATCCCGCCCCAGTTCGGCGCCGACCTGCGCACGGGACGGCAGACCGAAGTGCTGGTGACCGTTGATGGCGCCATGCCGTTCCGCGCCGAGACCATACAGGGCTATGTGGAAGGCGCGCACACGCAGTTCCTCACTGAGATGGCCGCGGCCGCGGGCAAGACGGTCACGACCGGCGCCAGCCTCGCCATGCGCTATCGCTACAACCAGTCCTTCCGCAGCATCGATGCCATGGTGCCGGCGGTGATCGCGCTGATGCTGGTCTTCATTCCCTCCGTGCTGACCGCGCTCGGCGTGGTGACGGAGAAGGAGCTGGGATCGATCACCAATCTCTATGTGACGCCGGTCACCAAGCTGGAATTCCTGCTGGGCAAGCAGCTGCCCTATGTGGCGCTTGGTTGCTTCAATTATCTGGTCATGGTGGGCATGGCGCTCGTCATCTTCGGCGTGCCGCTGAAGGGGAGCTTCCTCGGCCTCTCGCTGGCGGCGGTGGGCTATGTGCTCGGCACGACCGCCATCGGCCTCGTCTCCTCCACCCTCACGCGCACGCAGGTGGCCGCCCTCTTCGCCACCACGCTCGCGACCATGATGCCAGCCACCCAGTTCTCCGGCATGCTCCAGCCGGTGGCGACGCTGGAGGGCGGCGCGCGGGTGATCGGCACCCTCTTCCCCACCAGCTATTTCCTGCGGGCGAGCGTTGGCGCCTTCACCAAGGGGCTCGACTTCGGGGCGCTGCTGCCCTTCGCCCTCGTCTGCTTCGCCTTCTGGCCGGCGCTGCTGCTCATCGCCCATACGCTCCTCAGAAAGCAGGAGACGTGAGATGAACTTCAGCGCCCTCTCTGCCCTGATCCGCAAGGAACTCATCAGCCTCTGGCGCGACCGGGGGATGCTGATCCTGGTGCTCTATGCCTTCACCGCCGCCATCTACATGCAGGCGAACGGCATGAAGCATGACCTCAACCGCGCCACCGTGGGCGTGGTGGACGAGGACAATTCCACGCTGTCCCACGCCATCATCGACGCCCTGATGCCGCCCCGCTTCCAGACGCCCGTCGCGCTGGCGCCGCAGGACGTGGACCGGCTGATGGACAGCGCACGCTACACTTTCGTGCTGAACTTCCCGCCCAAGTTCCAGTCGGACGTGCTGGCGGGGCGTTCCCCGTCGGTGCAACTGCTCATCGATGCCACGGCGCTGATGCAGGCCGGGCTCGGTGCCAATTACATCTCGGAGATCTTCCAGCAGGAGGTGAACCGCTTCCTCCAGCGGGAAGGCAACGGCGCCCAGACGCCGGTGGAACTGCACATCCGCGCCGCCTTCAACCAGACGCTGGAATCCTCCTGGTTCACCGGCACCATGGGCCTCATCAACAACATCACCATGCTCTCGGTGCTGCTGGCCGGCGCGGCCCTCATCCGCGAGCGCGAGCACGGCACGCTGGAGCATGTGCTGGTGCTGCCGGTGCGCCCGGTCGAGATCATGATGGCCAAGATCATCGCCAATGGCGCGGTGATCCTGCTGGTGACCGCGCTTTCCATCCTCGGGGTACTGCAAGGGGTAATGGGCATGGCCATCGCCGGCTCTATCCCGCTGTTCCTGCTGGGGGTGGCCTTCTATCTCTTCTTCTCGGCCTCGTTCGGCATCTTTCTCGGCACAGTGTCCGGTTCCATGCCGCAGCTCGGCCTGCTGTTCATCCTCACCATCCTGCCCATGAACCTGCTCTCGGGTGGCTTCACGCCGCTGGAGAGCATGCCGCAATGGATGCAGTGGGCGACGCAGCTCTCGCCCTCCACCCATTTCGTCGCCTTCGCACAGGCGATCCTCTACCGGGGCGCGGGTTTCGAGGTGGTGTGGCCGCGCTTCCTGGCCGTGCTCGCCATCGGCGGCCTGTTCTTCGCCTTCAGCCTCGCCCGCTTCCGCAGCTTCATGGCCTCGCAGCAATAGGCCGGCAGCGCCCCCTCAGCCGAAGCGGCGGCGGGCTTCCAGCGCGAGGCCCGTGCCCACCGAGCCGAAGGTGTCGCCATCCACCACGCGAGCGTTCGGCACCGCCGCGAGGATGGCGGAGCGCACATGGGCGAGGCGGGTGGAGCCGCCGGTGAGGAAGACCGCATCGATCTGATCGGCCGTGAGCCCCGCCTGTTCCAGGCACACCCCGACGCGACGGGCCACCCGCTCGGCGAGCGTTGCGGTGTGGGTCTCAAGGCCACCGCGGTCGAGTTCGGCGATCAGGCCGGCTTCGACTTCCTTGAGATCGAGCCGGGCCGCGCCATCCTCCGCCAGCGCGATCTTGGCGCCTTCGGTGGCGATGGCGAGCGTGTGGCCGCGCTGATCCTCGATCACCTTCAGGAGGCGATCCAGCAGCGCCGGATGGGCGGCATCGCGCTTCACTTCGACAATCTCACGCACGGTCTTCGGCGTGTAGAGCCGGTTGATGGCCGACCATGTGGCGAGGTCGAAATAATAGGCGCTCGGCACATCTCGGCCCGGCTGCTTCATGGGGCTGCGATAGCCGAGGAGGGGCATGACGATGCTGAGCGAGAGCTGGCGGTCGAAATCCGTGCCGCCGATGCGCACGCCGTCATTGGCGAGAATGTCGTCCACCCGGTCCGGCTTCGTCCGCCGTTCCGGGGCAAGGCGCACGATGGAGAAGTCCGACGTGCCGCCGCCGATGTCCGCGATCAGCGCCAGTTCCTCGTGTGTCACCTGCTGCTCGTAATCGAGCGCGGCGGCAATGGGCTCGTACTGGAAGGAGACCGCCGAGAAGCCGATGCTGTGGGCGATCTCCTCCAGCGCGTCCTGCGCCTTCGCATTGCCCGCCGCATCGTCGTCCACGAAAAAGACCGGGCGCCCCATCACCACCTTGTCGAGCCCAACGCCCCGGTCCGCCTCCGCGCGGGCCTTCACGGTGGCGATGAACTCGCCGATCACGGCGCGGAACGGGATGCGCCGCCGGCCGACAGCCGTCGTCTCGTCGAGGAGCGCCGTTCCGAGCACGGATTTCAGCGCCCGCATGAGGCGGCCGTCCTCGCCTTCCACATAAGCGCGCACGGCGGCGCGGCCGATGCGCGGATGGCCGGCCCGGTCATAGAAGACCGCGCTCGGCACGGTGTCGCGCCCGTCCTCCAGTGCCGCGAGCACGGCGCCATGGCCATTGGGCAGGCCGAGCGTGGTGTTGGATGTGCCGAAATCGAGGCCGCAGGCCGCCATGGGGGATCTCCGAGGGGCGGGCTTGGTACGCGCTCGTCGCCGCGGGATCAAGGCCATTCGTTATTGCGGTAAGGCCGTCATCGGGCCTTCATAGGGACGTCATGGCCGCGTCACGCATTCCTCGCAAGCAACGAACGAGGCTGGCGCGGCCAGCAGAGGGAGGCGGACATGGGCATTCACGAGACCGTATGGAGCAAAGCGGCGCGCATGCTGGCGGCAAGCCTCGCCGGCGTGATGCTGGGCGGCGCGGGCGCGCAGGCGGCAACAGAGATCCAGTGGTGGCACGCCATGTCCGGCCCGCTCGGCGAGAAGCTGGAGAAGATCGCCAGCGACTTCAACGCCTCCCAGAGCGACTACAAGATCGTTCCGGTGTTCAAGGGCTCCTATCCCGAGGCCATGACGGGGGCGATCGCCGCCTTCCGCGCCAAGCAGAACCCCGCTCTGGTGCAGGTGTTCGAGGTCGGCACCGCCACCATGATGGCCGCCAAGGGCGCCGTCTATCCGGTCTACAAGCTCATGGCCGAGCAGAACGAGCCGTTCGACACCAAGACCTATCTGCCGGCGGTGACGGGCTATTATTCGGACACGCAGGGCAACATGCTGTCCTTCCCGTTCAACTCCTCCACCACGATCCTTTATTACAACAAGGATCTGTTCAAAAAGGCGGGCCTCGACCCCAACACGCCGCCCAAGACCTGGCCGGAACTGGAAGAAATGGCCAAGAAGCTCCAGGCCTCCGGCACGGCATGCGGCTTCACCACCCAGTGGCCTTCGTGGGTGAATGTGGAGAACCTGTCCGCCTGGCATAACGTCGCCATCGGCACCAAGCAAAACGGCATGGGCGGGCTCGACACCCAGCTCACCATCTCCAACCCGCTGGTGCAGAGCCACTGGGAGAAGCTCGCCGAGTGGCAGAAGACGAAGATCTTCGATTACGGCGGCCGGCAGGCGAAGGCCGACCCGAAGTTCTTCTCCGGCGAATGCGGCATGTCCATCGGCTCTTCCGCCGCCCGCGCCGCCATCCTCGCCAATGCCAAATTCGATCTCGGCTATGGCATGATGCCCTACTGGCCGCAGGTGAAGGGCGCGCCGCAGAATTCCATCATCGGCGGCGCCAGCCTGTGGGTGCTCACGGGCCGTCCGCAGGCCGAGTACAAGGGCCTCGCCAAGTTCTTCACCTATCTGTCGAAGCCCGAGGTGCAGGCCTGGTGGCACGAGCAGACCGGCTATCTGCCCATCACTCCGGCCGCCTATGACTTTGCCAAGGCGGAGGGCTTCTATGCGAAGAACCCCGGGGCCGACATCTCCATTCTGCAGATGACGCTGAACCCTCCGACGGAAAACTCCAAGGGCCTGCGCTTTGGCTCCTTCGCCCAGATCCGTGACGTGATCGAGGAGGAGCTGGAGGCGACGCTCGCCGGCCAGAAGACAGCCAAGGCGGCGCTCGATGCGGCGCAGGAGCGCGGCAACACGCTGCTGCGGGCCTTCGAGAAGGCGAACCAGTAGGTTCTTGGCGCCTAACTCACATGGCCCGGCCGGAGCGTCCGGCCGGGCCTCTCCGCTCTCCTGAAAGCTGATCCGAGCCGCCATGCAGGCCAAGCGCGTCACCTTTCCCAACCGGCTGCTGCCCTATCTGTTGCTGGCGCCGCAGCTGGCGGTGACGTTCATCTTCTTCATTTGGCCCGCGCTGGAAGCGCTCACCGGCTCGGTCTTCACCGAAGACGCCTTCGGCCTCTCCAAGCAGTTCGTGGGCCTTGAGAATTTCGCGGCCCTGTTCCGGGATTCGGCCTATCTGGAGGCGGTGGGCGTCACCTTCCTGTTTTCCGGTGCGGTGGCGACCCTCTCGCTCGGCCTCGGGCTGCTGCTGGCGCTGGCGGCGGAGAAGGCCGGCAAGCTCGCCGGCCTCTACCGCACGCTGCTGATCTGGCCCTATGCGGTGGCGCCCGCCGTGGCGGCGGTGATGTTCTGGTTCATGTTCGATCCGAGCGTCGGCATCGCCGCGCGGGGCCTGAAGGCCCTCGGCATCACCTGGAACCACTTCCTCGACGGCCGTCAGGCGCTGCTGCTGGTCATCCTCGCCGCCACCTGGAAGCAGGTCAGCTACAATCTCCTGTTCTTCTATGCGGGCCTAAGGGCCATTCCGCGCCCGCTGATCGAGGCGGCCGCTATCGACGGAGCAGGGCCGTTCCGCCGCTTCACCGCCATCGTATTTCCGCTGCTGGCGCCCACCACCTTCTTTCTGCTGGTGGTGAACGTGACCTATGCCTTCTTCGACACCTTCGGCGTGATCCATGCCACCACCGGCGGCGGGCCGGGGCGGGCCACCACGACGCTGGTCTACAAGGTGTTCAAGGACGGGTTCGAGGGGCTGGACCTCGGCGCCTCCTCGGCCCAGTCCGTGGTGCTGCTCGCCATCGTGGCGGGCCTCACCGTCATCCAGTTCCGCCATATCGAACGCAAGGTGCACTATTGATGGCCCGCGACGGAATGGTGGAGCGCGATCGCGGGCTGACGGTGGCCGCCCATGCCCTGCTCATCCTCGGCGTCGCCATCATGGTGCTGCCGGTCTATCTCGCCTTCATCGCCTCCACCCATCCGGGCGCCGATTTTCTCTCCGGCCGCATCGGCGTGCTGCCGGGGCCCGATCTCGTCGCCAATTATGCCGGGCTCATCGGCACGGGCGCGGGCCTTCAGGGCTTCCCGCCGGTGGGGCCCATGCTCTGGAACAGCCTTGTCATGGCGCTCGGCATCGCCGCCGGCAAGATCGCCATCTCGCTGCTCTCGGCCTTCGCCATCTGCTATTTCCGCTTTCCCTTCCGGGTGACGGCCTTCTGGATCATCTTCATCACCTTGATGCTGCCGGTGGAGGTGCGCATCCTGCCCACCTACAAGGTGGTGGCCGACCTTTCCCTGCTGAACACGCAGGGTGGCCTCATCCTGCCGCTGATCGCCAGCGCCACCGCCACCTTCCTGTTTCGGCAGGTGTTCATGACCATTCCGGACGAAATGACGGAAGCCGCGCGCATGGACGGCGCGGGGCCTCTCGCCTTCTTCTGGCACATCCTCCTGCCGCTCTCGCGCACCAATATCGCGGCACTGTTCGTCATCCTCTTCATCTATGGCTGGAACCAGTATCTGTGGCCGCTCATGGTGACGACGGACGCCGACCACTACACCGTTGTCACCACCATCCAGCGCCTCGTCTCCACCGCCACGCAGGAGGCGCCCGTATGGCATCTGGTCATGGCCACCGCCATCCTCGCGCTGCTGCCGCCGGTGGCGGTGGTGCTGCTCATGCAGCGCCTCTTCGTCGAAGGGCTGACCGCCACCGAAAAGTGAGGCGGGCCACCTGTATGCAAAAGCGCGTAAGCGAGGTAATTTTGGCTAAAATTTAGACAAATGCCCCGCCGCTGGGCGGCATTCCGATGCACTGCAATATGCCTACCCTTGATTCTACAGACCTTTTTCGTGGCACGCGGCTTGCTTCATAGGACGACAGAGTTGGTGGCTAGGGTTCCGACGCCGGAAGGCGTGTCTGGTCCGAGAGCTGCCACCGGTCCGGGAGACATCCGGATCGGGCGCACGGCGGGATAAAAGCCCGGGAGACCTCGGTGGCCAAGGAATTGGTGGCACGCGAGTCTCCGCCAATTCCCCGATTTTTCAGCAAGGGGAACACAATGCGCTTCTCGTTTTCGACGCTTCTTCCCTCGTCCATTGCCCGCCGCACGGCGGTGCTCGGCGCGGCCGCCGCGCTGGCGCTGTCCGTCTCCGGCCTTGCCGCACCCGCCGAAGCCGCGCCCAAGAAGGACTTCAAGGTCGCTTGGTCCATCTATGTGGGCTGGATGCCCTGGGGCTATGCCGCCGACCATGGCATCGTGAAGAAGTGGGCCGACAAATACGGCATCAAGATCGACGTGGTGCAGTTCAACGACTATGTCGAGAGCATCAACCAGTACACCGCCGGCGCCTTTGACGCGCTGACCGTGACCAATATGGACGCCCTCTCCGTGCCCGCCGCCGGCGGCGTGGACACCACCGCCGTCATCATGGGCGACTTCTCCAACGGCAATGACGCGGTGATCCTCAAGGGCAAGGACAAGCTCTCGGACATCAAGGGCCAGAAGGTCAATCTGGTCGAATTCTCCGTCTCCCATTATCTGCTGGCCCGCGCGCTGGAGAGCATCAAGCTTACCGAGCGCGACGTGAAGGTGGTGAACACCTCGGACGCGGACATGGTGGCCGCATACAAGACCAAGGCCGTGACCTCGGTGGTGACCTGGAACCCGCTGGTCTCCGAAATCCTCGCCGAGAAGAGCGCCCACAGCGTCTTCGACAGCTCCAAGATCCCCGGCGAGATCATGGACCTGATGGTCGCCAATACGCAGACGCTCAATGACAATCCGGACTTCGGCAAGGCGCTCGCCGGCATCTGGTACGAGACCGTCGCCCTGATGACCGCCGAGAGCGAGGCCGGCAAGCAGGCCCGCACCGACATGGGCAAGGCCTCCGGCACCGATCTCGCCGGCTTCGAAAGCCAGCTCAAGGCCACCAAGCTGTTCGACAAGGCCGCCGATGCCGTCGCCTTCGTGAAGTCGCCGGCGGTGGGCACGACCATGGACCGGGTGCGCAAGTTCCTGTTCGAGAAGAAGCTGCTCGGCGAGAATGCCAAATCCGCCGACGCGGTGGGCATCGCCCTGCCCGACGGCAAGGTGCTGGGCGACGCCAAGAATGTGAAGCTGCGCTTCGTGGACACCTACATGGCCCTCGCCGCCGACGGCAAGCTCTGAGGCGAGGGGGAGGAGGGGCCGGGCCCGGCCGCATATGCGGAGAGCGTCTTACCCCCCTCCCCACCCCTCCCCCACAAGGGGGGAGGGAGCTTACCACGCCTCCCACATAAGGGAGGTTCCAAACCCAACCCGGAGCCCGCAACGCCCATGCGCCTCATCAACCGCCGGCCGGACCGCACGGCAGCGCTGCTGCTGGCCATGCTGCCGTTCGTGCTCGTGCTCATCACCTATATCCTCGGCTCGGCCGCGCGCCTCGCGGAGAACCCCGCCGACAAGCTGCTGCCGAGCCTCGGCACCATTGCGGACGCCATCGCCCGCGTCGCCTTCAATCCCGACGCCCGCACCGGCGATTATCTTCTGCTCAACGATACGCTGGCGACGCTGGATCGCCTGCTCACGGCGCTTGGCCTCTCCACCGCCATCGCACTGGTGGTGGGCGTCACCATCGGCATGCTGCCGGCCGTGCGGGCGCTGCTCGCGCCCTTCGTCGCCATGGTGTCCATGGTGCCGCCGCTGGCGCTGCTGCCCATCCTGTTCATCGTCATGGGGCTGGGCGAGGCGTCCAAGGTGGCGCTCATCACCATCGGCGTCACGCCCTTCCTCATCCGCGACCTTGCCATGCGGGTGGAGGAACTGCCGCGCGAGCAGATCATCAAGGCCGAGACGCTGGGTGCCTCCTCCTGGCAGCTGGCGCTACGCGTGGTGCTGCCGCAGATCGCGCCCCGGCTCATCGACGCGCTGCGCCTCTCCCTCGGCCCCGCCTTCCTCTTCCTCATCGCGGCGGAGGCCATCGCGGCGGAAAGCGGGCTTGGCTATCGCATCTTCCTCGTGCGGCGCTATCTCGCCATGGATGTGATCCTGCCTTACGTGGCCTGGATCACCCTCCTCTCCGTGCTGATGGACTACGCCCTCGTGCGGCTGCGCCGCGCGCTCTTTCCCTGGTTCGGCGGGAGGACCAAGTGACCGCCATCAGCATCCGCCATCTCTGGAAGGAATATGGCGACCAGATCGTGCTCGAGGACATCAATCTCGAGTTCGCGCCCCGCTCCTTCATCGCCCTCGTCGGCCCGTCAGGCTGCGGCAAGACCACATTCCTGCGCATCCTGCTGAGCGAGGAGACCGCCACGCGCGGCGAAGTGCTGATCGGCGGCAAGCCCATCGCGCCTGAGCCGGGCGCGGATCGAGGCGTCGTGTTCCAGCGCTATTCGGTCTTTCCACACCTCACGGTGCTCGGCAACGTGCTGCTGGCGGCGGAGTTGCCCCGCGCGCCGCTCACCGGCCGCCTGTTCGGCAGCGCCCGCCGCGCGGCGGTGGAAGAGGCCCGCGCGCTCATCGCGGAAGTGGGCCTTGCGGGGGCGGAGGACAAATATCCGGCCGCGCTTTCCGGCGGCATGCAGCAGCGCCTCGCGCTGGCCCAGGCCATCATGCGCAAGCCGCGCATCCTGCTGCTGGACGAGCCCTTCGGCGCGCTCGATCCCGGCATCCGCGCCGACATCCACCAGCTCATGCGCAAGCTCTGGAACACCTGCGAGATGACGGTGGTGATGGTGACGCACGATCTGCGCGAGGCCTTCACGCTCGCCACCCGCGTCATCGCCTTCGAGCGCCGCCGCAACCGGCCCGAAGAGCGCGAGCGCTTCGGCGCCACCATTGCCCGCGACATCGAGGTCTGGCCGCCGCGCGTGGCCGGCCAGCTTGATCTTTTCCGCCCCGACCGGGACGACCCGGTTGCTGTCGAGGGGCCCGGCCGGGACGACCCGGCACTCATGCGCGCCTGAGGAGTGAGCCATGACTGCCGAAAACACAGCTGCCGACACCGAGAAGGACGCCCGCATCGCCGCCAACCGGCGACGCTATGAGGAGCTGAAGGCGGCGGGCGACCACGCCCCCGCCTCGCTCCCCGGCCCGACGGCGCGCGGCCTGCCCCTGCCCCACGGCCCGCTGACCCGCGAGATCATTCCCGCCGGCTGGTACCACACCCTGAAGCTGAAGGCGGGCGAGGCGCTGCGCCTCGCGCTCATGGACGCGCCTGCCGCCGTCTCCCTCATCTGCTGGAACGCGCACGAGACCACCGAGCGCCTCAACTATGCGGACACGCTGAAGATCCAGTGGACCGCCCGCCTCCAGAAGGGTCGCGTCCTGTTCTCCGACATGGGCCGGGTGATGCTCTCGCTCATTGAGGATACGAGCGGTGCTCATGACGCACTGATGGGCGGCTCCACCGCCGCCTCGAACCGCACCCGCTATGGCGCGAGGGCCGATGTGGAGCGGCTACGCAACACGCGGGACAATTTCATCCTCGCCGCCGGCAAGCTCGGCCTCGACCGGCGCGACATTCCCCCCGCCATCACCTTCTTCGCCCCCGTGGGCACGGATGAGACCGGCGGCCTCGTGTGGGGCACGGACAACCGGCAGGCGGGTGATTTCGTGGATCTGCGGGCCGAGATGGACCTGCTGGTCGCCCTCTCCAACTGCCCGCACCCGCTCGATCCGCGCCCGGACTATGCGGCCGGCGCCGTGGAAGCCATCCGTTTCCGGGCGACGCCGCCGGACCTTGACGACCTCTGCCGCAACGCCACCCCCGAGGCCGCCCGCGGCTTCGAGAACCTCGCGCGCTGAAGGGAGAGACAGACATGAACGCCAAAGGCTTCTTCGCCGCCCCCGTTCGCGACCCCAAGACCGCCATCGCCACCCACCGCGTGCCCGCCGAGGCGCCGTGGTCCGGCCTCGTGAAGCGCGGCCAGTCCATCCGCATCATCGACCTTGAGGGCCAGCAGGCGGTGGACACGCTGTTCTACAGCGCCGCCGATTTCGCCGATCGCTATTCCGCGCAGGACACCTTGCGGGTGCAGGGCGCGGCCTATGTCACCACCGGCACGCGCCTCATCTCCAATGAAGGCCATCTGATGGGCGTCGTCACCGCCGACACCTGCGGCCGGCACGACACATCGGCGGGCGCCTGCTCGTGCGAGAGCAACACCGCCCGCTTCGGCCAGCACACGCGCTATCTCCACGCCTGCCGCGAGAACTTCGTTTATGAGGTGACGAAGCACGGCATGTCCAAGCGCGACATCGTGCCGAACATCAATTTCTTCATGAACGTGCCGATCGCGCCCAATGGCGAGCTCGCCATCGTGGATGGCGTGTCGAAGCCCGGCGACTATGTGGAGATCAAGGCGGAGATGGACCTGCTCTGCGTCATCTCCAACTGCCCGCAGATCAACAATCCCTGCAACGGCTTCAACCCCACCCCCATCGAAGTGCTGATCTTCGCGGGCGACGAGGGCTGAACCATGTTCCGCACTGTTCTGATTGCCAACCGGGGCGAGATCGCCAGCCGGATCGGGCGCACCTTGCGTGCCATGGGCATCCGCGTCGTAGCCGTCTATTCGGATGCCGACCGCTTCACGCGCGGCGTGCTGGAGGCGGACGAGGCCCATCGCCTCGGCCCCGCCCCCGCCGCCCAGAGCTATCTGGATGTGGAAGCCGTCATCGCCGCCGCCAAGGCGAGCGGGGCTGAGGCCGTCCACCCCGGCTATGGCTTCCTCTCCGAGAACGTCGCCTTCGCCGAGCGGCTGGCGGCGGAGGGTATCGCCTTCATCGGCCCCAAGCCCGAGCACCTGCGGGCCTTCGGCCTGAAGCACACGGCCCGCGAGCTGGCGCAGGCGAGCGGCGTGCCGCTGCTGCCCGGCACCGGCCTCATCGACAGCGTGGATGAGGCGCTGGCGGCGGCCGAGGCCATTTCCTATCCCGTCATGCTCAAGAGCACAGCGGGCGGTGGCGGCATCGGCATGCAGCTCTGTGCCGATGCGCAGGAACTGGCCGCTGCCTTCGAGCGCGTGCAGCGCACGGCCCGCGCCTCCTTCGGCGATGCCCGCGTCTATCTGGAGCGCTTCGTGGCGGAGGCCCGCCATGTGGAAGTGCAGATCTTCGGCAATGGGCAGGGCCGCGTGGTGGCGCTGGGCGAGCGCGACTGCTCGCTCCAGCGGCGCAACCAGAAGGTCATCGAGGAAACGCCCGCCCCGCTGCTGCCGGATGCGGTGCGCACGCGCCTGCACGCCGCCGCCGTGGCGCTGGGCGAGAGCGTCGGCTATGCCTCTGCCGGCACGGTGGAGTTCATCTATGACCCGGCGCGGGAGGAGTTCTATTTCCTGGAGGTGAATACCCGCCTTCAGGTTGAGCATCCGGTCACCGAAGCCGTGTTCGGCATCGACCTCGTGGAATGGATGGTGCGGCAGGCGGCGGGGGAAGACCCCATTCCCGCGACGCCCCTCACGCCCAAAGGCGCGGCCATCGAAGCGCGCGTCTATGCTGAAATCCCCCACGCCAATTTCCAGCCGAGCGCCGGCCTGCTCACCGAAGTCGCCTTCCCGGCCGGCGTGCGGGTGGATGGATGGGTTGAGACCGGCAGCGAGGTCACGCCTTTTTACGACCCCATGCTGGCCAAGGTCATCGTCACAGGCGCCGACCGCCCCGCCGCGCTGGCGGCGCTGAAGGCGGCGCTGGCGGAGACGCGGCTTTCCGGCATCGAGACCAACCTTGCCTATCTGCGCGCCATCGCCGCCTCGGACCTGTTCGCCTCCGGAAAGGTGGCGACGACCGCGCTCAAGGATTTCGCCTTCACGCCCCGCAGCATCGAGGTGCTCACTCCCGGCGCGCAGTCGAGCCTTCAGGAACTGCCCGGCCGCCTGCACCTCTGGCATGTGGGCGTGCCGCCGAGCGGACCGATGGACGCCTATTCCTTCCGGCGCGCCAATGCGCTCGTGCGCAACCACCCCGACACGGCGGCGCTGGAGCTCACCGTCAACGGCCCGACGCTGCGCTTCCACACCGCCGCTGAAGTGGCCCTCTCCGGCGCGCACATACCGGCGACGCTGGACGGGGTGAGCGTGCCGCACGACGCCGCCTTCGCGGTGAAGGCGGGGCAGGTGCTGGCCATCGGCGCCATTTCCGGAGCCGGGCAGCGCACCTATCTCGCGGTGCGCGGCGGCTTTGATGCGCCGGAAGTGCTGGGCTCGCGCGCCACCTTCGCGCTCGGCGCCTTCGGCGGCCATGCCACGAGCACGCTCAAGGGCGGCGACGTGTTGCATCTTGGCACGGCTCGGCAAGAGGCCACCGAGCTCCCGCCGGCCGCCACGCTGACGCGGGAGTGGGAGATCGGCGTCGTCTATGGTCCCCATGGCGCGCCGGATTTCTTCCAGCCGGAGGATATCGCGGACCTGTTCGAAGCCGCCTATGAGGTGCATTTCAACAGTGCCCGCACCGGCGTGCGCCTCATCGGCCCGACGCCCCGCTGGGCACGCACCGACGGCGGGGAGGCGGGGCTGCACCCCTCCAACCTGCACGACAATGCCTATGCGATCGGCGCCATCGACTTCACCGGCGACATGCCCATCATCCTCGGCCCGGACGGCCCCTCCCTCGGCGGCTTCGTCTGCCCGGCGGTGATCGCCCGCGACGAGCAGTGGAAGATGGGCCAGCTGAAGCCCGGCGACACGGTGCGCTTCCGCCCCGCCGCCCGGCCGCAGGATGCCATCGCCGGCCCGGAGGTCTTCACCGCCCCCGAAGCCGGCTCGCCCATCGTGGCGCGGCGGACGGACGGGCCGGTGGAGGTGGTCTATCGCCGGCAGGGCGACGACAACCTGCTGGTCGAGTTCGGCGACATGCGGCTCGACATCGCCTTGCGCCTGCGCGCCCACCTCATGGCGCAGGCGGTGGAAGAAGCGAAGCTGCCGGGCCTCATCGACCTCACGCCCGGCATCCGCTCGCTCCAGCTGCATTATGACGGCACGAGCCTCACCCGCGCCCGCCTGCTGGGCGCGTTGCAGGAGATCGAGGCCTCGCTGCCGGCGGCGGAAGATGTGGTGGTGCCAAGCCGCACCGTGCACCTGCCCCTCTCCTGGGACGATCCCGACGCCCAGCTCGCCATGCGCAAGTATCAGGAGCTGGTGCGCCCCAACGCGCCCTGGTGTCCCTCGAACATCGAGTTCATCCGCCGCATCAACGGACTTTCCGATGAGCAGGCGGTCAAGGATATCGTGTTCGATGCGCGCTATCTGGTGCTGGGCCTGGGCGATGTCTATCTCGGCGCGCCGGTGGCGACCCCGGTGGACCCGCGCCATCGCCTTGTCACCACCAAATACAATCCGGCCCGCACCTGGACGCCGGAGAATGCGGTGGGCATCGGCGGCGCTTACATGTGCATTTACGGCATGGAGGGGCCGGGCGGCTACCAGCTCTTCGGCCGCACCATCCAGATGTGGAACACGTGGCGCTCCACCCCGGCTTTCGCGCCCGGCACGCCCTGGCTGCTGCGCTTCTTCGACCAGATCCGCTTCTTCCCGGTCTCCCATCAGGAACTGACCGAAGCGCGCGCCGCCTTCCCGCACGGGGCCTATCCGGTGCGGATCGAGGAAGGCAGCTTCTCTTATGCGGACTATGCCGCCGGGCTGAAGCGGGACGCGGCCGCCATCTCTGCCTTCAAGACCCGCCAACAGGCCGCCTTCGAAGCAGAAAAGGCGCGCTGGAAGGCGGAGGGGCTCGACAGCTTCGTCTCCGACGAAGGCGGCCCGGCGCTCGCGCCCGATGCCATTCCCGACGGCTGCTTCGGGGTGAGCGCCAATGTGCCGGGCAACGTCTGGAAGGTGCTGGTGGAGCCCGGCGCCCCGGTGGCGGCGGGTGAGACCATCGCCATCATCGAGAGCATGAAGATGGAAATCGCCATCACCGCCCATGCGGCGGGCCGGCTGCGCGAGGTGCGGGCGGTGCCCGGCCGCACCGTGCGCACCGGCGATGTGGTGGCCGTGCTGGAGGCCGTGGCATGAGCGAGACCGCAAACACCCTGCCCATCGTCGTGGTGGGCGCCCATCTCTCGGGCATGCCGCTCAACCGCGAGCTGACGGAGCCCGGCGGCCGCTTGCTGCGCCGCTGCCGCACCGCGCCCGACTACCGCCTCTATGCCCTGCCCGGCACGGTGCCGGAGAAGCCCGGCCTCGTGCGCGAGCCCGGCTTCGAGGGGCCGGGCCTCGATGTGGAGGTGTGGGAACTGGACGCCGCCGCCTTCGGCGCCTTCGTCGCCCGCATCCCGGCGCCGCTCGGCATCGGCAAGGTGCGGCTGGAGGATGGAAGCGAAGCCTCCGGCTTCCTCTGTGAGGCACATGCGGTGAAAAACGCGCGGGAGATCACCGCGCTCGGTGGCTGGCGCGCCTATATGGCGCGCCGCGCCGGCTGAAGTGTTCCGCCACGGCGCCCAACGCGCCGTGGCGGAACCCACAGGCGAACGTCATAATTTTTGCAGCGCAACAGGCCGGGCAGACGCAAGCGCTGCCAAATTGATATATTTGTACACGAACGTCGCTGACGTTGCTTTGGCATTCGTGAATGCGCCTGCCTTCCCGCATATTCGCACCTGAAACGCCACCGCTGTTTCGCACCGCAGCAAGAAGGGACCGAGGCGATTTCATCGCAGGCAAAGTTTTAGATCGGTCTAAAAAAGTCGTTGACCACCGCCAAAGCGCTCCGTTAGACAATCACACGCCGCAGGGGCAGAACGCTAGGCGGCGCCGTTTCGCATCCCGCATGCACGGAAGAATGAGAACTGCATTCCGGCTCAATAGAGCCTGGAAAAGCATGTCCATTGCCTGTTTTCCGGCCATCAAGGCCCCGGGGGAGAACGCCAAGGTGAAGACGCGCAAGGGACCAGCGCCCGATGCCTCGCGGCCATCTGCGGCCGGCGCCGGCCACACCGGCAGCGGCGCCCCGGCGCGCGTGACGCTCAACGACATCGCGGCCCATGCCGGCGTCTCCCGTGCCACCGTCTCGCTCGTGCTGCGCAAGAGCCCGCTGGTTGCCGACGACACCCGCGCCCGGGTGGACGCAGCCATGGTGGAGCTCGGCTATATCTACAATCGCCGCGCCGCCAATCTGCGCTCGGGCGCCTCGCGCACCATCGGCCTCGTCTTGTGCGAGATCATCACGCCCAACTATGCCCAGTTCACCTCCGGCATTGATGAAGTGCTGGATGGCGAGGGCTATGCTGCCTTCATCACCAATTCCGAGGAAGATGCCACCCGCCAGCGCCGCCTCCTGGTCCGCATGCAGGAACATGGGGTGGACGGCATCGTGCTGGTGCCCGCCGAGCACACCCGCCCCGATGCGCTGACTGAGGCCCATTGCACCAGCGTGCCCTGCGTGGTGGCCCAGCGGCGCATCGAGGGCTTTCCCACCGATTATGTCGGGCCGGACTATGCCGCCGGCATGGAGATGGTGACCGAGCATCTCATCGCCCTCGGTCACACCCACATCGGCTTCATCGGCGGCCTGCGTCGCATTTCGCCGCTGGCCGAGCGTCTCACCGGCTTCCGCCGGGCGCTGCGGCGGCACAAGCTCAAGAGCGGACCGGTGGTGCCCTGCCCCGTGCTCGACCGGGCCGACGGCTATGCCGCCGCCCGCAGCCTGCTGGCGGCCGGAGACCACCCCACCGCGCTTGTCTGCTACAATGACGTGGTGGCCTTCGGCGTCATGCTGGCGTTGACGGAACATGGCCTCGCGCCGGGCCGGGACGTGGCCGTGGTGGGCTGCGACGACGTGGCGGAGGCGGGCCTCCACCGCCCCGCCCTCACCACCTTCACCACCGATCCGCGGGTGGTGGGCCGCGAGGCCGCCCGCCTGCTGCTCCGGCGGATCGAGAGCCCGCAACTGCCGCCAGAGCAGATCATCATTCCGCCCCGCCTCGTTATCCGCCAGTCCTGCGGCGCCGCCTTCGGCGCTCCGGCGCGGACGGCGGGCGCGGGCAAACCGCCCGCCCGGCGCGCCGCCGCGCGCCCCGCCTGATCCCGCAAGAGGAAGCACGCAATGAATTACGTCTTCCAGTTCGGCGATGTGTTCAACGCCTGGCCCGAACTGCTGATGGGTGCCCTGCTCACCATCCGCCTCTCCGCCATGGCCATGGCCATCGGCCTCGTGGTGGCCGTGGTCTGCGCGCTCGGCAAGACCGGCGGTCCGCGCCCGGTGCGCTGGCTGGTGGACACCTATGTGGAGGTGATCCGCAACACGCCCTTCCTGGTGCAGATCTTCCTCATCTTCTTCGGCCTGCCGCGCATGGGCATCCGGCTCGACGCCAATGAGGCGGCGCTGCTGGCCATGGTGGTGAACATCGGCGCCTATGCCACCGAGATCGTGCGCGCCGGCATCGAGACCATCCACAAGGGTCAGATCGAGGCGGGGCTGGCGCTGGGGCTGAAGCCGGTCCAGGTCTTCACCTACATCGTCATCTTCCCGGCGCTGAAGGCGATCTATCCGGCTCTCACCAGCCAGTTCATCCTGCTGATGCTCACCTCCTCGGTGGTGTCGGCCATCTCGGCGGAGGAACTGACCGCCATCGCCAACAACTTGCAGGCCCAGACCTTCCGCTCGTTCGAGATCTATATCGTCGTCACCGCCATGTATCTTGCCATGTCGCTGATGTTCGCCGCCGTCTTCGAGCTCATCTACCGCGCGGTCTTCGCGCGGTCCGACGCCACGCGCTGAGGGGAAGCGACATGATCCGCCAGTTCACCTCCGCCGAGTTCCTGTTCCTGCTCATGGCCGTGCGCTGGACGCTGCTGCTCTCCGCCATCGCCTTCATGGGCGGAGCCATCGGCGGCCTGTTCGTGGCCCTCGCCCGCACCTCGCAATGGACGTGGCTGCGCGCCACCGCCGGCGCTTACATCCAGGTGTTCCAAGGCACGCCGCTGCTGATGCAGCTCTTCCTCGTCTTCTTCGGCGCCAATTTCTTCGGCCTGTCCATCGATCCGCTCATGGCGGCGGCCATCGGCCTCACGCTCAATGGCGCGGCCTTCCTCGGCGAGATCTGGCGCGGCTGCATCCAGGCGATCCCGAAGGGCCAGTGGGAGGCGGCCACCGCGCTCGGCCTCCACTACACCACGCGGATGAAGGAGATCATCCTGCCGCAGGCGGCCAAGATCGCGGTGGCGCCCACGGTCGGCTTCCTGGTGCTGCTGGTGAAGAGCACCTCGCTCGCCTCGATCATCGGCTTCGTGGAACTGACCCGCGCGGGCCAGATCGTCAACAATGCCACCTTCCGGCCGTTCCTCGTGTTCGGCATCGTGGCGGCGATCTATTTCGTGCTGTGCTGGCCGCTCTCGCTCTTTTCCCGTCGCCTCGAAAAGAAATTCGGCACCGTCTCGCGCTGAGGCGAGGCCCCGATACACCGGCCCAAAGTCCGGACATGCCGCCCCACAGGGCAAAACTGGAGGAAAGCAGATGTTTCTCGGATCGGTCCTGAAATCCGCGCGGCGCGTCATCGCCGCAACCGGCCTTGCGGCGCTCGCCGGCCTTGCCGTGCCGCATGCCGCCTCGGCCCAGTCCATCGACGACATCCTGTCGAAGAAGAAGCTCACCATCGGCATGCTCGTGGACCTGCCGCCCTTCGGCCTCCTCGATGCCCAGGGCAAGCCGGAAGGCTATGACGCGGACGTCGCCAAGCTGATGGGCAAGTATCTCGGCGTCGAAGTCGAGATCGTGCCGGTCACCGGCCCGAACCGCATTCCCTACCTGCTGACCAACAAGGTCGATGCGCTGGTCGCCACCTTCGGCATCACGCCGGAGCGCGCCAAGCAGGTGCAGTTCTCCATTCCCTATTCGGCCATCGAGATCCAGCTCCTCGGCCCGAAGAAGCTTGACGTGAAGACCCTCGACCAGACGGTCGGCAAGAAGATCGCCGTCGCCCGCGCCTCCACGCAGGACACCGCGCTCACCGCCGCCGTGCCGAAGGGCGCCACCATCATGCGCTTCGACGACGACGCCACCGCCGCCCAGGCCTTCATCTCCGGCCAGACCGACCTGCTCGGCTCCAACAACGTCATCGGCGCCCAGCTCGCCGAGGCCAATCCGGACATGGGCATCGAGCGCAAAATCGTGCTGCGCAGCCAGTACAACGGCATCACGGTGCGCCGCGGCTCCACGGATTTCCTCCAGTGGATCAACACCTTCCTCTATTTCGTGAAGAACAATGGCGAGCTCGACGCCATCAACCAGAAGTGGTTCAAGACCCCGCTGGGTCCACTGCCGACGTTCTGATGTTGGGCGGGGCGCCCTGCCCCCGCCGTTCTACCCCCCTCCCTATCCCTCCCCCACAAGGGGGGAGGGGACTGGTGGCACCAGCGAGAGGTGATCCGCCGTTTACTGCTCACGCGGCAACTCCCTCCCCCCCTTGCGGGGGAGGGCTGGGGAGGGGGGTAAGGCCCTCTCCACCTCGCCCATCCCCCTTCCGGAGACGCTCCCATGACCAGCCCCGCAAGCCCCAGCACCGTGCCCGGCGCCGCCGGTGATGTCATGATCCGCATGGAGGGGGTCGAGAAGCACTACGGCACCTATCACGCCCTCAGGAACATCAATCTCACCGTCACCGCCGGCGAACGCATCGTCATCTGCGGGCCGTCGGGCTCCGGCAAGTCCACCCTCATCCGCTGCATCAATGCGCTGGAGCATCACCAGGGCGGGCGCATCGAAGTGGACGGCACCGAAGTCGGCTCCTCCTCCAAGGGCCTCGACAAGGTGCGCGCCGAGGTGGGCATGGTGTTCCAGTCCTTCAACCTGTTCCCGCACCTCACCGTGCTCCAGAACTGCACCCTCGCCCCGCGCAAGGTGCGCGGCATCGCGCCGAAGGAGGCCGAGGCGATCGCCATGAAATATCTGGAGCGGGTGCGCATTCCCGAGCAGGCGAACAAGTTTCCCGGCCAGCTCTCCGGTGGCCAGCAGCAGCGCGTCGCCATCGCCCGCGCGCTGTGCATGAACCCCAAGGTCATGCTGTTCGACGAGCCCACCTCCGCCCTCGATCCCGAGATGGTGAAGGAGGTGCTCGACACCATGATCTCGCTGGCCCAGGACGGCATGACCATGATCTGCGTCACCCACGAGATGGGCTTCGCCCGGCAGGTGGCGGACCGGGTGATCTTCATGGACAAGGGCGAGATCGTCGAGCAGGGCCCGCCCGAGACCTTCTTCGCCAACCCGACGAACGAGCGCACCCGCACCTTCCTCGGCCAGATCCTGCATCATTGAGCGGGGGCGCCCGATCCTGCCCCCTCCCCAGCCCTTCCCCGCAAGCGGGAGAGGGAGGTGGCGGGCGCAGGCGGAGAGGTGCAGCGAAACAGCGAATGGTCGCCGTCCCGCGCAACGGGTTCCCTCTCCAGCCTGCGGGGGGAGGCATAGGGCGGGGCAACGACCGGGCGAACCGGGAAGCGATGGGAACCTCGCGCACCGACCACGTTTCCTATAATTGCCGTCTGACAAAGCCGCCCAAGGACGCCGCCATGACCGCCCCCGCCGCCCTCATCACCCTCGACTGGGGCACCACCGCGCTCAGGGCCTATCTCCATGCCGCCGACGGCACAGTTCTCGACAGCCACGCGGCGGTTCAGGGCATCATGTCTCTGGATGGCGCGAGCCATGCGGACGTGCTCACGGCCAATGCCGGCGCCTGGGCCCATGCCCACGGCCCGCTGCCGGTGCTGCTGTCGGGCATGATCGGCAGCCGCCAGGGCTGGGTCGAGGCGCGCTATGTGCCTCTGCCTGCCGGCCTCTCCGATCTCGCGGGCGGACTGACGCCGGTACCGGACGCGCCCCATGCCTTCGGGCCGGTGCGGATCGTGCCCGGCCTGCTGCGGGACGATGACACCACGCCCGACGTGATCCGGGGAGAGGAAGTGGAGGTGTTCGGTGCCCTCGCCCGCCTCGGCCAGACGGACGGGCTGTTCGTTTTGCCGGGCACCCACTCCAAATGGGTTCGCGTGGAGAACGGGCGCATCGTCCACTTCGCCACCTACATGACCGGCGACGTCTTCGCGGCGCTGAAGGGACACACCATCCTCGGCCGCATGATGCAGGCGGACGCGCCCTTCTCGGCCGAGGGCTTCCGCCGGGGGGTGGAGACCGCGCGCGACCTCAAGGGTCCCGGTGCGCTGGTGGGCCGGCTGTTCTCCATCCGCGCGCTCGGCCTCACCGGCCGGCTGGCGGAGACCGACAGCGCCGATTTCCTCTCCGGCCTGCTCATCGGGGCGGAGCTGTGTGACGTCACCCATGCGCACACGCCTTTCACGCTGGTCGCCAATGCCGCGCTCACCGAGCGTTATGCGCAGGCGGCCGACATTCTCGGCCTGCCGCACCACCGTGCCCCAAGGGACTGCGCCGCCGCCGGCCAGTTCGCGGTCGCCCGTGCGGCCGGCCTCATCTGACCCCTCGCCTTCAGGAGGCCCCCATGCCGCTCAGCTTCACCGAGGCGCTCGCCGCCTGCCCGCTGGTAGCCATCCTGCGCGGCCTCAAGCCCTCCGAGGCGCTGGAGATCGGCACGGCGCTGGTCGATGCGGGCTTCACGCTCATCGAGGTGCCGCTGAACTCGCCGGAGCCGCTCGTCTCCATCCGCACGCTGGCCGAGGCCTTCGGCGACCGGGCGCTGATCGGCGCCGGCACCGTGCTCTCCCCCGCCGATGTGGAAGCGGTGCAGAACGCCGGCGGTCGGCTCATCGTCATGCCCCATGCCGACCTTGAGGTCATCCGCGCCGCCAAGGCGCGCGGCCTCGTCTGCACCCCCGGCGTCGCCACGCCCACGGAAGCTTTCGCGGCACGGGCCGCGGGCGCCGACGCGCTGAAGCTCTTCCCGGCCGAAGGGATCCCGCCGCACGTCGTGAAGGCCTGGCGGGCGGTGCTGACCGACATCCCCCTGCTCCCCGTCGGCGGTATCGATGCCTCCAACATGCGGGCCTACCGGGAGGCGGGTGCCAGCGGCTTTGGCATCGGATCGGCGCTCTACAAGCCCGGAAAGGGCGCCGCGGCCATCGCCGTCGATGGTGCCAGCCTCGTGAAGGCCGCCCGCGCCGTATTCACCTGAAATTTGCCGGTCCATCCACAAAGCGATCCGCTGAAATAGCTCGCTTCCGGGGCAGCGGGCTTGTACGCCAGCCGGAGTGCAACCGCCCTCGACAACCAGCCGGAATGGGCGGTAACACCGCAAGCATTGTTATCCGGCGAACCAGAGCATTTCAGTTCGGCCGGCCGGCTCAAGGGTACGTGCCATGGTTCAACTCGCCCTGCTGCTCATCGGCGCGAATGCGGTGCGCCGGAGGTGGTGGGTCCTCGTTGGCCTCGGCTGCGCGCTCATCGCCTGTGCCGCCCTGCTCTTCGGCGATCTCGTGGACGGCTTTGCGGCGACCGCGACGAAGGCCTTCGGCCTGCTGTTCCTGCTGGAAGGCGCCTTTGCCGTCTTCGGCGCCTGGAACGCCCCCAGCGGCGGCGCCCGCCTGCTGAAGGGGCTGAAGGCGGCCCTTCTGCTGCTCATCGGCTTTCTCATCATCGACCATCCGCTCCACAGCGATGCGGTGCTGGCCTGGCTGCTCGGCATCGCGCTCATTCTGGACGGCCTGTGGCGGGCCGGGACCATCACGCTTGTGCGCTACCGGCGCTGGCCGGTATCGGCCGCCATCGTTGCAGCCGAACTGGTGCTGGCCATCCTCATCATCGCCGAATGGCCGCTGCCCCATGCCTACAACCTGCCTTTGTGTATCAGCCTGCTGCTGCTGAACTGGGGTGTCGGCGCGTTGCGCATCGGACTGTGGCTGCGCAACGAGCCGGAGGAAGTGGCGCTCTACGCCCTCCCCGCCTTCGGCGGCCGGAACTGGAATGAGAACGCCCCCGTGCTGGTGGACAGCGGCGAGCGGGAAGCCCCGCCCGAGGGCGTGCTCACCGTTCGCATCTGGACACCCGTCGGCTCGGCGGACGTGAAGGCGCGCCGCCCGGTGTTCGAGCGCTACATCGCCGCCCGCGATGTGGAGGGCGGCATGTCCACGGGCCATTCGGCCCTGGAATACGGCAACCTCTACATCAGCCACTGGCCGGGCATCGAGATCGACCCCAACAGCTCGGCCATGCGCCTGTTCGACGGCCGGGAAGCGGCCAACATTCCCGGCCTTTTCCAGCCCTCCTACGCGGTCGAATCCCGGGAATGGTGCCCGGCGGACCAGAAGGTGGAGTTGCACCACTTCAGCCCGCGGCGCCTCAGGGCCTATTGGGCCGGCTACAAGCAGGATTCCACCTACAATCTCACCAGCCGCAACTGTTCGAGCGCCGTCGTGGGCGCGCTCGATTCCACCATCGAAGGCGTGCTGGACTGCCGCTTTCCGCTGTTGCGGCTGCTGGCGCTCCAGTTCAATCCGGACCTCTGGGCGGCCGCCTATCTGCGCGCGCAGGCCCACACCATGTGCTGGACGCCGGGAATGGTGCTTGACTATGCCCGCGCCCTGAAGCGCATCGTCGAGACCGCCCACGCTCCATGGCACGTGCGGGCACTCGATTTCCTCCGCCGCCTCCGGGCCGACCGCAAGCTGGACACCCCCGTCTGATGACCGACAACGCCAGCCCTGCCCCGCGCACCGATCTCGTTTCCCGCGCCGCCGTCATCCTGACGGCCACCATGTTCGGCCTCACCTATTCGCTCAGCGCTCCGCTCATCGCCCTCGATCTCGCCCAGCGGGGCCTCAGCGACGGTCTCATCGGTGCCAATGCGGCCATGCATGCGGTGGGCGTGCTCATCACCGCGCTCATCCTGCCGCGCCTCGTGGCGAAGCTCGGCCCGCGGCTGCTCATCCTCGGTTCGCTCGCCGCCTCGGCTGCCGTTCTCGTGGCCTTCTCGCAGGTTTCCGCCATCTGGCTGTTCTTCGTGCTGCGCGTGCTGCTGGGCATGTCGGCGGAAGCCCTGTTCGTGCTCTCGGAGACCTGGATCAACGCCCTCTCCACGGAGGAGACGCGCGCCCGTGCCATGGCTGTCTATACGGCCGCGCTGTCGCTGGGCCTCGCGCTCGGGCCGACCATCCTCTCCGTGCTCGGTGCGCAGGGCCCAACGCCCTATCTGGTGGGCGCGGGGCTCGCCCTCGCCGCCGGCGCCTTCATCCTCGCCCCCTTCGTGGTGGCACCCGCCTATGAGAAGCCGAGCGTCGGCAACCCGCTGCGCTTCGCCGCCATGGCCCCGGTCGCCATCGGCGCCACCGTCCTCAATGCGGCGGTGGAGACGGCCGGCCTCTCCTTCCTCGCGCTCTATGCCATCAATCTCGGCTGGGGCGAGGAAAACGCCACCCAGCTCATCTCCGTGATGATGATCGGCGCCATCGTCCTGCAACTGCCCATCGGCTGGCTGGGCGACAAGATGGACCGCCACAAGCTGGTGATCGCCTGCGGCGCGCTCGCGACCCTCGGCGCCATGCTCTGGCCATTGGCCCTGCTGCACCCGGTCTCCACCTACACACTGCTGTTCCTCTGGGGCGGGGCCTTCGTCGGCATCTACACGCTGACGCTGACCATCGTCGGCAGCCGCTTCAGCGGCGGCGACCTCGTGGGCATCTATGCGGTGATGGGGCTCACCTGGGGCGGCGGCGCGCTGGTCGGCCCCTTGGCGGCGGGCTTCGCCATGCAGGCGACGACGCACGGCCTCGCCGTCTTCGCCGCTCTCGCCTGCGGCCTGTTCACCGTGGCGGCGGTGCTGCGCCGGAGCGCCTGAGGCTTCAGCCGCCTCGCTCGGAGCGGCTGTAATTGCTCAAGTGCCCCTCCCGCGCTGCCTGTGCACGGGCCGCCTTCATGATGGCCTTGCTCTTCAGTTCCGGCGCCACGCGGGAGATGAGCCGCTCGAGGCTCGTGCCGCCGCAGTGCGGGCACAGCGGCGTATCCGAAAAACGCATCAGCAGTTCGACGTCCTTGTCGCATGTCGGACAATGAAAGCTGAACAACGGCATGTTTCGGCCTCCCTCCGGCCGGAACGAGACCGGCCGCACACCTGCAGCGCAGCGTCTCGCAAGATGGAGGCCAGACCGCGCCGGATCGTGCCGTAGCGTGATACGGCGTGACCGGACGGACCGCGCCTTGAAGGGTTTTCTCCTGTCACAACATGAGTTTAGATGCGCCGCTCTGCGCAGCCGAAGCCGCCGGGGGGGCGGATGCGCGATGACCGAACCTGCGCCCATGGCGCACGCGACGGAGATCACAGCACGTGACCCAGCCCTCCCCTGCCGCTCCCGCTTCCCCGCCCATCCCCCTGCCGTTGACGCTGCACATCAATCTCACGCTGGACGACATGGCCGAGGCCACGCTCGCCGCCGCGCATCCCGAAATGGCCCGCAATCGACGGCACATGCTCACCCGCGGCCTGACCGTGGTGTTGGCTGCCTTCATCGTCATCATGGGCCTCAGCAGCGGCTTTAGCCCGGCGGTGTTCCTTCACGTCGTCTGGGGCACGCCGCTCCTCTATCTCCTGCTCTGCATGGCGCCGATCATCCTGCTCTGGGCACTGCATCCCCGGCTCGCCATGCGGGGCATGCGGACCATGCTCAGGGATGGCGGGGTCCGGGAGGCGTGGGCGGCGACCCTTCAGATCACCGAAGAGGGCATCACCAGCACCGAGCCGGACCGGACCACCTTCGTCCCCTGGCACCGCTTCCGGAGCGTTGAAGAGACGCCCCGCCTCGTGGTCTGCGCCCTGTGGCCCTATGAATCGACCATCCTGCCCAAGGCGGCCATTCCCGCAGATATTGCGCCCGCCCTCATCTCATGGATGGCCGCGCGGATCGCCGCCCCTGCCGCCGGTGCGGCGCCCGAACTCCCGCCCGCGCCGGAAACCGCCGTGCGGGTGACGCACAGCCTGACGCCCGACGATTATGCCGAGGCTCTCACATGGCAGCGGGACCAGCCCGCCGCCCGCCGACGGACCCGGCGCCACTATATGCTCTTCTGGGTGCTCGGCAGCCTCCTGCTGCCCATCTTCATCCTGCTGCTGGTCCTCACCGATCCCCGGCCCATGGAGTGGGAGAGGATCACGTTCCTGGCCGAGCGAATGGTGCCGGACCTGCTCCGCAACACCCTGGTGCTGGGGGTCGCGACCTTCGGCTTCTACCTCTTCCGCCGCCGCATGGCCGCCCGCGCCGCACGCAAGATGGCCACACGCAACGCCGCGCAGTTCGATGCAGGCCCCATCACCACCACGTTCGCGCCGGACGGCATCACCATCGTGCAGGGGGGCGCCATGAGCCGGTACGGCTGGCCCATGGTGATGGCGCTGGGGGAAACGCTCTCGCATGTGCTCGTGCCGCTGCGCAGCTATGGCATTCTCGCCATCCTGCGCGAGGATCTCGATCCCGCGGCCCGGCAGCGTCTGCTGGACATGGCCCGCGCCGGCGGTGTGCCCACGACGGAAGCCTGAGGGAAAAGAACAGCTTGCACGCGACCGCTCCTTCCCCGACGGTGGCTTTCGGGCCACCATGTGGCCACAGGGGCGGGGACAGGCATGGACGCATTCAAGGGACAGAAGATCCTCATCGGCCTCATCGCGGCGGTAGTGGCCGCCGCCGCCGTGTCCCTCGCGCAGGTGATCCTCGCGCCGGTGGTCTTCGCCATCTTCGTCATCGCTGTCGTCTGGCCCGTGCAGCGCCGGCTGGAACAGCGGATCGGAACCGGCCTCGCCTCCCTGCTGACGCTGTTGCTCACGCTGGCGGTGATCGGCTCCATCGTCAGCATGGTGGTCTGGGGCTTCAGCCACGTGGCGCAATGGACCTTCGCCAATGCCGGCCGCTTTCAGGCGATCTATGCGCAGGCGGGCGACTGGCTGGAGGGCCACGGCTTCCTGCTCGCCGGCTCGGTGGCCGACCATTTCGATGTGCGCTGGCTGCTGCGGGCGCTGCAGGAAATCTCCGCCCGGGCCAACAGCCTCGCGAGCTTTCTTGTCGTCACCGCTGTCTTCGTGGTGTTCGGGCTTCTGGAAGCAGACATCTTCGTCCGGCAGGTGGCGCGCCTGCCGCGCTATGGCGCCTTCCTCATGGCCTCGGGCGCCGACATCGCAAGCAAGATGCAGACCTATATGTGGGTCCGCACCCTCATGAGCATCGCCACCGGCATTCTGGTCTGGGGTTTCACGCTGGCCTCCGGCATGGAACTGGCCACCGCCTGGGGCGTGATCGCGCTGGCGCTCAACTACATCCCCGTCATCGGTCCCTTCACCGCCACGCTGCTGCCGACCGTGTTCGCGCTCGTGCAGTTCGAGAGCTGGCGCATGGCCCTCTTCGTTTTCGTCGTGCTCAACGTGGTGCAGTTCGTCTCCGGCAGCTATCTGGAGCCTCGGATCGCCGGACGGACGCTCGCCATCTCGCCCTTCCTCGTGCTGTTCGCGGTCTTCTTCTGGTCTTTCCTGTGGGGTCTGGCCGGCGCCTTCATCGGCGTGCCGCTGGTGATCGCCGCCCTCACCTTCTGCGCCCATGGCACCGGCACGCGCTGGATCGCCGACCTCTTCTCCGGCCGGGCGCCGGCGGCGGGGTGAGTTCCCGGCCCCTCCGGAGGGGCGGCAGAGGGACGCGCCCAAGCTTGGACGTGGCCACAACGCCTGTGGACACAAGACATTCTCGCGCACGGACGGGGCTCTGCCCTTTCCGGCCGGGCGGTAACCCTGAAGGGTAAGATCCCTTGACGGGACTTCCCGGCTTGCGCAGAAGGGCCTTCTGATCGACGCGGTGGGCATTCGTTGCGAATGATGCGGCTATGACACGGTGGACCCATGGCCTGATCAGGCGGCTGGTGATCATCTGCGACCTCGCGATGATCGCCACGGCCAGCGCCATCGCCTATGCGGGCTGGCAGCTCGGGCCGCTCAGCCGGCACATCGTCTTCGCCGTCATCGGCGCGCTCGTCTTCGTGCAGGTGCTGCGGGTGGGCAGTGCCTACCGGGTGGAGCACTACACCCGCCTGCTGCGGCAGATGTCCCATATCGTGATCGGTCTCGTGCCCGCGATGGTCGTCGTCGTGGCGGTGGATGTGGCCGTGGGCGGATCGCTGAACCGCACCTGGCGCGATCTGCTCGCCTGGGCGATCATCACCTTCATCGCGCTGATGGCCGGGCGGCTCTTCCTCGTGCGCCCCGGCATGGCGATCGTCAGCCGAAAAGCCCTGCTGCGCCGGCGGATCGCGCTCATCGGTGAGCGGGAGCGGGCGCGGGCATTCATTGCCAGGTGCCGCGCGGACGAGGGCAGCGATCTCGTCGAATTCATCGGCATCTTCGAGGCCTCGTCCCAGGCGCCCCGCCCCGATGCCGCCCCGCCCGACGCGAACGACCCGCCCCTGCGCGGGGGCGTGGCCGATCTTCTGGCCCTCGCCAAATCCGAGCCGGTGGATCTCGTGGCCATCGTCGAGCCGTGGGACGATGCCCGGCGCATCAGCGCGCTGGCCGACCAGATGTACCGGATCGCCGCCGATGTGGTGGTGGACCTGGAGCCGGAGGGCTTCATGCTCCATTCCGCCCGCCTCGTGGAGATCGGCGGGCAGGAAACGCTGCAGGTGCAGCAGCGCCCGCTCAAGGGCTCGCTCGGCCTGCTGAAGACGGTGGAGGATTATGTGGTGGCCGTCATCGGCATCATCCTCACCGCGCCCATCCTGCTGGCGGCCGCCATCGCCATCGCGCTCGACTCCCCCGGCCCCGTCCTGTTCCGCCAGCCGCGCGTCGGCCTGAACAACAAGATCTTCAACTGCTACAAGCTTCGCACCATGCGCACCGATCCGCAGGACGACGGCTCCGCGGGCACGGTGAAGACCGATCCCCGGATCACCAGGGTGGGCGCCATCCTGCGGCGCCTGTCCATCGACGAACTGCCCCAGCTCTGGAACGTGCTGCGCGGCGAGATGTCGATTGTGGGGCCGCGTCCGCATGTGCCAAACATGCGGGTGGCCTCCAACGTGCGCTATGAAGCCGTCGACCGCTATGTGGAGCGCTATCGCGTCAAGCCGGGCATCACCGGCTGGGCCCAGATCAACGGCATGCGCGGCGGCATCCACACGGTGGAGAAGGCCGAGCAGGGGGTCGAGCTCGACCTCTATTACATCGAGAACTGGTCCATATGGTTCGACATCAGGATCATGCTGCTGACCATCACGCGGGGCCTCGCCGGGCCGTCCGTCTTCTGACGCCGCTCCTCGCCTTGCTGGCCGGCCTGCTGCCGGCGCAGGCGGAGCCGGGACGCCCCTTTCTCGCCTATCACACCAGTTGGTCCGAGACGCCGGCCACGACGCCGGAGGAAACCTCGATCGCGCGGCTTCCGGGCTATTACACCCACGTGGCGCTGAGCTTCGTGAAGCCGGATCTCGTCTATCCGGGCGGGCTCGATCTCTCCGCCACCGGCCTCCAGTATCCCTATTCCGGCGCCGTCCTGAAGGATGCCATCGCCCTCCTCAAGGCCCGGCATCCGGCCATGCGGGTGCTGCTTTCGGTGGGCGGCTCCACCTATCTGCGCTGGGACGCTCTCAATGTGGACGCGCTGGTGCGCCTCGTCCGCGACCTCGGCGCCGACGGCGTGGACATCGATTACGAAACCGGCCAGCCAGGCTGCGCGGCGCTGCCGTCGGGCCGCATCCAGTGTTCCAGCGATGCCCTGTCGGTGCAGGTGGTGGAGGCGATCCGCGCGGCGCTGCCCCCGCCCTTCGCCGTTGCCGCCGCGGGCTGGAGCGTCGGGGCCTATGGCGAGGGGAACTTCGTCTCCGCCCGCCCCCGCAGCCCGTGGACCGGCTCCATGCTGGCCATGCTGCGCTCGCCCGCCGGTCAGTCGCTCGATCTCGTGACCATCATGTCCTATGACGCCGGGCCGAGCTATCGGCCGGACGAGGCGCTGCGCGCCTATCGGGCCTATTACAAGGGGCCACTGGCGCTCGGCATTCAGGTGCAGCCGGGCACCTCGGGCGGGCCACGCTTCACACTGGATTATACCGTGCGCATGCTCCGCTCGGTGGAGAGCGACCCGCAGGCGGGCGCCATGCTCTACGGGCTCCGCCTCGCGCCGCCCGGCCCGCCGGGGCCGGACAATCCGGACTATCGGGCGCTGTCCACCGCAACCTGCGTCGCACTGCGCCTCGCCGACTGCTTCGCGTCTGTGCCTTAGAGCCGGATCCGAGCACATTGAAACGCCGGCGGTTCCATCTGGTCGGATCGCGCTCTAGACAGCGCCCGTTCAGGCGACCGGGCGTCCTTCCGGGTGCAGGGCGACAACGTTGCAGAAGGCGCCGGGGCGGCTGGCGAGCGGCAGCAGCGCGCCATCCTCCGCCAGCCGGAAGAAGCGGTAGCCGAGCCCCTGCAAGGCGTTCCAGGCGGCGGCGGGATCGCCTCCCGCCTTCAGCAACGTCGGGCAGTTCATCTCGAAGATGACCGCCGGATGATAGGCCCGCAGAGTGTCCATGCCACCGGCGATCACCTGCCCCTCGGCGCCCTCCACATCGATCTTGATGCAGTCGACGCGGGCGAGGCGCTGTTCCGTCACCATCACGTCGAGCGTGGTGATCGGCACCTGCTCGGTCTCCGCATCGCTGCCGTCACTGACCAGCGAGAAGGCCTGTGGATCGTTGCCCAGCGGATTGTGATGAAGCGAGGCGACGCCCACGCTGTCGGAGAGCGCCTTGCGCACGATGGCGACGTTGCTGAAGTGGTTCAGGGCCACATTGTCGGCCAGCAGGCTGCCGGCGGTGCTGCCGGGCTCCACCGCCACGACACGCCCGGCGGTGGGGGCCATCTTGACGGTGAAGAGGCCGATATTGGCGCCCACGTCGATGAAGATGTCCCCGGGCAGCACGAACTTCTGGATATAGCGCAGCTCGGGCTCCACCTGGTCCCGCAGCAGGAAGGCGGAGACGGAGGTGTAGCGGAAGTCCGCCGGCACGCGAAGCCGGCCGCCGCCGGGCACGAGGCTGAAGGCCGGGCGGATGCCCAGCGGGGCGCAGACCGCCCACTGGGCGGCGCGTCCGAGAACCGCCAGCGGAGCCTCCTTGAAGGCCGGTTCAGAGAACAGTCGCTTGAGCCGTCGCAGCATGCCGTTTTCCAATGATGCGCCGTGGCGCGGTGCGGATGAAGACGTGCCCCGTCCCCTGGGGCGCCACCGGCCGTCCCGCGCGGTGGCCGAGATAGGCGGCGAGCGCCATCACGGTGGCGAATTCGCCCGGTGTGAAGACGAGGGAATAGACCGCCGACGTGACGATGAGAAAAAGCACGTAGTCGGCCAGCGCATGGGCAAAGGGATCGCCGTTGCGCCGGGCCAGCCGGCGCAACTCCACATAGCCCCACACATGCAGGCCGAACAGCATCAGGGCGCCCACGAGCCCATATTCGAACACCACGCCCACCCAGCCGATGTCGGCAATATAGAACTGCGCGTTGCCGAAGATGTCGGCCAGCGTCACGGTGCTGAAGCGGGTGGTGGCGCCGACGCCGAAGAGCCAGTTCATCACGTCGCTGCCGAGATAGCCGGTGGCGAGCGCAAAGGAGTTCTGCCGCACCGACAGCGAGCCGCCAAGCCAGGTCTCCACCTTGTCGGCGAAGAGGAGCAGGACGAGGACCGCCGCTGCCGGCACGACGATGGCCGCCGTGGCGGCGAGGATCCGGCGCCAGCGGGCGGGCAGGGAGGCGAGCACGCCCCAGCCCACCACCGCCAGGGCGGCGCCGATGGAGGCCCGCTGCTTGTAAATGTAGAACTCGAGCGCAATGCCCGCGAGCACGCCCACCGCCGGCCAGAAGGAGGGCCGGCGCATGAAGGTTCGGGTGAGGAAGAACAGCACGATCACACCGAAGAACATCGGCATGTAGATGCGATAGCCGCGCTCCAGCTCATAGAGCATGAGCTTTCCCTTGGAGGGGTCGCTCGTGTACCAGGAGGCGGGCGCCACCATCCACAGCAGCAGCATGGCCCCGAAGGTGCCGTAGCCCAGCGCGAGCACGATGCGTCGCAGCCGTCCGGGCTCCGGATTGAGCCACACCAGCACGCCGGCCAGCGCGAAATAATAGCTGAAGGGCCAGACCTTGACCGTCGTGGTGAGCGCGTCGATCAGGCCGTTGCCGAGCTTGATCATGGAGATGAGCGGCGTCAGGCCCATCATGTAGGCCATCAGAGCCACATAGCCGCCCTTTGCCGGCAGCGGCACGCGCGCGATCGCCCAGATGGCGACGGGCGCCATCAGCACCGGCCATGCCTTGGACAGGATGTAGGGCGGCGGCAGCTCGGCGAGATAATAGAAGCACTGGCCGAACAGCGGCAGCACGACCAGCAGCACCATCCACGTCATCACCGGCGGGAAGCGCTCGCCGACCAGCGGCGGCGACGTGCTCATCCGCTCCGCGCGATGCAGCGGCATGATCAGCCGCCGCTGCGCTCCGGGCATCGTGGCGCTCATGGCGCGCCCCTTTGCCGGGTCGGGGCCATGCCATAGGCGCACGGATTCCATTTCGCCTTGGCGACCATCCAGAGCAGCGGCATGGAGTCGATGAACACCCGCCGGGCATGGCGCACGGGATTGCGCAGCAGGCGATAGAGCCACTCGACGCCCAAGGTGCGGAACACCATCGGCGCGCGCTTCACGAGGCCGGTGAGGAAGTTGAGGGAGCCGCCGACACACAGGCCCGTGCCCACGGCGCCCGCCTGCTGCACCATCCGCGCCAGATATTCCCCGCGCGGGGAGCCGACGCCGAAGAAGACGTAGCGCGCCGGATGCTGCTGCACGAAGGTGACGCAGGCCTCCGCCTCGCCGGGCTGTTCCATGAACCCCATAGGCGGATCATAGACCGCCAGCCGCGTGAGGCCGAACCGCTCCACCAGCCGGCGCCGCAACGCCTCCCCGCCACCGATCACCGTTATCGCATCGTCCGGGCGGATGTGGTCCCGGAACAGGATCTCGGTCAGGTCGCTGCCGGCACAATGGGGCAGATCGAGGCCGAAGACCTTGCGGGCAAAGGCGCGCGGCACCTTGCCGTCCATGAGCCGCAGCCAGGCATGGTCATAGACGTCCTGGAAGCGGGCATCCCGGATCTCGCCCAGAAGGTTGAAATGGGAGGCATTGGGCGTGACCGCATAAGCGAAGGGCGCGCCGGGTCCGCGTGCGGCGATGAGCGCCGCCGCCTCAGCGGCATCGAGACGGGAGATCGGCACGCCGAGAAAGACCGTCTCGGCCACCGGCGGCAGCGGACGGGAGATGTCCGTCAGCGGCTCCATGTCCTGCTCGCCCGCTCCCTTCGCACAGCCATCGCACACAGGGCGGTATAGCACTGCAACCGCGCGAATTCAGGTCCGAATATCGCCATTCGCTCTCCGGCGGCGTCCGGTCACGGGATGACCGTCGTGCCGCCGGTGGTGTTCGTGGTGTAGCTGCCGAGCGTGTAGCTGAAGGAACGCTGGAACGGCACCACCTTGTTGATGAACTGGTCGATCCACAGGTCCAGTTCGGCGATGGAGCTGCGCGGCACGTAGATGATGTCGCCCGCCATCAGCGGCACGTTGCCCTCGTCCCAGGCCGTCTCGATCACGTCGCGCACGTTGACGGTGCGCAGCATGGGCTCGTTGTTCGGGCCGCGGCGGATGATGGCGATCTGGCCGAGTCTTGCCTCGTCGGTGAAGCCCCCGGCCAGAAGGATGGCCTGCAGGGCGCTCACGCGCATGTCGCTCAGGCGATAGGAGCCGGGACGTGCCACCATGCCTCCCACGAACACCCGCGCCGACACCGCATCCTCGAGCGCGACGGTCACGCGCTGGTCGGTCAGGTCGTTGCGCGAGGCCCGGCGCACCGCATCCTGCACGGCAGCGAGGGACATACCCTCCACGCGCATCTGACCGGTGGAGCGCAGGGCGATGGTGCCGTCGGGCGCGACGGTGATGTCCTCGTCCATGTCGCGGGTGACGAAATACTTCACCTTCAGCTTGTCCCCCGGGCCGAGGCGGTACACGGACGGGACGTTCGTCCACGGCCGGAAGCCCTGCGGGTTCACCTGCGAGAAGGAGATATTCTGGCCGGTCGCAAAGGGCGCCTGACCGCTCTCGTTGGTGACCGGAGGCGCGCCCGCATAGGCCATGGGCGCGCTGCCGTCCGGCGGCGCGATTCCCATGGCGGCGCCGGCATAGCTCGCATAGGTCGCCGGGGGCGGAGCGATGGCGGTCTGGGGGGAATTGGTCGACGTGGTCGTGCAGCCGGCAAGCGCCAGCCCGGCGGCGAGGAGTGCCGGTCCCATGGTCCACCGGCGGCCGGCGCGCAGCGGGCCGGCACCGGCGGCATGCGTCTCGACCTCGGGCGTTCCGCAAAAGGGAACGGACATGGCAGGGCTCCTCACGAAGGATCGGCCCGCCCGGTTACACAGTCGCGATCCGCGCCGCTGGCCGCGGTACGGATCGCCAAGCAGGGAATCGCCGGTCCGATCTTGGTAAACCGAACCTAAATCCCCATGGTTAATGAGCGCTTAAGTGTCAGGAAATGCGGTAGATCCAGCCCGGCACGTAATACTTGCGGCCCATGAAGACGAAGCCCATGAGGACGCCGCCGCTCTCGAGCACGTCGGCCCGCAACCGCAGGGCCGCCGCCTTGCGGGTCTCCTCCGCGCGCACAATCAGGATGTTGGCATCCACAAGCCGGTTGAGGCGGTGCTTCACCGAGGATGCGACCGAAGCGGAGGAAGAGATGATGATGGCGTCGAACTGGTCCTCCAGTTCCTTCATCATCCGCTGCCCCTCGACCATGGGCAGCCGCACGCTGAGGAGCGGAGAGCGCTCGCTGTCGGCCACAGACCATAGCAGCGGCACAGGCGTGCGCGCGATGGTGAGGCCGCCGCGCGCTTCCACGCCGTCATCGGCGCGGTGCGCGCCGGCAGGCTCGGACAGGTCGATGAGCAAGGTGCGCAGGCCGCGCTGGATGGCAAACTCCTCCGCCAGCCGCTGGCAGAAGACCGGCACATCCGGATGCCGCTCCTGCGACAGGAAATGGAAGGCCCGCAGCGGCCGCCCATCCAGCTCGGAATCGAGGAGCAGCGTCGCGAGCCCGCCGATGGCGGTTTCCGCCGCCACCGTCTGGAAGGGCGCGCGCCCGTCCGCGAACTCCGCGAGGGTCGGCAGGCCGAGCAGCCGCTCCACCTCCATGGGGGTGATGAAGCCGGTCCGCAGGGCGGAGGCGATGGCGCCGGCGGCGGCGCCGAACAGCAGGCCGCCGAACACACCGGCGGCGAGGAACGGCAGGGCCATGCTGCGGCTGGTCACGGCGGCGCCCGCCGCTTCCACCACACGCACGTTGGAGGCGCGCACCTTGGAGGCGGTTTCCTCCACATTGGCGGCCACCGCCCGGCGCAGATACTCGCGATAGCCCTCGCTCAGCGTCTCGCGCTGGCGGTTCAGCTCCGTGAGGCGCGTCTCCACGCCCTGGAGGGTGGCGACGCGTCCCTGCGCCTGCTGCTTCTGCTCGTTGAGCTCGGCCTCCTGCCGGCTCAGGGCGTCCAGCTCCACGCGCAGGCTCAGCACCATGTTGTTCATGTAGCTGATGGCCGGATTGCGCACGTCGCGGTTGGTCGCATAGAGGCGCGGGTCCGGCGCGCCCATGGTCTTGCGCACCGTGTCGATCTTCTGCTCGACCTCGCGCACCTGCGGGCTCGAGGGCGTGAACTGGGAGAGCAGGCGGTCGCGCTCCACGAGGAGGCGGGTCAGGATGTTGCGGTCGTCGTCATTGCCGGAGGCATTGCTCTTCTGGGCGAAGTCGAACACCGTCTCCGGCAGGGCCTGCATCTCCTGCTCGGCCTTTTCCAGCTGGGCCGCCACCGCGACCTTGCGCTCAGCCACCTGCCGCTGGCGCTGGACGATGCCGTCCACCTGGTTCGCCGCGAGCACCGCGTCCTGGGCGAAGTCGATGACCCCCGCCTTGCGCTTCAGGCTTTCGATCTCGTTGTCGGTGGCGGTGAGGTCGCGCTTGAAGCGCTCCACCTCGACCATGAGGATGTTGGCGGTGGGGTTCTCGAAGATCTTGCGGCGATAGGCGAGATAGGCCTTCACCAGCTCATCCGTGGCCTCGATGGCGAGATCCCGGTTGGGGTTCGAGACGCTCACCTGGACGATGTTCGAGCCCGACAGCACCGTCGTGCGCATGTTCTTGCGGAAGCGCTCGATGGCCCGGTCCATGGGACTGATCCCGCTCGGCACCAGATCGCGCAGGAAGGACAGCCGGCCCGGCGGGAACAGGCGCTCAAGGCCGATCTGGGCGATGGCGTCGCGGATCACGTCCGCGCTTTCGATGATCTGGACCTCGGATTCGACCTGCTTCAGGCCCTCAATGGAGAGCACCGAAGGGCCGCTGTCCGTCACGTTCTGGGTCGCCACCTCCCGGTTCACCATCACCAGCAGGAGGCTGGAGGCGGTGTATTCGGTCTTGGTGACGAGGCAGGCGAAGATGCCGACCAGGATGGGCAGCAGCGCGGCCAGCAGGACGACGCGGCGGTGGAAGAAGGCGGCGGTCCAGAAATCCCGCATGGTGAAGGCCGCGGACCGGCCTTCGGCCCACGAGGTTGGCGCCTTGTTCTCCAGTTCGCCGGCGTGCCCAGAAATCATCATCTTCCTCGGTCTTCGTGGACGCGATACCGCGAGCCGCGATCAAACCCTTCCGGTCCGGCCCCTGCCCCGACGCCCGTACCCCCACGCGAGACAAGCCGAAAAACCTTAACAAGCCGGCCTTGTCCGGCGCCGCCCTCTCAGACGGCGCGCGGCAGAAGACGCCGCGCCGCGAGCGTGGTGCCGATGGCGCCCTGCGCGATGAAGAGCGCCGTCAGGGCCGCAGCCCCCATCATACCATAGAGGGGGATGAGAACCGCCCCGAGCAGGCAGCAGGTGGCGAGCTGGCCCGCATTGAGCCAGCGCAGGACGCCGCCGTGGCCGGTCATGGCCAGCAGGATGTCCTGGCAGGGCAGCAGGCAGTTCACCAACTGGCCGACGCTCATGACCAGCAGCGCCGGCCGCGCCATCTCGAAGCCGGGGCCGATGAGATGCAGCAGGAAGGTGGGAAAGAGCATCATCGCCGCGATCACCGGCAGGCCGCACAGCGCCACCACCAGCCGCACGCGCCGGTTCAGCGCCCGCAGGCGATCCCAGGCGCCGATCCGGTGCAGGCTGGCGAAGTTCGGGGCCGCGATGGTGCCGATGGACAGAATCACCACCCAGATCAGCATGGAGATGCGGCTCGCCACGCTGAAGGCGCCGACATCCGAGGGCGGCGCAAAGACGCCGAGCACCAGCACGGGAATGGAGTTCAGCGAAACCTGCACCACCTCCACCATGCCGAGCGGGAAGGCCGTCCGCCACAAGGGCGGCAGGGCATCCGGCGCCTGCGCTTCGTCCTCGGACGGCGGCGTGTGGCGGTGGGTCAGGATCAGCGCAACGCCGCAGGCGGTGGACGCCGCATTGGCGAAGGCGAGCGCCAGCAGCATGCCATCCAGTGACTGGACTCCGGCCGCCACGGTGGCGAGCGTGATGACCGGCCACAGCCCGTTCTGCACGAACTGGCTGGCCACGCCCCGGTTGAGGCCGGAGAGGCCGTGCCCGATGACGATGCACAGAGTCTGCGGCAGGATCACCGCTGCCGACAGAGCGAGGGACGGGCCAAGCTCCGGCTGGCCGAACACGTGGGTGGAGAGCGGCTGGGCGAGCAGCAGGGTGAACAGCGTGGCCAGTGCCCCGCCCGCGAAAGCGCTGGCGACGCCGCCGAATAGCGCCCGATGCGCCTCCGCGACGCGGCCAAGGGCCAGTTCCGCCGCCATGTGGCGCATGATCGCCTTCTCGAACCCACCGCGGGCGAGTGTGGAGATGAGGCCCACCCATGTGATGCACAGGAAGAAGAGGCCGGCATCGTGCGCGCCCAGCACACGCGCCGCCAGCATGTAGAGGCCCAGCTTTCCAACAAGCTCAAGCCCGCGTACCACAAGCGCGGCGCCATAGGCCCAGTGCGAGAGGGCCAGCCGCAGAAGGGATCGAAGAGCCATCATGCCGAAGTCGCGAGGAACCGCCTCCGCTGGTCACACCGCGCCGGTCGCCCGTACGGCCGGGGGCAGGATGAAACATGCGCTCGCGAAAGTCGCAAGCGCCTTGGCCGGCGGTGCTCTTCTGGCCGCAAGCCTCGCGGGACCCGCCGGCGCCCAGTTGCAGGGCATGCCCCGCAGCGATCTGCCGGCACAGGGCAGCACCGATCCGGAGATCGACCCCTTTCCCTTCGATCCGCGCCTCGAGATCCGCAGCTACGTTGCAAGCCGCCTGCCGACCGAATGGTGGGCCAAGGAGCCGATCTACAATCTCGGCCTCTTCTCCGTGGAGATTCATCCGCCCGCCGCATGGCGGGGCAATCCGACCTCGGCCATGATGCGCCTGTGTCCTCCGGCCCGGCATGAAATCTGGCGGCACCTGCAGAAGATCGAGCTGCGCCCTTTTTATCACGACGCCCCCTGGCCTGCCTTCACCTGCCGCCCCGGAACGGTGCCCTAAGGACAGCTGAAATCGTCTGTATGCCTGACAAAGAGGCTGCTCACGGCCGCGTGACTATGGTAGTTAAGTGCCTCCATAGAGAGTGCTGGCGCGATGGGTAAGCCGGCCGTTTCCGGAAGGCGCCCGGACCGGGCCCGCCCGGCGGGAATGGCTCGAGGAGGCATGCGGACGTGACCGATCAGGCAATCGAGAACCAGCTGCGCGAGATCCTCAAGGTGCAGGGCAAGGTGGCCGTCGCCCCTGCCGCCATCGGGCCGGACGACGACCTTTACGGCCTCGGCCTCTCCTCGCTCGCCACCGTCAATGTGATGCTGGAAATCGAGGCCCGGTTCGACATCGCCTTTCCGGACGATGCCCTAACCCGTGCAACCTTCCAGACGCTGGGCGGGCTCGCGGCGCTGGTCCGCCGGCAGCTCGGCGCGGCCGCAGCAGCATGACCGGCGCCCTCGACCTCGCCCCACGGGCCGAGGCGCCCGATCGCGAACTTTGGGCGCAGGTCTGCGAGACGGCCCGCACCCACGCCGCCGCCGTCGATCAGGAGGGCTGCTACCCCGCGGAGGCCGTGGCGGCGCTGAAGGCCTCCGGCGCACTCGGCTGCGCCGTGCCACCGGCACTCGGCGGCGCGGGAACCGGCATTGCGACGCTGGCGCGCATGGCCTGCGAGCTCGGCGCGGCCTGCGCCTCCACCGCCATGGTCTTCGCCATGCACCACAACCAGCTCGCCTGCCTCGTCCGGCATGCGGGCGACAATGCGTGGCTGCGCGACTTCACCGCCGCCGTGGCAGCGCAGGGCCTGCTGCTCGCCTCCGTCACGTCCGAGGAGGGCATTGGCGGGCGCCTGCGCACCAGCCGCTGCGCCGTCGAGCCGGCCGGCGAAGGGCGCTTCCGGCTGGAGAAGCAGGGCTCGACCGTGTCCTACGGCGCCGAGGCCGACGCCTTCCTCCTGACGGCCCGCAAGGACGGCGAGGCGGATGCCTCCGATCAGGTGCTCGTGGTGCTACCGCGCGCGGAGGCGACCGTCGAGCCCTATCGCGGCTGGAATGCGCTGGGCCTGCGCGGCACCGGCAGCGGCGGCTTCCGCATCAGCGGCACGGGCGACCGGGCACAGGTTCTGGACGTCCCTTTCGGCGAGATCGCGCAACAGACCATGGTGCCCAATGCCCACATCCTGTGGGGCGCGGTCTGGCTCGGCATTGCAACCGACGTGCTGGCCCGCTGCCGCGCCTTCCTGCGCACGCGGATGCGCAGCGGCTCGTCTGCGGCCGAGCGCGGCCTGCCGACGCTCGCGCGCATGCACGGGCATCTCCAGGACATGGAGGCCGCCCTCGCTCGCGCCATCACCGTGTATGACGGACAGCGGGCTGATCCCGGCGCGCTGGAGGCGATCCTGCTCAAGACGCGGCTCTCCGACACCGCGCTCGCGGTGGCCGACATGGGCATGCGCCTGTGTGGCTTCACCGCCTACAGCAACGAGGGGCCCTACAGCCTGAGCCGCCATCTGCGCGACCTCTATGCGGCGCCCCTGATGATCAACAATGACGCCATTCTCGCCGACGCCGGCCGGCTGCTGCTGGTGAACCGCACCGCCTTCGGCGCCTTCGACGCAGAACAGGACCTGCCATGAGCCGCGTGGAACTGGCCTTTCCCGTAAGTTCGGCCGCCGCCTTCCGGGCCGAGCTGATCGCCGCCGGCCTGCTGATCCCCACCGGCGTCGATGGCCTCTACGGCCGCGGCGCCGCCTACGAGACCGTGGCGGACGCGCTCGAAGCCGCCATCACGCGCCTTGCGGCGGCCGATGCGCCCGAGCGGATGCGCTTTCCTCCGGTCATGTCGCGGCAGGAGTTCATCGCCAGCGGCTATCTCAAGGGCTTTCCCCATCTCGCCGGCACGGTGAACTGCTTCTGCGGCAATGAGGCGGACCACCGCCGCATGCTGGCCTGCATCGAGGCCGGAGAGGACTGGGACGATCTCCAGCAGCCCTCCGAAGTCGTGGTGACGCCGGCCGCCTGCTATCCGGTCTATCCGGTCGTCGCCGCACAGGGCCCTCTGGCCGAGGCCGGACGGCTGGTGGACGTCTCCTCCTACTGCTTCCGGCACGAGCCCTCCGTGGACCCCTGCCGCATGCAGATGTTCCGCATGCGCGAACTGGTCCGCATCGGCAGCGAGGCGCAGGTGCTGGCCTTCCGCGATGGATGGATGGCCCGCGCCAGCCGCTGGCTGGAAACGCTCGGCCTGCCCTCCACGACCGCGCCGGCGAGCGACCCTTTCTTCGGGCGCGGCGGCAAGATCATGGCCGCCGGGCAGATGGAGCAGTTGCTCAAGTTCGAGCTGCTGGTGCCGGTGGGCAGCACCAGCGAGCCCACCGCCTGCATCAGCTGCAACTATCACATGACGCATTTCTCGGAGATCTGGCCCCTGAGGGACGCCGCCGGCGGAATGGTGCGCAGCGGATGCGTGGCCTTCGGCATCGAGCGGCTGACGCTGGCGCTGTTTCGGCATCACGGCTTCGATGCCCGGCTCTGGCCGGCCGGGGTCCGGGCCGAACTGTTCGTCTGACGGCGGCCGCCCCCACCATGCTGCCCATCAGCTTCGACGGTTGCGCCGGCTGGCTGCACCTGCCGGCGGAGGGACGGGCGCGCGGGCGCGGCGTGATCATCTGCGAAAGCTTCGGCTATGAGGCCCTGAGCACCCAGCGCGCCACGCTGGTGCTCGCCCGCATGTGCGCCGAGGCCGGGCTGCCGACGCTGAGCTTCCATTATCCGGGAACGGGGGATTCCGCGGGGGAGGAAACGCCGGGCCAGATCGAGCGCTGGATCGCCAGCATCGGCGCGGCGGCGGCTTTCCTCAAGGCGCAGACCGGCCTTGAGGATATCGCCCTGTGCGGACTGCGCCTTGGCGCTTTGCTGGCGATCGAGGCGGCGCAGACGTTCGGCGGCATCTCCGCCCTCGCGCTCCTCGCGCCCGTCCTGTCGGGAAAGACCTACGCCCGTGAGCTTCTGCTCAGCGGCTCGATGGTGCCCTCGCGCGAGGGCAGCCTGCCGCCCGGCTGGCGGGAGTTCCTCGGCTATCGGCTGCACAATGATGATCTCGCACGGCTGCGGATTCTGGACGGCGAGGCCCGGCTCGGCAGCCTTTCCCATGTGCGGGTGCGGATCGCTTCCCCTGCCGCCCGGCCCGCGGCGCTCCCCGCGGACATCGCGTGGGGGCCCTTCCAGCATCACGACGGCCTGGCGCAGCATGCGCAGGATCTGATGCTTCCGCTGCGCGCCTTCCGCGAGACGGCGACATGGCTCGCCGAGGGCGCGCCACGCGCGGCGGTACCACCAGTTCCGCCGGCCCGAGAGGCGCTGGAGGTCGCGCCCGGCCTTCAGGAGCTTGTGCTGCGGCTCGGGCCCGGCGGGCGGGCGCTCGGCATCCTCACACGCCCCGCGCATGTGAAGGCCGACTGGGGAGCGGTGATCCTGAATTCCGGCCTCAATCACCACACCGGCAATGGCCGCAGCGGCGTGCGGCTGGCCCGGCGGCTGGCGGCCCGGGGCGTGCCGACCCTGCGGCTCGACCTCGACAAGATCGGCGATTGCGCACCGGCCGACCCCGACGAAACCGTAGGCTTCCATGATCTCGGCCGCGTGGAGGATGTCCGCGCCGCCGTGGACCAACTGGTGCAGCAGGGCAGCAGCCGGGTGCTGCTCACCGGCATCTGCGCCGGCGCCTATATCGGCCTTCATGCGGCGGCGAACGATCCCCGCATTCGGGCCGCAGTGCTCGTCAATCTCCCCTATTTCTACATTCGCGACGAGGACCCGGCCATTCCGCTCTGGCGCCGCCCGCTCCGGCTGGCGGTGCGCCTCGCAGACAGGACGCGCCGCTGGCGCGCCGCCCTCCTCTGGAACCGGAATCCGGAGTTCGGCCCCGCCTTCTTCCGGCGCCGCTATGTGACGCAGCGGGTGCTGCTGCTCTGGCATTATGCCCTTCTGTCCGTGAGCTGCCGCCTCAAGGGCACGCTCCGGCGCTTCCTTCCCGCGCTTCAGCCGGGCGCCCGCGCCCGCCGCCTGCTACAGGCGCTGGTCGCCCACGGCACGGCCCTCACGCTGGTCTACGGCACGCAGGATTGGGGTCTGGTGGAGCTCGGCATCCTCTTTCCCGACCACCAGCGGGATCTGGTCGACGCCGGATATGCCGACCTGCGCTTCATCGAGAATGCGGATCACACGCTCACCAACGCGTGGATGTTCGATGCCTATGCGCGCATCCTTGAGGAAATGCTCGGCCTGCCCCCCGAGGCGCCGGAGGCTGGCAGCCGGCAGGCGAGCGAAGAACATCCGGCGTAATCTTCCACAAATTGCGAAATTTTCGCCAGACACGCTGCCGCGCGATTATTCCGGGACGTGGCGACGCCCAATGGATCACGTTCATCTGACCCTAGGTCAACAATCTGGCACCCATTTTTCCGAGATGAACGCCGGCAAATAATGGTACAAACATCGCACGTTGATACCTCTGCTTGCTATCACTTGTTATGTTCGGCGATATTCCTGATGAATAGTAGGATCAAAGACGAGCACGTCATCAATCTGTAACGCAGCCTATCTAAGCGCATCGCCAGCACGCGCCATGGTGGGCTCGTATGGAGGGTGAAGTGCGTCGTCTATCGATCGCGTTGTTTTCGTCTACTTTTCTTTTGCCGGCTTACGCCCTGGCGCAGCAGGTTCCCACCTCTCCGCCCGTCAACTTCGTCAACAGCACGACCCCCGCGACCGGCACCACGCTGACCAAGGTGCTCGACGCCTACACTGATCTGATGGTCAACCATCCCGAAGTGATGGTGAAGAACTATCAGACCGTGGTCTCCATGACGCAGAACCGCACGGCGGCGCAGACGGAAGCAGCGATCCGCGCCGACCGGACCTCGCAGGCCTACAACGTGATGAACGGTCTCGGTCCGCTGACGAATTTCTACCTGACGGGCGCCGGCGCCTCCACCTCGGGCACCGCGCCCCAGAGCCTGACCCCGACCACCTATGTCGCCGGCACGCTCGCGGACTACCAGCGCGACATCAACTTTCTCAGCAATGCCAGCGCCGGCTCCCAGACCTTCGGCAACGGCACGAAGACGCCGCTCGCCTCGGCGGTGAACTTCATCGACAACATCGCCCGCGCCAACGCCTCGACCGAGCCGGCCAAACGCACGTTCGACCGCTATCAGGGCGCGACCCCGGCCATCAATCCGCTGGACTCCCGCTACCAGAACTACAGCGCCGCCACCAAGACGGGCCTCACCACCGCCGATACCGCAAGCTTCGTGGTGCCGGGCTATCTCTCGCAGTTCACCGTGCCGGCGGCTTACGGCACCGTCGACAACTGGGTGAAGGGCTTCACCGTCACGGCGGCCATGGTGGCGGCCAACGGCGGCCAGCCCATCAGCGTGCCGAACGTCGGCAGCTATGACGCGGCCGGCAACTTCACGCCCACCCTGTTCAACGTGGGCGACTACGTGCCGGGCATCGGCACCTCCCCGCGTCCGTTCCGCGTCACCAGCGCCGTGAACATCCCGACGCTGCTCTACCAGCGCATCAACGGCACCAACCCCTATGCGGACGGCGGCTTCCCGAGCGGCCACACCAATTCGGGCTATCTCCAGTCCTACGCCGTCGCCTTCCTCGTTCCGCAGCGCGGCCAGGAAATGCTGATGGCGGCCTCAGAGCTCGGCAACAACCGCATCCTCGCCGGCATGCACTCGCCGCTCGACGTGATCGGCGGCCGCATGGAATCGAGCGCCATCGTCGCCACCAACATCTACGGCGCGCTCTATGATTCCACCGGCAACCGCCTCGACTGGACCAATCCGGCCAATGCCTCGGCCTATGCGGTCTATCAGGCCTATAACGACACCCAGAACTATCTCGCCGCCTCCTGCAATGCGGTGAGCGTACAGGCCTGCATCCAGCAGGCGCAGGCGGCAGGCTTCGGCGCAACCGATCCGCTCGCCTATTCGGCCGCCAACAAGGCGCTCTATACGGCCCGGCTCACCTATGGCCTGCCGGTCATCGGCCCGGTGAAGGCCATGACGGCGGCGGACGTACCCGTTCAGGCCCAGGTGCTGCTGCTGACCCGCTTCCCCTATCTGAGCGACGCGCAGCGCACCGAGATCCTCGCCACCACAGCGCTGCCCTCCGGCTATGCCCAGCTGAGCGGCAACACCTATGACGGCTGGGGCCAGCTCAACCTTTACGCCGCCTTCGACGGCTATGGCGCGTTCAACAGCCAAGTGAACGTGACCATGGACGCGAGCCTCGGCGGCTACAACGCGGCCGACGCCTGGCGCAACGACATCACCGGCACCGGCGGCCTCACCAAGGGCGGTACGGGCCAGCTAACCCTCTCCGGCAACAACACCTACACCGGCCCCACCGTCATCAATGGCGGCTACCTGATCGTGAACGGCTCCATCGTCTCGCCGACCACGGTCAACTCCGGCGGCACGCTGGGCGGCACCGGTCGGGTCGGCAACGTGACCGTGAACGGCGGCGGCACGCTCATGCCGGGCACACTCGGGAGCGCCGGCACACTCACCGTCAACGGCAACCTCGCCATGGCGGCCAATTCCAAGCTCCTTATCACCGCCACCCCCACGACCACGAGCAACGTGCAGGTGAACGGCACCGCCACCCTTCAGGGCGGCACGGTACAGGTGGGCGCCGCCGGCACCTTCCTGCCCTTCACCCAGGTGGCGCTCGTCAGCGCCACCGGCGGCGTGAGCGGCCAGTTCGCCGGCGTCACCACGAGCGGCTCGAACTTGACGTCCGCTCTGTCCTATGACGCCAAGACAGTGACGCTGACCATGAACCGCACGGACGTGAACTACGCCACCGTCGCGGCCACGGCCAATCAGCGCAGCGTCGGCACCGCCCTCAACGCGGCGGCGCCCTCTGCGGCCACCGCAGCGGCGGGAACGCTCGTCAACGGCGTCTTCCTGAGCAACCAGGCATCCGCCGGGCTCGGCCAGGCGGCGCTCGACAGCGTCAGCGGCGCGGGTCTGACCGCCAGCCAGGGCGCGGCCCTCCAGGCCACCTCCGCCTTCACCTCCAACATCCAGGACCAGCAGGACACCTGGTTCACCTACGGCCGCACCGCGCCGGCAGCGTCCGCGTCGTCCCCGGCGCTGAACTATGCCGCCGCGCCGAAGACGAAGTTCCCGCCCGTGAAGGCCGTGCCGGCGCCCGCGCCGGAACCGCGCTGGAACGTGTGGGGCGGCGCCTTCGGCAGCACCACCAGCATCGATGCCGCGCCCGGTCTCACCGGCCAGAGCAGCACCACCTGGGGCGGCCTCGTCGGTCTCGACTATCGCGTGCAGCCGGACTGGCTGGTGGGCATCGCGCTGGGCGGCTCCACCTCACAGTTCAGCACCACGAGCCTCAACACCTCGGGCACGGTGGATGGCGCGCACCTCTCGCTCTACACCACCTATGCCATGCCCTCGGACAGCTATGTGCGCGGGGTCTTCACCTTCAGCGGCTTCTCCAATGACGTGAAGCGCGTCGCCGGCGGCGTCGGCGCGCTGGCGGTGGAGAACGAGAAGGGCAGCTTCGACTCCTACGAGGCGCGGGTGCGCGGCGAAATCGGCAAGCGGTTCGGCTTCGGCGCCTTCGGCGTCACGCCCTTCGCCGCCATGGAGTTCGCGACGCTCAACAGCTCGGCCTTCAATGAAGTCAACAGCCAGACCGGCACCGTGGGCAACCTCAGCCTGCAGGTGAACGGCCAGAGCACCCAGAGCGCCCCGCTCTTCCTCGGCGCCCGCTTCGATGCGGCCATGCCGATGGATGGCGGCCGCGCCCTGCGGGCGGATGCGACGCTCGCATATGTGCACGACTTCTATTCCGACCGTAGCCTGACCAACAGCTTCGTCGCCCTGCCGGGCAGCAGCTTCCTCGTGCAGGGCGTGAGCCCCTCGGCGGATGCGGTGCAGACAAAGGTGGGTCTGGAGTTCGGCGTCACCGCCAACACGGCGGTCTTCGCCAACTTCAACGGCCTGTTCTCGGACAACAGCACCAGCTACGCCGGCTCCGGCGGCCTGAAGATGCAGTTCTGAGCTGACACGTGTTGCGCGCGGGCCAGTCCCGCGCGCAACCTCCTTGATCCCCCTCAGACGAAAACGCCGCCGTCCGGCTCCGACAGAGCTGAACGGCGGGCGTTTCTTTTGGGCTGGTGCCGTCAGGCTCCCCCGAAAGCCGAGCCTAGATCCAGTCGAGGAACCCCGGAGCGTCCCGCAGCGGCTTGGCTTCGGCGAGCGCAACGAGATCGGGCACCGGCCGGCACAGCAGAGGCTCGGAGGCGCAGGCGGCCTCCAGCGCCGCCGCCACGGCCAGCACCTGCGCATCGCCGCCACGCCGCCCGACGATCTGGAGACCGAAGGGCAGGCCCGCCTCGTCCCGGCCGAGCGGCAGGCTCACCGCCGGATGGCCCGCCAGTGTCACCGCATAGGCGAGCGCCAGCCAGTGGTAATAGCTCTGCGTCGCCACCCCATCGATCTCGGTGGGATAAGATTCCGACCAGGGCCGCGGGCTCAAGGTGATGGTCGGGCTGACCAGGACGTCATGCTGCGCGAAGAAGGCCTGATAGGCGCGGTAGATGCGCGTCTGCGCAGACGCGGCGCGGGCATAATCGGAGAGGCTGTAGGTGAGCGCCTCCTCCAGATTGGCCCGCACGAGCGGCCCATACATGTGCGGATGGGTGCGATAGCCCGCGCCATGGCTGGCGAGGAAGTTGGAGGCCCGCAGCACGGCGAAGGCGTCGTCCGCGCCGGTGCAGTCGGGCGCGGCCTCCTCGACCTCGGCGAACAGGGACGAGATCGCTCCGACGCGGCTGCGGAAGACGCGGCGGATGTGCTGCTCCGTCGGCGCGAAGCCGAAATCATCGGTGAAGGCGAGCTTCAGCCCCTTGAGGGCGACAGGGGGGAGAACCCAGCGCTCAGGGCGGCCGCGCACCGGCTCGTCCGGCAGCGTATAGGCCAGCGGATCGCGGGCATCATCGCTCGCCATGACGGAGAGCATGAGGGCGATATCCGCCACCGTCCGCGCCATCGGGCCATCGGTGGCGAGCGGCGACCAGCCGATCGCCCTTTTGTCGCTGGCGACCAGACCGGGGGACGGGCGCATGCCGACGATGCCGCAATAGCCCGCCGGATTGCGCAGGCTGCCGCCCATGTCCGACCCGGAGGCGAGGGGCGCCATGCCGCAGGCAAGCGCCGCCGCCGAGCCGCCGGACGAGCCCGCCGCCGACCGGGTGAGATCGAACGGATTGGCCGTGACCCCGTGCACCGGATTGCGGCTGTTCGCCCCCGCCGACCATTCCGGCGTGTTGGTCTTGCCGATCAGGATGGCGCCGGCGTCCCGCAGGCGGGCGATGCAGGCGCCGTCCTGCGCCGGCACGTGATCGGCATGGATGGGGCTGCCATAGGTGGTGCGCACGCCCTTGAGGTCCTGCGCGTCCTTCACCGCCACCGGGATGCCGTGCAGCGGGCCGAGGTCATCGCCGCGCATCACGGCGGCCTCCGCCTCCCGCGCCGCCGCCCGTGCGCGGTCCGCATCGAGCACGACCATGGCGTTCACGGCCGGATTGATGAGCGCGATCCGCGTCAGGCAGGACTCGAGCACTTCGACCGGCGAAATCTCCTTGGCACCGATGCGGCGGCGCAGTTCAACGGCGGTGAGGTCACAGGGAGCGGTCATGGGCGATCCGGACGCAGGAAAAGGCTGCGGAAGATCATAGAAGTCATTGTCCGGCTTGCAATTTATCCGCCGCTGAATGTGGGGGCAGTGCACGTCCAAATGTTGGGCGCCCCGCCCGCGGGGGCGCCAGAAATGGCCGGAGCGACACCTGGAGCTCTTCTTTAGCAGAACTCTAAATCATTGATGTTGCTGTAAAACCCTCCCGTGAACTATCGTCGGGCCAGCTTCCACGATCCCTGCTTCCCCCTCGCGTCATGTCGCTCGCCACCGATATCCCTTCCGAGCTGATGCTGGCTTACATGCGCCAGTGGCGGGAGCTGCGCGGCCATCTGGCCCGCCGCGTGGGATCGCGCGATCTCGCCGATGAAGCCTTGCAGGAAACCTGGCTGCGTCTCGCGGGGATGCGGGAGCAACCGGCGGGGGTGCGGGACAACCACGCCTTCCTGCTGCGCATCGCGGGCAATATCGCCATCGACCTGCTGCGGCGGGAGCGGCGCCACGCCATGCGCTGCATCAGCGATGAGGCCGTGCTGCGCGAGATTGCCGATCTTGCGCCTTCTCCGGAGGCCTATGCGCTGCACCGGGACGAATTGCGGGCGCTGGTGATGGCTCTGGCCGAGCTGCCGGCCAAGCCGCGTGCGGCGCTGCTGATGAACCGCTGCGACGGGATGAGCCATGCGCAGGTCGCCGCCCGTCTGAAGGTCTCGGAGAGCATGGTCGCGAAATATCTCGCGCAGGCGCTGCGGCACTGCCGTGACCATCTGCGGGCCATGGGCTGAGGGCGAACACATGCCCCCCTCTCCACGCCCCGAGCTTGCCGACATCGCCCTCAGCGACGAGGCCATCGAGTGGATGGTCCGCCTCCATTCCGGCCGCAGCCCGCCGGAGGAGCGCGGCGCCTTCACCCGCTGGCGTGCCCAGAGCGCCGCCCACGAGGCAGCCGCCGCCGAGGCCGAGGCGCTCTGGCACGGGCTCGGCAGTGCCGGCGCCGGCCTCAGGGCAGAGCGCAGGGCGAGCCGGGCCCGGATCACCCGGCGGGCGGTCCTCGGTACCGGCGCGCTGGCCGCACTGGGGCTTGCGGGCGCGAGCACGGGGCTGTGGCCCGGCGGGCCGAGAGCGGACTATGCCACGAGCGTGAACGAGACCCGCGAAATTACGCTGGCCGACGGCTCCCGCGTGCTGCTCAACGCCAGCTCCGCGCTGGCCGTGGACTTCTCCCCCGCCACCCGCCGCTTGACGCTGATCGGGGGGCAGGCCCTCTTCACGGTGACGCCGGATGCCGCCCGCCCCTTCATCGTCGGGGCCGCAGACGGCTGGACGCGCGCCGTCGGTACGCAGTTCGACGTGGACATCCGCAGGGAGGCCACCGTCGTCACCGTGCTGGAGGGCCAGGTGTCGGTGGGCGTGCAGGGTCCCCTTCCTGCCGTGACATTGCTCGCCAACGAGACCGTACGCTATGGCGCCGGCACCCTCGGCCACCCCACCGCCATCGACGCTGCGCATGCCACATCCTGGCGGCGGGGAAAGCTGATCTTCGACCGCCGGCCGCTGGCGGATGTGGTGGGCGAACTCCAGCGCCACACGCGCACGCGCCTTGTGATTGCCTCCGGCAGCGTCGGCGCGCTGGAAGTGACCGGCGTGTTCGACCTGAACGACCCACTCTCGGTGCTCGACACCATCGAACAGACCCTGCCGGTGCGGGTCGTGCGGCTGCCGTTCGTCAGTCTCATTCTTTAGAATCCTGAAAAAGAGCAGGTACTCAGCAGAAAAGCACGCCGGGGCGCTGCAAGCCCGCAGCGATCGTTTCGTCCTTGCCTCGAACACATGCGGCCGGCCGCGCCGGCGCGATGCACGGATCCGGAGGACGATGATGGGCAAGCTGACGGCAGGAGCAGGATGCATGGGGCAACGGCGCAGTGGCTGGCTGGGCTCGGTCGCCCTCGGGCTCCTGCTCGCGGCAGGTAGCGGCGGCACCCCGGCGCGGGCACAGGCACCGGCTCCCCTCGCCTACAGCATTCCCGCGCAGGATCTCGGGGCGGCCCTCACGACCTTCGCGGACAAGGCCGGGCTGCGTCTGCTCTTCCCCTCCGATCTCGTGGCGGGACGCAAGAGCCCGGGGCTCTCCGGCACCTATTCCCGCGACATCGCACTCGCCCGCCTCCTGCAGGGCACGGGCCTCGTCTACCGCTTCATCAGCGCCAACACGGTGACCATCAGCGCCCCCGCGGCGCAGGGAAGCGATGCGGGCGGGACGATCCTGCTCGATACCATCGACGTGGCCGGCAAGGGGGACGACCAGCAACTGGTGGCGCTGGCCACCTCCGCCGGCACCAAGACGGACACCCCGCTCATCGACATTCCCCAGTCCATCAGCGTGGTGACGCGGGCGGAGATGGACCAGCGCGGCGTGCAGGATTTCAACAGCGCCGTCGCCTACACGCCGGGCGTGCGCGTGGTGGACTATCCTGGTGGCCAGGGCATGCCGGACATCTACCTGCGCGGCTTTCGTGCCATTGACCAGGCCGCCTTCTACCGGGATGGCCTGCGCGGCGGCTTCAACGCCTATGATGCCGACGTCGAGACCTACGGACTGGAACGGCTCGACGTGGTGAAAGGCCCGGCCTCCGCCCTCTATGGAGCGGGCGTACCGGGCGGCCTCGTCAATGCCGTCACCAAGCGCCCCACGACCTATAATGTGCGGGAGATCGAACTGCTCGGCGGCAGTTTCGACCGGCTTCAGGGGGCGTTCGACATCGGCGGCCCGGCGACGCAGGACGGCACCGTTCTCTATCGCCTCACCGGCCTCTGGCGCGACAGTGACACACAGATCAACTACTCGCCGGACAACCGCATCTATTTCGCGCCGGCCGTGACGTTCCAGCCCACCGGCCAGACCAGCCTCACCCTCCTCACCAGCTACCAGAAGACGGAAAAGGGCGGTTCAGAGCAGAGCCTGCCCATGGCCAACACGGTGTTCGCCACGCCGGGGACGCCGAAGATCTCGCCCAGCCTCTATCTCGGGGCACCGGGGCTCGCCAACTGGACGGTGGAGAACCTCTCGGCAGGCTACGAGTTCAAGCACGAGTTCGACAGCGGCTGGAAGCTGACGCAGAACGCGCGCTACACCCATTCCGACGTGGATTACGTCTCCTCCTGGGGTTCGGATGCGACGCTCGCCGTCGTGGACGGTCAGTATATCAATATCGGCGTTCAGCAGCGGCCGAAGACCTCCGACAGCTTCCTCATCGACACCAACGTCTCGCGCAAGTTCGCCACCGGCCCCATCGGCCATGACCTGCTGTTCGGCGTGGATGCGGGCTATTACAACTCGACCGAGACGCGGACCAATTCCACCAACTACAACGCGCTGAGCATCTTCACCCCGAACTACAACTTCGCCTATGCGTTCGGCCTGCCGTGGTCGGACACCCAGAGCAAAATCACCCAGATCGGCTTCTACGCGCAGGACCAGCTCTCCCTGGGCAACTGGCGGCTGACGCTGAGCGGACGGCAGGATTTCGTGCGGGACGAGGAATACAACTTCAACTCGCGTACCCTGCTGGCCGATTTCGGCTTCACTGACACCAAAAGCGTCGCCACCGACTCCGCCTTCACCGGTCGCGTCGGCCTCGGCTATCGGTTCGACGCCGGCATCACGCCCTATGTCAGCTATTCCACCTCCTTCCAGCCGGTGGCGGGCACGGACTACAACGGCAATGCCTTCAAGCCCACCACGGGCGAGCAGTATGAGGCGGGCATCAAATACGAGCCCACCGGCTGGCGCGGCATGTTCACGGCGTCGGTGTTCCAGATCACCCAGCAGAACGTGCTGACGAACGATCCCATCAATTATGGCTACTCGGTGCAGGATGGCGCGGTGCGCTCGCGCGGCCTTGAGCTGGAAGGGAAGGCCAGCCTCACCGACAATCTCGATATCGTCGCCTCCTACACCTACCTCAACGCCAGGGTGACGCAGGACAATCCCAACGAGAGCGGCGTTTCCAAGGTGGGCACCGTACCCGCCGGCGTGCCAGAGAATGCGGCGTCCCTCTGGGCCTATTACACCTTCCGCGATGGCGCGCTGAACGGCCTCGGCGCGGGCGCAGGCGTGCGCTACATCGGCAGTTCCTATGCCGTGATGAATACGACCTCGGGCACCCAGATCAGCGTGCCGGGCTACACGCTGCTCGATGCCGCCTTGCGCTATGACCTCGGAAAGCTCGACCCGCGGCTGAAGGGCGCCACCCTCTCGGTCACGGGCACCAACCTGCTGGACACCGAATATTACACGCCCGGCTTCTACTGGAATTCGGTGCTCTACGGCACGCGCCGCACCGTCTATGGCACGCTCGCCTACCGCTGGTGAGAGGCCTGCCTCGCCGGCAAATCACCGGCGAGGCATTCCGAAATCGCGCGGGCGCGCTATGTATGGAGCATGAGCCTTTAAGGGACATCCCCATGACCGAGCACCAGCGCAACGTTTCCGCCACCATCGACCCGGTGAAGCTCGACCGCCTCGCGCAGGTGGCCGTGAAGGTGGGCCTGAACCTCCAGGAAGGGCAGGACCTCTTCCTCACCGCCCCCATCGCCGCGCTGCCGCTGGTGCGCCGCATCGCCGAGCATGCCTACAAGGCCGGCGCCGGCCTCGTGATCCCGCTGTTCTCGGACGATGAAATCACCCTCGCGCGCTATCGCAACGCGCCCGACGCCAGCTTCGACCGCGCCGCCAGCTGGCTCTATGAGGGCGTCGCGAAAGCCTTCTCGCAGAACACCGCGCGCCTTGCCATCGTCGGCGACAACCCCATGCTGCTGTCGGGCGAGGATCCGGCCAAGGTGTCCCGCGCCTCGAAGGCCAACTCGCTGGCCTACAAGCCGGCATTGGAGAAGATCGCCGGCTTCGACATCAACTGGAACATCGTCGCCTTCCCGAGCGTCGCCTGGGCCCGGCAGATGTTTCCCGATGTGGCGGACGACATTGCCGTCGCGAAGCTCGCGGATGCCATCTTCGCCGCCTCCCGCGTGGACAATGACGACCCCATCGCCAACTGGACCGCCCACAATGCCGCTTTGCGCACCCGCACCGAATGGCTGAACGACAAGCGCTTCTCCGCGCTCCACTTCACCGGCCCCGGTACCGACCTCGTCGTTGGCCTCGCGGACGGGCATGAATGGCAGGGCGGCGCCTCCATGGCCAAGAACGGCATCGTCTGCAATGCCAACATTCCGACCGAAGAGGTGTTCACAACCCCGCACGCGCACCGGGTGGAAGGCCATGTCTCCAGCACCAAGCCCCTCTCCTATCAGGGCACGCTGATCGACAACATTCAGGTCCGCTTCGAGGCGGGGCGCATCGTCGAGGCCAAAGCCTCGCGCGGCGAAGAGGTGCTGAACAAGGTGCTGGACACCGATGAGGGAGCCCGCCGTCTCGGCGAGGTGGCGCTGGTGCCCCATTCCTCGCCCATCTCGGCCGGCGGCCTGCTGTTCTTCAACACGCTGTTCGACGAAAACGCCGCCTGCCACATCGCGCTCGGCCAGTGCTATTCCAAGTGCTTCCTGGATGGCGCGAACCTCAGCGCGGAGCAGATCGCGGCGCAGGGCGGCAACAAGAGCCTCATCCACATCGACTGGATGATCGGTTCGGGCGAGATCGACATCGACGGCATCGGCGCCGACGGCAGCCGCACCTCCGTCTTCCGCAAGGGCGAGTGGGCCTGAAACAGGCCGGTCGCGCCGTCAGAGTTCGCTTGATCAACGAGCCGGATAACGAACGGGCGCCGTTACGGCGCCCGTTCGGGAGCGGTCACTTCAGAGCGCAGTCCGTCGCATAGGCATCCACGGCCTTGGTGAAGACCTTCTGCACGGTCTGCGTCTCGAACTTGCCGTCCGCGCGCTTCACCGCCTTCACCACATAGAAGTCCTGAACCGGGAAGCCGTTGCGCCCCATGGAGAAATCGCCGCGCACGGACTTGAAGGGCGTGGACGCAAGGGCCTTGCGGAAGGCCTCCTTGTCCGACACCTTGCCGCCCGTTGCCTTCAGTGCGCCGTCGATCATCTTGGCGGCATCATAGCCCTGCGCCGCATAGAGCGAGGGCACGACGCCATATTCCTTCTCGAAGGCGGCAACGAAGGCCTTGTTCTCGGGCGTATCGATATTGGGCGCCCAGTCAGCGCCCGAAAGCAGGCCGAGGGCGGCATCCTGCGTCGCGGGCAGCGTCGTCTCGTCGATGGTGAAGGCGGAGAGGAACGGAAGCTTTCCGGACAGCCCGGCCTGCGCATACTGCTTCACGAGATTGACGCCCATGCCGCCGGGCATGAAGGTGAAGAGTGCGTCGGGCTTGGCCGCCTGGATCTTGGCCAGTTCGGCGGAGAAATCGAGCTGGCCGAGGGGCGTGAAGATCTCCTCGACCACCTCGCCCTTATAGGCACGCTTGAAGCCCGCCATGGCGTCCTTGCCCGCCTGATAATTCGGCGTCATCAATACCACGCGCTTGTAGCCCTGATCCTGGGCATACTTGCCCATGACTTCGTGGTTCTGGTCGTTCTGATAGGACGCGGCGAAGAAATAGGGAGAGCACCCCTTGCCGGCCAGCGGCGAGGGGCCGGCATTGCCGGAGATGAGGAAAGTTTCGTTCTCGAACACCGGCTTCGATACGGCCATCATCACGTTCGAGAAGACGACGCCCGCAACCACGTCCACCTTGTCGCGGTCGAGCAGGCCCTTCACCTTGGAGACCGCCACATCGGGTTTCAGTTCGTCGTCCACGACGATCACGTCGGTGGGCTGCCCGCCGAGCTTGCCGCCGAGTTCCTTCACCGCCAGCAGGAAACCGTCGCGCATGTGCACGCCGAGCGGCGCGGACGGGCCCGACAAGGTGGCGATGAATCCGACCTTGACCGGATCGGCGAGCGCCACCGCCGAGGACAGCGCGAGAGACAGCGCGGCGAGCAGGCCGCTGCGGACGTTGAACATGGAGTCCCCTTCTTGTGCTTGCGGCACGCGAACGGGAGATGGACCCAGCCGACGTACCGTCAGCTCCATCCTTAGAACAGGCGCGGGGGATGGGGAAGCCGGCGACCGGCCAAGCTGAGGCCGGGCTTTGGCTTCAGCATCGCGGAACTGTGTTCTTGCTGGGCGCTCGAGCCCGCGGTGTACCCGATGGAACGTCCGCCTTGTGCGCCCTGCTTGCTCTGCGGGGTCTTCGGGCTTTTCGTTGTGTGTGCAGAACGCACGAAGCCCCCGCTCTTTTTGGGATGCGGGGGCTTTGCGTGTTTTGTGGGATCTGGGCGTAATTTGTGCTTTGCAGGCCTGGCAGCGACCTACTCTCCCGCGTCTTGAGACGAAGTACCATTGGCGCAGAGGAGTTTAACGGC